>NZ_CP113864.1:347500-1080000 GCF_026914285.1 Caldicellulosiruptor naganoensis
AGAGCGGTAGGGGAGCGTTCTGCGCTAGGGTGAAGCCCAAGGCGTAAGCCAGGGTGGACGAGGCAGAAGTGAGAATGCCGGAATAAGTAGCGAGAGGCAGGTGAGAAGCCTGCCCGTCGGAAGCCCAAGGTTTTCTGGGGAAGGCAAATCCGCCCAGAGTTAGCCGGGACCTAAGGCGAGGCCGAAAGGCGTAGCTGATGGGCATCAGGTTGATATTCCTGAGCCACCTGCCGGAGGTTATCCTACGGGGCGGGACGCAGGAGGAGCAGGCAACCGGGGGGTTGGTTGACCCCGGCCAAGCGGCGAGCGGGGGTGTGTAGGCAAATCCGCACACCCGACAACCGTGAGCCGTGATGGGGAGCCGAAGGTAAAGTAGGCGAAGTGCCGTGCTTCACACTGCCAAGAAAAGCGTCGCGTAGGCGAAGGCAGGTGCCCGTACTGGAAACCGACACAGGTGGGCGAGGAGAGTATCCACAGACGGACGGGTTAAGCACCGCTAAGGAACTCGGCAAACTGACCCCGTAACTTCGGGAGAAGGGGTGCCCTGAGGTGATGAGCTTCAGGGTCGCAGGGAAGAGGCCCAAGCGACTGTTTATCAAAAACACAGGTCTCTGCTAAGCCGAAAGGCGAGGTATAGGGGCCGACGCCTGCCCGGTGCTGGAAGGTTAAGGGGAGGGGTGATGAGCTCCGAACCGAAGCCCCAGTGAACGGCGGCCGTAACTATAACGGTCCTAAGGTAGCGAAATTCCTTGTCGGGTAAGTTCCGACCCGCACGAAAGGCGTAACGACTTGGGCGCTGTCTTGGCGGTGTGCCCGGCGAAATTGTGGTACCAGTGAAGACGCTGGTTACCCGCGGTTGGACAGAAAGACCCCGTGGAGCTTTACTGCAGCCTGGCACTGTGTTTTGGTGTGCCCTGTACAGGATAGGTGGGAGGCTGAGAAGGGGAGGCGCCAGCTTCCCTGGAGCCGCCGGTGGGATACCACCCTGGGTGCACTGGGGCACTAACCAGACACTCTGAACCGAGTGATGGGACACTGCCAGGTGGGCAGTTTGACTGGGGCGGTCGCCTCCTAAAGGGTAACGGAGGCGCCCAAAGGTCACCTCAGCACGGATGGAAATCGTGCGGTAGGAGTGCAAAGGCGTTAAGGTGGCTTGACTGTGAGACCGACAGGTCGAGCAGGGACGAAAGTCGGGCTTAGTGATCCGGCGGTTTTCAAGTGGGAGAGCCGTCGCTCAACGGATAAAAGTTACCCCGGGGATAACAGGCTGATCTCCCCCGAGAGTCCCCATCGACGGGGAGGTTTGGCACCTCGATGTCGGCTCATCGCATCCTGGGGCTGAAGTAGGTCCCAAGGGTTGGGCTGTTCGCCCATTAAAGCGGTACGTGAGCTGGGTTCAGAACGTCGTGAGACAGTTCGGTCCTTATCCGCCGCGGGCGCAGGGTATTTGAGGGGAGCTGACCCTAGTACGAGAGGACCGGGTTGGACGGACCGCTGGTTTACCAGTTGTTCCGCCAGGGGCACGGCTGGGAAGCCAAGTCCGGATGGGATAAACGCTGAAAGCATCTAAGCGTGAAGCCCACCCCAAGATGAGATACCCCACACCCTAAAAGGGTGGTAAGGGCCCTGGAAGACTACCAGGTAGATAGGCCGCATGTGTAAGCGCTGTGAGGCGTTGAGCAAGGCGGTACTAATGGCCCGAGGAGCTTGACCGGTATAGCGCCTTACTCTATTCACTTGCGAGGCTGCTGAAAAAAGGTAAGAAGAAGCAAACAAATCCGGTGGCGAAAGAGCGAGGGAAACACCCGTTCCCATTCCGAACACGGAAGTTAAGCCTCGCAACGCCG
This sequence comes from Caldicellulosiruptor naganoensis, assembly GCF_026914285.1. NCBI lineage: Bacteria > Bacillati > Bacillota > Caldicellulosiruptorales > Caldicellulosiruptoraceae > Caldicellulosiruptor > Caldicellulosiruptor naganoensis. The sequence goes on from NZ_CP113864.1 coordinate 349,348, forward strand.
ATGATACTGTGCTGGCGACGGCACGGGAAAGTAGGTGGCTGCCGGATTTGTTTGTTTTATTTTTACTATAAATCGTTAAAAAATTAACAAAAACTTATACATTAGATGGTGGTTCTTGCTTTTTCAAAATTCTCTGATATCCTTCCTGACAAAACCACTCATTTTGACTTATTCATATCGCTGGTTATTTCATTTTCTTTGACAAAACCAACCTTATCGGGGTAACTTCTTCCAGTTAGGAAATGTAAAAGTTCTTCACGAAAATAATCGAAAACAATGTTGAAAACGATTCGAAAAATTTTATAATAGCTTTAGGAAACAACTTTAGTAAAGGGGCTTGCTACTTTATAGGAAAAATTAAAGCAGCAATTTTCGATATGGACGGAGTTTTGACTGATACTGTAAAGCTTCATTTCAAAGCGTGGAAAGAAATGTTCAACAATCATGGATACAAATTTGAATATGAAGATTACAAACAAAAAGTAGATGGGAAGCCCAGGATGGATGGGATAAAAAGTATTGTGGGAGATCTTTCCGAAGAGCAGCTTATTTCTATGGCAGAGGAAAAGCAGAGGTATTTTTTAGAGCTTGTCGAAACTGACAGTTTAGAAGCGTTTGAGGACGCAATTTGGATTTTGCAGTATTTTAAGCAAAACTCAGTAAAACTTGCTGTCGCATCCTCAAGCAAAAATACAAGCAAAATTCTGACAAAACTTGGTATTGATAAGATGTTTGATACAATTGTAACGGGCTATGATTTTAAAAAGGGCAAACCTGATCCCGAGATATTCTTGACTGCTGCAAAAAGGCTGAATGTAAATCCAAGAGAATGTGTTGTTTTTGAAGATGCAATAGACGGCATCAAGGCAGGAATTTCTGCTGGAATGCTTACAATTGGGGTTTGCAGAGATGGTCAGTTTGAAAGACTAAAAAACGCTCATTTTATAGTTGACAGATTGGACAAGGTTACAATAGAACTTCTTGAAAATCTTCACGAAAAGGTTTTTAAAATAGTTTAGGAGGTTTTTGTGCATGAAATTATCAGAACGCGAATGGCTGATTGAACAGGATAAATTTGAAGTTTCTGGCAAGTTTGAAACATGTTTTGCTCTTACAAATGGTTATATAGGGATAAGAGGAATTAACGAAGAAGTTTTTTGCGATGAAACTCCGGGAACTTACATTGCTGGTGTCTTTGATAAGTCAGGTGCACAGGTGACAGAACTTGTCAATCTACCAAATCCGATTGGTCTTAGGATATATATCAATAGAGAGTATTTGAATCCCTTGAAATGTGAGATACTTGAATTCAAAAGAGTTTTAGACTTAAAACAAGGTGTTTTGTACAGAAAATTGAGACTGAAAGATAACAAAGGTAGAATTACAACTATAGAAGGATTCCGCTTTGTAAGTATGAATAATAAGAATCTAATTGTTCAGAAGTACAATGTTGTGTGCGAAAACTATTCGGCAGTTTTAAATATTGAAAGCTTTATTGACGCAACTACTGTGAATTCTAAGGATGTTCCGAATGACAGGGTGAAGCATTATGAGATAGATAAAAAGAAGGACTTTGCAGATGGTATATATCTTGGTATTACTATAAAGGACAAAAAGTATAAGGTAGAAATAGCAAGTTCGACAAAAGTTTCCTTGAATAACCAAAGATGTCATTTTAATAGGTTTACAAAAGATTTAGGATGCATTATTACAGAAAACTTTGAGGTTGAAGCAAAGCAAGGAGAACGTTATGAGATAGAAAAACTAAGTGTTTTGGTGTCCTCAAGAGAAAAAAACGTTGGAGATGTTTTTGAAACTTGTACTAATAAATTGAAAGAATTCAAAACAAAAAGTGCTGAGAAGCTACTTTTTGAGCATATAGAGGAATATAAAAAACTTTGGGATGTTGCCAATATTGATATAGTTGGAGATGAAGTTGCCAACAAAAGTGTAAAGTTCAACATCTTTCATCTTATTAGCATGGCAAATCCAGAAGATGAACATGTAAGCCTTGGTGCGAAAGGACTTCAAGGTGAAGGTTACAAAGGACATGTTTTTTGGGACACTGAAATATTTATGCTTCCGTTTTATATCTACACAAACCCTGCAGCAGCTAAAGCGATGCTTATGTACAGATACAACTTGCTTGATGCGGCAAGAGAAAATGCAAAGAAAAATGGCTACAAAGGTGCTCAGTTCCCGTGGGAGAGTGCAGATACAGGCGAAGAAGAAACTCCAAAGTGGGGATATGACTATCTCGGAAATCCAGTTAGGATATGGACTGGTGATATAGAATATCACATCTCTGCGGATATTGCATATGCAGTTATGAACTATGTGGGCGCAACTGATGATATAGATTTCCTTTTAAATTACGGTTCAGAGATTATAATTGAGACAGCAAGGTTTTGGGCGTCAATCTGTAAATACAACAAGGAAAAAGGTAGGTATGAAATAAACAATGTTATAGGCCCTGATGAATTTCACGAACACTGCAACAACAACGCATACACAAACTATCTTGCTAAGTGGAATTTACTCAAAGCATCAGAACTCTGCAATCTGCTTTTGGAAAAATATCCAAAGTATTTTGAGAAGTTATCCAAAAAGATAAACCTATCTGATGAAGAACCTTTCGTATGGCAAGAGATAGCTTCAAAGATTTATATACCATACTATCCCGACAAAAAACTAATTGAACAGTTTGAAGGGTATTTCAACCTAAAAGATTTTGTTATAAAAGAATATGACCAGAATAATATGCCAGTCTGGCCAGAAGGTGTAGAACTCGACAAGCTGAATAACTACCAGCTAATAAAACAGGCAGATGTTGTAATGCTTCTTTACCTGCTCGGTGAAGAATTTGATGATCAAACAAAGAAAATAAATTACGACTACTATGAGAAGAGAACTATGCACAAATCGTCTTTGAGTCCGAGCATATACGCTTTGATAGGTGTCAGGGTTGGTGAGACAAACAGAGCATATATCAACTTTATGCGAACAGCTTTGACAGATCTTGAAGACAACCAAGGGAATACTCATTTAGGTATTCATGCCGCATCACTTGGTGGTACATGGCAAGCTTTAGTATTTGGGTTTGGTGGCATTAGCTTAGAAAAAAATGACATCCTAAATGTCAATCCATGGCTTCCTGAAAAATGGGAAAGCTTGAAGTTTAGTATTTGGTGGAAAGGAAACCTTTTTGACTTTACAATTACAAAAGATAATGTTGAGGTCAAAAAAAGGGTTGAAAAGGGAAGTGTAAAGCTAAAAATTAAAGGGCAAGAAGTTACCATATAAACAGTTTTCCCTGTGAAAAGCAAAGATGAGTGCTTTTCACAGGGGATTTGTTTTTCGAAAATAGTTTCGATAAATGTTAAGGCTATCTTGGAACTATGGCAAAATAGTTTATGATATATAAACAAAAAACAAAAATTTTTTAAGATAAATATGGACAAAAATAATAACTTGTTGTATAATAAAATTGTCAAAAACATTTCCGAAAATATTTAAGTAATCTCAAATGATGTTTGATTTTATGAAAAGGTTGGTAGCAGGTTTACTTATTTTAGTGTTTATTATCTCCTTGAGTATTGGGATTGCAGTTTCACAAAAGAGTGCTTATGCTACATCAAAAATTACATTAAAGCTTGGTGCGTGGGCATCTTCTCCTGCTGAGAAGAAGATTGTCCAAAACCAAATTGCAGCGTTCAAAAAGCTATATCCCAATGTTGATATTAAATTAGTTGAGATTGTCGGTGACTATAACCAAAAGATGCAGCTACTTACGGCATCAAAGACAGAGCCTGATATCTTTTACATGGATTCAATGCCAGCATGGCAGTATATTGCAAAAGGTGTTTTAGAACCGCTTGACTATTGGATGAAAAATACAATGTAAAGACAATTGGATATGAATCATCACTTTTACAGCCATTTATCTACAAGGGTAAAGTATACGGTCTTCCAAAAGACTACAATACATTGGTCTTGTTCTACAACAAAGAGATGTTCAAACAAGGAGGTTTAACTCGTCCTCCAAGGACATGGCAGGAGCTAAAAGATTATGCTAAGAAACTTACAACAGGCAAAGTTGTAGGTCTTACAATGAATCTTGAGCTTGCAAGAATTCAACCTTTTGCATATCAAAATGGTGGTAAAGTATTTGATGGCAGCAAGCCAGTCTTTACTGACCCGAAAGCTTTGGAAGGTTTCAAATTTGCACTTGACCTTTTCAAGGAAGGAATTTGTAAAACTCCAAAGGATTTAGGCGCTGGCTGGGTTGGGGATGCATTTGCAGACAAGAAAGCGGCTATGACAATTGAAGGTGGCTGGATGATTCCATTCTTGAACGAAAGAAAGATTCCAAAAGACTTATATGGTATTGCAGAACTTCCCGCAGGGCCAGCTGGCAAGTCAACAATGGCATTCACCGTTGCATATGTGATGAGCAAAAATTCAAAGCACAAGCCTGAGGCGTTCAAGCTCATAAGATTTTTGACTGGTGAGGGCGGACAGAAGTTTGTTGTTGAAGCAGGTTTGGCACTTCCTTCATTAAAGAGCGCAGGTGTGAACTTTGCTAAGACTTATCCAGAGAGAAAAGCGCTTGTTGATGGTGCAAAGTATGCACAAGTTTACTTCTATGGTCTGGATGGCACAAAAGTTGTAGACGTCTTCAACAAAGCATTTGAAGATTACGTTATTGGGAAAAAGTATGACCTAAAAAAGAACATAGAAGAGAGAGTAAAGCAGATTATGAAGTAAGAAAGTTTAAAGATTGACACATAGTAAGGCAGGCTTTAAACCTTGCCTTACTTTACAAAAGTATAATTGTAAGTTATAGGGGGATGTGAATAAAAAATGAAAAATAAAACAAAAGCTCAAGAGTATTTCACCGCATTTGTAATGCTTCTGCCGTATATTATATATTATATCATTTTTCATATTTTTTGCTTATCCCTTGGTAAAAGCGTTTATAATAAGCTTTCAGGAATTTTCGTTTTTGGGAGATACACCGCCCAAATTTGTTGGACTTTTAAATTACAAAGAAGCCTTGACAAGTAAGATGTTTTGGACTCGATTGTAAACACTTTTTACTATTCAATTTTGGTGGTTCCAACTCAGCTAATTATCGCTTTAATTTTAGCTGTGATAGTAAATGACAAGGTAAAGTTCAAAGACTTTTTCAGAACCACCTACTATCTTCCAACAGTTACCTCCCCTGTTGCTGTGTCAATAATATTCTTGTTTTTATACAAGACAGATGGTTTGGTGAATCAGATTTTAAGCCATATAGGTATAACTCCACGAAACTGGTTCAATGAGCCTTCATTTGTAATGTCCGCGATTGTCAGTGTGGCTGTGTGGGGTTCTGTTGGTTTTTACATGGTTACATTTTTATCAGGGCTCTCTACAATTCCTGACCAGCTTTACGAAGCTGCTGAGGTTGAAGGTGCTGGAGAGTTTACAAAGCTATTTAAAATTACAATACCACTTTTAAAACCTATGATATTTTTCAACACAGTTGTGTCATTTATAAGCACACTGCAGATGTTTGACCTCTCTTACATTATTGGTGGTTCTGATGGAGGACCGATGGGGGAAGCAATGACAATGGTTGTTATGATTTATAGAACAGCTTTCAAAGAGTTTAACATGGGCGTTGCATCAGCAATGGCGTTTATTGGGTTTGGAATTATTTTTATTCTAACATTGATTCAAAGGAAATTCTTTGGTGAAGAGATGTCATATTAAAAAGTGAAGGGGCTGAAAAAGATGTGGGACAGAAAAAATACATATGGGATTGGAGTAAAAATGATTTTTTATTCCATATGCATACTCTGGGCGTTGGTAACTCTAATTCCTTACCTTATAGCAGTCATTACATCATTAAAGCCAGTTGAAGATGTTACAAAATTTTCTATTGATTTTAACAAACTTACTTTTGATTCATATAGATATATCACACATGAATTTCCATTTTTAAGATGGCTTTTTAACAGTTTTGTTGTAGCAGTGGCTGTAACAGCCGGGAATATCTTGTTTAACTCAATGGCAGCGTATGCCCTTGCAAGACTTGATTTTTCTTTTAAAAAGGTTGTGTTTTACGTGATAATCGGCACAATGATGATACCAGGTCAGGTTCTTTTAATACCAATTTACCTTATATTAAATAGACTTGGGTGGATTGATTCATACAAAGGATTAATTATCCCGTGGCTTGTCAGTGCGTTTTATATATTCTTTATGAGACAATATTTCTTGACAATACCAAAAGACTTAGAAGAAGCAGCACTTATTGATGGACTGTCTCGCTTTGGGATATTCTTTAAAATATTTTTGCCACTTTCTCTACCTGCCTTGGCTACTCAAAGCAATATTTATTTTTGTTGGTAATTGCAACAGCTTTATGTGGCCAAGTATTATAGCATCTTCAGAAGAGCTCTACACCTTGCCTGTTTGGCTTAACTCTTTCTATGGTCAATACTATCAGTTTTGGAACCAGGTTTTAGCTGGGGCAATTTTGCTATCTTTGCCCACTATAATAGTTTTTGTGCTTTTTTCAGGAATATTTCGTAAAAGGTATTGTAACATCAGGGCTTAAGGAGTAATTATGATATTGAATTTACCAAGGAAGAGAGTGTATAATTAATTTCAAGGTTTTAGCAAAATATTTCAAAAACAGAGGGAGAAAATATAATGAGAAAGAGCAAGAATGTGACAATAAAAGACATTGCGAAAGCTTTAGGACTGTCGCCAAGTACTGTATCAAGAGCTCTTAATAACTATTCAGATATAAATCCAGAGACAAGAGACAAAGTTATTGAAATGGCAAAAAAATTAAACTATGTTCCAAATATCTTTGCAAAAGGTCTTGTGACAAACAAGACAAAGCGAGTAGGACTTTTCATAGAGGATTTAGAAAGAGAGGGAATATATGGAGTGTTTTATTATGAGATACTTACAAGTTTTAGGAAAGCTGCTATGGACAATGGTTATGAGGTTGTGCTCTTGTCAACTACTTCAGAAGAGCAAAAGAGAGTCCACTTTGACACAGTTATGCAGGAAAAACAGCTTGAGGGTGCTTTTATAATGGGACTAAAAACTGATGATGAATATCTAAATGAAATACAAAAAAGTACCTATCCAGTTGTTCTGCTTGATATTCCTATTAAAAATTCAAATATTGGGTATGTAACTACTGATAATCTCAAAGGTGCACAAATTGCAACAGAACACCTTATCCATCTTGGACACAGAAGGATAGGATTTTTAAACGGCCATAAGAAAGCATATGTAAGCCAAGAAAGACTGAATGGCTATATTTTGGCCTTGAGCAAAAATGGGATTAGAATAGACAATGAACTTATTGTCGAAGGTGATTTTACAGAAGAAAGTGGATATAAAGCAGCGGATTACTTTTTAGAAAAAGGTGTCACTGCAGTTTTTGCTGCATCTGATATGATGGCAATAGGGCTTATAAAGAGGTTTAAGGACCTTGGGGTTGAGGTGCCTGCAAAAGTATCCATTGTTGGATTTGATGATGTTTCTATTGCAAGGTATATAACACCTACACTTACAACAATAAGGCAGAATAAATCCGAGATGGGCAAGTCAGCTTTCTATTTGCTTTTGAATCTAATTTCGAAACAGCCCATAAATCATATTGTTTTAGAACCAGATCTTGTCAAAAGAGAGTCAACTGCAAGGCTGCGATGACTGTGTGTTATGTTTAGGTTTCTAAAAACTTTAAGGCTGTATGGGTTTTTTGAGTATGCCCCAAACAGCCTTAAGTTGTTTGTAAAGGCAATTTTTTAATTCCTATGTCTCAATTACAAATTCCTTTGCTTACCCACTTTTAAGCTCAAAAGTTTGGGAATAATGAGAAAGTAGGATAGCTTCACCAGCCAAGAGTGTATAAATTACCTTATTTTTGGTTATTTCTACTTTTATAGTACATCCCTTGTATTTGATCTTAAATGAGATATAATCAATACCTTCAGGAAGCTTTGGGGAAAACGAAAGTAAATCCTTACCTGTTCTCATGCCACCAAAGCCAAATACAATAGCCTGCCATGTTCCGCTCATACAGGCTGCGTGAATTCCGTCTTTTGTATTGTCGTTCAAATCCTCAAGATCCATTCTTGCAGTGTATCTAAAGTATTCATAAGCTTTTTCCAGAAGATTTAGCTCTGCAGCCAGTATACTAAAGATTGCTGGTGAGAGAGAAGAATCATGTGTGGTTATTGGTTCATAGTATTCATAGTTGTTTTTCAGATCTTCATAACTGAACTTATCTCTCAAAAGGTATATGAGTAGCAATACATCTGGCTGTTTGCAAATCTGATACCTGTAAATATCCAAATAATGCCAGTGCAGCAGTAAAGGAAACTGATCTTCTGGTATTTTAGACAGATCAAGTTTCTTTTTATAGATAAATAAATCATCCTGGGGAATTATCTTGAGCTTAGCATTGTACGGCAGGTACATGTTATCAGCTATCTTTTTCCAAAGTTCAATTTCTTCATCTGACAGTTTAAGCTTATTACAGAGTCTTTCAAAGGCTTCTTTATCTGTTTCTTTCAGTAGATTATATAACCTTGCTGCAAATTCCAAATTCATTTGAACCATGTAGTTTGTATAAGCATTGTTGTCAACAAGTGCTGTATATTCATCAGGACCTGTTACACAAAAGATACAAAACTTTCTATCCTTTTCTTCACTAAAGTGCACTAAATCTGCATAAAATCTTGCTGATTCAAATACAATCTCTGCACCATAGTTTTTAATAAAGTCAAGGTCATCTGTTGCTTCAAAGTACTTTTTAATGGCATAGACAATATCAGCGTTTATATGATATTGCGCAGTTCCGGCTGGAAAGTAAGCTGAACACTCTTTTCCCGCAATTGTTCGCCATGGATAAAGGGCACCACGATGATGAAGTTCTTTTGCTCTTTGTCTTGCTGCATCTAATAGATTGTAGCGGTGTATTAAAAGCATTCTTGCAATTTCTGGATGCGTGTAAATAAAAAACGGCATTATATAGATTTCAGAATCCCAAAAATAATGTCCACCGTAGCCTTCTCCAGTTAAGCCTTTTGCAGCAATGTTTGAAATACCGTTTCTACCTGTTGATTGAAGCAGCGAAAATAGGCTAAATCTTATAGCTTGCTGGATTTGGGGATCTCCTTTTACTACAACATCAGCGTTTTCCCAAAAAGCTTCCAAAAATTCTCTTTGTTCTTTCAAAAGGTTTTCAAATCCAATCTTTTTTGCCTCAAGTATTTCAGCAGCACAGCCCTCTTCAATCAAATCTTCTTCAACATCTCTTTGTGTAAAGTATGAAAAATATTTTGTCAAATTATATTCAACATCTTTTATTGCATCAAATTCAATCTCAAATATGACAAGATTTTTCCCTTTGTCAGCAAAAGATTTGTAGAAAAATTCTTTGATGCTCAAAACATGATCTACCATGCAGCCATACGAGAGTCTACTCTTTTTAGTTTTCTGCATTAAAAAACCATTAAGTTTATTACAGTAAGCTTTAATTGTCTCAAAAGGAAATTTTTCTATTCCAGAACCAACCCTCACATCTTCTGTCTCAAGTAGATTTGAAGAGTTTCCTTCTATTTTGCTTACAATTTTTATTCTGCCAGAAAAATTGAGAGGTTTTATTCTAATATTGATTGCTCCCAAATGCTGTCTTTTAAAACATGCAAGCCGCTCAAATATGATATAAATTTTCTTGCCGCTGTTAGATTCCCAGATTATCTTGCGCATAAACGTTCCGTTTCTCATATCAAGTTTTCTCACATGTTTGTCAATTTTTCCACTGAATAGATTAAATTTTTCACCATCAATTGTTATTTCAAATGTCTTTACATCAGCCACATTTACCATTGCTTCGCCACGCTTTGCAAATCCATATCCACCCTCTGGATAAGTTATATCATACTCTTCATAAAAGCCGTTAATATATGTTGCTTTAAAGCTCTGGCTTTTGTCAGGAAAATCTTCATCCAAGTTTCCCCTCAGGCCCAGATATCCATTTGCAACTGTAAATATGGTCTCAAGCATAAAATTCTTTTCAGGATGAAATCCCTCTTCTATTATGTTCCACTCATCTGGCAAAAATATAGGTTCCTTTTTGGGAAGCTTTCTCAAGCTGGATTCTCCTTTCGCAGCAAAATCTTTTTTATGTAATCATACCTTATTATAATTTTACAGTAAATAGCTGGAAGTTACTTTTTAAATATGTTTTGGGAATGCTACCGAAATATTTTCGGTAAAATTACATTCAAATAAAGCACAGAAAAAATATTCTTGCTTGTGAGCTACTATATTTGACATGGGAAATAATACAAGGTTTACTTGGTAGCCACCGAGGTTTGCTTATGTTTAATTGTGGAAGCGAAAGAAAATTGTAGAAATTTCAAGATATTTGGAGAAAGGAAAATTTTATATTGAAAAATTAAGTTTTATGTCAAGAAATTAGTTAAAAAAAGGGTTGACAGTATAAAGATGCGTGAGATAAGATTTACACATAAATTCCAGTGTATAGGTTAACAAAAAGAAAAGTTTTAGTACAAAATTTTATAAAAAAGATGGTAGCTCAATTAAAATACTAATGAATAAATTGATGGACGAAATGATGAAATATTACATGGAAGGGTAATGGAGAGATATTAAGATGCGTGGCAAGGAAATAGAAATTGGTGGCAAGAAGTTAGTGGTTACGAATGAGATTTTAAAGAGTACAGGGGGTAAGATATACTTTATTGTAGATTTTGAGACCAAGTTTGAAGAGCCTGACATATCTAAAATTCCTGTAAGAGCAGTTGAGATTAAGACAAATGAAGAGGAGTATCTTTTGAGGAGATACAATATTGTAGTAGGAGAGATAGAGAGGCAATGTTAAAAATAGGTTTTAATGGCAGGTATAAGGTATTACATTTTACCGATGGGATAGGTGGTTATATTATAGGGAGACTTGTCAAGAATTTTGTGTTTCCAATTTATAACGTAAGTTGTAAAGTTGGGTTATGTTATTGATGCATTTTCTAATACTGGGAACTCCATTTTTCCATTTTGTACGGCGTAAGTTCTCTTCTTGTTCCGTAAATATTAATTTCTAAGACTTTGGCAGCATTGATATATCCAACTGAATTTACTTTTTTACTTTTCAATCATGCTATTTACACAAAGGCGGCGTTTGTGGATAAGAATATGCTTTCTTAATTCCTCAGGGTATTTCATATGAACAGAATAAAACTCTGCTTTTTCTGATATTGCAGCAATAAAATCGAGGTGGTGATGCAATGCTTCATTTAGAAGTTTATAAAGGTGATAGTAGTAGACCTCTTACTCAAAGAAATAACAAAACTTACAAATATGTTCCAGATATAAATTATGAGCGCAGAAGCGATTTAATAAATCCAATGGATGTACTAAAATTAAAAACAAAAAGTGAAAAGGATGTTAAAAAATGAAAAAAAAGAGCATTTGTGCTTCTATCAATTTTTGTCGGAATAACAATTATTGCTGTGGGAATGTTTTTAATCTTTAAAGATGACCTTTTTGTTTTTAGAAATAACAAGCATATTTATGCAAAAGGTGAGCCAGTTTTGGTAGAATTAAAATATGAATTTGCAAGGGAAGAATTGATAAAAAAAGTAGGAAAACCCAAAAAGGTTAAGAAAGAATGGTGGGGTGCTTATGGTGATTATGTAGAATATTGTTACTATGATTGGGGTAGCATTATATTAGCACCAGGTGTTAAAAAGAATTCATATTATGTAATAGACGCAGAGATTAACAAGAGAGGAATAAAAGGACCGAGAGGAATTGAAGTAGGAGATAGTTATAAAAGAGTGATAAATAAATTTAGATATAGTCCAGAAAAAATTGGTGGTGTAGAATATCTATACTGTATCAAACCAAAAACAAGCAACAAAGATAACACCCATGGTTTAAAATTTGATTCTACTAATGATATCGAGCAATATGGTAGTATAATCTATAACGAAAAAGGTGAAATTGACAGCATTTATTACCAAGACAGTTCCTATTATAAAATTGAATTTAAAATATCAAAAGGCAGAGTAAAGCAAATTGTGGTACATTATCATGATACTTGAGAAGGTGAAATCAAAGCATATCCAATTGAAATCAAAATTGATGGTAAAGAGAAAATAAGTTGTTTTGTCATTAATTATATACCAAAAGATAGTTCATTTTGTGAGACTATAAATAATTTTGTGAAAATATGAAGTCCTCCATCTTGGTAAGAACCAGAATATAAACAAGAATATAAGAGATGGAGTTTTTTTTATTTATTTTTTAGGGGTTGTTGAATAAAAGATATTAACTTTGAACTTTAATGTACATGGAAATATTTTTTACTATTGTATTTTGTTAGGTATTTCCTGAATTAAAACTAAATATGAAGTAACTTTTTCTTTTGTTACCATGTTTACTCTATATGGCTATTTCTGTTATTCAACAACCTCATCAGTAATTTTAAAACATTACAAACCATTTAATTAGTTTTCGCCTTAACTTCCGTTTATATTTTGCATATTAAACAAATTTAGTAACAAATATATGAAAAAATTCATCAATATTATATATTGTTTTTTTTTTTTTTTTTTTTTTTTTTTTTTTTTTTTTTTTTTTTTTTTTTTTTTTTTTTTTTTTTTTTGGGATATAATCAAACAAAAATTGAGAAACGAGGAGTGAGGGGTATGAGTAGTAAAATTATTACGAATTATAACCTGATTAAGAATACTCACAACAATATTTAAGGTCAATAGTTCCAATCATAGTGTTTCTGCACGATCGCTTTCAACAGGTTGGATTGTGCCTAATAAACCTTCTGTGCAGTCTACTGCTGCATACAAAGTTACACTTTCAAACACTTCTTTGCAAAAAGCTTCTACCAGCAGTAAAACTCATGGTTCGAATACACGAAATAGTGGAGGAATTTTGGGTATTTTTTCAAATATCAAAAAAGATATTAGTGACACTGCAAAAAGTATTCAGAACAAAGTCAACAATTTTGTAAAATCTACAGTTTCAAATTTGAATAACACAGTTAAAACAGTAGAGCACAAAATTTCTTCAGTAGTAAAATCAACTGGGAAAAAATTAGAGACCGTTGCAAAAGATATTAAAGAAGGTTTGAAAAAAGCTGTAGATGTTACAACAACAAATAGTATTTCTGTTGTAGGGAATAAAACTATAAAAAAGAGAAAAAATAACCTTGAATGTAGCAGGCAACAAAATGTATCTAAAATTTACATCTTCAGTAAGTGGAGAAGTAGGAGTTGAGAAGACTTCACAGTACAAAGCAAATACAAAGAAGGCTTCTGGTGTTGTTGAGCACAGCAATTCTGGTAAATTGAATTTGGAATTAGAGAAGGGAAAAATTAGCAAGAGTTTTGAGACTATCACGAGTACGAAAGTTAATGATAAAACTGAAATTGTAGGTAATGTAACAGTTAACAAAAGGGGTGCTGAGGTTGCAGGTGGAACAAAACTGGTGCTTTTGAAGACACATAATCAGGAAGTTAATGTAACAGTTGGGGGAGCAGTAAAGGACAATAGAAAAGCTGAAATAAATTTAGCTAAGGTAACTCATTCTTTATCAACAGGTAAGATAACTTCCGAAAAAAGCGTAGGGTTAAGCATTGATGAGAAAAGTTTTAATAAGATAAAGACCACTATGCAGGGTGTATGGCTCGCAGTACCAAATGCTACAAAGTTTAAGATAGGAGTTGCTGTTGGAGTTTTCAAAGGGGCTGTAAATACTGCAAAGAGTTTAGTTGATGTTGTAACTCATCCAAAACAGATTGTAGAAGGGGTAGAAGTGGTAGTTAAACATCCTCAGGCAGCATTAAAATATGTAGAGCAATCTGTTGCTAAGGCAAAGAAAGAATTTGTAAATGGTGATGCTTACAAAAAAGGAGAAATGGTAGGGAAAGCACTGTTTGAAGTAGGGGTTAGTATAGCAGGTACCAAAGGATTAGATAAGTTAGCAAAGGCAGCCAAAGTATCTGGTAATTTAGGAAAACTTAAAAAAGTATTTGATGTTACGACAAAAGTGGCAAAACCAGCTTTTGGTTATTAAATCTTTGCACACAGAGCTTTGCAAAGAGCTCTGTGTGCTTTGTATTGAAGAGAGTAATTGCTTTTTGATAAAATATACCCGGTAAAAAAGTTTGTAGTAAGAAGGGGAATGAGAGTTGAAAAGGATGAGGAAAAGCAGGAAGTGGCTGATAATTGGATTGATAGGTTTAATACTGGTTTATTTTGGATTTAGATTTTTTTCAAACAGATATATCATTGTAGATGACAAAGTTATAATGAACACTTTGTCAATAGATGATACACTTAGTGTGATAAATGGGATGATAGATAGGGGGGAGTATAATAATGCTGCAGCTCTTGCCAAATGGATTGTTAAAAATGCTAAAACTTCTGATGGTAAAATTAGTGGTTATTTCAAAATGTGTGAAATAGCCAATCTGATAGGTAATCCGATGATGGAGGAATATTATGCAGACCTTGCTTTGAAGCAGTTAAACAGTGATACCTCATTGTGGGTTAAAAAGGTTGCTTATTTTTATAAAGGTGTAGCAGTTGGGAAGAGAAGTCAGGAACTTGGTGAGATAAAAAGAATGAGTGAAGCTGTTTACTGGATAAAAATGTCTTTAAATATTAATGACTTGGATGAGCCTAAAACAACCTGGGATTTTAATGGACGAGCATATTATTCACTTGGGGTAATATATATAGAAGCATATGGAAATTACCAAAAAGCACTTGAATACATAGAAAAGTTTTTGCAACTTGTTAAGGAGGATAAAGAGAATGAATTTTTAAGAGAGTATATTGAGCTATTATCATACTCAGGGAATTGCTATTATGAATTGGGTATGAAGGATAAATTAAGAGAAGTGTATGATATCTGGAAAAAGAATTATCCCAAGTACAAGGATTATTTTAAGAATTATAAATTTCAATTGAAAAAGTTAGAATTTCTTAACAAACTAATTGATGGCAAATATAAAGAGGCAGAAGAGATTATGAAGAAAGAAGATCCAGAGTATTTAGGGATTTACTATTATCGAAAGGTAGGAGATATTGAAAAAGGCAAGAAAGCGTTGATAGGTTTTGGGAAGAGTAATATACAACTTTATCCATTTCCATTTTTTCAGAGGTGGGTAAAAGAGTTTAAGCTAAGTGAGGAAGAGAAGAAAGAACTTGAGGTTATGTGGAAAAGATGGGTTGAGGAAAACAGAAAGAAGTGTATGACTACAAATGTACTTAGAAGTGATAAAGAGATAGCAAAGAGGGGTTGGAAATAATGAGGTACAGGTTTGAATGCACATTTTTAGAAGCAGAGAGAGTTTATTTAGAAATCATATCAGAGAAGACAGGGAAAAAATATATTCCGATGACAAGAGGAGATGATAGTTTTGTGTTGTGAGCTGGATTTGAATCCTTCTGATATTTATAGATACATTTTTGTAATTGACGACAATATAAGGCTGATAGACTGGGCAGCACCGTTTACACTGCCAACAGAAGACGGGCAGATATTTTCCTGCATAGCTATAAATGCCAGCGGAGAAATCTTAACATATGATTTTGAACCAAGTATATATGTTAAAGACTTTGGCTTTTGCAGTGATACAGTTGAAAGTGGGGAGTTAATTTATAAAAGAGCTTTTTCAAGGAGAGACGAGAAGGTATGTGTGAGGATTGAATATAAAGATGTTTTGGGTTTTCATCAAAGCAGTATACTTTGGTATAAGCCTAATGGGGAATTTTTTGTTCAAAGCAGTGGTATTGTTTGGAGCGATGATGAGAGAATGGACAACATAACTGAGTGGCATTACATACAGATAAGCGATGAAATGCCTACAGGTAAGTGGAAAGTAAAGTTTTTTATTGATGGATTGTACATCTTGGAAGACTATTTTGTGATAACTCCAGGTGTATATGGCGTAGAATCAGGTATATTAAAAACAAACGTATAAAGCCAAAAAGTAGTCTTTACCAACGTATTACAGACAACATAGCTCAAATAGTGGAGTAATAAGAAGGCATTACTACAAACTTTTATGTGGAGGTGTATGACATAATGAAGGAAATAATTAGAAAAGTAATTATTGTTATTTGTTTTCTGAGCATTATATCAGGTTTTCAGTTTGTTTTATCAGCTCAAACCAAAACTAAAATTGTGAAAATTGATAATTTAAACATTATAGTAAAAGTTGGAGACAGTTTTACCTTGCCAAGCAAAGTCAAGGCTACCCTTTCTGACAAGAAAGTAGTTTATGTTCCTGTAAAATGGACTCCTAATAGAGTATCTACTCAAAATGTAGGCAGATTTGTATTTAAAGGCAAGGTTCAAAATTATAAGAAAGATGTTATATTAACACTCAATGTAAGGTATTGGACCTTAGATGAGCTCAAGAAAGAAAAGAACAAGGTTGTTGTTTTAAAAGGTTATAACAAAGAAGGTAAGGTTTTTACATATTGTGGTATTTTGCTATCACCTGATGGGAAGATATTAACAACTTATACTGCTATCGATTATCTTCAGAAAGCGGAAGTATATATTGGAAATCAGAGATATGAAGTTGAAAAGGTTATAGACTATGATGTTTCAAAGGATATAGCGATTTTAAAATTGAAAGGGGCTAAGAATCTGCCATATGTAAAAATAGGCGACTCAACTAAGGTCAAACCAGGTGATAGAGTGGTAGTAATTAGCACATCAGCTATTTATACAAATGTGTTTGTTTCTGAATATGATAAAGATAACGGGGTATTTGTTCTTGGTGGAGAGGCTATTAAGAAGGACGATACAGGGATGGCAGCTTTTAATTTCAGGGGCGAGGTTATTGGTATTGGATTTACAGGGTATTATAATGAGAATCCTAATAAGAAATATTTGATGGTGATTCCTTCTGAGAAAATAAAATCTCTTAAAGGTAATAAGAATTTAAGTTTATCACAGCTTTTTAGACGGGAACATGTAATAGAGGGAAAAGATTTTTATTACGAAGGTGAGATAAAGGACGGTATGAGACATGGCTATGGCTACTGCAAGTGGAGCAATGGAGATGAGTATATAGGTGATTGGAAAAATGATACAATGGATGGATATGGAGAATATTACAGCGCAAATGGAGATGTTTATAAAGGCGATTTCAAAAATGGCATGTTTGATGGCAGAGGGACGTGCATTTTTGCAAACGGAGATAAGTATGAGGGAGAATGGAAGAATGACAAGATAAATGGGAAAGGCACATATATATGGGCAAATGGTGATAAGTACGAAGGTGAGTGGAAAAACGGAGTCAAAGAGGGATATGGAATATACACATGGGCTGATGGGGATAGATATGAAGGTGAGTGGAAAAACGATAAAATGAATGGAACTGGGACAATGTATAAAGCAACAGGTGAGGTAATTAAGGGTATTTGGAAAGATGGTGAATTGATCCAAAAATTAGAGGATAATTTTTAAAAGGGTCTGTAAATAATTTTGTGTATTTAAATTCAGGATAATCTTGTCTACCTTCTATTTTTTAGTATTACCATTTTAAAAATTTTTATGCATAAATTTTTTAAAAGCTGGACAAAATTTAATAGTGGAATATATTGCTCTGATTTTTCTGGTTCTAATTTGTTTTAGATTGCTTCCATGAAAGCAATCTAAAGCGAACTGAAGTTTGTTATTAATTTATATATCCACTTAAACGTTCTGGATACATTATCAAAAGCTGATTTAATATTATATCCCAATTTCTGTACCTCTGTGTCCACTTTCTTACAACATTTTTTGTTGCAAGATAAAGCATTTTCTCTAACGCTGTATCGTTTGGAAATACTGATTTTGCCTTTGTCACTTTTCTAAATTGTCTATAAACTCCTTATATGATGTTTGTTGTATAAATTATCTTCCTTATTCTGCCGAGGGAAACTTAAAAAACGAAGTCGGTAGCTCCCAGTTGTTTTCCCAGCTCCTGAACGCATAAGGATACTGTTTCCCCCATTTTTCTTTTACATAATAAAAATTTTCCAGTGCTTCTTCTTCATTAGTTGCCTGATATACTTTTTTAAAATCCTTTGAAAATTCTTTTATATGCTTGTATGAAACATATTTGAACGAATTGACTTGGCTGATGAATAATACACTTTTGAATATCGCTTTTCGGGAACACTGCTTCTATTGCTTCTTTTAAATCTGTCAACCCATCAACACAAAATAGTAATACCTCTTCCACTCCTCTTGTTTTCAAGTCATTCAAAACACCCAACCAGAATTTAGAGCTTTCACTTTCTCCAATCCATATTCCTAAAACATCTTTATATCCTTCAATGTTAATACCTAAACCAACATAGGCAGCTTTATTCACAATTTTTACCCTCGTCTTTTATCTTGTAATGAATCGCGTCCCTGAAAATAAACGGATATATCTTTTCCAATGGTCTATTTTGCCATTATCTTATTCTGCTGAATAATTTTCTCTGTAATTTTGCTAACCATTTCAGCAGGTATTTCGATACCATAAATATCTTTTATTTGCACATGAATGTCTCGAGTTGCTATTGCTCTTGAATACATGGCCATGAATTTGTCTTCAATCTCTGAAATATCTCTTTTGTATTTAGGAATTATCTTGGGTTCAAATTCATCTTCTCTATCCCTTGGAATATCAAGCTCCATTTCACCAAACTTGGTTTTGAGAGTTTTTTGACTATAACCATTTCGCGAATTTGTTGTCTGCTTGTTTTTGATATCATATTTTTCGTACCCTAAACTTTCCTCAATTTCTGCTTCTAGAAAACTTTGGAGTAAGTCTTTGAATAGATCCTTCAAATTCTCATAAATGTCACTTACACCGTGGATGCTATTTTTCCTTATGAACACAAGCAATTGTTCTTTTGTTAAAACATTTTCCATAACAAAAACCTCCCTCTTGGATATTTTTGTTTATATTCTGATTCTTACCAAGAAGGAGGTCCTTATACTTTACACAAAATTATTTATAGTCTCACTCCCAACCTTGTTTCTTTTTGGGAAAGGTCCCTTTCACTTTTTAATTATGAGTTTAAAATCTCATCAATCTCTCTCAGCTCTTCTTCTGAAAACTCAAGATTATTTATACAACCCACATTATCTTCAATCTGAGATACTTTGCTTGCACCGACAATTACTGAAGCTACAACTTTATTTCGTAAAATCCACGAAAGTGCAAGCTGTGAAACTGTCTGCCCACGTCTTTTTGCAATCTCAGATAATTTTTTAACTTTTTCAATTCTCTCAGGTGTTATATCGCTTTCTTTTAAGAACACTCCTGATTTTCTTACTCTTGAGTCTTCAGGAATTCCGTCCAAATAACGCTCTGTCAGAAGCCCCTGGGCAAGAGGAGAATATATCACAGCTCCCATGCCAAGCTCATTTAATGTATCAAATAAGCTATTTTCAACATCTCTTGCAAACATATTATATCGAACTTGATTTACAATGAGTTTTAATCCCATTTGCTTGGCAGCTGAATACGCTATTTTAGTTTGTTCAGGATTGTAATTTGATATACCGGCATACAAAGCTTTTCCGCTGTGCACTGCCTGATACAAAGCTTCCATTGTCTCTTCAATTGGTGTTTCTGGGTCAGGTCTGTGCGAATAAAAAATATCAACATAGTCAAGGTTCATTCGTTTAAGGCTTTGGTCTAAGCTTGCAAGAAGGTACTTTTTTGAACCCCAATCGCCATAAGGACCATCCCACATCCTATAGCCTGCCTTTGTTGCAACAACTATCTCATCTCTGTAAGGTTTTAAATCAAGTTTAAATATTCTGCCAAAGTTCTCTTCAGCAGCACCCGGTGGTGGTCCGTAGTTGTTTGCCAAATCAAAGTGAGTGATTCCAAGGTCAAAGGCTTTTCTTACAATCTCACGCATGTTTTCAAGAGAGTCACTGTAGCCGAAGTTGTGCCAAAAACCAAGCGAGATAGCAGAAAGTTTTAGCCCACTTTTTCCACAGCGAAGGTATATCATGTTATTGTATCTGTTCGGGTCGGCAATATACATATCTTTCCAGACTCCTTTTAAAGGTTTTAATAATTTGATTTTAGCTTGATGAGATGAATATTGCAATATCAACTCTACTTTGCTTCCAAATTTTCAATTGCAATGAATATGAAAAAAAACTATAATATAGATAATAACACTTATAAAGCTTTTAAGGATGTATGAGGAATGGACGAGAATATCAGAAGAGATGATAACTTAAAACGAATAGAAGTAAAAATTGCGGGGATGAACTATGTACTAAAAACTGACGAAGATGAAGAGTACATAATGAGAATTGCAAACTTTATAAACAAAAAAATGTCTGAGGTTATTGCAAATGAACCGCACCTTAGCACATCGCTTTCTGCTATGCTTACAGCATTTTTGATAACAGATGAGTATTTTAAGCACTTGCAAGAATGTGAAGAAAAGCTCTCGAACACTTCAAGTGATGCTGAAAAATATATGAAAGAAATTGAGGAGTATAAAGAAAAGCTAAAAGAGGCGGAAGAAAAAATAGCTGAGCAGACAGAACAGATTGAAAAGCTAAATGAAATTATCCAAAACCTCACCCAAGAACTTGAAATGACGAAACTTGAACTTGATAGGACAAAAAAAGAGCTTGACGATTTTATAAATACATTCGATGGTGATAGATAAAATGAAGCTGCTTTTTATATTCTTAGACGGTGTTGGGAAAGGGGAGAATAAGGCGCACAACCCCTTTTTTTATTATCACCCTAAATCATATGATATATTCTTAGAAAAAGGAATTATGAGATTCTTAGATGCCACATTAAAGGTTCCAGGCCTTCCACAGAGTGCCACAGGCCAGGTTACAATTTACTCTGGAATAAATGCTGCAAAAGAGGTTGGTTTTCACATAAACGGTCAGATTACACCAAGCCTCAAGAGAATCATTGATAAGAAGAATATATTTAAAACTCTAAAACAAAATGGTCTTAAAGTTGACTTTGCAAATGTCTATAGGGATGAGTATTTGCAAAAACTATTAAATGATAGGAACTTTAAAATGTCTGTTACAAGTTACATGGCTTTAAATAGCGATGTTGCTTTAAAAACTGTTGAAGACTTGTTAAAAGGTGAGGGTGTGTACTGCGATATCACAAATGAAATCTTAATAGAAAGTGGCTATAATGTACCGCTTTTTTCGCCCCAAAAAGCCGCAGAGAATCTTCTAAATATTTCAGAAAAGAGCCATTTTGTTCTATTTGAACACTTCAAGACAGACCTTGTTGGTCACTCTTGCGATATGGAAAAGGCAATAAAACTTGTAAAGGTCTTAGATGAATTTTTTATTTGCATAATTGAGAACCTTCCACCTGACACGTGCATAATTATTACTTCAGACCACGGGAATCTTGAAGATTTGTCTGTTAAAACTCACACATACAACTTGGTTCCATTTTTGGCATACGGCAAAGGACAAGAGGTTTTTAAAGATATAAGTTCAATTGAACAGGTTTATGAGTATATTTTGAAATACTTCAAAATAGCAGAAAAAGAGGGATGATATAGGCTGCCATGAAAAAAGTAGAGCTTTTATCACCTGCAGGTGGGTTTGAAGAGCTCATCTCAGCAATTCAAGCTGGTGCAGATAGTGTATATGTTGGTGCAAAGGAATTTTCAGCAAGGGCGTATGCAAAAAACTTCTCAGAAGATGAACTAATCAGAGCTATAGATTACTGCCACCAAAGAGGGAAAAAGATTTATCTTGCCATAAACACTTTAATCTATGACGAAGAAATACCCAAGGCTTTAAAGCTTCTAGAACTTGCCTATAAAGAAGGGATTGATGCTGTCATTGTACAGGATTTTGGACTGCTTGCTATAATCAAAAGAGAGTTTGCAGACCTTCCCATTCATGCAAGCACGCAGATGACAATTCACAACTTGTTTGGTGCAAAAGTGCTATCAAGACTTGGAGTAAAAAGAGTTGTTTTGGCAAGAGAACTGAATATAAATGAGATAAAGAACATCAAAAAAGGTGCTGATATAGAAGTTGAAGTTTTTGTCCACGGTGCACTTTGTATTTCGTATTCAGGGCAGTGCCTTTTTTCAAGCATACTTTTCAAAAGAAGCGGGAACAGAGGACAGTGCAGCCAGCCATGCAGGCTTTATTATAAGCTTCTTAGTAAAGACAAAAAGATTGCAGATGAAGGCTATCTTTTGTCACCAAGAGACATATGCCTTTTAGATCATATTCCAGATCTTATTGAAGCAGGTGTGGACTCTTTCAAAATAGAGGGAAGGCTAAAGGACAAATATTATGTGTATACATTGACCTCTATTTATAGAAAGTATATAGATATGTACTATCAAACAGGGAAGATTGAAGTAGAAGGAGAGGACAAAAACAAACTCTTTCTTGTTTTCAACAGAGGAAATTTTAGCAAAGGGTATTTGAGTAATCCCTCTTATGATAATCTCATTTTTAAATCAGCGCCCAACAACACAGGGCTTTTGATTGGCAGCTTTTACTTTAAAGATGGCAGGCTTTTTATGAAAACATCTTATGACCTTACAAATGGTGATATAATTGCATTTAGAAGTGAAAAGTTTGAGGAAGTTTTGCTTGAGATAAACAACAATATCTCAAAGTGCCAAGGTGGTAGAGTTAAGGTTGATATAGATTTTGCAAGAAAAAAGGTTTTAAAAGACGTTTCAAATGGGCAAGTTTTCTTGGTCAAAAGTAAACAGCTTGAAGATGAGGTAGACCAAGTTTTAAAAAAGGAGAAAAAGTTCAGAAAGGTAAATTTTGAGGTTACAATAAAAAGAGGAGAAAATATAAAAGCTATTGCAAAGACAGAATTTTTTGAAGCACATGCAACAGGGCCTGTGCCAGAGGAGGCAAAATCAAAGCCAACAACATACCAAAATATTTTAGACAGTTTTTCAAAGCTTGGTGGTACAATTTTTGAGTTAAAGCGACTAAAAGTTCATCTTGATGATAACATCTTTGTCAAGATTTCAGATTTAAACTTGCTGCGAAAAGAAGTGATAGAAAAGCTGTCAGAGTCAATAACTTGTTCTTTTAAAAGAAGTTTTCAAAAGCCACTTGAAATGCTCTATTATTTAGAAACAAGGCAAATTGACAAGATGAAAACTTCACATAAAAGGTTTTCGTTTATAGTTGATTCATTTTTACAATACCAAAAGGTAAAAGGATTTTTACTTTCGCACAAAATTGAAAACTTTGACATTTACGTTCCATACACCTTGATTTTTGACCATGAATTTTCAGAAAATGACATTGTATACTTTGACAGGATTACGCACGATAACGACCTTGAAAAAATAGACATTAAAACTTTAAAGAATAGAGGCTTTAAAAAAGTTTTAATAAGAAACCTTGGACAGTATGATCTTTTGAAAGACCACTTTGATCTTTATTTTGACTACAGTTTCAATGTTGTAAATTCTTTTGCAATGGATTTTATAAAAAGTCTGGGCGCAAAAAGACTTTGTTTGTCTTGTGAGCTTTCAAAGCAGCAGATTAAAAGAATATGGGAAAATACTCCAAATGACCTTGAGATTGAAACTGTGGTCTTCTGGAAAATTCCGCTTATGATAAACAAGCTCAAATTTTTTGAAAAAGGTTCATATCTGCAAGACAGAAAAGGAGAGCTATTAAAGCTGATTTCTACCCAGACACTGAAAAACGAGATTTTAAACCCTGCAGCACTTTATATTGACGACAAAGATGTGCCTGCAGATGTTATAAGATTTGATTTTACAGCCTGCTCCATAGACGAAATTACCAGCATTTTTGAGAACTATTTTGATGCTAAAAGTGTAAACTTAAAACTTACAAAGGGGTACTATTAAGAGATGAAAGAGTTTACCAAAAACAAGTTTGTAGTTACAATGATTTACATTGTACTTTTTGCAGCATTTATCTTCTCGTGTGCATACTTAATAAAAGCATTTGGCCTTTTTATAAGATTTATTTTAAAGGCGTTTATACCTGTTTTGATTGGTCTTTTTATAGCAACAGTATTTGAACCAGTTCTGAAATACCTTGAGAAAAGAAAGCTCAGCCGTACAGTTTCTGCTATATTAATACTTTTGATTTTAAATGTACTTTTGGCATTTATCCTTGCAGAAGGAATATATATCCTTGTTAATGAATGCATGAGCCTTATCTCCAGCCTGCAAAGTATTGACTATGACAAGGTCTATGACACCTTAAACAACCTATTTTCAAGCGTAAAGAACATATACACTGACCTTCCAGGCCCAATTGTAAACTTTATTCAAGCGGGTGTCAATGAGCTTACAAATATTCTAAACCAGATAGCAACATATAGCGTAAAAGTAATAAAGGTTATTCCTGCAACGTTAAAAGGAGTTACAATTTGTTTTTTCTCAGTGCTTTCAAGCTTTTTCTTTATGAGAGATAGACACAAAATGCGCGCATGGCTTATTCAAAATTTCTCAGCTCAAGTTTACAAAGAACTATCAAGCATTGCTTTTAAAGTGATAAACTCTGTTGTTGACTATGCAAAGTCCCAGATAATCTTGTCAATTTTAATGTTTTTATCAGGACTTATTGGTCTTTCAATAATAAAAGCACCTTACTTTTTGGTAATAAGCCTTCTTTTGGGACTTTTGAGCATCATTCCAATTATAGGTTCAGGTATAATTCTTTTGCCTTGGATAGTAGGCAGTTTCATTGCTGGCAACACAAGCTTTGGTATAAAGCTCTTAATTGTGTATCTTATAATCTTAGGTCTTAGAGAATTAGCATCAATTAAAATTGTTGCATCGCAGGTTGGGATTTCGACATTTACAACCCTTATTTCTATCTATGCGGGCATTGAAATTTTTGGTGCGTGGGGGTTTATAATCGGTCCGCTTTTGGTTGTGTTTTTGAAGGCGATCTTTGAAACAGGGGCAATCAAAAAGATACGGGAGAATCTGTTTTTACAAAAAAGGAGTGAACAAGTATAAAAATGCATAGGGTTGTGGTACACACTGAAGATAGAATGCTTTCAATAGAAGCAAAAGAAGGAAAAAGCTTATTAGGCATATTGCAAGAAAACTCAATCTTTTTAGAAGCGCCTTGCGGTAGCAGAGGCATTTGTGGAAAGTGCAAAGTGCTGGTTTTCAAAGAAGGCAAGCCTTATTTGGAAAATATAACTGAGGAAGAAAGAAGAATTTTAACTTCAGATGAGATTCAGAAAGGAACAAGACTTGCCTGTTGTCTTAAACTCTTTGAAAGTCTTGAAGTTTTTTTACCCTATTTAAAACAAGAGGCAAGGATACTTTCCAATCTTTATACAAATAAATTTGAAGTTGATAGTGATATAATTACAGAGAAAGTAGTTTTAGAAAGACCAACCTTAGATGACCAAAAAAGTTATTTTTCACGCTTAAAGTCCTTGCTCGGTAGAAAAGATTTAAAAGTATCACATTCTGTTTTAAAAAAGCTTGCAGAGTTCAAAGATGAGGAGTTTTTTGTAGTTCTGTACAATGATGAAATCATAGACATTACAAAATCTGAAAACCTGTTTGGCTTAGCGATTGATATTGGTACAACAACTGTTGTGTGTTATCTTGTAGACCTTTTAAAGGGAAATGTGGTTGACTATTATTCATTTGTAAATCCACAAAAAAAGTTTGGTGCAGATGTGATTTCCCGAATAGACTTTGCAGCACAACAGGAAGATGGGCTTTCTGTACTTCAAAAAGAGATTATTAAAGGAATTAATGAAGCCATAAGGATTTTGACAAGCAGGCTTTCAATTACTAAGGATGAGATTTATAAGGTTGTAGCGGTTGGAAATCCTACAATGCTTCATCTGCTTTTGGGAGTTGACCCAGTATCCATTGCAACATCACCTTTTGTCCCAGTTTTTGCTGAAAAGATTGAAGAAAGAGGGCAAGCTCTGGGACTTGAGATAAACAAAAACGCCATTTTGAAGCTGCCCGGCAGCCTCTCTGCCTACGTTGGTGCAGATATAGTTGCTGGGATACTTTCAACAGAGATGCACAAGAGCAAGAAGGTACGTCTTCTTTTAGACCTTGGGACAAATGGCGAGATGGTTTTGGGCAATAAAGACTTTATGGTTGCAGCTTCAGCTGCAGCAGGACCAGCTTTTGAAGGTGTGAATCTATCTTGTGGGATGAATGCATCAAGCGGTGCAATTGATAGTATCAAAATCAAAGATGGAAAGATTGAATTTACGACAATCGAGAATACCCAGCCAAAAGGGATTTGTGGTTCTGGTACAATTTTGGCAGTGGCTTTCATGCTTGAAGAAGGTATCATAGATGAGACGGGAAGATTTTGTGAAGATGTTAAAGAAAAGTACAAAGACAATTTCAGGCAGGCAAATGGTCAAGATGCTTTTTTCATAACAGATTCGGTTTACATCACACAAAAGGATATACGAGAGATTCAGCTTGCTAAAGCTGCAATAAGCGCAGGGATTAAAACAATGCTGAAAGAAGCTGGCCTTTCGGAAGATGATATTGAGACAGTTTATTTGGCAGGCGGATTTGGAAATTACATAAGTCCATGGGCAGCTATCAAAATAGGACTGATTCCAGAGGGGCTAAAAGACAAAGTAAAACCTGCCGGGAACACTGCCGGAAATGGTGCTATCTTGGCGCTTTTGAGCAAAAGTGCTGAAAAAGAATTTGAAAAGATTAAAAAGAGGGTAAAATACATTGAGCTATCCAGCTCACCAGAGTTTAACGAGTTGTTTGTTGAAAGTATGATATTTGATCAAGGTTAAAGGGGAAAGTAGGAAATATGGTAGAGGAAATCAAAATCAAAGATAGGATAAAGCTTTGGATTTTTATCTTTATGATTGCCGTCTCAATATTTGCTTTGATATACGCAGAAAGACAGCACACTTTAAGCCCAAGGTATATAAAGCAGTATATATCACATTTTGGAATATGGGCACCGATGGCGTTCTTGATTCTGTATTCTATAAAGTCGTTTATAATCTTCATACCAGCAGGAATATTTATGCTTGCAGCAGGTCTTACATTTGGAACATTTTTGGGATCACTAATTTTAGTTGTAGGGACGCTTTTGTCATCTACAGTTGGATTTGTCTTTGCAAGGTATTTTGGCAAAGACTATGTACAAAAGAAGCTTCAAAATACAAAGTTTTCGAATTTGGGCAGCAAAATTGCCCAGAAAGGATTTTTAATAATCCTTCTTCTGCGGCTTGTGCCAATTCTACCTTATGATGCTATAAACTACATATGTGGTCTTTCTAAGATAAAATACAAAGATTTTATTCTTGCAACGCTGATTGGCACAGTTCCTGCTTGTTTTTTGTATGCCTACCTTGGTGAGAATTTATTAAAGCCTTTTTCTAAGGGATTTTACTTCAGTGTGGCCTTAGTAATTTTAATATCTCTTACACCAGTACTTTTTGCAAAAAGTGTCAGGGAGTTTTTGCAAGAAGATAAAGAGGATGGGCAAAAGCGTGAGAATAAGAAAGATGCTGGGGCATAAAATTTATACTGTAGAAAAGGTACTTTGAGGGAAGGTTTTAAAAAGGTTGAGTGTGGAAAAAAGGTAAAACTTTCTATAATACTCTTGTTCATAGTAACAGCCGGTATCATAGCTTTTATTAGTAACAAGGAAAAAACAAGAATTTTGAATGTATTTAACAACAAAGAGCCTAAGAAAGCTCATAACTTAATAGTCATAGACCCGGGACACGGTGGATTTGACCCCGGGGCTGTTTTTGGCAAGATAAAAGAGTCAGTTATTAATCTCGAGATAGCAAAAAGAGCAAAAGAGTATTTTGAGATGTTTGGATTTAAAGTTATTCTCACAAGGTATAATGAGGATGATTTGAGCGAAAATGATGCAAAAGCCCACGACCTCAAAAAAAGAAAGCAAATTGTTTTGGAAAATGAACCTGAGGTTTTTATTTTTATTTCAATCCATTTAAATAGTTTTCGGGTTAACAAATACCTTGGTGCTCAGGTGTTTTATGAAAAGTCAAATGAAGAGGCAAAAAAGCTTGCTTCTTGGGTCCAAAATGAGTTAAAATACATGCCAAACGGTCTTGTCAACAAACGCATGCCAAAACCAATTGACGTTTATATGCTCAGGGGGCTGAAAATCCCTGCTATACTTGTTGAATGTGGTTTTATGTCAAACCAAATGGAACTTTCTCTTTTACAGACAAAAAAATATCAGGACTGGCTTTCTTATTCTATCTTGAAAGGAGTATTAAATTATCTAGACAGCAAAGGAGATGTTGAGGATGGAAGATATAAAGACACTTATAGATAAAGAGATTGACAATCTTAAAGAAGATATTATCGCAACAACAGCTCAGCTAATTAAAATAAAAAGTGTTGAAGATAAGCCTCAAGAGGGTATGCCGTTTGGAAAAGGTGTAAATGATGCTTTAGTTTTTTGCGAAAAGCTTTGTCAGAAGCTTGGTTTTGAGACAAAAAATTTTGATGGGTATGCGCTTGAGGCAAGATTTGGAGAACAAAGTGAAGATGTGTGTGTAATAGGACATCTGGATGTTGTGCCAGAAGGAGAAGGTTGGAACGTGCCGCCGTATGAAGGTGTAATTAAAGATGGGAAAATCTATGGTCGCGGCGCAATTGATGACAAAGGGCCAACAGTTGCTGCGCTTTATGGCATGTATGTTGTAAAAAAACTTGCTGAAGAGGGAAAAATCTCACTTGACAGAAGTTTGCGATTTGTTTTTGGCACAAATGAAGAAAGTGGCTCAAAGTGTTTACAGTATTACTTTAAAAGGGCAGAATACCCCACAGTTGGATTTACACCGGATGCTGATTTTCCAGTAATCCAAGGCGAAAAGGGCTTTTTGGTGTTTGAACTTTCTAAAAATATAGATGGCAATTTCTATCTTGAAGGTGGAGAAAGGCCCAATATGGTGCCTGACAGATGCACTTTTAAGGGAAGCTTTGACATTCAAAGGGCAAAAGATATAGTATCCAAAAAAAGTTTAGAAGGAAAGACAGAGATTTATGAAGAGGATGGGATGACTGTAATAAAGACAAAAGGCATCTCTGCCCATGGAAGTCTTCCTTTCAAGGGCGAAAATGCAATTTCATATATGTTTGACATTTTGCAAGAGCTTTACGAAAAAGAGGATGAGTTTAAGAGGTTTATAGAGTTTTATAATAAACACATTGGCTATGATGTATTTGGTAAAAATTTGAACATTGGGTTTGAGGACCAAAAGTCAGGAAAGCTTGTTTTAAACGCTGGCATGGTGCGGAAGGTAGATGATAAAATTGTCCTTACAATTAACATTCGCTATCCAGTTGATACAAAGTATGAGGATATTGAAAGAGAGATTAAAAGTGTGATAGAGGAGTATGAGATTGATTACAAACTAATTACAGATATGCCACCACTTTACTTTGAAAAGGATCACTTTTTGATAAAGACATTACTTGATGTATACAAGGAATTTACAGGAGACGATAGTAAGCCACTTGTAATTGGTGGTGGAACGTATGCAAGGTGGGCAAAAAATGTGGTTGCATTTGGACCTAACATGCCGGGCGATGAAGAGGTGGCACATCAAAAGGATGAGTATATAACTATTGATCGGCTTTTGATGTGTGCAAAGATTTATGCAAATGCAATCTACAGACTATCTAAAAAAGATTAAGCGAAGAAAAGAGAGGCTAACAAGACAAGCTGATTAGAAGCAGCTTTTTAGCCTCTCTTTTTGTTATTTAAAAAAGAAGGTTGTAAACTCCAAGATAAATCAATACAATCCCTGGTATGTAATTTGCAAATAATAATCTTTTTATGCATTTTAAACTGTGTGCCAGGGTATTTCCGGTTGATATAGCAATAAACTGAACAATTGGAATTAACAGTATCTCATAGATGTTTACTAAATTGCTAAGTCCAAGTGAAAACGAAGCAGAAAGACCATCAAAAGAAAGAGCAAGTGAGACAAACAGGGCTTCAATCGGCTCAATGAAACCTGACTGGTCTATGCCAGACACGCAAGGTTCTTTGATAATCTTGATAGTAAGTCCAAGGGATTTTAAAGAGAAATTGACAAGTGTTCGAGGACTATCTTGTCTATTTTTTTCAGACAATGTGCGGAATATCAAAAGTATTCCAATGAGAATCATTAACATTGGTCCTAAGTATTTTGAAAATTCTGAGCTGATAAGGACTCCAAAATGTTTTCCAATTAAAAATGATAACATCATAGTAAAAAGTGATACGCTAAACATTACTACCTTGGACTTAAACAGGATTTTGATGCCTTTTGTACCAAATGCAATTCCGAAAAATAGTGCGTCAAGGTTTATGGCTACAATTGCACTCAAGACTTGAAAGAAATTCATTTTAGACTGCCTCTAAATGATAGTTTTCCAGGAGCTTTATTATTATACGAATATTCAACCTTCTTTGACATTGAAACGAAATTCTTCTTTCTTCGTTATAATAGTTATAGTAAAATTTTAGGTGTGTGATAAAAAATAAAGTGCTAAAGAGAGGTTTACTTGTAGAAGATGGATGAAAGAGAATTGGTTGAGAAGGCAAAGAAAGATAAGAAATATTTTGAAAAGCTGTATGAGATATACTTTGAGAAAATATACTCTTACATATATTACAAAATATTTAACCATCCAATTACAGAGGACTTGACAAGTGAAACCTTTATGAAAGTTTTGAAATCGTTAGATAGGTTTGAGTACAAAGAAAGCAACTCTTTATCAGCTTGGATATTTAAAATTGCTCAAAATGTTGTAAATGATTACTACAGAGCCAAAAAAGATTATATAGACATTGAAAAAATAACAAACCATTCAGGGCTTAAGACACCTGAAGAGGAGCTTTTTGATAAAGTAGAAAAAGATATTTTGAAAAAAGCACTATCGAAGCTTACAAAAGAACAACAAGAGGTTGTGATTTTACGTTATGGTGCGAACATGAAACTAAATGAAATAGCAAAGATGAAAAACAAATCAGATGTTGCTATAAGAGCCCTATTTTTCAGGGCAATCCATTCTTTAAAGGAAATGCTTTTAAAAGAGGTGCGTGAAAGTGAATGATGAAAAGCTTGACAATTTGTTTGAAGAGGCATTCAGGGTAGAGTACAGAAGAGAATTCAAAGAAGAGCTAAAAAATTTTCTTCTTAAAGAATATGAGAAAAGAAAAAGAGACAGGATTTATCTTAGAATTTCAACAGCAATTGCTGCATGCCTTGTGTTAACCGCTCTGCTTTTTTTAAGTTTTAAACTGAATATAGGAAGTTTTAGAGTATCAGATAGTTCTTTAATAAAAAACGAGATTGAACAGGTGCTGAATATAGATAAAAGCAAAGAGTCTAAGGTCCAAGAAAACTCTGCTGAAGAAGCAAAGCAAACTGATGACACCAAAAACATCCCAGCTTTGCATGAAAGCAAAACGTCTAATGAGAAAGCGAAAAAAGAAAATTCTACTTTGAGTTTGCCAGAAAGTAGCAGAAAAAAGCCTGAACAAAAGTCAAATAGCAACACACTTTCGCAAAACCCAAAAGAGAAAGAGGCTTTGAAAAATCAAGCAAATTCAAAGCCCCGGACTGTTACAGCTACAGTGCAAACTACAAAAAGCCAAGGTTCAGGAAATAAAAATTTAAAAGTTAAAGAAGCAAACAATACAAAGGATGAAAATACCAGAAAGGTTACTATAGCATCTATTGATGCAAATAATCAATTAAGTAAAGAAGAAACAAGACCTGATGAAGAAAAAAGTAAAGAAAGCAATGAAGCTGCAATTTCCCAGCAAGTATTTTACTCAGTATATGTGCTAAAAAGCGAAAGCTTGGACTTAAAAGAAGAGGACATTGCAAAGAGTTTGAAAAGCAATGGATCTGCTGGGGTGTATACAGAAAGCTTACAAAGTACCACAGCAAATTCGGTCTATATAAGTATTTACCAAGATTATTATTATTTTGAAGTTTCTGATAATGAAGATTTGAAAGTGATGGGTGCGTTGCAGCAAACTGTGGAAGAAAAGGTTTATAAAGAGGCTGAGAATATTTTAAATAGTCTTGGGCTTGAAAATTATAGAATTTCAGTTGTAAATCAAGAAAGCACATACAGGGCAAATATAACCTTCTGTTATCTGGGTTTTGAAGTTTATGACTCTCAAGGGTATATTGAGTTTGACAAGTTTGGAAGGATAAAAAGAGGGCAGATTTACTTCAAAAGATTTTTGCCAGTTCAAAAGGTTGAAGTATTTGACATACAAACTGCTGCAGCACAGTTCAAGAGAAGGTATAATTTAAAAGATATAGATGTGTCAAAGATAAAGCTTGTCTACAAAAAACAGGGCGATGTATACTTGCCTGTTTATATTTACATTAATGAAAACAAAATATATTGGTTGGAAAAGTAGAGTTTAAAATGGTATAATAGAATATACAAAAATGTTAACGGAGGTTTCAAATTATGAACCTTGATTTAAAAGAGAAAGTTTCTGAAAATGGCATTGTAATTGAGCTAAAAGGTGAGCTTGACATATTTTCATCACCCACTTTAAAGGACAAGCTTTATACATTGATAGATACATCTTCTTCAGATGTAATTGTTGATATGAACGATGTTACTTACATTGACTCAACAGGGCTTGGTGTGTTTGTAGGCGCTCTCAAAAAATCAAAGCAAAAAGGGACTAACATAGTGCTGAAAAACCTAAAACCAAATGTAAAAAAGGTGTTTACAATAACAGGCCTTGACAAGGTGTTCAGGATTGAATAAGGAGGACTTTGCTAAATATGCACGAAATTATGTTAACAATTCCATCTAAAGCTGAATATATTATGGTAGTGAGGCTTACTTTATCTGGGATTGCTGCCCGTTGTGGATTTGATTTTGAAACAATTGAGGACTTGAAAATGGCAATTTCAGAGGTATTCAACCTATTTAATATTGAAAAAATATCAGGGCAGATTAGTATAAGGTTTGAAATTGACAAGAACTGTTTGGGAATTGAGATAGATATTCCAACAGATGAGATAAACAAGAATGAACTTGCTGAAGTTATTTTAAAAACACTTATGGATGATGTAGAGTTTGAAAAACTACAAGACAAGTACATTGTAAGACTTAAAAAATATCATTGAGGGGCCTGATTTGATGGTTGATGAGAAAAAAACAATAAATGTTGATGATGCTGAAATAGATAGACTCTTCGAAGAGTATCAAAAGACAAAAGATATCAATCTCAGAAATGAGCTTGTAAACAGGCATTTGTATATAGCGGAAATTGTTGCAAAGAAGTTTGTAAACAGGGGAATAGAATATGATGATTTGTATCAAGTTGCGTGCATGGCACTTATAAATGCAGTTGAGAGATTTGAACCCAACAAAGGTTATAAATTTACAAGTTTTGCGACACCAACAATTATGGGCGAAATCAAACGCTATTTTAGAGATAGAGCCTTGCTTATCCGGCTTCCGCGAAGAATTTATGAAACCTCAAGCAAAATAAAACTTGCAACTGAAATACTTTCAACAAAACTAAAACGGCCGCCAAAAGTTGAAGAGATTGCAGAACATTTGAATATGAGCCTTGAAGAAGTTTTAGAGGTTATGGAGGCATCAACCAATTACCTTCCTCAATCGCTTGACCAGACAATGTACGAGGATGAAGAGATGACCTTAGGAGATGTTCTTGGAAAAAGCGATGACAGCCTTACTCAGATAGAGAACATTGAGGCAATAAAAAAAGCAATAGATAAATTGAGCCCTATAGAAAAAGAATTTGTCCAGAAGCGCTTTTTTGAGGAGAAGACACAACGAGAGATTGCTGATGAGATGAAAGTATCACAGATGTACATCTCCAGGCTTGAAAAGAAGGTTTTAAAGAAACTTAAAGACTTTATTGATGGGACAAAGATGCCTATTTGACAACCCAAAAAATTTGTGCTATACTATTCTTGCTTATAAATCAAAATACTAACTATGTGCCGAAGTGGTGGAACTGGCAGACGCGCCGGACTCAAAATCCGGTGGCCGCTGAGGCCGTGCGGGTTCGACTCCCGCCTTCGGCACCATTTCTATTCGTACATGAATGAAAAGCCGTTAGCAAAGAAGCTGACGGCTTTTGTCTTTTGTATAAATACTTTTCTCTTTTCAACCTTGTTATCCTTCTTCTTTTGTTTTCAAATTTGTTAATAAAATTAATTGAAAATATCTAAATTAAAAATTAAAATATTGTTAAAGGTAATATACAAAAATAAAAAGAGGAAAGGAAAGGCGGCATATGGCATTTGGAACAGATATAGGAATCGATTTGGGAACAGCAACAGTTTTAGTATATGTCAAAGGCAAGGGTATAGTTTTGAGAGAACCGTCTGTTGTTGCAATAGAGCAGACAAGAAAACAGATTTTAGCAGTTGGTGAAGAAGCGAGGCGAATGATAGGAAGAACTCCTGGAAACATTGTGGCGGTAAGGCCACTCAGAGATGGTGTTATATCAGACTATGAAGTGACAGAAGCAATGTTAAAGTATTTTCTTGGGAAAGTTCTTGGCAGGCGTGTGTTTTTCAAGCCGAGGGTTGTTGTATGTGTCCCCTCAGGCGTAACAGAGGTTGAAAAAAGGGCTGTTTTGGATGCTACATATGAAGCAGGAGCAAAGCAGACATTCTTGATTGAAGAGCCAATTGCAGCAGCAATTGGTGCAGGTCTTGATATTTCAAAGCCGATGGGATGTATGGTAATAGACATTGGTGGAGGCACAACAGACATTGCAGTAATTTCACTTGGTGGAGCGGTTGTGAGTGAGTCAATTAAAGTTGCAGGGGATAAATTTGACGAGGCAATTATCCGATATATAAGAAAGAAGCACAGTGTTGCAATTGGTGAAAGAACAGCAGAAGAACTCAAGATAAACATAGGATGTGCATACAAAAAACCAAAGGTAGAATCTATGGAGGTCCGTGGAAGAAGCCTTCTTACTGGTCTTCCAAAGACAATTACTGTCACATCAGACGAGATGTTGCAGGCCTTAGAAGAACCAGTGTCGGCTATAATTGAAGCTGTTCACAGGGTACTTGAGAACACGCCACCTGAACTTGCAGCAGATATTACCTCGACAGGGATTGTCATGACAGGTGGAGGAAGTCTTTTATGGGGTTTGGACAAGCTGATTGCTGAAAAGACAGGTATTCCAACCAGAATTGCAGATGACCCAATTTCATGTGTTGCGCTGGGTACAGGAAAGGCGTTAGAAGCACTTGATCAATTGGAATCAAGCTTGATAAAGGACCCAAGAGTAAGGTAAAAAAGGGGATTTTGTAAGATGATTAGAGGAATTTACACATCTGCATCAGGGATGATTCTAAACCAAAAACTTATGGATTTGACTGCTAACAATATTGCAAATGTGAGTACAACTGGGTTTAAAAGAGATATTGCCCAGGTTGAAAGTTTTAGAAGGATGATGACCTACAGGATATACGATGACTCTTCAAATAGTATCGACAATGCAATTGGGTATATGTCACTCGGAGCAGACGTTTCAAGGATTGTTAGCGATTTTTCTCAGGGGCTTTACATAAAGACAGACGAACCTTTGAACTTGGCGATAAGAGGAAGTGGATTTTTTGCTGTAGAAAAAGTTGATCCTCAAACAGGTCAAGTTCAGGTTTACTATACAAGAAATGGTGCATTTACGCTAAATTCAAATGGTGAGCTTGTGACACTTGAAGGTTTTCGTGTCCTTGGACAAAACGGAAGGATTGTACTGCAAAATCAGGGAAAAATCAGGATTGATGAGCAGGGTAACATTTATCAAGACGGCAGATTTGTGGACCGATTAAGACTTGTAGATTTCCAAGACAAAACTCTTTTGCGTAAAATTGGCAATAATCTCTTTGAAGCAGATGCACAGAGTCAGCAGATAGCTTTTAGTGGAAGGGTTTTACAAGGATATTTGGAAGGGTCAAATGTAAATTCTGTTCAAGAGATGGTTAATATGATAAATGTTTTGAGAGCGTATGAGGCTAACCAAAAGGCTTTTATTGCACAGGATGAGACTTTGCAGAAGGCTGTCAATGAGATTGCGAGAAAGTAGTCAAGAGGTAATCTTGCAAAGAGAATTAGAAAGGAAAAAGGAGGAAAAAGAACAAGATGATGAGAGCTCTTTATTCTGCTGCTCTGGGTATGAAAGCGCAGCAGACAAATGTTGATATCATATCCAACAACCTTGCAAATGTGAACACAACAGCTTTCAAAAAAGATAAGGCTGAGTTTAAAGACCTTTTGTATGAGACTTTGTCACGAGCAGATGTTATTGCAGGTGATGGAAAACCTGTAAGTCTCCAAATAGGTCATGGTGTGACAATATCTGCTATCACAAAGAGCTTTTCAGAAGGTAACTTGGAGAGGACTGAAAACCCGCTTGATTTGGCAATTCAGGGGGAAGGATTTTTTGTGGTATCAACCCCTAACGGTCCAAGATATACAAGAGATGGTAGTTTTAAGGTTTCAAATGTAGATGGGCAGATAAAACTTGTCACATCAGACGGATATCCTGTTCTGGCAGAAGGCGACACAGAAATTGTTCTACCAGAGACGGCAATTTCCAGCATTACAATTGATGAGACAGGCAGAATTACATACAAGGATGCAGAGGGGCGAGTTCAGGACTCAGGGCTTAAGATTAAAATAGTAAGGTTTCTCAATCCGCAAGGACTTTTAGCAGAGGGTAAAAACCTATATGCAGTATCAGCTGCATCTGGCGACCCTGTTTCTGAAGAGGAGATAGAAGGGCCAAAGAGCAGGATACTTCAAGGATTTCTTGAGATGTCAAACGTACAGGTTGTTGACGAGATGGTAAAGCTTATTATTGCTCAAAGAGCGTATGAGATTAACTCAAAAGCTATTCAAACAGCTGATGATATGCTCTCTATGGCAAATAACCTGAAGAGATAAAAGAATAGGGGCAGGTAGTTATCAATGAACGGGATACCGAGTATTAATATTCAGGCAGGTTATCAGCAGGGGATAGATAATTCTGTAATAAACAAGCTTGAAAAAGCGTATTCTGAGAAAGACAAACAAAAGCTAAAAGAGGCTTGTGAGGAATTTGAAGCTGTCATGTTGTCCGCCATTTTTAAGCAGATGCAAAAGTCAATTCCCAAAGGTGGTCTTTTTCAAGAAAGTATTGCAGATGATATTTTTAACGACATGTTTGTTGACGAGGTTTCAAAAAAGGCTTCAAAACAAGGTGGGATTGGTCTTTCCAAGCTTTTGTATGATTCGATGATAAAAAAGATTGAAAATGAATATAAATTCAAAGGAGAATAAAACCAGCCGGCAAATTTTGCCGGCTTATTTTTTGCTTTGCTGAAAATTGAAACTGATAGGTGTAAAATAATATATTTAAAAACACACAAAAACAAAAAATTTTTCTTAATCCCAATTTTTTAACCGTTTTCATTTTGACATTTTAGTTGGGATTTGTGCAAAATGGAATTTAAACAAGGGGGCGCAAAAGAAAGTGTATAAATTTATATTCTCGGCATTTGAAGATGAGATAGCAAGCAATTTAGATGAGCAAATAGAGGTTTTGCAAAGGCATGGTATTGAATATTTAGAGTTTCGTTCTGCAAATGGCAAAAGCGTTGCTGACTATACTGAAAATGAAGCAAAGGAAGTTTTAAAAAAGTTAAAAGACAGTGGTATAAAGGTTTCAGCAATAGGGGCTCCAATCGGCAAGGTTGATGTAAACTGCGACTTCGAAAAGTATCTTGATCTTTTCAAGCACATCGTTGAGCTTGCCCACATCCTTGAGACAAGGTACATACGCATCTTTTCGTTTTATGTTCCAGAGGGTGAAGAAGAAAAGTATACAGATGTCGTCATAGAAAGGCTTTCAAAGTTTACTGAGATTGCTAAGAAAGAAAATCTTGTTCTTCTTTACAAGAACGAAAAGGAAAATATGGAAGCAGTGCCGAAAGGTGTTTTAAAATCCTCTCCACAATCAACTCACCCAATTTGAGAGCAACATTTGACCCGGCAAATTTTGTTCAGTGCAAAGTAGAGGTCTATCCTCACGCATTTGAGCTTTTAAAGGATTATATTGAGTACGTGCATGTAAAAGATGCAAAATTTTCAGACGGGAGTGTCACAGTTGCAGGTGAAAGTGATGGAAGGATAAAAGACGTGATAGCTGCACTAAAGAGGAGAGGTTTTTGTGGTTTTTGTCAATAGAGCCTCATCTTAATAATAACCTTCCTGGTGGTGGGCCTGAAAACTTTGCAAAGGCTTATAGGGCAATTAAAAAGATCATCGATGAGGAAGGAGAGAGTTGAAATGTCAAAGTTTAAGTTTGCTATTGCGGGCTGTGGGGTTATATCAAAGACACATGCGACTGCTATCTCAGCTCTTTCAAGTGATGCAGAGCTTGTTGCTGTGTGCGATGTGGCAGAAGACAGAGCCAGAAAACTTGCTCAAGATTTTGGTGTAAAAAAGATATATACTGACTATGAAAAGATGCTTCTTGATCCTGAGATTGATGTTGTATCTGTCTGCACACCCTCTGGTATGCATGCTGACATGGCAGTCTTGGCAGCAGACGCAAAAAAACATGTGATTGTTGAAAAGCCAATGGATATAACGTTGTCTAGAGCTGACAAAATAATAGAAGCTCAAAACAGGAACAACGTGGTGATTTCTATAATTTCACAGCACAGGTACAGCGATTGTATGCAGCTTTTAAAAAGGCTCACAGCAGAAGGAAAGTTTGGAAACATTGTTTTAGCAACAAGCTATACTAAATGGTACAGGTCTCAGGAATATTATGACAGCGGTAGCTGGCGCGGTACATGGAGCTTAGATGGAGGTGGTGCGCTTATGAACCAGTCTATACACTACATAGATATGATTCAGTGGATTGTTGGAAAGGTTGTGGAGGTTTTTGCATACTGCACAACAAGGGCACATAGGCGAATAGAGGTTGAAGATGGAGCTGTTGCAGTGGTCAAGTTTGAAAATGGGGCGATAGGTGAGATAGTTGGAACAACAAGTGCATATCCAGGTTTTGAAACGCGGCTTGAGATTTTTGGTGAAAAAGGCTCTGCAATAGCTGTTAACACCAGGCTTGAAAGTCTTTACTTCAAAGATGGGTCTGAGAAGGAATATTTGGAGATCTACAAAAAAGAGGAAGATGGCTCTGCTGGTGCATCTTCTGCTGCAATCAAAGAAGAAGGACATGTAAGACAGTACAGAGATGTAATAAATGCTATAAAAACCGGAACAAAACCACTTATCCCTGCTGAGGAAGGAAGACATCCTGTTGAAATAATACTTGCCATTTATCTCTCAAGCCTGACAGGGAAACCTGTAAAGCTCCCTCTTGAAAGTGACGATGAGGTCTTAAAGGAGATTGAAAAGATAAAAGGTAAAGGATTCTAAATAGGAAAAAAAGGGGCTTGCACAGAATTTGTGCTAAAAGCCCCTTGATTGTTCTTATCTTATCTATGTTTGAAAGGTTTTTTTTACTTTACATAATTTTTCGTTAAAAAGTCTAAGCTGAGTCTCAAACTTTCAAAAGGACTTCTTTGACAGATATCCTGCTCAATTATATATCACTGAACACCTGCATCAATACAAGCATCTATTATTCCATCCCAGTCTAAATTCCCAAAACCTACTTCAAACATACCTTGCTTAAAATCTTCAAGCATTCCCATGTCTTTTAAATGAACAAGTGGAATTCGACCTTTTGGTTTTCGTATCCACTTTTCAGGACTTGCTCCAGCAAATTGAACCCAGTAAGTGTCAATTTAAAACATTAAAAGCTGTGGCTCTGAATTTTCAATCAAAATCTCAAGCCATGTTTTACTGTCATATCTTTTAAACTCAAAACTGTGGTTGTGATAAGAAAGCACTATATTCTCTTCTTTTAACTTTTTTCCAATTTCATTGCACTCTTTTGCAAATTCAAGTGCTCCTTCAAAACTTTTAAATTCGTCTGGAGCAGATGGGATTGCAATATGATAGCAGCCTAATATCTTATGCTCTTCGATTACAGATTCAATTTCGTTTTTCAGCCTTTCAAAAGGGGTATGTGTTGCACAAACTGTTAAGGAAAATTCATTTAACATGTTTTTTAGCTTATAGGTGTCAATCTTAGCCATACCTGAAATTTGTACAGATCTAAACCCAATTTTGCTAACCTTTTTTAAAGTATTGTATATATCTTCTTCAGTTTTTAAAAACTCGCGCAGCGTGAAAAGCTGAGCTGCTATTTGTTCTTGCTTCATTTGAATTTAACACCACTTTTTCTTTTTGTTTGTAAGATTTATTAAATTTTACCACAAAACTTTACTCTTTAATAGCCCCAAAAAGTGTTATCACGAATAGATAAAAGAACGGAGATAACCTTATTATCAAGATATTGTAGTTTAGGAAGAAAAATTACAAAACCTTGATATTTTGTTATAAACAACTGCTGAAAAATTTAATACACCCTGCAATATTTATGCTGCTCTTTCTCTTCATCCAGGGCGGATGGTGTTGGTCTGCCAAAACACGAAAATGGCTTGTTGTTACCAATTTTAGAATCATTCCAATTTAAAAGCCCAAAGATGTTTCCAAGACCAATAAAGCCCATGCACCGTTTTAAGACTTATGAGTTGCCCCAGTTGTCAGTATGGTGACAATCAAATATTGTCTACCAAATGAAATTTTTGATGGTATAATAATTTGAAAACTGTCCTTTTTTACAAATAGAAGTTTTAAAGGGGGCAAAAAATGTTGTTGTATACATTTTTAAATGCCATTCAGGGAGTACTTGTGATTTTATTTGTTCTTATGCTCGGGTATTTTCTTGCAAAGTACAGGTGGTTTGACTCAAAAGTATCAGACCTTTTTGCAAAGGTTGTTGTAAATGTGTCGCTGCCGCTTTATATGATAGCAAACCTCACCTCAACATTTACAAAAAATGAGCTTGAACATTCAGCAAGAGGGCTTTTGATTCCATTTTTATCAATCCTGCTTTCTTACAGTATGGCTGTGATAATAGCAAGAGTTGCAAATGTAAAAGCTCACAGAAGAGGTCTTTTTGCAGCCATATTTTCGCTTTCAAATTCGATATTTGTAGGGCTTCCTATGTCTCTTGCGCTTTTTGGAGATGTCGCAACACCTTATACACTGCTTTATTACATGGCAAACACTACAATATGGTGGACATTAGGTGTATATGGGATTATCCGAGACAACAAAACCGAAAATCAAAAGGTTTTGAGTATAGATACTCTAAAGCGCATATTTAACCCGCCTTTGATTGGATTTTTGATAGGAGTTGGTCTTGTACTTTTGCAGATAAAGCTTCCAAAATTTATATTTGACAGTTTTAAAATGGTAGGAGGACTTACAACCCCCCTTTCCATCTTCTGTGTGGGTATAACAATGTACGAGATGGGGTTTAAAAATTTTAGATTTGACAAAGATAGCATTTTGGTATTTGCAGGAAGATTCCTTGTCACACCTTTTATCACTTGGCTTCTTTCACATTTTATTCCTGTTCCTAAACTCATGCGTGATGTGTTTATCATAATGTCTGCAATGCCTGTGATGGTAAATTCAGCTATAATTTCAAGAGTATATAATGGTGACTATGAATTTGCTACTGCTATGATTACATATTCCACTGTGTTTTCAGTTGTAATAATGCCGTTTTTGATGGTGCTGATTAAAATTATTTAGTTTTTTCAAGGGACTTTCTCTTAAATGTGGTGATAAGAACCATTGTGGTTAAAACAATAGTAACCAGGCCGGATATATAAAACCCAGCCCAGGGAGAGATTTTTTGTGAAATTGTACCTGTAAATAGATTGCCAATTGGTGTTGTTCCAGCATTGCAAAGAAAGTAAATACTCAGTACTCTTGCTCTGAACTCGTCGCTTGATGAAAGCTGCAAAAGTGCGTTTGCGCTTGTGTTAAAACTTATTGCAAGAAGACCAACAAGCACAAATAGCACGCAAGCAACTTTATAGCTTTTGTTTATTCCCAGAAGAATGTAAACCAGTGAAACAGAAAGAATGAATTTAAAAAGAAGATTTAGATTAATCTTTTCCTTTCTTCTTGTAGCTGTCAAAAATGCGCCTATAAGTGATCCAATTCCCATCGATGACATTAAAAGTCCAAAACCTGTTTCATTTCTGCCCAGAGCAAGTTTTGCATACACAGGGATAAGAACGTTAAAATTGAGTATGAATGTGCCCATGATTAAAACAAGCGATATTGCTCACACAAGTACTTTGGTCTTATACACATACTTTAGCCCTTCTATCACCTCTGCAAAAACACTTTTATCATTTTCCTCTTTTTGAGGTTCTTTGGCGTCAATCAGAAATACGCCTATAATGATTGGCACAAAACTTATAGCGTTTGCTAAAAACACATTTCAATTCCAACTGTTGATATTACCAAGCTTGCAACAGCAGGGCCTATGATTTTTGCAAGGTTGAAAATCATAGAGTTAAGACCAACAGCGTTTGGCAAGTCCTCTTTTCCAACGAGAATTATCATGTAAGATTGCCTTGCGGGATTGTCAAATGTTGTAACAACTCTTCTCATAAGGGCTAAAACCACTAAGTGCCAATACTGAACAACATCTGTGTATGTAATCAAAAATAAAACAAAGGCAAAGAATAAAAGAAGGATTTGAGTGATCAGAATTACTCTTTTTTTCTGCTTTCTGTCCAAGATTTCACCGGCAAAAAGGGAAAGAATCATAACAGGGACCTGCTCTATAGCTGTGACAATACTTAGAAGCAGTGCTGAATTTGTAAGCTCTAAAGCCAGCCACTGCATTGCCATGTTCTGCATCCATGAACCAATTACCGATATTGCCTGCCCAAACCAGTAATACCGGTAGTTTTTGTGCCTCAGAGCTCTGAAAGGTCCAGATATAGCAAGTTGCATCCGTTTTCCACCTTCTTATAGATATTATGAGGAATATGTTTGATTCTTGTGGAAAAAAGTCTCACACTCCTTTCGATATTAAATTTTGATATAACACCTCTTGAAATTATTATAATATCTGAACTAATCACAATCAGATTAGCTTTTTAAAAATAGTTAATATGCACAAATTTAATTGAGTATTGTACACAAAGACAGGTTTTTAAGGAAGAAGTCAAGAAGAATTCAATGGCAATATGTAAAGAAATATTGTGTTATTGTGTTGAAAAGTTTTGAGATAGAAGATGGACAAATGTATAAAGAAGGTTTCAAGATTTGAAGCAAAAGTTAAGATTAAAAAGATATTTGAGGATTTTGTGGCACCAATAGTAAAAATAATGTGCTATAATAACATTAAAATAAGTCAAAGGAAAAAC
Organism: Caldicellulosiruptor naganoensis; assembly: GCF_026914285.1. NCBI lineage: Bacteria > Bacillati > Bacillota > Caldicellulosiruptorales > Caldicellulosiruptoraceae > Caldicellulosiruptor > Caldicellulosiruptor naganoensis. The sequence continues at coordinate 392,799 of NZ_CP113864.1, forward strand.
AACACAACTTTGGGGGCATAGATTAAAATGAAGGTTGAAGATGTGAAAGGAAAGCTTTTCCAAGATAATTATATAGATATAGCTGTGGAGGAGTATTTAAAATTTAAAGAAAGTAACGAATATGGAGAAAAATACAAAGAGCTGGTTTTGAAAAAACTCAATGATTATTTAAACAACAAAAGAATTACAGCAGAAAATGTCTTGGAAGTCATCAAAGAATTTCAAAATCAAAATCCCCCAAGCGGAAGTTTTGTTCATTGGAAATGTTTGTTTGATTTGTTCAATTTTGCAATGCAAGACCCTTTTAAAGTGGCTGAACTTTTAAACTTTTTATATGAAGACTCTGCAAATTTGAATCTGAGAATAAAAAGGTTTATAGATAGTGCTAAAGATTACAAACCCAGGGGCAGTTTTGGCACTCCACTTGTTGGATATTTATTGGCAGGATACGATATGCGTAGATATCCTTTGTATAAGGATGATGCTTTTAAAGATTTTCTTGAGTCATTTGGAATTGGTGAATTTTCAAAAGATGTCGCTGAGAAGTATTACAATTACTACTCAATATGTGAAATTTTGACAGATTACTTTGTACAAAAAGGCTATATGAAAAACCCTTCTATGTTAGATACTCAAGATTTTATTTTCTGTGTCACATCTTACAAACAGTTAATGTGTAAGATAGCTGTCAAGTATCTGTATGGTCATGCAAAAATGCTTCATACTTTTGAAAAGGATATTACAGAATTTATTGATTATATTAATAATCTTCCAGAAGATTATATTGCGTACTTAAAAAATAAATATTCAGAAAAAGAAAAAGTAAATCTCATAAGATTCGAGGTTGCTGATATGATTTTGCAAAACAAGAAGATAACAGTTGAAGATTTTGAGAAGCTGAAAAATGACATTCAAAACAAATCAGAAAAAAATATCTTAAAATCCTGGTCTGATTTTGGAATTTTATTTCCCTTCTATTATGACAGATTCAAGGAAAAAGTAAATATTGAGTTAAAGAAAATTTACAATGCTTTAAAGTCAATAGAACACTTTTCTGATTTTGAATTCAAAGAAAACAAATACATCTGCGACTTTGAAGGACCGGCTAATTTTGGATCTTCAATATGTGGGATTGCTTTGTATCCTAAGGATAAAGAGACACACAAAACATCAGCACAACTGCTTTTTGATGTGAGTGCAAAAGGAGTGAGATATGGCCTTTATGTTGGTTCAAAATTGCAACGAAGAATAAATGGGAAAACAGAGGATATTGAGATTATTACAAATATAGAAGATTTTTCTTTTTCAAAGGTTGAAGAAAAGCTTGTTGATGTTTTTGATAGATTCAAAGAGCTTAATTATTTGGAACAACACAATGAAGTGAGTACTCAGGAAGGAAAGAAGCTTGAAATAAGTGTTGATTTTGACAAAACCCTAAGAATAGAAAATTTATTTTTCGAAGATGAAGAGGTTTTACTCAAAAGAATCTCCACAGCACTAAAATCTGGTAAGCATATAATCTTGATTGGTCCACCTGGAACTGGCAAGACAAAATTGGCAAAAGAAATATGCAAAAGTTATGGTGTTGAGTATGAAATGGTTACAGCTATGTCGGATTGGTCAACATATGATACAATTGGCGGATATAAGCCTGACATTGATGGAAGTCTGTTCTTTGATGAAGGAGTATTCTTGAGGCTTTTTAAAGACAAAAATAGTAAAACACTTACCAATAAATGGCTAATCATTGATGAAATTAACAGAGCAGATATAGACAAGGCATTTGGCGCTCTTTTTTCAGTGATAACAGGTCAAAGGGTAATTCTGAGTTTTAAGACCAAGGAAGGAGAAAACATAATTGTAAGGCCTCAAGAGGGTGATGACGATATCTATCCCAAAGACCATGAATATATAGTGCCGAGAGATTTTAGAATAATTGGGACAATGAATACATATGACAAAACTTCTCTTTATGAGATGAGCTATGCATTCATGAGAAGATTTGCCTTCATTCCTGTTACCATTCCCAAAAACATTGATGGTGAACTTGTAGAGAAGTATTTAAGAATTTGGGGAATAGAAGACAAGAGCATTAACAACATTAGCTTAAAAGAGGGTTTAGCAAAGGTTTGGGAAATTACTAATAGATATCGAAAAATTGGGCCAGGAATTGTTGAAGATGTAGCAAGATATGTAAGCATTGAAGGGGATTATACTTCTGCAGTAATTTTGTATATTTTACCACAGTTTGAAGGACTTTTAGAAAATGAGATAAAAAACTTTGTGGAAGAATTATGTCAAAGTGAAGTCGATGATTTTGCAAAGCAGAAAGAAAAGTTAAAAGATTTTGTAAGTGATTTTTTTGGCATTAGCTTTTGACAATGGGTGATAGTTATGAAAACACCAAAGGAAGTACTTTATGAAGCCATTAAAGACCATTTAATTATTTACCTCAAATCCGGCAAATTGTCACTGTTTACTTTTTTAAACAAATTGAATTTGAATATTCATAGGATAGAAGACCTATTGAAAATTCATTTTTTACTAAAATCAGAAGTGAGAGATTTTGTATTAAATCTTCCAAGTATGCTAAGAAAATTAAAAGTCTCAACCATTCTAAGTGAAGAAACAAATCATGTTCAAGTTAAAGGTCAGATAAATTGGCAGAAGACACTTATAAAGAGGTTTAACCAAAATTGTAAAGATTCAACACTCTTGTGTTGCAATCAGACAAATAAACTGTATAGTACAAAGGAAAACCTTGTTTTGAAGGAATTCGTAAGAGTATTGTATGAAACTATATTTCTGGATATTGGTATGGAAAGGTTTACTAAATTTGAATGGTATGAAAGGGGAAAAGAGATAAATAAAATTGTTAAGGAACTGTATGAAAAAAATTCATACTTAAGTAAAATAGACCTTAACCATGCAAAGATAACAGATAGAATGATTGAAATGGTTTCAAAGCACAGAAATAATTTATATAGCCAAGCTGCAAAGCTTTTAAGAGAATATAGAAGAGTTGTGCGGCTTGATTTAGAAGAGGAAGAAATAAAAAATCTATTTGAGAAAACTTTTATTGAAGTGGCTGATGACAGTACGTTGTTTGAACTCTACTGGATAATTAGAATTTTGAGGGATAACGCTTCAGATGAAAAGTTATTTGTTGTAGATGGGAAAAATAATAAAATTGCTATGTGGGAAGATGAGGTATTTGAGTATCATCTTTATCACAATGTTTCTAATTTAAAAGACATTATGTTTAAAGTGGGGTTTGAAGAGGTGGAAGATGTAGATAATGAGTATTTCAAAAGATATACAAATGCAAAGAAAATGGCTAAACAACTGGCTCTTTGTATTTTTGGCAGCAGAGATATTTCTGATGACAGTTTTTGGAGTGGTAGGCCTGATATTCTAATAGAAATTCGCAATAAAGACAATGGCGAATTGATGAAATTGGTAATTGGAGAGGTGAAATATACTACAGATAGGGAATACATGATGGAAGGCCTTTACCAGTTATTAGAATACATCTATTTTGTGAAACAAAATGGTAAATATCTCTTTAACAATCAGAAAAATAGAGTTGAACTTCAAGGTATTCTTTTTGTTGATAACATTGAATTTATACCTCTTGAAAAAAACTACTGGATTAAAATTTATACTCCACACTCCAGTAAAGTTATTCTCTGACCAAAGAACCAACTAAATAAATGTTCACATTGTTATTTTTCGAACATAGGTATATAATAGATAAAGTAATAAATCACTTTCATATGAAAGGGGGACGAGAATGGGAAAACTTTTTGGGACAGATGGTGTGAGAGGCGTTGCAAATAAAGAACTTACATGCGAACTTGCGTTTGACTTGGGAAGGGCTGGAGCGTATGTGCTCACTGAAACTAAGCAAAAGCCCAAAATTTTAATCGGCAAGGACACAAGAATCTCATGTGATATGCTGGAAGCTGCCCTTTGTGCCGGACTTACATCTGTCGGAGCAGATGTGTACTTAGCAGGAGTTGTCACAACACCTGCAATAGCTCACTTGGTAAAATCCCACGGGTTTGATGCAGGGATTATGATCTCCGCATCACACAATCCTTATGAATTCAACGGTATTAAGTTTTTTAATTCCCAGGGCTTCAAGCTTTCTGACCAGATTGAAGAAAAAATTGAGGACATTATTTTAAACAAAAAATGGGATGAGGTTCCACACGCTCAATTTGATGCGATAGGCAGGGTAAATAAGGTTGACCTTAAAAAGGACTATCAAGAATACTTAAAATCAACATTAAATGGTGCAAGCTTCAAAGGACTTAAGATTGTCATTGACTGTGCAAATGGTGCAGCATATAAAATAGCTCCAGAGGTTTTTGAAGAACTTGGTGCAGAGGTTGTAGTAATAAACAACCAGCCAGATGGTACAAACATCAACAAAGAGTGTGGCTCTACACACCTCAAAATGCTCCAGCAAGAAGTTGTTAAAAACAAAGCTGACTTTGGCATTGCATATGATGGTGATGCAGACAGGACGCTTTTTGTTGATGAAGAGGGCAATACTATTGATGGGGACAAAATAATGCTTCTTTTAGCACAAAACCTAAAACAGCAGGGAAGACTAAGTCGCAACACCTTGGTTGTGACAGTCATGAGCAACATGGGACTTTTTGTTGCAGCAAAAGAACTTGGCATCAACCTCGAAGTTACAAAAGTTGGAGACAGGTATGTTCTTGAAAAGATGCTCGAAAACGGGTATTCAATTGGCGGCGAGCAGTCAGGCCACATAATACTTTTAGACTTTGCAACAACAGGCGATGGAATTTTAACCAGCCTTCAGCTGACAAAGATTATAAAAGAGAGTGGTAAAAAGCTTTCTGACCTTGCAAAGATCATGAGGGTATATCCTCAGGTGCTTGTAAACGCTAAGGTTGAAAATAGAAAGAAAGACCTTTATTCAAAAGACCCTGTAATTTTAGAGGCAATCAAGAAGGTTGAAGAAAAGCTAAACGGCAAAGGAAGAGTCTTGATAAGACCATCTGGCACAGAGCCTTTAATCAGGGTAATGATTGAAGGTGAAGACTATGAAGAGATTAAAAAAGATGCAGATAATCTTGCAAGCTTGATTGAGTCAAGGCTTTCATAAGACTTTTTAGGCCAAGTTAAAAAGGCCTTTTAAACTAAAGGCTTTTTCAAAGCGCCAGGACCTCTGGAAATTATAGCGCTATTGCCTTTGCGTATTTTTTCCAGAGGTTGACGAGGACTGGGGAGAATCGAGGTTTTCGGCGGGTGCCCCAGCGGGGTTTTGCCTTTTTCCCTCGTGACTTTCTGCTACAAACCCCGGAAGGCAACTTCTGGGACAAAGGCAGAAAGAAAAAAGGCTTATATCCTTGTATTGGCTATGAGAAAATAGCAGCTTGGAAATTAAATATAAAGCTCAAGAGGAGGACAAAAACAATGTGCGGAATTGTTGGCTATGTTGGTACAAAAAACTGTGTCCCTATTTTGCTCTCTGGGCTTAAAAGACTTGAGTACAGGGGATACGATTCTGCCGGTGTGGCAGTTATCGATATAGATAAATCAAAGATTGACATAGTAAAGACAAAAGGAAGACTTACCATTTTGGAAGAGAAGCTAAATCAAAATCCCATTGAAGGTTTTGTTGGGATTGGTCATACAAGGTGGGCAACACACGGTGAGCCATCTGATGAAAATTCGCACCCCCATGTGAGTCAAAGCGGCAAGATTGCAATTGTCCACAACGGAATCATAGAGAACTATTTGAAGCTAAAAGAATTTCTCATAAAAAAGGGTTACACTTTTTCATCTGATACAGACACTGAGGTTGTTGCTCATCTTATAGAGTATTACTATGACGGTGACATTTTAGATGCATTTATAAAGACTCTTGAAAAGATTCAAGGGTCATATGCGCTTGGCGTTCTCTGCCTTGACAGACCGGATATGATACTTGCAGCAAGAAAAGACAGTCCATTAATTGTGGGACTTGGCCAGGGTGAAAACTTCATAGCATCAGATATCCCAGCAATCCTTGAGTACACAAGAAATACCTATATTCTTGAAGAAAATGAGATTGCCATTGTGACAAAGGATAAGGTAGAGATTGTAAACACTGAAAAAGAGCCAGTTAAAAAAGAGGTATTTCATGTTACATGGGATGTATCAAGTGCAGAAAAGGGCGGCTATGAACATTTTATGATAAAAGAGATAATGGAACAACCCAAGGCTATCAGAGATACCTTGACAGGAAGGCTCCCAGATAGTGGTTTTGAAGTGAACCTTGATGGAATTAATATTACAAAAGAAGATTTGCAAAAACTCAACAAAATATTTATCGTTGCATGCGGTACAGCATACCATGCGGGAATTGTCGGAAAACATGTCATTGAAAAGCTCACAAGAATCCCTGTTGAGGTTGATATAGCAAGTGAGTTCAGATACAGAGACCCAATAGTAGATGAGAATACATTAACAATTGTAATTTCCCAGTCTGGTGAGACAATAGACACACTTGTTGCAATGAGAGAAGCAAAGGCAAGAGGTTCAAGAACGCTTGGGATTGTAAATGTTGTTGGGTCATCAATTGCAAGAGAGGTAGATGACTGTCTTTATACATGGGCAGGACCAGAGATTGCGGTTGCATCAACCAAGGCTTACACAACACAGCTAATATGCCTGTATCTTATTGCGCTTGACTTTGCAACAAAGCTTGGAACAATTTCTTATGAAGAGTTTGCAAATATCAGAGATGAGATAAAAAGACTTGCTGAAAAGGTTGAGTATGTTCTGACACACAAGGAGAACATTCAAAAATATGCATCAGAGCATTTCAATGCAAAAGACATCTTCTATTTAGGAAGAGGCTTGGACTTTGCAGTTGCAATGGAAGGGTCTTTAAAACTCAAAGAGATTTCATACATTCACTCAGAAGCATATGCAGCAGGTGAGCTAAAACATGGAACAATAGCACTGATTGAAGACGGAACATTTGTAATTGCGCTTGCAACACAAGAGAAGCTTTTTGAAAAGATGGTAAGCAACATAAAAGAGGTAAAATCCCGTGGTGCTGTTGTACTTTCTGTTGCGCAGGAAGGAAATACCGACATAGAAAATGTGTCAGACCATGTTTTGTATATTCCAAGAACGCTTGACATTTTAGCACCAGTTTTGACAGTTGTGCCACTGCAGCTTTTTGCATACTACACAGCAGTGCAAAGAGGCTGCGATGTTGACAAGCCAAGGAACTTGGCAAAAAGTGTGACTGTGGAATGATTTGAAAGAGATTTTTATTTAAAGTAATAAAAGAGGCTGTCTAAAAAGATGAGGTGACAGCCTCTTTATTCTTGACTTTGTCAGTTAAGAGGTGTTTTTGAGCTAACAAAAAATAACAAAGTCTTAATTTATGCGGGTTTCAAGAAGAGAAAAATAAAAAATTTTAAAAAATGTAGGGACAAATTTTAGCTTAATATATACTGAATTTGCTTGACTTTTTAAATATTTTGTGGTACAATATAACAAACTATCTTCAAGGAGTTGCCATATGTTTGTCAAAATTACTAATGCTGGCGGTTATCAGTATGTTAGGTTAGTCGAAAATTACCGTGAAAATGGTAAAGTAAAGCAAAGAGTACTATTTAACTTTGGTAGACTTGATATTCTCAAAGATGACCCCGCTTTTAAAAACATTGTAAAAAAACTATCTGATATTGTCGCTGAAACAACTACTGAGAATGCAAAAGCTGTTACTATTGAATCTGAAGAAGATATTTCGGATGCAGTTGTAAAAAACTGGGGATACATTGTATACAGAAAGTTATGGCAGGAGCTTGAAATTGATAAGTTTTTAAAAGGGAAAGCAGCAAAAGAGAGAAAGATAAAATTTGATGTAGACAAAGTAAGTTTTTTAATGACCATACAGAGATTGATAGAGCCAATGAGCAAACTAAGAACTTATCATCAGAGAAGCAAATATTTTGGATTTGAAGAGGATATAGATTTGAATCAATTGTACAGGTGTTTAGATTTTCTTGACAGTGTAAAAGAAGATTTAGAGACATACCTGTATCAGAGAAATAAAGACTTATTTAAGATGGTAGTTGATGTAGTGTTTTATGATGTGACGACAATATACTTTGAGAGTTGTAGAGCGGATGAACTTAAAAATTTTGGGTTTAGCAAAGACAACAAGGTAAATGAAGTGCAAGTTGTATTAGGGCTTTTGGTGGACAAAGAAGGCAGACCGATAGGGTATGAACTTTTTCCTGGTAATACGATAGATAGCAAGACGATGGTAAAGATACTGAGGAAGCTGAAGGAAAAATTTAGTATAGATAAGATAATAATAGTAGCAGACAAAGGGCTTAACAGCAGAATAAATTTAAAGATGATAAAAGAAGCTGGGTACGACTATATAGTAGCAAGCAGATTAAAGAATGCAAGTAAAGAAATTTTAGATGAAGTTTTTAATGAAGAAGGATATAAAAGACTTGATGGCAAAAGATGTTTGAATGCTGAAGAAATTTATGGTGATGAATTCAAATATAAGGTATTGGAAAGAACAAATATTGTCAAGGATGAAGAGGGTAAAGAGTTCAAAATAGAAGAGAATTTGATAATAACGTATTCAAGCAAGAGAGCCAAGAAAGACAAAGAAGACAGAGAGAGATTGGTAAGAAAAGCCAAAGAGCTTTTAGAGAACAAAGGAAGCATAACAGCCTTAGAAAAGAAAGGTGCAAGGAAATATTTGAAGAAGAAATCAAAATCAGAAGAATATGTATTGGATGAGGAAACGATAAAACGAGATGAGAAATTTGACGGTTATTATGCAATTCAAACGAGCAAAAAGGATATGGATGTAGAAGAGGTTTTAGGAGCATATCACGATTTATGGAAGATAGAACAGTCATTCAGAGTAATGAAAAGCTGTTTAGAAGTGCGACCGATATATCACTTTACAGAAAGCAGAATAAAAGGACATTTTGTGATATGTTTTTTGGCATTTTTACTGCAAAGGACATTGGAATATATTTTGAGGAGAAAAGGTAAAGGAATAAGTAGTGAAAGGATAATGGAAGCAATATATTCAATGAACTTTTTTGAAATAGAGATAAAAGGGAAGAAATATTTGATAAAGCAAAAAATTGAGGGAGGAGCTGGAGATATACTGAATGTAATGAAGATAAAGGGTCCAAAAAACTTCATGACATATGAGGAAGGCTTAGAATTTATTGGTATTAGCAAATGATGTAGTGACAAAATTGAGGTCCATATTTTGTCAATCCCAGTCCTCCCAAGCTTTTTGAGCTTCAAACTGACAAAGTCAAGAGCTTTTTGCATACTACACAGCAGTGCAAAGAGGCTGCGATGTTGACAAGCCAAGGAACTTGGCAAAAAGTGTGACTGTGGAATGATTTGAAAGAGATTTTTATTTAAAGTAATAAAAGAGGCTGTCTAAAAAGATGAGGTGACAGCCTCTTTATTTTTACTGTATTTACATTGTAAGATATTTATGATATAATATCTCAGAAATGATTACATAAGGAGGATTAATATGCCACGCAAACATGATAAAATAGTCTTCAAAGAATATAACCCCAACCAATTAATAATGCCAATCGACCCTGAAGCCTTTATCTTGACTTTGTCAGTTAAGAGGTGTTTTTGAGCTAACAAAAAATAACAAAGTCTTAATTTATGCGGGTTTCAAGAAGAGAAAAATAAAAAATTTTAAAAAATGTAGGGACAAATTTTAGCTTAATATATACTGAATTTGCTTGACTTTTTAAATATTTTGTGGTACAATATAACAAACTATCTTCAAGGAGTTGCCATATGTTTGTCAAAATTACTAATGCTGGCGGTTATCAGTATGTTAGGTTAGTCGAAAATTACCGTGAAAATGGTAAATTAAAGCAAAGAGTACTATTTAACTTTGGTAGACTTGATATTCTCAAAGATGACCCCGCTTTTAAAAACATTGTAAAAAAACTATCTGATATTGTCGCTGAAACAACTACTGAGAATGCAAAAGCTGTTACTATTGAATCTGAAGAAGATATTTCGGATGCAGTTGTAAAAAACTGGGGATACATTGTATACAGAAAGTTATGGCAGGAGCTTGAAATTGATAAGTTTTTAAAAGGGAAAGCAGCAAAAGAGAGAAAGATAAAATTTGATGTAGACAAAGTAAGTTTTTTAATGACCATACAGAGATTGATAGAGCCAATGAGCAAACTAAGAACTTATCATCAGAGAAGCAAATATTTTGGATTTGAAGAGGATATAGATTTGAATCAATTGTACAGGTGTTTAGATTTTCTTGACAGTGTAAAAGAAGATTTAGAGACATACCTGTATCAGAGAAATAAAGACTTATTTAAGATGGTAGTTGATGTAGTGTTTTATAATGTGACGACAATATACTTTGAGAGTTGTAGAGCGGATGAACTTAAAAATTTTGGGTTTAGCAAAGACAACAAGGTAAATGAAGTGCAAGTTGTATTAGGGCTTTTGGTGGACAAAGAAGGCAGACCGATAGGGTATGAACTTTTTCCTGGTAATACGATAGATAGCAAGACGATGGTAAAGATACTGAGGAAGCTGAAGGAAAAATTTAGTATAGATAAGATAATAATAGTAGCAGACAAAGGGCTTAACAGCAGAATAAATTTAAAGATGATAAAAGAAGCTGGGTACGACTATATAGTAGCAAGCAGATTAAAGAATGCAAGTAAAGAAATTTTAGATGAAGTTTTTAATGAAGAAGGATATAAAAGACTTGATGGCAAAAGATGTTTGAATGCTGAAGAAATTTATGGTGATGAATTCAAATATAAGGTATTGGAAAGAACAAATATTGTCAAGGATGAAGAGGGTAAAGAGTTCAAAATAGAAGAGAATTTGATAATAACGTATTCAAGCAAGAGAGCCAAGAAAGACAAAGAAGACAGAGAGAGATTGGTAAGAAAAGCCAAAGAGCTTTTAGAGAACAAAGGAAGCATAACAGCCTTAGAAAAGAAAGGTGCAAGGAAATATTTGAAGAAGAAATCAAAATCAGAAGAATATGTATTGGATGAGGAAGCGATAAAACGAGATGAGAAATTTGACGGTTATTATGCAATTCAAACGAGCAAAAAGGATATGGATGTAGAAGAGGTTTTAGGAGCATATCACGATTTATGGAAGATAGAACAGTCATTCAGAGTAATGAAAAGCTGTTTAGAAGTGCGACCGATATATCACTTTACAGAAAGCAGAATAAAAGGACATTTTGTGATATGTTTTTTGGCATTTTTACTGCAAAGGACATTGGAATATATTTTGAGGAGAAAAGGTAAAGGAATAAGTAGTGAAAGGATAATGGAAGCAATATATTCAATGAACTTTTTTGAAATAGAGATAAAAGGGAAGAAATATTTGATAAAGCAAAAAATTGAGGGAGAAGCTGGAGATATACTGAATGTAATGAAGATAAAGGGTCCAAAAAACTTCATGACATATGAGGAAGGCTTAGAATTTATTGGTATTAGCAAATGATGTAGTGACAAAATTGAGGTCCATATTTTGTCAATCCCAGTCCTCCCAAGCTTTTTGAGCTTCAAACTGACAAAGTCAAGATAAGGAGGATTAATATGCCACGCAAACATGATAAAATAGTCTTCAAAGAATATAACCCCAACCAATTAATAATGCCAATCGACCCTGAAGCCTTTATCCCTCAAACTCATCTAGTAAGAGCAATCGATAAAATCATTGATAAAATAGATATCTCAACCATAGTAGAGAAATACAAAGGTGGTGGGACTTCCAGCTACCATCCTTTGATGCTTTTGAAAGTACTTATCTATGCTTACATACAGGGGATATACTCTTCAAGAAAGATAGCAAAAGCACTTCAAGAGAATATAACCTTTATGTGGCTTTCAAAACTTCAAACCCCTGATTTCAGAACTATCAATAGATTCAGAAAAGAGATAATAGGTGATTGCATTGAAGAGATTTTCGCACAAGTTATTGAACTTCTTGTAAAACTGGGGTATGTAAACTTTGAGTATTACTACCTTGACGGGACAAAGATTGAAGCAAATGCGAACAAGTATACATTTGTATGGGCAAGAAGTACAAGAACATACAAAAAGAAATTAAGAGAAAAAGTAAGAGAAATTCTTAATGAAATAGAGAGGATAAATGAGGAAGAAGACAGAATTCTTGGCGAGTTGGATGTCAATTTAGAAGCTGATTATGATAGCCAAGAGCTTGAACAAAAAGTTGAAGAACTCTCCCAAAAGATAGCAGAAGCTAACTTTGGGAGCAAAAGGAAAGAAAGGAGAGTGAAAAAGCTTGTAAAAACTCTCCAAAACAACTGCGTATTAAGACTCAAGAAATATGAGTCTTATGAGCAGATCTTAAATGGCAGGAATAGTTTTTCAAAAACAGACAATGATGCCACATTTATGAGGATGAAGGATGACCATATGAAAAATGGGATGCTAAAACCCGGGTATAATGTACAAATCGGCACACAGAACCGATTTGTCATAGGTTTTAGCATCCACCAAAGTCCCACAGACACTGTCTGTCTAAAGGAACACCTTGAGCTTGTGACGAAGATAACAGGTTTCATGCCAAAGAACATTGTAGCAGACAGTGGCTATGGGTCTGAAGAAAACTACCTTCATCTGAAAGAATGTGGCATAAATAGCTACATTAAGTATAACACATTTGACTTGGAACAGACAAGAAGATTTAAGAAGGATATTTTCAATGTAAGGAACTGGGAGTACATAGCTGAAGAAGATGCATATATTTGTCCTGCTGGTAAGAAGGTGAAATACTTATATCCGAAGATAAGTGCAAATGAGAGAGGATTTGTAAGTTATGAGAAGGTATATCAATGTGAAGATATTTGTAATGGTTGTGAACACAGAGAAAAATGTTATAAAGGTAAGAGATGGAAGAAGAGATTTAGTATAAGACCGAGGTTAGAGAAATTGAAGGAAGAGGTGAGGCAAAGGCTGTTAAGTAGAGAAGGCGAAGAGATTTACGAAAAAAGGAAGATAGAAGTTGAGACAGTATTTGGGATAATAAAGAACAATAAAGGGTTTAGGAGATTCCTGCTCAGGGGTATGAAGGGTGTGAAGCTAAAGTAGAGTTTGGTTTGTATTGCCTATAACATAGAAAGATTGGCGAAGATAATAATAGGGGGTTGGGGCAAAATTGCCAGCCAACCCTCTTGCTTTTTACTGCATAGTTCAATATTAACATTAAATACCATCAAATGCTTGATTTTGGTTATTAAAAATTATTGTTTTTGGACAGCCTCTTAATTTTTTTATATTTTTCTCCCCACTCATACATTGCATCAAGAATAGGTTTTAGACTAAGCCCAAGCTCTGTAAGCGTATACTCAACTCTTGGCGGAACTTCTGGGTAAACCTTTCTAATAACAAGTCCATCTTTTTCCATTGAACGCAGCTGCTGTGTGAGAACTTTCTGGCTAATGCCATTTATGGACTTTAGAAGTTGATGAAACCTTTTTGTACCATGCATAAGTTCTCTCAAAATAAGAATTTTCCATTTGCTGCCTATCAAAGTCAGCGTAATTTCCACAGGACAAACTGGTATGTTATCATTTGAATTTTTCAATGTACATAGCTCCTTTTTTACTCTAAAGTTACCTAGAGTATAGTATATCACAAAAAAGTACCTACTTGCAATTATATACTAACAGTAGATAATATATTATTTGTAATCAGTGGGAAGGAGGAATTCTAAAGTGAAGGTAATAGGGATTGTTGGCAGTCCGCGCAAAGGTGGCAATACTGAAATTTTGGTTGAAAAAATCTTAAGCGGTGCAAAAGAGGCAGGTGCTGAGGTGGAAGTGTTTAAGTTAAACGAGATGAATATTCATCCCTGTCAGGGATGTAATTTTTGTCAAGAACATGGCAGGTGTAGGCAGCAGGACGACATGCAAAAAATATATGATGCGCTGTATTCTGCCGATGCACTGGTTGTTGGCTCTCCAATTTACATGAGTTATGTGACTGCCCAGACAAAAATCTTTTTGGACAGACTGTATGCTCTTTTAAAGATTGGAGAAGGTTCAAGAATACCTGCTGGCAAAAGGTGTGTGCTTGTATATACTCAAGGCGGCGGCACAGATGGAGAGAAGATAATGAACGAAATAGCTGGATTTTTTAAATGGGCATTTAATATGGAGATAAAAGCTATAATAGGTAGTAATAACCTAAATCCTGCAGGCGAAGTGGCAAATAGAAAAGAATTACTTGAAAGAGCTTTTGAGGTGGGAAAAGAGATTGTGAAAGGGAAATAGAAGAATTTAACCAAGCTCTACAAACCACCTATTCTCATCACAAAAAAGATACAGCATTTTTGAGCGGACAAGGATTTTATATCTTATGCCTTGTCCGCCTGCTTTTAAAGAGGCAGCAGGTCTTTTTTCTATGATTTTATCAATTTCGTATGTTTTTCCATCAAGCCAGACAAACGAAATGGGGGTTATTTCTCCTTCCTTTGAAAAATGAGCATAAACTTCTACAAATATTTTTCTCATTTTAAAAACCTTCACCCTCCCATGTTTATTTTGAAAAACAAAATTTTATTTGAAAAATGCAACAGGATGGATTTTGTTGTGCAGAGGAATCTTGCAAGGCAAGTCAGATTTAGTCAAAAGTATAGCTGGCAAAACTGCGCTCTGCCCAAACCTTCTTCGAATTTGGTCAATAGCTTTTTCAAGCTGTTCTAATTTGAGCTTTTTCAAACTGTCAAACTCAAGCTGATAAAATGAGTTTGCACAAACAAGATCTAAAGCTCTTACGCCAAGCGACCTTATGCTATTTTTAAAGTTCCAGTGTTTTTTAAATATTTCAAAAGCTTTTTGAGAGATTTCTCTTGCCAGAAAAGTAGGATTTTTGAGTTTTTCCTGCCTTGTTATTGAAAAAAGGAAGCTATCTCTTATCCAAACTTGGACTGTATAACATTTTAAATACTGCTGACGAAGCCTCTGCGCAACAGACTCAGAAAGCATTCGAATAACGTATTCTGCATCTTCGTAGCAAGTCAAATCTCTTGGCAGTGTGATACTATTGCCAATTCCCTTGATGTTGTCTTCAAAAAGTGGGGGAGTAACAGGTGTTGTGTCAAGTCCATTTGCAAATATCCATAGCACCTCACCCCATTTGCCAAGGATTCTTTTAAGATATTCAGGTGAGCTTTTGGCTATATCACCTATTGTGTAAATTGCCCTTGAACTTAGCTTCTTTTCTGTTGCGCTACCGACATACAAGAGGTCTTTTGCAGGCAGTGGCCAGACAATTTGTTTAAAGTTTTCTTTTGTGATAACTGTTACAGCATCGGGCTTTTTATAGTCACTTCCAAGCTTTGCAAATACTTTGTTAAATGATACTCCAACAGATACCGTCAGACCAAGCTCAGTTTTTATTCTTTCTTTGATTTCATAAGCAATTTTTCTGCCACTTCCTAAAATTTTTGTAGACTCTGTCACATCAAGCCAGCACTCGTCAATTCCAAAAGGTTCTATCAAATCTGTATACTCAGAGTAAATTTGTTGCACAAGCTTTGAAAATCGGATATAAAGAGGAAAATTAGGCTTTAAAATTACAAGATTTGGGCATTTTCTCAGTGCCTGCCATATAACATCACCTGTTTGAATACCATATGATTTTGCAATCTGGTTTTTTGCAAGAACTATTCCATGTCGAAGCTCACTTTCACCACAAACAGCAACAGGCTTGTTTCTCAGCTCAGGACGGTAAAGACATTCAACAGACGCATAGAAGTTGTTAAGATCACAGTGCAAAATCACCCTGCCCACTTTTTTCTCACCTATAGAACAAGAGTTTGTATATATTATATCACCGAAAATGTGTTTGGTAAATAGAAATATTAGGCAATTTCAAAAAAGCTATTCAGGTTTGTTTTATACTCGAAATATATAGCCATTTGATACTGAAATAAGATTTGCAGGGAGAAAAAGTTTAATAAAGGAATGACGGCAAGGAACTGTTTTGTTACCACTAAACCTTGTGCAAAGTGAAAAAGTGATTTATAATAAATTGATGACTAACTATGAAAGACTTATCATGCTTTTGATTTTTTAGATACAGGAAGGGATGATGTATATGAGTTGCCCTGAATGTGAGAACAGATTAGCCTCTAATTTTAAAAACCAGAAAGTAGATCTTTCTTTGCTTGACCCTGTTTTGGATGAATACAAAGGAGAAAAAAGTAACATTATAGCGATTTTACAAAAAACACAAGAGATTTACGGATTTCTGCCATTAGATGCATTAAATTACATCTCAGAAAAGACAGGTGTAAAAAAGGCTAAGATATATGGAATTGCAACCTTTTATGCTCAATTTAGGTTAAAGCCAGTTGGAAAATATGTAATCTTACAATGCCAAGGGACTGCATGCCATGTAAATGGGTCTGAAGAGATTAAGAACGCCCTGTGTGATGAATTGAATATAAAGCCAGGTGATACAACAGAAGACGGGATGTTCACATTAGAAGAGGTTGCATGTCTTGGTTGCTGTAGTCTTGCACCTGTTATGATGATAAATGGTGAAACATATGGAAAACTTACACCTGATAAGGCAAGGGAGATTATACGTAGGATATATGAAAGAGAGAAAAATGTATAGAAGAGGTGGCAGAGATGAAAATTCGAGTGGGACTTGGCAGCTGTGGTATGGCAGCAGGCGGAAACAAGGTCATGGAATGTATACAACAGGAGTTACGCTCCAGAAATCTTGATATTCCAGTGGAACCAACAGGTTGTATTGGTCTTTGCTTTTTTGAGCCACTTGTTGATGTCATAGATGGTGATGATGTATACACCTATGGCAATGTTACGCCTGAGATAATACCCAAGATAATTGAAAGCCATGTTATTGGCAAAAAACCGCTTGATGAATTTATTGTATCTACCTCTTTCGAACCCTACCCGATATTGAAGTCGCAGGTAAGAATTGCACTAAAAAATTGTGGCCGAATAAATCCTGAAGATATCGATGATTATATAAAGAATGGTGGTTATGAAGCGCTTAAAAAAGTGCTAACGTCAATGACGCCTGAAGAGGTTATTGAAGAGATAAAGATTTCAGGGTTACGCGGTAGAGGCGGCGCAGGATTTCCTACATGGTTTAAGTGGGATGCGGCAAGAAAAGCAAGTGGAGATATAAAATATGTTGTTTGTAATGCTGATGAGGGCGACCCTGGTGCTTTTATGGACAGGAGCATCCTTGAAGGTGATCCTCATGCAGTTTTAGAGGGAATGGCCATTGCTGCATATGCTATTGGTGCAAAGGAAGGGTACATTTATGTTCGTGCTGAATATCCACTTGCAATAAAGCGTCTGGAGATAGCAATAGAGCAGGCAAGAAATAGAAACCTGCTTGGGAATAATATCCTAAATACCAATTTTAGCTTTGATATAAAGCTAAAAAAAGGTGCAGGGGCATTTGTATGTGGAGAAGAAACTGCACTTATTGCGTCTATAGAAGGCGAAAGAGGTATGCCAAGACTAAAACCGCCATTCCCAGCTCAATCAGGGCTATGGGGTAGGCCTACAAATATAAACAATGTTGAAACATATGCAAATGTGCCATGGATAATCGCAAATGGAGGCAAGGCTTTTGCAAGCTTGGGAACAGAAAAAAGTAAGGGAACAAAAGTGTTTGCACTTGCTGGTAAGATAAAAAGAGGTGGATTGGTTGAAGTTCCTATGGGCATGTCACTGCGCGAGGTTATATACAACATAGGTGGCGGTATTAAAGACGACAAAGCATTTAAAGCAGTGCAGATGGGCGGACCTTCTGGTGGATGCATTCCGGCCGACCTTATAGATACTCCAGTTGACTACGAAAGCATAACAAAAACTGGTGCTATAATGGGTTCTGGTGGAATGATAGTAATGGACGAAACTACCTGTATGGTTGATATAGCAAGATTCTTCTTAGAATTTACTTGTAAAGAATCCTGCGGTAAATGTACTTATTGTCGTGTCGGTACAAGACGTATGCTGGAGATTTTAGATAGGATATGCAATGGCGAGGGTAGGGATGGCGACTTAGAATTGCTTGAAGAACTGGCAGTTAGTGTTAAAGACGGTTCACTGTGTGGACTTGGACAGACTGCTCCAAACCCAGTCCTTACAACCCTTAGATATTTTAAAGATGAGTATATAGCACATATAAGAGATAAAAAGTGTCCTGCAAAGCAATGTAAAGCGCTGATAACCTACTCTATATTGCCTGAAAAATGTACAGGTTGTGGACTTTGTGCAAGAAAATGTCCAACTAAAGCAATAACAGGTGAGCGATTAAAACCACATGTTATTGATCAGAGCAAATGCACAAAGTGTGGAACGTGTATGAATGTTTGCAGATTTGGTGCTGTCAATGTTGAATAAAGAGGGAGAGGATGTTTATGCGACTTGTAAGGGTGAACATTGACAACAAAGAGATATTTGCCGAGGAAGGGAAAACAATCTTAGAAGTAGCACATGAGAATAATATAGAGATTCCCCATCTTTGCTATGATAAAAGGTTAAAACCTTACGGTGCATGTGGGCTCTGTGTTGTAGAAATAGAAGGCTCACCTAAATTGGCAAGAGCATGTTCAACATATGTTACTGATAAAATGGTTATAAAAACAAATTCACCACGTGTCAGAAATGCACGCAAGATGGCTTTAGAGCTTTTGTTATCCGAGCACAGAGGAGATTGTAGACCTCCCTGTGTCCTGGCTTGCCCTGCTCATACCGATTGCCAAGGGTATGTGGGACTTATTGCAAATGGTCAGTTTAGAGAAGCGGTTGCGCTCATAAAAGAACAGTTGCCGTTTCCTGCAAGTATAGGTAGAGTGTGCCCACACCCTTGTGAGGAAGCATGCAGAAGAAATATGGTGGACCAACCTATTGCTATTGCCGAGCTCAAAAGATTTGTAGGTGACATTGACCTTTTGGACGATGGTTATATACCGCCGATAAAACCAAAAACAGGTAAAAAGGTTGCTATTGTTGGTGGTGGGCCGGCTGGGCTTACATGTGCGTTTTTCTTGGCAAAGGAAGGTCATGACGTAGTTGTTTATGAGGCTATGCCAAAAGCTGGTGGTATGTTAAGATACGGTATACCTGAATACAGACTTCCAAAGAGGATATTGGATAAAGAAATTGAGCTAATTGAAAAAATGGGCGTTCAAATTAAGACTAATATGCGGCTTGGTGTTGATATTTCTTTAGAGTATCTTCGCAAAAACTATGATGCAGTTTTCTTAGCAGTTGGTGCTTGGAAAAGCTCAACACTGGGATGTCCAGGAGACAGTGCAGAAGGTGTTATAGGTGGGATTGAGTTTTTGCGAAAGGTTTCTATGAACCAGCCAGTAAATCTTGGACAGCGTGTTCTTGTAGTTGGCGGTGGTAACACTGCTATGGATGCTGCAAGAACAGCAATAAGACTTGGTGCAAAAGAGGTTACAGTGCTTTATCGTAGAACGCGTGAAGAGATGCCTGCCGAGGATATTGAAGTAAAAGAAGCAGAAGAGGAAGGAGTAAAGTTCCAGTTCCTTGTTGCACCTATTGAGGTAATAACTGATGGAAGCAGGGTCAGGGCGCTTAAGTGTCAGAGGATGCGACTTGGTGATATGGATGAATCAGGAAGAAGAAGACCTGTACCAATAGAGGGTGCTGAGGTTATTTTTGAAGCCGATACAATTATATCTGCAATTGGTCAGAAAGTAAGAGTGGAAGATGTAGAAGGGTTGGAGCTTACAAGACATGGTACAATAAAGGTAGATGAAGGGACATATCAAACAAGTCTTGAGGGTGTATTTGCAGGTGGTGATGCTGTAACAGGTCCAAGGATTGCAATAGAAGCTATAGCACAAGGGAAAAACGCAGCAAGGGTTATCGATAGCTATCTTAGGGGCAAGTTAGAGCCAATTAAAGAACCATATTATGTAAAGCAAGAAGACCTTACGCCAGAAGACTTTAAAGATAGAGAGAAAAAACCAAGAGTACCATTAAAGGTAACAAATGCCGAAGAAAGAAAGAATAACTTCAGAGAGATAACATCAACAATGACAGAAGAAGAGGCTATTGCAGAAGCATCAAGGTGTCTTGAGTGTGGATGTATGGATTACTTTGAGTGCCAGCTTTATAAATATGTTAACCAGTACGATGTAGATCCTCAGCGGCTTTCAGGTTACAAACACAAAAGATATGAGCCTCAGAAGCATCCGTTTATTGAAAGAAATCCTGACAAATGTATTTTGTGCGGTCTTTGCATAAGAGTTTGTGAAGAGGTAGTTGGAGTTTGCGCGCTTGGATTTGTGAACCGCGGCTTTGAAACAATAGTCAAACCAGAGTTTGGTTTGCCGTTAGAAGAGACAAGCTGTATATCCTGTGGACAGTGTGCTGACATATGCCCAACAGGTGCATGTATTGGCAAACAACCTGTTGCAAAGCAAGTACCAGTTAATACTGTTGCTACAAAAACTGTATGTACTTTCTGTGGCATGGGCTGTGAAATGCTGGTAGAGACAAAGGGGAATTTGATATTTGATGCATCACCAGTTCAATCAAATGAGGGTATGCTTTGTGCTTTTGGCAGGTTTGGTATAAAGTATGTAAACGACAAAGACAGAATTTTAGCACCTTTTATTAAAGTAAATGGAGAACTATCTAAAGCCACTTTTGACCAAGCACTGATTGAGACTGCTAAAAAACTTCAAGCAGTTAGAGCATCATATGGTAAGGATAGTATAGCAATAATTGCATCACAGAGGTTGACAAATGAGGAGGCTTTGCTTCTTACAAAACTGGCACAAAAACTTGACACTACTGTAATAGGTTCTTTCGACTTGAGGGAGTCTGTACTCGATAGAATATTTGGTTTGAACGCTTCAACCAATAGTTTTGATGAAATTTACTCTACTGACCTTATTGTAGCTGTTGGCAAGGTAACAGAAAACCATGCAGTAATGGGTGCTAAACTGAAAAAAGCAGTTGAATTGGGTGCAAAACTGGTTACAATAAACAATGGAGAGACAAGGGCAGACGAGTGGGCGATTGCAACATACAAGATAGATAATACAGTCTTTTTCAAGGCCACAATAAAAGCTTTATTCGAAATGAAAGCTGTCGATGAAGATTATGTATCTAAAATAGCAGTTAATTTAGATAAACTAAAAGATGATGTAAAGAATGTTGAAGTTACAGATGAAGCAAGTGAGTTTGCAAAAATCATAGCTGGTGCGAAAACTGCTATGGTGATTGTAGACGAAGAGAGTGTATCAGACACAACAATTGGACTGCTTGCTGATATATTAGCATTGACACAAAAAATTGGAAGACCGCGCTGCGGTATAATTAAAGTAACTGGCCTTGGCAATACTCAAGGTGCTTGGGATATGGGTATTAGAATGGGCAAAGAAGGAATAGTAAAGCTGATTAATGAAGGAAAGGTCAAGGCTGCGTTCATAGTAGGTGAGGATCCACAAGCTGCAGATAAGAACCTGGGAGAAGTTTTAGACAAACTTGAATGTTTGATTGTTGCTGATGTATTTTTGACAGAAACGGCCAAGAAAGCCGACGTTGTTCTTCCACTTGTCAGCCATGTTGAGAGCACAGGAACTGTGACAAGAGCTGACGGAAAGATACAAAATCTGAACTTGGTACTAAAGCCAAAGAGTGGGCTTTCTAATTTGGAGTTGTTGTTGAAATTGGCTGAACTATTTGGTTTGCAATATAACTTAGAGAAACTAAACCGCGAAATGGTTGAATTGCTCGAAAATGAGAACAAGTATAATCAGCAAATACTTTATACAGAAGGGTTTGCAACTTCAGATAAAACCGTGCACTTATTTGTATCGAAGGATGCACCTGCTTTTTTAGAAAAAGCAGTATTTGACACAGTGAAAAATCGATTTGAAAAATACTTACAAGATAAGTGTTTGAAATACTAAAAATAGGCTCTCTTGTTAAGAGAGCCTATTTTGATTTTTAATATTTTTGATTGACAAAAAACAAACAATGTTTATAATAATAAATAGAATGTTAATTTTTTAACAGGAGGTAATTTGTATGTGGGAAACGAAAATAAATCCTTTCAAGGTATTTGAACTTAGGTGTAAAAACACAACATATTTCGGAATTGGTGCTATTAATAAAATAGGCGACATCTTGGAGGATTTGAAGAAGAGGGGAATAAATAAAGTTATACTTATAACTGGCAAAAGCTCGTACAAAATAAGTGGAGCCTGGGATGTTGTAAGGCCTGCACTGGAAGAAAAGAAAGTTGACTTTTGTATTTATGACAAGGTTGGGCCAAACCCCACTGTTGATATGATCGAAGAAGCGGTTGAAATGGCTAAGAGTTTTGGTGCACAAGCAGTTATTGGTATCGGTGGAGGAAGTCCAATTGATACCGCAAAAAGCGTTGCTGTACTTCTTGAATACAAAGACAGGAATGCAAGAGAACTTTACGAGCAAAAGTTTGCTCCTGAAAAAGCTGTTCCAATAATAGCTATAAACTTGACACATGGTACAGGTACAGAAGTTGATAGATTTGCTGTTGCAACAATACCTGAGAAAAATTACAAGCCTGCAATTGCATATGATTGTATCTATCCATTGTACTCAATAGATGATCCTCAGCTTATGACAAAACTTGATAAAACGCAAACTGTTGCAGTTACAGTAGATGCGCTCAATCACATTACAGAAGCCTCAACAACATTGGTAGCATCCCCATACAGTATTTTAACCGCACAGGAGACAGTAAGGCTTATAGCAAAATATCTACCTGTTGCAATAAATGAGCCACAAAACCTTATTGCAAGGTATTACCTTTTGTATGCATCAGCATTAGCAGGTATCTCGTTTGATAACGGACTTTTACATCTTACACATGCTCTTGAACACCCGCTAAGTGCTGTAAAGCCTGAACTTCCACATGGTTTGGGACTTGGAGCACTTCTTCCTGCTATAATCAAGACAATTTATCCATATCAGGCTGAAGTTTTGGCATCTGTTTATGAACCAATTGTTCCTAACTTAAAAGGAGTGCCTTCAGAGGCAGAATTTGCAGCTAAGAAAGTGGAAGAGTGGTTGTTTACAATGGGGTGCGATAAGAAACTTTCTGACTTTGGATTTAGCCAGAGCGACGTTGATAATCTTGTGGACTTGGCACTTGAGACACCGTCTTTAGGGTTACTCCTTTCAATGTCTCCAGTTAAAGCAACCAAAGAAGTAATTAAAAAGATTTACGAAGAATCATTGTACCCAATGAAGTGAGACTTTGATTGTGGCAAATAAGAGTAAATATCTGTGACTTTTCTATAATGAGCAATAGGTGGGGTGGCATTTTTAGTACCACCCCAACATTATTAATAAACACTTTAGGACTTCTTGTCTTTCTATTAACTTGTCAGAAGAGCATCCTTTCAGGCTTATTCACCTAAGCTTTTTTTGTCCTCACAAAGGCTAAACTCACATTCTACTCAGCACATCATAAAAGAGAAGGATGCTAAAATGTTGATGTGCAATTTAGGAAATTTTAAATTTAGCAAGTGTATGGTATAATTAGAGATAGGTACTATGAATAGTGTAGATATTTATATAACAGCTAAACTTTTACTGTTTCTAATTGATGTACATACTGTAAAAGAAAATAAAACAATTGAATCAAAAAGTATATTGAAAGCTTTAGCCTGAAAGGTGGTCAATAAAGATGAAATTTGGTATGAGAAAACCAAGCATAAGAAAGAGCATAGCTGCAAGGACAAGCGTCAAAAGGTTTGTAAGACATAATTTGGGCTTGAAAGCACCAAGAGGATATGGATGGATAACAAATCCTAAAAAATACATGTACAACAAAATCTATAACAGAACAACTTTTAACATATTTTCACTTTTGAAAAAGTTGTTTAAATAAGGAGCTTAGTAAAATGCCGATGTTAAGAAAGCTGATATATTTAGCAACAGCAGCTATTTTTATTTTTTCTTTAATGGTTGGTTGTACAACTGAACAATCTCACTTGAAAAAAGCTGAAATTGCCAAAAAGCCAAGATTAGAAGAAAAGGGTAGTATTACTTTTCCAACCAATAAATCAGAACAAAGTTACAAAGAAAGTCTGATAAATAGCCATGGCAAAACAATAAGTGAAAGAATAAAGGTACCAGAAGGATATGAAAGAGTTGAAGTTCCAAGAGGGTCTTTTGCTGAATACTTGAGGAATCTGCCACTCAAGCCCCATGGCACAAAGGTAAAGTACTATAATGGTGAAGAAAAACCAAACGACGTATACGTTGCAGTAATTGACATGGATGTTGGCACAAGAGATTTGCAACAGTGTGCTGATGCTGTCATAAGGCTCTATTCAGAGTATCTTTATAAGAACAGGCAATATGACAAAATTCATTTTAACTTCACAAATGGCTTTAGAGCTGATTTTAGAAAGTGGATGCAAGGCTACAGAATCAAAGTTGAAGGAAATAAAGCTTATTGGATAAAGAAGACTGAATACTGTGATGATTATGCGTGCTTTAGAAAGTATCTTGACATGGTATTTGCATATGCTGGAACACTATCACTTTCTCAAGAAATGAAAAGAGTGCCATTGAGTGATTTGCAAATTGGAGATGTATTTTTAAAAGGAAGCGACCCTGGACATTGCGTTATTGTAGTTGATATGGCTCAAAATCCAAAAACAGGTGAAAAGATATTCCTGCTTGCACAAAGCTATATGCCAGCCCAAGACATTCACATCTTAAAAAACCCAGCAAACGAAGATGGCAATCCATGGTATTCAATAAACTTTGGTGATGTTTTAGTAACACCAGAATGGCAGTTTACAAAAGATCAGGTTTATAGGTTTGGGGATTAGAGAAAAGTATTTTTAGTGTAGAAGGCACTTTTGGTAAAATAAAAATATTAAGATGGGAATGATGTTTTGAGGTGAAAAATATGATTGACTTGGAATTAGTAAAAAGCATAATTATACAAAACCTTAAAAATCTTGGCATAAATGTGCAAGATGTATATATTTTTGGTTCAAGATCAAGAAGCGATTTTTCAGAAGAGAGTGATTATGACATTTTTACAGTTATTGACGACTATAACGGGTATAACAAGAAACAATTATGGTGGACACTTTATAAAAGTCTTCATGAAGAGTTTCCGTGTATTGCTTTTGATATTTTAATTAGGACTGTAAAAGAATTTGAAATTGAGAAACAAGTGGTTAACACGCTCAGCCATGAAGTATTTATTGAGGGGAAAAAAATATGAATGATATTGTGAATAATTGGATTAAAAAGGCTCTGGAGGATTTAAAGGTTGCAGAGCATGAGCTATCTTTAGAGGAAAATCAGATGGTAACAAGTGCTATTTGTTTTCATTCTCAACAAGCAGTTGAAAAGTTGCTCAAAGCTTACCTTACTTCAAAGAATGTTAAAGTCGGCAAATCTCATGATATAGCATATCTTTTACAGCTTTGTATACATCAAGATAGTGATTTTTTAAAACTAAAGGAATTAAATGTGGAGCAGCTGACATTTTATGCTGTTGAAATTAGATACCCGGATGATTTTTATATTCCGTCGATAGAAGAAGCTAAAGCTTCTTATGAATTAGCAGTGTTAGTCAAAGAATTTATTCTCAAGAAAATTGAAGTTTAAATCAAAGAGAAGCTATCTAAAAATGTAATGATTTTTAAAGTGAAATACTTGAAAATAAATAAAATAGATTATTTGGCTGACTCAGGTGCCTTAAGTCTAAGCTATTTTGACCAAACCATTGAAGAAGTGATTAAAGATAATGAGAATTTGGATAAGTTGTTGGAGGTGTGTTTTCATGAAAACTCTCTTCGATCTTTGTAAACCAAGAGAAGATGTATTTACCACAAGAAGCTCAGAAGATGTTCAGGAAATCTCGGACCTTCTTTCTGACAAAATCAACCCGGAAAAGTTTTTTGAACAAACATACATAACAAACGGTATGAGAAGATTATTTGATGTTGCGTTCAAAAGATTTAGTGGAATTGACGATGAACAAGGTGTAATTGTCCTGCGACAGGCAATGGGTGGTGGCAAGACCCATAACATGATTGCCCTGGGTCTTTTGGCAAAATACCCTGAACTCAGAAAAAAGATTTTGGGCGAAAATTACCCATATATGTACACAGGCAGAATAAGACTTGCAGTATTTACTGGAAGATGGACAAGTTCTATTCCATGGGTAGAGATAGCAAACCAGCTTGGCAAACAAGAGATTTTGAACAAGTCCCTACAAAATCATATGTCTGCTCCTGGTGATAGAGAGTGGACAGAGCTTTTGGCAGGAGATCCTCTTTTGATACTGCTTGATGAGCTTCCACTGTATCTTGAGTATGTCCAGAGTATTCCAGTTGGTGAGACCAACTTTGGAAAGGTTGTTTCGATTGGGCTTTCGAATCTTTTTAATAGCATTCAGAAAAAAGAACTTTCAAACGTAATGGTGGTTGTGGCAGACCTTCAAGCAGCGTATGAGCAAGGTGGGAAACTTTTACAAAGCGCTTTAGCAACAGAACTTGACAAAGAAGCAATCCGTGTTGCCTTTTCTATCCAGCCGGTTGATATGGTTACAAATGATGTGTACTGTATTTTGAGAAAGAGGTTTTTCAAGGAGTGCCCACAAGACCCTGAAAATGATCTAGATGTAGAAGAGATTGCAAAAGCCTACAAGGAGGTTATTGAAGAAGGCAACAAAAAAGGGCAGACCACAGTTGAGCCTGAGAGAATTTACACAGAGATAAAGAGGACATATCCATTTCATCCTGCAATAATGGAGCTTGTTAGCAGATTCAGGGAAAATGTAAATTTCCAGCAGACACGCGGGCTTATTCGTCTTATGAGGCATTACATAAGATATCTTTATCGTGAAGAAGGAGCACTTGCAAAGCAAAAGTATCTCATTGAGCCATATGACTTTGACCTGAGCGATTACAACACACGCGAAGAGATTACAAACATTAAGCAGAGTTTAGAAAATGCTGTTATGCACGATGTTTATTCAACAGCTCATATTACAACTGCAAAGGCTATTGACCAAAAATATAACACAACACTGGCAAGTGAAGTTGCAAAATTGATTTTACTATCTTCACTGTCCGAAATTACAAAATCGCCCCTTGGACTTACTACAAGTGAACTTTTTGCATATATGAGCTCACCAAACAAAGATTTGAGCTCTCTTGCGAACATAATTGAAGAATTTAAGCAAAATTCATTACATACAAGAATTGATGCAAACGACAGAATATATCTTACACCAATGGAAAATGTAGTTGCGTGTATAAGAAAATTCAAAAGTATGTATACATTAGATGAAGCAGAGGCAGTGTTAGAGAGACTTCTTTATGAATATTTCTCACCCAGAAATCTAAACTGCTATCAGAAGGTGTACCAAAAGATTGTTGCTTTGCCAAATGACATATCCAAAATCAATGTGGACATGAACAATGTAACGCTAATTATTTCAAAGCCTTATGACTCAAAAGGGTCTCTTAACCCAGCACTGATTGGTTTTTGGCAAAATCAAACTTACAAAAATAGACTTCTCTTTTTAACAGGTTCTACTACCATGTATAATACGCTTTTAGAGAGAATAAGAGAGTATATGTGTTGGGAAAACGTGCTAAATGAGCTCAGAAAAGAAGGTGTTCCAGAGACTGACACAGAATATCAACGAGCAGAAAATGAGCAGAGTAAGATGAAAAATTCGGTTTTATCAGCATTAAGAGAGACTTTCAACAAGATTTACTATCCACAAAGGCCATATACCAAGCAGACTGCTGAACTTATCCCTGAAGATTTAAAATATCTGCCAGCAGGGGAAAATAGTGATTCTCAAGGTACAAAAGGGTTAGATGGAGTTAGGGCTCTTCTTGGCAACAACCGAGATGGAGAGATTGTCATACAAAAAGTCCTACTTGGGAAAAAATACATAGAAGTAAATGACATTGACGAGTTTCGCGAAAAGGTAGAAAATCTTTTGTTCACAAGAGAATCAATGAGCTGGAACGAGATTATTGAAAGAGCAGCGCGGGATGCGAGGTGGTTCTGGCATCCACCAGAGGCCCTGGAGAATTTAAAGCGCGAGATGCTTTCAAAAGGTTTGTGGAAAGAAAGTGGAGGGCTTGTTTTAAGAGGTGAGGCAGCAAAGGACAAAACAACAGTAAAAGTTCAATTTGTATCCCCTGACTTTGACACAGGCGAGGTAGTTTTAAAGATCATACCAATGTTTGGTGACGTTGTACATTATGAAGAGGGTGATAAGGAGGTATCAGAGAACTCACCGGTTGTGCCAAATATTAATGAGTTCAGGACAAAAGCAGTAAAGCTCAGTTTCCTTTGCATTGATTCAACTGGGTATCATCCAAAAGGTGATATTGTGAGATATGAATGTGAAATTTTACTTGACGATAATATAAGATTTTGCGACCAAGAAGGCAGAGCTCACATAAAAATAAGAACAGCACCGCAGGCAACTGTGAAGTATACAACAGATGGTTCAAACCCGCGCTATAATGGCAAAGTTGCCGAAAATGGTGATATTACAATTCCAGATAATGCAAGGGTAATTAATGTGGTTGCAGAAAAGGATGGTGTTTTTTCAGAGATAAAAAATATTCCTGTGAGAAGAGATGTTACAGGAAATATAGTAATTAAGCAAATAGAACTTGATTATACAAAACCGGTCAAATTAAAACTTTCAGGTAGCAAGAAAATTCTGATTTTTAGTATAGAAGAACTTCAAAGAGAAATTGAACTGTTGAAAAATTACAAAGGAAAGTTTGTTGCCTATTCTCTTGATATTTATAGAGATGATGATAACTATATTGTCCTGACATGTAAAAAGCCACAAGGGGTAGAACCAACCGAGATTTTTACACATATTGAAAAGGTCAAAACCAACTTCTATAGTGATGGGATTCAAAACGTGAGAGCTGTTATTACAGAACTGTTATTTGAAGATGCAAAAGACTTTGAAGAATGGATAAAACAAAAAGGCAAGACGCTTAATGACTTCAAGGAGGCAATAACACAGAATGAGTAAATCTAAAAAGAAAGACGCTGCAACTTCAATTGGCTTTGGATATGTTCCATCTGAAACGCAGCACCATTTTATGGTGGTAATTCCTCAAGGGAAGAACGAAACAGTAAAGGTGTATGAAAGATTTATATGGCAAGAAGGGAAGGAAGTACAAGATATTGATGAGAACAGTCCTCTTCACAACCAGCTCAAAGTAATTGTTCCCAAATGGTTATGGCAGAGAGTTGCACCTTATGTTGCACAGGAGTTCAATTTTCGGCTTGAAAAGGAGGGTTTTAAGAAATCTAAGTGGAAAGTTGGGCAAAATCCAGTTCACAGACTTTTGGGGAAAGAACTTGTGGTTTTGCTCTGGGCACTGGAAGATTGCACTGATGATTCGCAGGTGCCTGTTGCAATTGTCAACTGGCAGGGCTTGCGACCAGAAGAGAGATGGTGGTTATATGGTGTTACAAATGCTGCAACAGGCAGGGTAAATGACAGAAAAGGTTGGAGAATGGCACTAAAATATGCTTTGCTTGATAATCCAGTAAGTCAAAAACAAATTAAACAGCTTGACTTTGAAAGCATCAAAGAACAAAAAGTTATATATGAAGAGTAATACTGACAGAAATTCTTGACCTAAAAGGAGATGGAAGAAGATGGAGAAATCTTTTATAGAGGTTCAATTCCCAGTTTCAAAACTTTCAAAGGAGGCATTTAAAGAGCGAAAAGCAGGTGCAGGACAGACATTAACAGGACTTGGCAAATGGTGGGGCAGAAAACCTCTTGTGCTTGTGCGTGCACTACTTTTGGGAGTTCTTTTGCCTGCAACAGATGATCCAAAAAAAGATATGAAGATTTTTCTCAAGCTTATGGCTATGGACGAAGAAGGCTTAAAGCTGAGAAGAAAAAGCAGCATATCAGCAAGAGATCTTTTTGAATTTGCAACAGAGGAGGAAAAGACAAGATATTTCGATGTTACAGATGATGGGAAGATAAGCTACAAAAAAGACTTAAAAAAAGCTGAAAGGGAAGAAATTCAAGAAAAAATATTTAAAAGGATGCCGTATGAACAGAAGCTAAAATATTGCAAGCGACCTGAAGAAATAGAAAATCTACCCAAGAGTGCTTGGGATGAGATAAATGAACATCTTGGAACAAATGCATATTCGTATTCATCTCTTGTTGAAGAGCTTGGCAAAAAAAGATTTGGTCAGATTCCAACAGTTGGGGATTGCTTTTGCGGTGGAGGGAGTATTCCATTTGAAGCAGCAAGGCTGGGGTTTGGTGTTTTTGCGTCAGACTTAAATCCAATTGCAATGCTTCTTACGTGGGCTGCTTTGAATCTTTTAAGCTTGCCCGAAGATGAGATTGAAAAACTAAAAGACTTTCAAAAAAGAGTATTTGAAGCAGCAGACAAGATTGTAACTCAGTGGCAGATCGAGCACAACTCAAAAGGGCATAGAGCAAATGCATATTTATACTGCGTTGAGACAATTTGCCCTGAATGTGGTTTCAAAGTACCTCTACTACCTTCTTTGGTAATTGGCAAAAATTCTAAAACTGTTGCTGTGTTGCACGAAAACCCAGTTAAAAAAGGATTTGATATAGAAATCAAAATGAATGTCAGCCAATCAGAGCTCGAACAAGCAGCTAAAAACGGAACTGTAAAGGATGGTTATCTAATTTGTCCACATTGTAAAATGGAAACAAGTATTTCGTCAATTAGGGGAGATAAGGTTGATGAGAGTGGCAAAACAATTTGGGGGCTAAGGCGCTGGGAAAAACATGAATTTATACCAAGAGAAGATGATGTTTTTCAAGAAAGATTGTATTGCATAAGATATGAGGATGAAAAAGGGCAAAGATATTACAAAGCCCCGGATGATGAGGATTTAGAAAGAGAAAGGAAAGTTATAGAGCTTTTGAAAGAAAGGTTTGATGAGTGGCAGCAAAAAGGGTATATTCCAAGTGATATGATTGAAGAAGGGGAGAAGACGAACGAACCTATACGAACACGCGGTTGGGCTTACTGGCATCAGCTTTTCAATCCACGACAGTTACTTTTACATGGGCTTTTGATGGAGCTTATTGACAAAGAGGCAAGAACAAAAGAGGAAAAAATTGTGGGGCTACTGGGGGTTAATAGGTGTGTTACGTGGAATTCTAAGTTATGTCTATGGGACAATACGCGTGAGGATAATGGGAAGAACACATTTTACAATCAGGCATTGAATACGTTGTTCAATTTTAATGTAAGAGGGTTGACTGTTTTACCATGGTTTTTAGACAGTTTAAAGCCTTATTTGTTGTCAAATAGTCACAAAATAGTTTATCCTACCGATGCCCGCGATGTAAATCAATCCTGCCACATTTGGATAACAGACCCACCTTATGCCGATGCAATAAATTACCATGAGCTATCAGAGTTCTTCTTAGCATGGGATAAGAAGTTTTTGAAAGAAGTTTTTCCAGATTGGTATACAGACAGCAAAAGGGCATTGGCAGTTCGGGGCGACCGCGAACTGTTTAAAGCAGCTTTTACAGAGATTCTTAAAAACATAGTTTCTAATATGCCTGAAAATGGCTATTTTGTCCTCATGTTTACACACCAGGACTCACAGGTTTTTGCAGACCTAACAGAAATTTTGCTCAGCTCAGGGCTTTTGTCTGTCAATGCATGGAGCATTGCAACAGAGACAGAGGACAATATGTCAGAGGGCAATTTTGTGCAGTCAACTGTGTGTGTTGTTCTAAAGAAGATTGATAGAACTCAACTTGAGCCTGTATTTATTGAAGAGCTGTATCCTTTTGGCAAAGAAGAGGTAGAAAGGCAGATAAAGCTCATGTATGAGCTTGACAAAGATGAAGCAGAACCTAATTTTAGTCCAACAGATTTGGAGCTGTCAGGCTACTATGCAGCATTGCGTGTTTTGACATCCTGCAATCTTAAAGCAACAAACCAGAAGATTAAAGAATTTTTGGATTCCATGCGCGAATATGCAAGCAGCTACATAGTACCAGAAGGTTTGAAATACCTTGGGTTTGACCAAGATACCATTTATGAAATCTGGCGCAAGATGGAAAGCTATGAGAAGTTTTATATAAGAGGCATCGAGTTTGAAACAAGGGGCGAAAAAAGAATAGGTGCATATCAAGATGCTGCAAGGAGTCTTGGTGTTGCTGATTATGATGAACTTTTTGCAATTAAAAAATCAAATTCGACAAGACTGAAGACAGCAAGCGAGCTTGGGCAAGAACTTCTTGATACCAAACATGCGTTTAGTACAACAATCTTGCGTTACTGTCTTTTCGCAATAAATAGCGCAATAAAAAAAGACCAGGAAATAAATGACACTGCCGAAGCGGTTGCACTTTCACATGAGATGCTAAAGACCAAACTTGGAACAAAATACTGGAACAACAAAACTAAGATAGAGATAATATTCAGATACCTTGCAAGGCTTGAGAAAATTGATGGTATGGAACACTGGCAAAACGACTCAAAAATAGCTTCATATCTTGCTGAGCGTGTGGCAAACGATAGACTGTAAAATTTAAAGCGAGAAGGAGGTGCCAAAAAAGGCAGTATCCTGCAGAAAAAGGATGCGGGGTATTGCCTTTTTGTAAAATATGCTTGAAAGATATTCGTCACGTCTTATTGACCTTGCAGAGGAATTTTTAAACAAACACCTGAAAAATGCTAAAAGCTATGATAGACTTGCTGGGTACTTTAGCTCATCTATCTTAGAGATAGCAGGTGAAGCAATTGAGAGTATAGAAGGAGTTGCAAGGGTTGTTTGCAACTCTGAGGTTGAGAGCAAGGACGTTTTAGTGGCAAAACTTGCAAAACAAAAGCTTGTCAGGGAATGGTTCAAATCGAAACCTGAGCTTAAGGCTGAACAGTTTCCAGAGAGGTTTAAAAAACTCTATGAACTTCTGAAAAGCGGTAAACTTCAGGTAAGAGTTGTACCAAATGATGTGTATGGACTTGTACATGGCAAAGCCGGTGTCATAACTCTAT
Source organism: Caldicellulosiruptor naganoensis (assembly GCF_026914285.1). Classification (NCBI taxonomy): domain Bacteria; kingdom Bacillati; phylum Bacillota; order Caldicellulosiruptorales; family Caldicellulosiruptoraceae; genus Caldicellulosiruptor; species Caldicellulosiruptor naganoensis. Next base: position 425,958 of record NZ_CP113864.1, read on the forward strand.
CAGATGGTAGAAAGATTGCATTTGTTGGAAGTGTCAATGAAACCTTACCTGCCTGGAAAGGCAACTACGAGATACTTTGGGCAGATGACAGTATTGAGAGCGTGGAATGGGTGCAAAATGAGTTTGACTTTTTCTGGAATAATCCTTATGCTTGTGAGCTTTGTGATTTGATAATTGAAAATATAGGAAGATTGGCAGAAAAAAATATAGTTAGCATTGAGGAATGGAAAAAAGAGCCTGATCCTGCATCTCCTGTGATAGAAGCACCTGTTTACCGGGAAGGTTTTGGACTTTGGAATCACCAAAAGTATTTTGTAAAAATGGTGTTTGAAGAGCACTGCAAAGATGGAGCAAGATACATTCTTGCAGATGAGGTTGGACTTGGTAAAACTGCCCAGCTTGGTATGATTGCTCAGCTTACAGCGCTTTATGGAGACAAACCTGTTTTGATAATTGTTCCAAAGACACTTTTATGGCAGTGGCAGGATGAGCTCAAAACAATGTTTGATATACCTTCTGCTGTGTGGGATGGGAAAAGATGGATAGTTGAAACAGGGCAAGAGTACAGGCCACAGGCAAATGGCATACCCCCAATCTTACAGTGTCCAAGGCGAATAGGAATAATTTCCCAAGGCTTGATTACCTCTAATTCGGATATTGTAAAGCCTCTTTTGGACCTTGAGTATGAATGTGTAATTGTTGATGAGGCACACAGGGCAAGGCGCCAAAATTTAAATAAGCCTGCTGAAAAGCCAGAGCCTAACAACCTTATGAAGTTTTTACTTGAGCTATCACAAAAGACAAAGACAATGATTTTAGCAACTGCAACTCCAATTCAGCTACATCCCATTGAGGGTTGGGACCTTCTGTATATACTTGCACAGGGCTCTCAAAAGGTTTTAGGCGATGCATTTAGCCTGTGGCAACTGAGACCTTTAGAAGGAATTGATTATGTGAGGGGAGAAAAAGAAATTTCAAGTAAGGCTTATTACTGGAGCTGGATAAGAAATCCTCTGCCTCCCTCAAGTGAAAATCCATTTACAATTGGGAAACTCAGAAGATCACTTGGTATGGGTGACGATGAGTATGTTTCATATGATGATTATGATGCACTTTTGCCATCCCAGCAGGATATCGTAGATGAGCTTATAGAAGAAAACTTCATGGAAAAGTATAATCCTTTTATCAGGCATATTGTCAAGAGAAAAAGAAGTACACTTGAAAATACAGTTGATCCAGAAACAGGTGAGCCGTATCTTAAGAAGATTGATGTTGTCCTTTTTGGTGAAGGTGATGATGAAGGTCTTGTACTTTCTGCACCACTCAAAAAAGCTTATGAGTATGCTGAAGAATTTACAAATTTACTGAGGCAGAAAACAGGCGCGAAAGGGTTTTATAAGACACTACTTTTGCGAAGGATGGGCTCTTCTATGCAAGCAGGCTTGAACACTGCAAAAGCAATTTATGAAAAGAGAGCAATTGTTAAAGACGACTTTTCTGAAGAGGATGAAGACGATGAAATGCCTGATAGAATTAGTATCACAGGCAGGGATGAGCTTTTCTGTTTGGAAGAAATAATAGATCTTCTTGAATATAACAAAGACAAAGACCCAAAACTAAATAAAATTTTGCATATCTTAAACGACATGGGGTGGCTTGAAAGGGGCTGCATAATCTTTTCTGAGTACTTTGACACAGCATGGACCATTGCACAAAAATTGTCTTCAGCTATGCCAGACAAGAACATAGCAATTTATGCGGGTGGTGATAAATCTGGCATAATCAAGAATGGAGTTTATTCAAAGGTAGAACGGGATGAGATAAAAGAGCTTGTGTTAGACGGTAAAATTAAACTTATGATTGGAACAGATGCCGCTGCAGAAGGTTTGAACTTGCAAACGCTAGGTGCTCTTATAAACGTTGACCTTCCATGGAACCCAATAAGACTTGAGCAGCGCCAGGGAAGAATAAGAAGAATAGGTCAGCAATTTGACAAGGTTTATGTGTATAACTTAAGATACAAAGATTCTATTGAAGATAGAATTCATGCAGTTCTGTCTGGCAGAATAAAACTCACCTATGATATGATTGGATCACTTCCAGAGATTATAAAAGATGAGTGGATGGAAATTGTCAAAACAGTTGAAGTTTTAAATTCCGAGCATCCATTTGATATAAAATATAGAGAGCATGTCGAAAAAGTCGACTGGGAAAGCTGCAAAAAGGTTTTGGACAATGAGCAAAGAAAGGAGTGGCTGATGAGGGGGTGGGAGTTAGTGCTGGATAAATGAAATATTAATGTTGAGAGGTGTTTAGTTTGGGAAGACAGATAAGTGAAAGAGAGAATTTTTTAAAAAACATATTTGAAAGAAAAACAGGCTATAAGTTAAAAATTTGCAATAAAGATTCACCTAATTTTATTGCCTATGAAAACGGGAAGAAAATTGCTTACGTTGAGGCAACTTTGTTGGAATTAGAGGATTATAGTTTTTACAATTCAATGAGAGGTTTTAATAAAAAGTTAGAGGAATATATTCCTTCAGATAAAATTTTAAAAATTGATTTTACGAAGTGTAAAGTTGCAGACCTTCAAGACCATAAAGAAATAAAAAAGAGATATAAAAAAATGATAGAAGAACTTTGCAGGTTTTTTAGAGGTGCTGATATAAAGTGTACAAATTTAGAAGAATTAAATTTAATGTTGAACGGTATAGGAAGTTGTTTAAACAGATTATGTAATAATTGTGTTAAAATAGAATTGAAGAAAGGTACAAATTCTGAAAGGGCGGGAAAAGTTATATTATTGTTGCCTTCTTTTACATTGAATAATGTGAACAACAATTTAAATGATTGGCTTGAAAAAACAATTTGTAAAGCATTGCAAAAAGAGAGCTGTTTTATTTAAAACAAAGAGGTATTAATGGTATATCCAATAAATTCAGCAAGATTTTTTTGCATTGTAATGAAAATATTTGCGAGATTAATATTAACTAAAACTTGCAGAAAAAATAAAATATTAAATCCTTGCACACCAAACAAATGTATGGTATAATCAAATCAATAGTTAATTTTAAATCTGGAGTATGGTTTTGCAATGAGGACTCAAATAACTTTTTTTCGCCAAAAAGTTGTGCCCATAGTGAAATGGGCGGGTGGTAAAAGGCAGATAATAAAGAGTTTGCTTGAAAAACTGCCAAGCCATTTTTCCACATATTATGAACCTTTTTTAGGTGGCGGAGCACTTTTGATAGAGCTTTATAATAGAGGAATTTTAAAGAATGCTGTTGTTTCAGATATTAATCTTGAACTCATAAACCTTTACACTGCAATTAAAAATTGTCCAGATGAGGTAGTTTACTATATTAAAAATTTAGATTTTAAAAATGCCGAGGACGATTACTATAAGGCAAGAGAACTTTACAATTCTATTAAAATAAAAAGTATAGGTACAATTGAAAATGAAAACTTACTCAAAGCAGTGTTATTGCTCTATTTGAACAGACATTGTTACAATGGGCTTTACAGGGTGAATTCAAAAGGCGAATTCAATGTTCCTTTTGGAAGATATAAAAATCCTAAAATGCCAACCAGTGAAGAAATATTTGCCTTTTCAGAAATGCTACAATCTGTTGAAATTTTACATGCAGACTTTGAAGAAGCAGTGAAAAAAGCTTCTGAGTTTGATTTTGTGTATTTTGATCCTCCATACATGCCTGTGTCCAAAACAGCTAATTTTACTGATTACACAGTTGCAGGTTTTACAAAAGAGGAACAAGTAAGGCTGAAAAATGTTTGTGATAACCTGAGCAAAAAGGGTTGTTTTGTTATGATAAGCAACTCAGATTCAGAGTTTATAAGAGATCTTTATAGAAGTTACAACATTGAGGTAATAGAGGCAAAAAGACTCATTAATTCAAGTGCAGAGAAAAGGACTGGTCATAAAGAAGTTATTATAACTAATTATTGAAAAGAAGGTGTTATTGTGTCACCTGGTGGAAGAGGTACTCGGACAGGGAAGGTTCATGAAAAATTGATTCAACAGGCATTGTTAGAAAATTACCCTGATGCGTTTAAGGAACAAGTTGTGGTTGGCAATGATCTCTTTGGGAATAAATATAAAGCTGATTTTGTTTTAAATGACGAGATAATTATAAGTGCTAAATGGCAGCAAACACGCGGGACCGCAGAGCAAAAAATAGTTTATGAGATAATCACCTTGGTTAAAATTTTAAAGGAAAATCCAAAGTATAAAAAAGCTTATATTATAATTGGTGGAACAGGATATACTAAGAAAGCAAAAGATTTTTATTTAAATCAAAAACATGTTGACTATATAAAAGAGGGGAACTTGGTTGAAATAATATCTTTTGAAGATTTTGTCAAAAGATCGAATTTGAAATTACTGTAAAAGTAGAGAGATATTAAAAAACTCAAAAGGGCTAAGTGCGAATCTGTCACTGCCTTAGCCCTTTTCCATTTTAACCTGTGCCTCATACCAGTCAACAAACTGCTTAGCTGTTCTTGCTGAGCGGCCGTTGTAGTTCATCTCCCACTGCAGAGCAAGCCTGTGAAGCTTTTCTGTAATCTCAATTCCCCTTTTCTTTGCAATTTCATCAACAATTGCAAGGTATTCTTGCTGGGTTGGGGATGGGTATGTGACCACTATTCCAAACCTGTCAGCAAGAGAAAGTTTTTCTTCTAAAGTGTCGTTAAAGTGCACTTCATCATCAGAAAGACCATTTCTGTCGCTGAACCTTTCTTTTACCAAGTGTCTTCTGTTTGAGGTTGCATATATAACAACATTTTGAGGCATTGCCTCTAAAGACCCTTCTAAAATGGCTTTTAGTTTGGTATAATTTTCCTCAATGTCTTCAAAAGACAAATCGTCTACAAAGATTATGAATTTAAGCGGGACATCTTTTAAGATTCTAATTAGCCTCGGAAAAGTATAAAGCTGGTCTTTAAACACTTCAACAATTCTTAAGCCCTTGTGAGAAAACTCGTTCAAAATTGCTTTTACAGTTGATGACTTTCCAGTTCCTCTGCTGCCATAAAGCAGGATATTGTTGACTCTTTGACCATTTAAAAACGCTAAAGTGTTTTCAACAACAATCTTTTTCTGCCTGTCAATATTTACAAGGCTATCTAATCTTATTGGGTCTAAGTTTTCAATGCCAATTAGCTTCTCGCCATCCCATGAAAAACCTTTGTATTTTGCAAAGATTCCAAAGCCATTTTGCCTGTGGAATTCTACAAGCTCCTCAATTAAACTGCTCCAGCAAGTTTTTTTCAAAAATTTTTCAATGATGGTTTTTGTAGAGTTATCAATGGTGTTATGCAACATGGTATTTGTGCCTTTGAGCTCTAAAAAACTTTCAGCTAAAAAGTTTGGCAAGGCAGCAGATTCTTTTAAATAATCTTTTATCTCTTTTGCAGAAAAGTTTGATATAAACTCAAGGCAGTCTAAATCACAAGCTGCAGCTTTTTTAAGACTCTCATTTATTGCTATGTTGTTAACACTTTTTGCTGCTAATTTTGTAAAAGTGTTTTCGCTAAAGAGAATTTTCTCAATAATGTATTCCTTTAAACTACAGCCTTTCCCAGCTTCTAAAAGATTGTAACAAACTGTGCTATAAAGATTTACAATTCTTACAAAATCCTTATTTCCATCGTCAATGTAGCAGATAAGATTATACAGCTTTTCAAGAACGCTATCATGAATAAGGTTTCGATAAACTTTTAGGTTTTCAAAACACAGTCTGTAGAGCTTTATTTTCTCATTCATCGCTGGTATATCTCCTTTGTGCCAAAATAAAATCTTTTGTAATAGAAAGTTTGAATCAACGATATCCTTTGTTTCTACATTTATTTTAGAACAAGCTAATGTCTTTTGAAAAGTTTTCTTTCTGTTAGATTCAAAACTTGATTAAATTAGCTTGTATCTGGTACAATAAAAAAAGATAGTAAATTAAAGAGGTGAAGAAGGTTGAAAGAGAAGAAGATTAGAAGATGCTTTTCTTTGATAATAATGGTAATAATAAGTCTGATGGCATTTTCTACAGTCTTATCAGCAGATATTTGGATAGAGTGTGGCAAGAAGATAAAAAATATACAGCAGTCAAAAGACAATAGAGTTGTAGCAGTTGTAAACGGTGAAAAGATTTATAAAAAGGATTTAGAGGTTGCGTATGCGTTAGAAGAGGCAAGCTATTTATCTCGAAAAGAATCTTATCAAAAGCTTTTAAAAAAATACAAGGCAAGCTTTCTAAAGCCACCTGTGCAAAAGACAAAAAAAGATGTTTTAAACAACATGATAGAAAATCTTCTTTTGCTTCAGGCTGCTAAAAAAGAAGGGTATATAGTGTCAGAAAAAGAAGCGAAAGACTACTATGAAAAAACAAAGAAGACAATGCAAGACGTAATAAGTGGAAAAGTTTCAGGTGATGTGGAAAGTGTAAAGTTTGCAAATGATGTAATTGAGAAGCTCATCAAAGGATGGGGAATAACAAGAGAGGAGTATGACAAAAAAGTTATTGAACAGACAAGAAATATGCTTTCTATTCAGAAACTACTTGATGCAAAATTTGAAGAGTTCAGGCTCAAGTCCAAGAATTTGGTGATTGAAGACTTCAGAAAGGAATATATAAATTCATTAAAGAAAAAAGCTAAAATAACAATATATAAAAGGAATATTTAAAAATGGAATTTATACAGCACAAGGCCACAGGCTTGAAAAGTCTGTGGTTTTTATTTTTTTTTAACTTCGCATAAAATTTGAACTTTTTTAGAAAAGCGTTTTGAATATAATAAAAAATTAGCTGCTTGCTACTAAAAACAAGATTGGCTGGGAAGGAGGGAATAAAAAAAGAAGGCAAAAAGTACACCAAATAACTTTAAGGCTTTAAAATAAACGAAGAAAGGATGTGATTTTTTGAGCCAGAACTGGTTGTTTGAAGAAGCAACAAGGCTGGCTCATGAATATGGCTTTAGAGTGTACGAAGTTACACAAACGGTTGTGAGAATTAGAACAATTTGCGACGAGTGGCTGATACAGTATGTTGAGGGTTCGAAAAAACCGTTTTACCTGTACCACTACAAGCAAAAACCTCATCTTCAGAGAAAGTTCTATGATCTGCCTTTCTTGTTCAAGTCAATTTGGCAGCATGACAGGTTTGTCTTAAACGGGCGTAGTACAGTTCCTATCGGAGTATATTAAAATCCCTGCGAAAATTGAAAATAGCACAAAAGAAAGGAGGTGGGTTTAATAAAATGTAAGTTTAAATGTTTCTTGAAAAAAGTTGAAGTAAAATTCAAAACAACAACATGAATATCTATGGTATAATAAAATTTCAAAGGAGTGTGATAGTTTGGCAAATGTTTTTTTGTTTTTTATGGGGTTCGTAGGGGGAGTAGTAAGTTTACTTTTGTATCTGAAATTTCATTTTCCAAAACTTTCAAAAAAATTTTCTATCAAGCTTGTACCAACAGCAAGGTCATTTGATGAGCTAAAAGAGATGTTCAGCTGCACAAAAGAAGATGTAGAAAATGAGCTAAACAGCTATTTAGAGTTTTCAACAATTGAAAAGGGAAAAAAGCTTGCTGAGAAAATATTTTGCCATGTGACAGTATGTCTGGGGATACTTGCCTCGTTGGAGAGATTTGGTGTAAATCCAAATGAAGTTTTAGAAGGGTTGAAGAATGAAAATGCGGTTCAAGAGGATTGTAGAAAATAAAGAATAATATAGTCATAACAATTAGATTGTTCCTTGGTGGTTATTGCCATCAAGGATTTTTTGTTATAAAATGTTTTTAATTGAGGGGTTATAAGATACAATTTTTAAAATTTGCAAGGGGGATTTTTAAATGGTTTGGATTAAAATATTGGGTCTAGATTTGGCATGCATTGCATTATACATTATTATTATGCACATTATTAAAAATTACATTATATTAAACTTTCAAAACAGTAAGAACAAAGAGGAAGCAGCTACAAAGCTAAATACCTTTTTTATTTGGTCAATATTCGTAGTTAGCACTGCAATAGGAGCATTAGCTGGATTTTCGATGGCAGCGATACTCAAGGTAAAGGGATTGCGTGAATTTACTTTGTTCATGATATTGTTAGCTTTTGAAATTTATGTTGTAATAATGTTTTTTACAAATAAAATTCATGAAAAAATTTTTGATCAAAAGTTAAAAAGTTTATTTGTAATAAGGCAGTTTGTGGTTGTTTCCTTGGGTTTAATTGTTATGCTTTTTATAATTTTAATACCTATTTTAGCCAATTTAAAAACTGATGATTATAAATATACCTATCTTTTACCCATTTCTATTTTTATAGGGTTTTATTTATTTTGGTTAATATTTTTGAATCTGCAATATCCTAAGAAGGAACTAAAAATAGATGAATATCCTTTCATCAAAGAAGTTTTAAAAAAGTTTAATTTTGAAGATATAAAAGTTATTCTTCTTGAAACAATGGGACAAAAGTTTGCAAATCTTTTTGCAGCAGGTGTTTTTAAACCACAGCTTTTAGTTACATCATATGCTTTGGAAAATTTAAAAGAAGATCAGTTTCAGGCAATTATGGTTCACGAAATAGGGCATATAAAGAGAAAACATGTAAGAAAAATACTTTTAGGTTGGGTCATAACTATATTCTATTATTTAGCTTTTGTCTACGGGCTTGAAAGTTTAATCGATTATTTTGTGCAAGACATTGTAATTTTTAATATTGTTATATTAGCTATCTTATTGGCGGGTACACTTCAACTTTTTCTACTAATAAGTTACATTGGTCGAATTGCCGAAATTGAAGCAGACTTATTTGTGCTAAAAAGTGGGGTGGATAGAGAGGTTTATGAGAATGCCTTGAAATCAATTTATGCACTTAACTACATAAAAGGTGATGTTTCAAAGCCGCTCGAGAAGATTCAATCCCATCCTTCGTTAAAAAAGAGGATCCGGATATTGACTGATGTTGAAAAAAAACAATATAAAGAATATTTCCCACCATTCAAAAAGGTTTATAGTACGCTGATAGCAGCTATGGTAGTGTTCTTTACAAGTTATATAACATTTGGTATACTGCTGCCAAATAATAATCTAATTAAAGATTCCGCAAATATTGAAAAGATAAGGTTGATAAAATATGTTTCAGCCTCGACCGATGTTGGTAGAAACGGTAAGAAGGTTAATTTACGGGTGGAAAAAAGCATTACAGATGAAAAAGAAATACAAGATATATTAAGATGCATTAGGAAGATAAAAACTAAATCTGATTTTGCTAATACTCTATTTGAAAGGGATTATGAAATTGAAATATACCAAAAGAGTAGCCAGCCTACAATTTATTATTTTTCATCAAGTTCAGGTGTGATTATGAAATATGTTTTAGCTGAAGATTTTGTAAAAGGGGGAAGTAGGCCATGGGTAGGAGTTAATAAAGAACTTGGGAAGGTTATTTCAAAGTATTTCAATAGCAATGAAAATTAGCAGTGAAAATTAAGAAGATTCATGCTTGATATTGCAAATTAAAAAATTAATGTGATAGAATTATGATAACACTAAATTATTGATTTTAAACAAATGAAGTATTTTAGATGGATAGGGGGATTATTCTAATGATTACTATCAACAAAGAAAAGTGTGTAAACTGTTATAAGTGCATACGTGTATGTCCTGTACAATTTGCTAATGTTATTGACGGAGAATATATAAAACTTGACAATGATTTTTGCATCAAGTGTGGAAGATGTATAAAGCACTGTGAACATGGAGCAAGGGGTTTTATAGATGATATTTCTTTGCTTAAAGAGATGTTAGCTTCTGGTATAAAACCTATTGCAGTTGTTGCCCCCTCAGCAAGAGCCAATTTCAAAATAGGAAAACTTATAAATACTTTGAGAGAAATTGGATTTAAAGAGGTTTACGATGTTTCTTTTGGTGCAGATATAACCACTTGGGCTTATATCAGATACATTCAGCGTTTTTCCAAAAAAAGTGTTATTGCTCAACCATGTCCTGCAGTAGTTAATTACATAGAAAAACACATTCCTCAACTTCTTGATTATCTGATTCCTGTCCAGAGCCCAATGATGTGTGTAAGTATTTTTCTGAAAAAATATTTGAAAAAAACCGAACCAATAGTTTTTATTTCTCCATGTATTGCTAAAAAAGACGAGATAGCAAGATTTCCTGATATTGTCCAGTTGAATGTAACATATATTTCCTTGATGGAAGAATTTGGTGATGTATACAACAGGGCAGCTGATACAGGAAAGTTTGATTATGCTGAAGGGTATTTAGGAAAACTTTTTAGCAGACCAGGCGGATTAAAAGAGAATGTTCATGCATATTTCAAGGATGCAAAAGTAAAACAGATCGAAGGTGATATAATATTTGAATATTTAGAAAAAGACTATTTGAATACGCCAGACAATCAAAAACCTCTAATTGTTGACATATTAAACTGCCACGAGGGGTGCAATAAAGGAACCGCTACCAAATTAGATGTTCCTATCGATGTAATAGATTATGAATTTGATGTTATGAAGAAAAGTACGTATAACAAATTCAAAAGTAAAAGATTGTTTAAGTTCTTCGACAAAAAACTTAAATTAGAAGACTTTATGACAACGTACTCAAACAAAAGCAAGTATTTAGAAAAGCCTTCTTCTGATGTGTTAGAAAATATCTACAATGAAATGCTAAAAACCTCGACAGAAAAGAGAAATTTAAATTGTTCAGCTTGCGGATATGATTCTTGTGAAGAAATGGCTATTGCAATCTACTATGGATATAACAGAAAAGAAAATTGTGTAAATTACTTAAAAGATAAACTGTCTCTTGAGAATGAAGAATTATATACCAAAAATATACAAATAAATAAACTATTAGATAATATTAACAATACTCAAAAACAACTTGAGGAATTAATAAATGAAGTGGCATTTGCTACAGATGTTGTAGATAGGAGTATGCAAGAGATAGCTGTTGGATATAGTGAGAGTGCTAAAGAAATTGAGAATATATCTACTTCAGTTTCTGGATTATTAGCTCAAATTAAGTTACTTGATAGTATTAGTAAAGAGTTGTCTACGAAAATTGATATTCTAAACAAAACAAATAATATACTTCAGGATATAGGAAGTAGCATATCTCTTTATGCTTTAAATGCTTCTATTGAAGCTTCAAAAATAACTGAGTCAAAAGGTTTTTCTGTTATAGCCTCAGAAATAAGGAAACTTGCAGATAGAATGAAAGTTGAAACATCTATCGTAAAAAAGGAATTTGATACAATGATCAGTTTGATGAACCAGATCCCTGATTTATCGGAGAAAATTTTAAATGCGATTGAAAATATAAACAGTTCTTTAGTGAATGAAAGTGCCCTGATTGAAGAATTAACGGCGAAAAGTGAGGAAATTTCAGCTGAAATTTCACGACTCAATGCATTAATTCAGCAAGAAGGTGTACTAGAAGAAAAATAACTGAGGGGATGAAAAACCCAAAAAATTACTTTTCTTAATTGTTTTGCTAATTGAGAGTGGGGGTCTTTGCAGACCAGGTTTGCAAAGACCTATTTTTGTTTTAAACATCTCTTATACAACTGATTCGCTTCTCGTTATTTTATGTATATACTGTATACTGTCTATCAAGCTCAATCAAAATAAAATTTTCTTTACATTACATGACCGAACAGTCATAATAAATCTTGAGGTGAGGTTCTATGCCCAAGCAAACATTTTTAAACCTTCCAGAGGAGAAAAGAAACCTTATAACAGTTACATTAATAAAGCACTTTTCACAAAAACCTTATCATGAGGTTGATATCTCTGATGTTGCAAAAGAATGCAATGTTACAAAGGGGAGCATGTATCAGTATTTTAAAAACGAGAAAGATATGTACTTTTATGCTGTAGAAGTTTCTTACTAGAGGTTTTTAGAACTTCTTGAAAAGCTTGATATGGTGCATATAAATTTCTTTGCTTATTATGAGAATTCACAAGAAACTATTTGAATTGCAGTGAAAGAGCTTTTTTTCACAAAACTCACCTTTTAAAGATGAGATAAATGAAAAATTTTTGAAACAGTCAAGAGAGTTTTTGGTAGAGATTATCGTTATAATTTCTATTTTTTGGAAGATACACGTTTTTATATGAAGTTTATAATTGAAGAAGATCTGAGCAAAACATCAACAACACTTGATCTTGATATAAGTTATTTTAAAGATGTTCTGTCTCAATCTATAAAACTTTTGTGCCACTCAGTCTTTTTATAATTCTTGTATCATCTTTTATACTCTTTATTGTCATGCGAAGGGTAATAAATACTATGCATGCTGAAATTGGTACAATCTATTCAATGGGATATACACAAAAAGATGTACTAAAAGTCTTCATGAGGTTTCCACTTTATGTTTGGCTTTTTGGTTCCATCTTCGGTGTTGTACTTGGGGTTATTGAAGCATCTCCTTTTGCACAGTTTTACAGGTCATATTTTACATTACCAAAGATAAAGTCAATTTTGCCATGGCAGCACATATTTGTTGCGATGCTTCTCCCAGCCATATTTATATTTCTTTCAGGTTACCTTGCAATCAAGAACTTTTTCAAGCTCACAATTGTTCAGATGCTTCACGGCGTTGATGAAATAAAATTTGGCAAGCTTCCTTCAATAAAGTTTTTTGACAGATTTGAGTTTGGAACAAGGATTATGCTAAAATATGGCTGGCGTCATATTGGCAGGGAACTAATTTTGGCAGTTGGGATAATCTTTTCAACAATCCTTATGATGTATGGTATGACTGCAAAGGATTCAATTATAACTGCAATAGAAAGAGCATATGAGAAGAATTTTAAATACAACTATCTTTATCTATTAAATTCTGTCTCCACACACCCTGAGATTAAACTCCAAAGCGCAGCTGAGCCATACAACCTTTTGTCTTTTGACATTGAAGGGACAAAACTGAGTATTACAATTTACGGTATTAAAAGTAACTCAGATATGATAAAGCTGTATGATGAAAAAGGAAAAGAAATCTCTGTGTCAAGTGAACTTATCATAACCAAACCTCTTGCAAGCAAACTTGGTATTGGCGAAGGAGATAAGATTAAACTAAAAAACAAATTTACAGGCAAAGAATATACTTTAAAAGTGAAAAAAGTTGCCAACCTTCCTGTTGGGAACAATGGGTATATGGAACTTGAAAGCTTTAATAAGCTTTTTGGATATAGCAATGGAGATTATATTGGGATATTCTCAAAAGAAAAGTTGGAAATTCCACAGAGCTTAATTTTTGAAAGTTATACAAAATCTGAACTTTTAAATACAATAAAGGCATCTGCTGGCGATTTATCAAAGACTATAGGTGTGATGGCACTAATTGCTGCTGTGCTTGCTCTTTTGATTGTGTATGTTCTGTCTACTTTGACTTTAAATGAAAACAAGAAAAGTATAGGAATTTTAAAAATGCTGGGGCACAGTGAAAGGAGTATTTTTAAAATGATTCTCGGTTTTAACTACATTTCGTTTTTTATAGGATTTGTTGCAGGAATTCCCCTATCTAAAATTACAATGGATGGGCTTATGAGCACAGTGACAAAAGATATAGATTTTGCAATAAGCCTTGATTTGAGCGTGCAGAGTGTATTGTCTACATTTGTAATACTTCTTTTAGTCTTTCTGATTTCAAGGTTTTTGGCAAGGCAGAAAATAGCGAGGGTAATGCCGGTTGAGATATTAAAAGGGCAGCTTGATTGATGTCAAAAGGGCTGGCTTGCAAGAGAAAAAAAGATCAGCCCTTTTTTTATGTCAAGTCCTTTTTGTCAAACCTTTTTACCAGACAATTTTATTTTAACATTCTGTTCCAAATTAAAATTTAACAAATATTTTACATGATTTTTATTTAGATTTAAAATCTGTTTGCTATATATATAGGCGAAAGAAAAAATGGTAGAAAAGAAGTAATTAAAAATAGGTTTTTCTACTGTACACCGGGAGAGGTAGTTTAAAAAAAGCGGTATAATTTCAAGGTGGTTAAAAAGATTTTTAGATAATTAGGACAAAAAATACAATAGAATACCGAGCTGCTCAGTATGGAAAAATTTAACTAGCAGCTTGTTTGGGAAAGATTATTAAAATAAAAAAGAGGAATTAATCATCTTGGGTGAGGACGAGGGCACGTTTAAGTCAATGACAGGTCAATCTCTGAGAACTTCTTGTTGTAGAAGGCTTTGTAGCGTATTGTGTACTACTTTTCACAGTTAGCAGCCTCAACAAGATGGTATTCTGAGAATATTGGTTACCACACTTAGCTAATGAGACATCTTGGGCATTGAAGTTGCCTGATTGGTACTGAGCCCAAACAAGGTCAGAATACTTTGCCAAAGCAGCTTCATTTTTGAAGCGTTTAATATTATCAATTTCAGCGATGATGTCGGCTGCAAGAACATCTCCTATGCCATGAATAATAGCCAAGGTTTGAGAAAAGGCTTTAAGAAGTTTTGAGATTTCTTTATCAAGTTTTTTAAGTTGTTTTTGCATAAATCTAATGAAAATCTATTGTTGCTGTTATCGGATGCAAATTTAATTAAGTCTTCTAAAGCCATAGAGGCAATGTCGTCAAAAACAATCAATAACTCTTTTGATTATTTATTAAAACTTTCTTGATGGTTAGGTAAAGAAATTTGATAAACTCCTTTTTGCAAGTTATGGTAAAAAGAAGTGTTAAGTCCTTTATCCCTGGGGATTACATGGCAATAGTAGCCTCGCCGATATTAGAGCTACTTGAACAGTTTACAGGGGGCACACATCTCACATGCTCAAATCAGATGTAGTAAACTGTCAGTGCTTAAGCCTTCGAGTAAACATTACTCATGTAATTCTTTGAGGCAGAAGTCTTTCTCAAACTGTGGCGTGCAGATATCAAAGCACGTCCAGCAGGAGGTGATCAAAAATATCCAAAATAAACTAAATCAGGCTTAAACTTTTTTTGATTTTAGTTTACCAAAGATAAAAGGCAAATTTAAACTGTAGCAGTCAATTTTAATATTCAATTTTTGAGAAGTGAGTGTTTTAAGAAAGGTGCATTATCAAAATAAATTTCCAGTAATCAATTGGTACTGATAATTAAATGTACCAATTGAGATATGAAGTTTTAATTGATTTGATAATTATATGATACGAGAGAGGTATTGGTATGATAAAATCAATAATGAGAATTCTGGCTATCATAGTCTTTACCTTATTCCTGGTGATTAGTGTTACAGTTTTTCTTACTGGTGCGAAAAACGCGCCCACTGTTATGATAGATAAATATGTAATAACAATACCAGAAAAATTTTATATCCCCTATAAAGGCAATGCTCATAAATATTTCCCAAATGGTATTAAACCAGCTTTTGGTTCTGGACTCACCATTAAATCAGTCAACCCGGATGGTTCCATCGAGTTCTATATGGTTACTGACCGGGGACCAAATGTTGATGGTCCAAATTACGATGATGGCAGAAATAAATATGCCAGTATAATTTTCCCTGTTCCTACATTTCAACCTTAAATTGCGGTAGGAGTTATTAAAAATGGAAAAGCAAAGGTTATTGAGACAATAGGTTTAAAGGACGAACAAGGTAAAGCTATTACGGGTTTACCTATCATGCCTGGTTTAGTTGGTTCTACTAATGAAGTTGCTTTAACTGAAAATCTAAAACTTCTAAGTTATGACAATAATGGTCTTGATCCAGAAGGTATTGCACTTGACTCTAAAGGTAATTTCTGGATTTGTGATGAATATGGTCCTTTTATAGCTCAGTTTGATAAAACTGGCAAACTCATAAAGAAATATGCTCCTGGAAATGGTTTGCCTAATATACTGAAGTACCGTATTCCTAACAGAGGTTTTGAGGGCATTACTATAGCACCAAATGGAAAGATTTACGCTGCGCTACAAAGTGTTTTAGATATAGAGGGGAAAACAGCTAAGACTGCTAAATTTACTAGAATACTAGAATTAGACCCTGAAAGTGGAAGAACAAAAATGTATGCTTATCCCATTGATCAAGATAATTATAAGTCTCCTAAAGATGCTAAAATTGGTGATATATTTGCTATATCTAATAACAAATTTCTTTTAATTGAACAAGGTAAAGGCAAAGATAATAATATGCGCAATATTATTTACCTGGTTGATATAAAAGAGGCCACAGATATTTCTAACATAAGAGTAGAGGGCAAAGAACTGGAATTTGTCGCTGACAAAGATCAGCTTTATAAAACTATTAAATTTCCTACAAAGAAAATTGTATTTGACCTAAGGGCAAATGGCTGGAAAGCTGAAAAAGCAGAAGGAATAGTCATGTGTCCTGACAAAAAGACAATAATGGTGATAAATGATAACGACTTTGGTATAACCATTAATGTTAAAGACAGTGAGAGAAAAGATGTTAAAATTGCAGACTATACACTTTATGCAGATGGTAGCCTCAAATACAAAGAAAAACTTGCCGAGCCGACAATCAGTATTGTTCCTAATTCTGAAGAGGAAAGAAACACGTATTTATGGGTTATAAAACTTCCTGAAATAATGAAAAAATGAAAATCAGGATTATTAAATTAAAGTTACTATAATAGGCCTGATTTACATATGTTATATTATTCGTGCATTTTCTAATACTTTAACCTCCTTGTTTCCATTTTATACGGCGTAAGTTCTCTCGCTGCAAGTAAATATTAATTTACTTGACTTTAACAGTCTAAAGATATCCATTTTAATTTACTTCTTGACTTTTCAATCATGCTGTTTACACTTTTGGTGTCCTTTGTGGATAAAAAATGTTTCTTTAATTCTTTAGAGTGTTTTGTATAGGCAAGATAAAACTCTGCTTTTTGTGATATTGCAGCAATAAAATTGAGAATATTTTGTGAGTGGAAAATTCAAAGCTTTCAAAGTCCGGACAAGTGAATGCTCAAAAATAACCATTGATGTACTTGACACTTCAGACAACATAAAGTAATAGAGCAAGTTTTACTTGTAGATGCTTTAGAGCTGAGCAATTAGGATCATCACAGGAAGCAATATATATTTAATACTTGCTTCTTGAACCATTCTTTTAGCTGTCTCAATAATTACGTTTTTATTCTTTTTCAGTACTCCTCTTTAATAAGTATTTCAATATTAATTTTACAGTAGATACAATTTGTTTAACTTCCTTAGAATATTCCTAAGCTGAAGGTTTATGTATTTACTTATTGGGTGCTTTATTAATGGATCATAAATGAAAGATAGCTATCTGCAAGGAGGGCAAATAAATAATGAAAAAGACAGTATACATATTTGCATTTCTGGCAATTGTGTATGAAATCTGTGTTGGAACACTTTTGATTCTTAAAAAAGAAAATATTTCACTGAGCGAGTACTGGGGGTGGGGATTATCGGTCATAGGTGTTGTTGCTTTTTTAGGTTTGTTGAGTGGTATATTTGGTGGTAAAAAACTTTTAAATATTTTAACAATCAATATTTTTACAGTAATAATAATTAATATAATTTCTGCAATGTTTACACCTGTAATCTTAACTGAAGATGTAAAACAGAGATTGCTCAAAGAAGCTATGCAAAAAAACATGGAGCTTAATCTTGGAAACAACTTTGGCAATGTAATATCAAGTATTATGCTTTATTCTGTAATAGTAGCACTCTTGTCGTTTTTAGGATTTAAGATAGGCGCAATTTTGAGAAAAAGATCTTGAAAAAATAAATTAATATATTGACTTTCTTTTTTTTTCAGTGTATTATTAATATAGAACACTAATATGGTGGTGCAGTTGTAATGAGATTTAAAAAGGGTAGATCTTTATTTGTATTTGTAATTGTCTGTATAGTTATATTAATAGTGGTAAATGTATTTACAAAGAGCATAAAAACACAGCAGGCTGAAAAAATGCAAAATGAAAATGTTGTAAAAGTTATTAAGAGGGATTTGGACGAGGAAATGACATTGAGGGGTGTGGTTACTTCTGAAGAAATACCAATATTTTCACCTGTAACTGCAAAAGTTAAGAATGTATTTATCAAAGAAAATAATTATGTCAAAAAGGGCGATTTAATTGCAATTTTGGATGATACGAAAATAAAACTTGAAATAAAAAGAAAAGAAAGAGAAAAACAAAGTTTGTATAAAGATTTGGAAAATTTGTACAAAAGTCTTGAGGAATGTTCAGTGTATTCTCCGTTTGAAGGACAGGTTCTAGAAGTATATGTAAAAGAAAAAGATGTAGTTTCAAAAGGAAGCCCAATTTGCAAAGTTAGCAAAATTGATTTGGTATACCTTACAGTAGCATTTCCCAAATGGCTTTTTAAAAACATAAAGCAGGGGGACCCAATTGAGATAATATTGCATGAGTTTGGACAAGAAATAAAAGGATATGTAAGATCAAAAAGTTCCGTATTTTATACAGACGAAAATGGTTTTCCAGCATTTGATGTTGAAGTAGTCTTAAAGGAGAGGAGTATACCTTTAAAGGCAAGAGCATTTTGCATATTTGAATATAATGGGCAAAAAGTTAGAAGTTTGAACGATGGTATAATCACAGCAGAAGAGGATGTTATAAAGTCACCTACAGATGGTGTTGTAAAAAGTATATATATCTCAAAATTTTCACAAATAAATAAAAATCAGTTAATAATTGAACTTTCAGATGATAAGATTGCAGAACAGATTGAAAACAAGAAAACACAGATTGAGCAGATTGAAGAAGAAATAAGCGAATATAGAAAGGAACTTAGCAGGTTTGTAATAAAAGCTACATTGGATGGCATTGTGAGTGACGTTAATATTGTTGAGGGCAAAATATTAAATGAAGGTGAAAAACTTGCTGTTATTTGGAATCCTTACAATTTGATATTTGAATCAAAAATATCAGAACTTGAACTTGACAGGATCAAAAAAGGTCAGAAAGTAATGTTACAATTTAAAATTCCTGGTAGAATAGGAGTTCAAGAAATAATTAATAGCACAGTAGAAATGGTAGGTTCAAAACCGCTTGAAGAGAGCAAGGATACCAATATAAGCTTCTATCCAGTTAAAATCGGGTTTAAAAGTGACAGAATTAAAAGAGGAATGCATGCCACAGCACAGATAAAAGTGTTGATAAAGCAAAATGCACTCTGTATCCCTGTGGAAGCTTTAAGAGAAGAAAATGGTAAGTACTATGTGTGGGTAAAAAAGCAAAAGACAAAAAATATTACTAAAAAAACAGAAAAGGATAAGATTGTTGATGAATATGGTTCAAAAGAAAGTTATTATAACGAGGCAGAAAAGAGAGAGGTTATCATTGGTGAAAGTAACAAAAGGTATGCAGAAATTTTAAAAGGCTTAAAAGAAGGAGAAGAAGTAGTATTGCCTCAGGCATATGAGAAAGACATAAAGTAAAAACAGAGGGTGATATTTAATATGGGATATGTGAAGTTTTTTGAGGCGTTTAAAATTGCTGCTAAGTCTTTAATTCACAATAGAACAAGAACATTTCTGAGTGTACTTGGGGTAATAATTGGCATATGCGCAATAATAGTTTCAGTGGGACTTGTTCAATCGGTTAGTATTAGCGTCTCAAAACAATTAGAAGAGAGTGGGCTTGATAGTTTGATATTAGCTTTGCATTATGACATTGATATAGGTGAAATGTCCGGATATCTCAACAGCAAACAAAATTTAATAGTGGGAATAACTCCAAGGAAAACTTATTACACAGAGGTATTATCATCTGATGGAAAAAATTATAAATGTGAAGTACTTCTTTTAAAACCCTCTTCATATATTCTTGAAAATTTAAAATTGGTAAAAGGCAGATTTTTAAGTGTTTTAGATGAAGAGAAGTTAAATAAGGTTGCAATTGTTTTTGATGATCAGGCAGAAAAATTATTTAATAGCAAAAATGGAGTTCTTTTTAAAAAATTATTTATCGGGGGAGAGGAATTTGAAGTTATAGGAACTGTTGCAAAACAAAAACGCATGACAGACATATCAATAGGCTCATCATATTACGATATTAACATTATTGTTCCATACAAAGTTGGTGAAAGTATATTTAATCTTGAAAAAGCCTCACAAATGTTTTACATAAAGAGTATAAACTCAATATACAATCCCAAAATAAAGGAATTATTAGAGGAATATTTGCAAAACAAAGGTTTAAATAAAGAGGATTATGCAGTTATTGACGGTAGAGAGCTTGTTCAATCTATAACAACAATTTCATATCTGTTGAGTGGACTTTTGGGTGGCGTTGCAGCTATATCTTTGATAGTGAGCGGAATAGGCATTATGAACATTATTTTAGTCTCTGTTACTGAGAGAACAAAAGAAATAGGAATTAGAAAAGCTGTTGGTGCAAAAAGTAGTGATATAAGACTTCAATTTCTAATAGAGTCATTCTTAATATCTACTATTGGTTGTCTCGTGGGAATTGTTTTTGGACTGGGGATTGTATATGGAGTTATACCAGATGTATTGGGAGTGGAAGCCATTATTTCACCAATATGGATTATAATTTCAATAGGAATATGTTATCTTATTGGTTTGTTAGCTGGTTGGGCACCGGCAGAAAGAGCCTCAAGACTTAATCCTATCGTTGCTCTCAGATATGAGTAATAATTTAATCCCAGGGGGTGTTTTAAAAAATGATTGAACTTTATGACATTTACAAAATATACAAAATGGGTGATATTAATCTATATGCTTTAAACAGTGTAAACCTCAAAATATTAAAAAACGAATTTGTTGCAATTCTTGGACCCTCTGGTTCAGGAAAATCCACATTGATGAATATAATAGGCTGTCTTGACACACCAACTTCTGGAAGATATATTTTGGATGGAAATGAGGCAAGTAAACTCTCTGACAATCAGCTTGCAGAGATTCGAAACAGCAAAATAGGCTTTGTATTTCAGCAGTTTAATTTAATTCCACAGTTAACTGCTCTTGAGAATGTTGAACTGCCTTTAATATACAAAGGGATGTCGGCATCAAAAAGACACAAGATTGCAAAAGAAGCACTTGAACGCGTAGGACTTTCTGACAGGATAAATCACAGACCTCGACAGCTATCTGGTGGGCAGCAACAGAGGGTTGCCATTGCAAGAGCAATTGTGACAAATCCTTCAATAATTTTAGCTGATGAGCCGACAGGAAACTTAGATTCAAAATCTGGCGAAGAAATTATGCAAATTTTCAAACAACTTCATAGCCAAGGCTGTACTGTGGTGTTAATTACACATGACAATTACATTGCCTCTCAGGCAAAAAGGATTGTAAGAATTTATGATGGGAAAATTATAGAAGATAAAAGAATTGCTTAAATTTTTTAGATTTATTGTTTGCAAGGGGGATATAAGAAAATGAAATATAAAAATATACACAGATTTTTATTTTTGGTTATCTGTGTTATTACTCAACTTTTAATAATGAAAACTGTGAGTGCACAAACAAAAGAATATTTATCGACTGATATGTACAAGCTTGCAGTGGAAAAGTTGTCTAAGATAGGTGTTGTATCATCAAAAGATTATCTCAAGCCAAACAGTTACGTGACTCGTCAGGAGTTTGTTAGGGCTATTGCAAAAATTTCAAATGTTGATGAAAAAACTTTAGTTCAACAACCATTTTCATACTGTATTGATGTAAAATCTAATACAGAACTTTGTGGTTATGTGAATTGGGCCGTTAAAAATAAGTATTTGAATATTTCAATAGATGGGAAATTTAGACCATTTGAAGAAATTACATTTTCTCATGCAGCAACTGCAATGGTAAAAATGCTAAATTATACTGATTCAGATTTGGAGGGTATTTGGCCTTATAACTATATCAGAAAGGCTTCTGAACTTGGACTGTTGAAAGGCTTAAATGTGTCGGCTAAGAAGAAAGTTACAAAATACGATTTGGCCATTATGCTATATAGGCTGCTTGAAACGAATGTAAAAAATACAAATACAAAATTTTCTGAGTATGTTGGGCTTTACAAATCGTATGTTGTGCTTGATACTGGCAAGACATCATCAAAGCTTCTTCCAAATGAGGTTTTGACAGACAGCGGAGTGCTTGTGAATGCAACAAAAACGCAACTTGAAGTTGGGAAAAAGTACATGCTTCAGGTCGATAGCAACAAAATCACAAAAGTGTTTGGCACAGAAAACTACTCTTTCCAGATTGTCAGCACAAAGGTTGATGGAAAGACTGTATATTACAAAGAAAGTGGAAAGACAAAATCAATAACTTTGCCATCTTCGGCAACATACTATTACAATGGCTCAAAACAAAGCTACGATGCAATTGAAAATGTTCTAAAACCAAACCAGAAAATAAGCTTTATCTATTCTGAAGATAGAAGCAAAGTAGACTTTGTTGTAATTTCCGACATATATGCACAAGAGGTTTATGGAAACTACGATGAGGTTTTGATTTTGGCAACCCCAAAAACATCATCGGCACTGGATGCAAACCAGGTTCAGACAGACAAGGGAATATATTTTGTTGCATCTTCGATAAAACCTGAAAACCTTGAAATTGGAGCAAAATATGGAGTGTATATAAAAGATGATACAATTACAAAAGCTTTGCAAAAAGTGTGGGTATCCGACAAGTTTACAATCAAAAATATAGATGATTACACACTTGATGTTGATCAAAACGGCAAGACACAGAAGATTCAGCTAACAAGCAAACCTGTGTATTACTATCAGGGCACAAAACAGAGCTATGAAAATCTGCCAAACATTTTAAAAGAAGACCAGATACTTTATGTATCAAAAGACACTGACACAGGCAAGGTTATGGCGTATGTTATTCAAGACCCATACGGCACACAGTACGGCAATTATATTGAGGCAATAGTTTTGCAGGATGCACTTTTAAACTCAAGCCTTGAGAACAACCAGGTTATGACTGACAAGGGTATCTTTTACCTTCCATCTGCCGAGACAAAACTTGAAATAGGTGCAAAGTACAGACTTTATGTTAAAGATGATAAGATAACCCTTGTTGTGAAGAAGTTGAATAACACTGCGCGGTATGAAGTGACAGATGTTGTTAGCGATACTAACGTCAAGCTAAAAGGTACTCAGGGGCAGGAGAACATAATTCTGCCTCAAAAGCCGGTTTATTATTACAATGGTACAAAAACAAACTATACTGAGCTTAAGAATGTACTAAAAGTGGGTCAGAAAATCTACTTTGGCTATGCAAAGGACGGCAAGACATATGAATATGTTGTAATTCAGGACCCATACTCTCTTGAGTATGGCACATACACAGAGGTCATAGTAATGGCAGATGCAGTTTCATCAAGTAAGCTTGCAACAAACGAGATTCTGACTGACAAGGGCATATATGTTGTGGGAAGATCTGCAGGAAAGCTTTCTGTTGGTGCAAAGTATGGCGTGTACATCAAAAACGATACAATCACCAAGGTTGTGAAAAAGCTCAATAATAGCGAGTCAGCAGAGATTACTGCAGTTGTGAGCGATACAAACGTAAAAATCAAAAAAGGAAGCAGTGAAAACACCATGTTTCTTCCTCAAAAACCCACATATTATTACAACGGAAATAAGCTCAGCTATGACCAGCTAAAGAACATTCTCAAAACAGGTCAGAAAATCTATTTTGGCTACAACCAGACAGGAAGTTCTTATGAGTATGCAATCATCCAGGACCCATATTATGATGAGTATGGAACATACATGGAAGTCATTGTAATGGGCACAAGTAAGGTAACAAAAGGTCTTGCAGAAAATGAAGTTCTGACAGACAAGGGCATTTTGACCCTGCCGTCAAACCAGAACACAAGCTTAGAGCTTGGCGCAAAATACGGGCTTTATGTTGATTCAGATAATCAAATAACTCTTGTCTACAAAAAATTCAACTCAACAGAT
The DNA here is from genome assembly GCF_026914285.1 of Caldicellulosiruptor naganoensis. Taxonomy (NCBI): domain Bacteria; kingdom Bacillati; phylum Bacillota; order Caldicellulosiruptorales; family Caldicellulosiruptoraceae; genus Caldicellulosiruptor; species Caldicellulosiruptor naganoensis. The sequence continues at coordinate 449,887 of NZ_CP113864.1, forward strand.
GGCATGACAGTTGTGTACGCTCTTGGCAGTAAAGTAACAGTTGACAGGGGCGGAACACAGGTTGAGATGAACTTGCCACAGAACATAACCTACTACTATAGCGGCACAAAGATTGACTACTCAGTGGCTGTGCAGAAGATGCAAAGGGCAACATCGCTTGTGTTTGGAATATCAACACAAAAGAAAGGGTACGACTACTGTGTGGTATTTGACCCTGTATACAGCAAACCATACCTTGCAAACGAGCAGACATATCTGACCTTAAAAGCAGGTGATTTAGATATAAGTGGTAGCAGTAAAGTTATAAAAGACGGGGATGTTGTGGACTACAGCTATATTCAGAAAAATGATGTTGTCTATGCTGTGACAGATATCTGGGGTGGTAATAAGTTCATACTTGTTGTAGATGACAGGGTTGAATGTTATATCAAGAGCTACCAGCCAACAAGGTTTACACCAAAGTCAATTGTTGTAAGTGCAGTAGACCTGACAACAGGAAAGCTTGTGGACAAGACATATGAGGTGAGTGAAGATTTTGACCCGTCTGTGCTTCTCTCTGACACCTTCAAAATTGGTCAGAGAGTGTACCTCATCTTAGGCTACGATGGCAAAGTTGTGAGCATGGTAAATCCGTAAAAAAGTAGATTTCTATTGACTTAAAGCTAAAGTGAAGGATTGGAGATAAATATTTATTAAAAAGTTGAAATTATTATTAATTAATTATTATGATCAGAACACAAAAAGCGGCAGTTATTGAAATGGGTCAGAGAGTAGTGGAAAAATAGTTTAATAAAACTAACGGAAAAGGAAATAAAAATTGATGCGAGTAGAGAATTTTTATACAAATATTTTAAACCAGAAAAATGTAATAATATTTATCTGTCAAAAGTGAGGGTGAGTTTTCTGAATGCTCACCCTTCAGTTTTTTGGCTAAAAAATAAATTGTTGGGGTGGTTAAAGGGAAAGATTTACAAGCACTTAGGAGTTCGATAATGTGGAGTGAAGATTTAAATTCTGGTCAGTATTTTGGAAAAATAAAAGTTGTAAATCCTTTTTGTTTTTAAGTACATGGCGACAATTTGAAATAGATTACATTCCTTGGTTGTTCTGTTCTTTATTTTTTATCTTCCCTTATGTTTTGTTGCAGCTTTTCTCTAAAGATCAAAATTATAATACGATGGGGCTTTTTTCTTTTATTACTACATTTACTCTATATGGTTATTTCTTTTATTCAACAAACTATATATTTTAACTATTTGCAAATTTGGCCTTGATATAAACTCAAGAAAATTTAAGAAATTTTAAGCTATTTAAAGAAAAGTGTGTTCTAAGCTCAAAATTTAGTTGAAAATGGTCTAAAAAAATTTTACTAAATAAATTACATGTAGTCAGAAATATCAATGTGTTTAAAATTAAAAGATTATATTATAGCGAAAAAAATTAAATTTCAAATTTATTGTATTTCACATATAATATCACAATGAAGGACATAGTTATAAATCGTTGATTTCCATTTATCCGTAAAATTCTATAAAATCAAGACATAATGTATAGTAATACCACAATGGTATTCTAGTAAAATTAGTATAAGAAGCTAAAAATTAAAGCAAGGTGAATGTTAAATGAAATTTAGAGTAGGCAAACCACCAATTAATAAAAATATTAACTTATCAGGGTGTAACTTACTTAAAGAACCAAAAAGTTTAACAGTTACCCAGATAGTTACTCTACCAATAGGATTAATTTGTGTAGGACTAATTTTTTTCATTTTGCATTATTTTAAAAGCATAAATTTACCTAAATTTGGAGTAGAATACATTTTGGCCTATTTTCTAATGATAACTCTTCATGAGATGATACATGCTTTGTGTTATCATGGTGGTTTGTTATCAAAAGATACAGTAATTGGATGTTGGCCTGATATGTTTATTTTTTATGCATATAACAGCAGAGTTTTGAAAAGAAACAGATATTTATTAGTTTATATTGCTCTATTTATTGTACTTTCAATTATTCCAACCATAATTATGTTATTTTTAGATTTTAAAAGTGATTTGTTATTGCTAATTGTGCTTTTCAATGCTTTAGGTTCATGTGTAGATATATTTAGTTGCGTTTTAATTCTATTACAAGTACCCAAAGAAGGACTTGTGGTAAATAGTGAGGAAAAAACATATTGGAAAGTATTGGAAAAGTAGGATGGACAATTGTGATAATTATATGAGGTATAACAAATTTTGTTTGAAATGCGACAACTGGAGTTTCGGCAGGTATTACGTTATGAACGGTAACCACGAAAGTTTAAGTAATTTTGTGTAAAGTATAGACTTTCTTTGGTAGCAATTCTAAATATAAACAAAAAGATATCCAAGATAAACAATAAAATGTAAAAACAGACGGTATAATGTCAAAGAAGTTTTTAAAAAAATTTTTTAAATTGCAATATCGAATGCAATACTTTTTTAAAAGCAACTGGAAATTGATTATTTAAGTCCACACTGTGTATGATATTAGTATCCGTATTATTCCATCTTACCTGCTGGGAAGCTGGTGATTGGTATTTGTTGTTATATATGTATACTATTTTAACTACCTAAATCGTTGCTATAATCTCTTATATATTTTCCAACAAATATAGCTCTTAGTTCTTTCGCAAACTCTCCAATACACTCTTGTACATAAGTATCCTCCTCGGCAGGCTATTACATCAATTTGTGCTCATTCTTATCATTTCATGCTTATCTTACTTATCTTCTTTCTCTTTGGTATAAATCTTTTTATTTTCCCATTTGTCCTTTTGTTTGCCCCCTTTCTCTTTGCTTTAATGTAAGTATATAAGCATAAAATGATTTTACAATATTTACAAAATTTTCTTCAAATTTTATTTCTGAGTACCTATGTAGTTTAATTTCCTTTCATTTTCAAGCACTCAGGAAATTTGCCCATGCAAAATAAGATTTATCTGGTGCTTGAAGTTTATAAAATTTTTATTGAATTTATCAGACCATCAAAATCTTTTAATCAACAGATTAAACAGTATTTATGAAGTGTTTAAAGAATCCTAAGATATTTTTTAAAATTTCTGCATGCTAATTTATGATGTATTTGATATACTGCTGACGAAATAAAAGATAAAAAAACTGCAAAGAGAGTCTTTGTGAAAGAATGATAGGGTAGCTATGAAGATAAGCAAATACATAGAAGAAGCAATGTTAAATGGAGTAAAAATTGTGAAAGAACATATCAGCGGGGAAGATGTTTATAGTGCTTTGCCTGAATCAGACAGATTTGAAATTGAGTTTTGCATAGAAATAGAAAAAAGTGGTTATTACAATCTATATTTGAATTATAAAATAGAAAAGTAAACAAAAGCTGTCTATCTCGTAGATATAGATGGATTGTGTCATGGCGATATTAGATTGCATTCTGAATCGGGTGAAGTTTCAAAAATGAAGATTGGGAGGGCCTTCTTGGAAAAAGGTCAAAAAAAAACAAAATTTATGGTGGCTGGGGAGTAGCTCACATATATGCAATTGACCTTGAAGAAGATAAGTTGCAAAATTACAGTGTTCCTTCATTTGATCTTTCAAACAAAAATGCCTCTGATAAATGCAAAAAATTGATGGAATATTTTTCAAAGATTTATAGCAAGGCAATTATTGCAGGCCAGCACACAAACACAGCAGCAGGACCAGAAATTGCATATTTAGAATATCAAACAGGCAAAAAACCAGCTTTGCGTGGTTTTGATTTGCTGGGTTATACAAAGCACACCATTACTAATAATATGACCTACGATGCAATGTTTGAAGTAATTTTAAATAAAGGCTCTGTTGAAGAAGCAATTAAATGGCACAAGGAGTTAGGAGGAATTGTGACATTTTGCTGGCATTGGTTTTCTCCAATAGGAGGCAACGATAAGATTTTTTATACAAAAAACACCGATTTTGATATTGAAGTTGCTCTTTGCCCTAATACTGAAGAAAACAAACTGCTGATGGAGGACATATATAAAATTGGCAAGTGGATGAGAATCATGGCAGATGCAGATGTTCCAGTTATTTTCAGGCCATTACATGAGGCTGATGGCAGGTGGTTTTGGTGGGGAGCAAAAGGGTTTGATGCTTACAAAAAGCTTTACTATCTTTTGTATGATGTATATACTAATCACTTTAAATTAAACAATCTCATATGGGTTTGGAATGCACCACATCCTGATTGGAGAATAGAAATGGACTACTATGATGTTGCAGGGGTTGACTTTTATGCCCCGGCCCAAAACTATGGTCCTCTTTCATTTTGGTATAATTATGTCTATGAGCTGACAGAAGCTAAAAAACCCATAGCTTTAACAGAAAACGGACCAATTCCTGACCCAGATAAACTGCAAAGTTCAAAGACTTATTGGCTTTGGTTTATGCCTTGATGGGGTGGATTTACAACTGACGGCAAGATAAATTCGTTTGAACACCTGAGAAAGGTTTATAACCACCCTTAACGTAATAACACTTGATAAATTCGACTTATTTAGAAGATGAGAAAAAAAGTTCAAGGCTGCCATTTGAAAGAGGTCATTTCATATGTTCTGGAGTGAACTGGCAGCCTTGAAATTTTGTTTCAATTTAAATTTCAAAATTTTGACTTTAAGTAAATACTTTTCTAATACCAGAAAAGAAAGAGTTATTTACATTTTGAAAAATTCCCTCTATGTCAAAATCAGTTTTTAAGCTTTGTAAATTGTATCCATAGTTTATATCTTGAAGTTTAAGATTGAAAACATCTTTTGCAAAAATCCATGGAATTTTATTCATGTAATCAGGGAAAGGCGAACATTGACTTGGAAGAATATCAATTCTTTTGCCAAAAAGTGGTCTGTTTTTGCCAAAGCTAAGGTATATGTCAATACTTTTAAGTGAGATATTTCGTATATTATTATCTTTGCCATAGATTAAGATTCCATTTTCCGAATAAGCTTTTACATTGGAAATAGATATATTTTCAATAAAATTGCCTTATTCAGGAGAGGCAAATACAATTGGTTCACCCTTTCCCCACCATGTACCAGCAAATATTTTTGTTGTCATAATGACATTTGAGATTGTAACTGATTTGACATATCCGTTTTTGCCGTTTGCAAATATTGCAATTCTTCTGTTTGAATTAAGGATGATAAGATTTGAAGCAACCACATTCTTTACTTTGCTATCTAAATGTCCCATTCTCACAGCTGCTGAGCGTGTTTGCATTATGCAGTTTGACACAATTATATTTTCACATGGTTTGTCCCAGTTTGTAATGCCAGATATAGCAACACAGTCATCACCGCAAGTAAAGAAGCTATCTGTGATTACTACATTTTCGCATGAGCAAAGATGTATACCATCGCTGTTTGGGACTCTGAGATTGTTCATAATCCTTATGTTGTGTACCTTGATGTATTTTGATGAATGAATACACACTGTCCAGCAAGGTGAGTCGATAATTGAAATACCGCTTAAATTGATATTTTCACAGTTATAAAATAATATAGGTTGATTTGGTCTACAAATTGGCTTGCATTCTACCTCTTCAAACTGCTCTTTGTCAAGTTGAGATAGCTCTTCAAACTGATTAAATGCTCTTGAAAAATCCATAAAACTGCTTCCAGAAAGGTCAATTGTACCTTTTCCCTCAACTGCTATGTTCTTTTCGTTCATCGCATATAAAAAGGAAGTAACCTCTCTCCATTCGTTGTGGTAATGACCAATTTGGTGGTAATCTTCAATATTGTTGGTTGCTTTGATTACAGCACCTTCTTCTTTCTAAATATAGGGTTACATTAGATTTTAACCTTATAGGGCGGCTTAAATAAATTCCAGCAGGTATAACTACCACTCCACAACCATTTTCAAAACAGGTGTCAATAGCCTTTTGTATTGCTTCTGTACTGAAACTTACACCATCTGGTTTTGCTCCAAAGTCAGTTACAATTATTCTCAAGAGTTTACCTCCTATTACTTTAGGTTCATAACATTTAAAATAACTTAAAAATCACTAAAATCCTCTCAATAATTTTGAGAAAATGTTAGATTTTGATGGTTGTAAATAACAGTGATTAAACACATTGTAATAAACGAAAAAGAAGGGCATAAAGCCCTTCTTGCAAGCCCTGTAGGGTTTGAGGAAAAACTAACTTTTGTTTAAAATATCAAAATTTTGAACCACTGTAAAAAACCATGGTTGATCTTTTACTTATTACTTCATTTTCAAAAACACTGCTCATTTTGCAAGCACTCTCCCTTCAAAAGAGTTTCAAAAAAATTTAGTTTTCTAATTTCAAGACTCTAAAACTTGTTGGTTCTAAGTTGATTTCATAGATATTTTCATTTTCTGATATCATAGAGACTTTAAGATCAGAAGCTTTTAAAGGATCAACAAGTTTTTTATTTTTGTTCTTAATGTGTATGTTTACCTTAGTTCTGTAAGGCAAGAAGGACTCTATTATGAAAGTGCTATTGCTGTATGCAAAAATGCCTATCTTTTCTCCGGCTTCAATGTAGAAACCAAAATTTTTCATAAATACTCTTCGAATTTCAGTCAAGACATCAAGTGGCCAGTTGTAGATGTCGGAGTAGTTTTCAGGTATTGTCAATGTATAAATAGTTCCTTTGCCATAAAAGTCTTTCATCAGGACAGGAAAGTTGTTTTCACCTGAGAATGCAACAATCTCCTGCCATGACGCATTTGTCCTGTGCTCTAAGACAGGAATTAGTATTTCTTTTTTACCATATACATACTTTGAAAATGAACACACTTCTGTTTTGATGGCAAATAAGTTTGTAAAAACCTTTTTGTCTGTCACTCTCACAGAGGTCAAATCTTCAATTCCTTTTCCTTGCATGGCCTTTAAAAAACCAGATGTCATTATTACATCTTTTCCGGCTAAAAGATGTTCTTTTAACTTTTGCAGAATATCCTTGTCATTTGCACACTCAGCTGTGATAAAAACAATATTACTGTTTTCAGGAAAATATGGTGTGAGCTCAAATGGTATTCCAACCATTCCTAAGTAGTCATAAATATGGTCTTCACCATATGAATTAAATGGATGGTAAACAGGAATTCCTATAGGATTTTCAATATATTTACAAATCTCATCAAGATGACGCAGCTGCAGCCCAAGTGCTGGGACAAATACAGAGTTTCTCAAGTGCGGAAAGGCAAACAAGGTAATTTCTTTTGCTTTTGCAAATACAGTTAAATTTGCTTGTTCAAGATAGCTGCCAATATTATACAGACAATCTAAGGAGTCAAACCATCCACCGAGGTTTTTGCCTGGTTTTAGATTTTCAAACCATCTCAAAAGTGAATAGCTTGCATACCTTGGAAGATGCTGTTGTGTATAAGCAGGGTCGCGGGTTTCTGTACCTGTGTATACATAGTCAAAAAGATCTGCCTGAGTTTGAGGGTTGTAACCTGTCTCTTGATACGACTCTATCCAATTTGGATATTTGATTATTAATTTTACATTTGGATTGACACTTTTTGCAAGCTTTATCACGTACTCTCTTGAAACCTCTGTCATTAAATTTAGCCTAAATTCGCTCCAGCTAAGATTTCCTTTTGCTCTAATGCAAGATGGGCATGTGCAGGCAGTAAAGAAAAAGTCATCTAAAATGATTTCATCAAACAAAGAAGCTGTATATTGAACAATTTCTTTTAACTTGTCTAAGTGTTTTTGGTTTGTGTAACAGAAAGTATTAAAGATTCTATAATAATCAAGCTCTTCATTTCCGAACACCACAGTTGCAGTGATTCCACCAGATGTTTTAATATTTTGCCTCTCAAAAAACTCTTTTATTCTGAGCATTTTCTCTCTTGGGACGGTATCTGCACCTCTGTGTGTCTCAAGGTATACCTTTGAGATGTCTAAGTATCTTTGGAAGAACTCCAAATCTTTTTCAAGCGTCTCTAATTCTACATTTTTTAAAAATCCAGCAGGGCAGTATATTGCCAATTTAAAGTTTTTGTATGCCATTTGCAATAACCTTCCTTTCAGAATTTGAGTAAATCGATTACAAGGAATATTATACTACTTAAAAATCTTATTACAACCTTTTTGATTACTGCCTATTTGCCCCATACTGGAGGAAAAAACTGTAAAAGACACAATTTGTGGCCTATCAGGCTTCAAAAAGAGGAGAGAGCTAAAACTCAGAATAGATGGCCAAAGAGTGTATATAAGCGGCAAGTCAATTACTTTTTCTAAGACAGAAATAAAGGAATGCCAATAAGCATCAGTTCAGGCAATCCCTGTTTTCTTCTTTAATCCTTGTAGCCCTTTCAAATGCTTCTTTGACAACAGCAGCACAGCACTTTCCAGTTGGGTTATTTATCTTTCTTTCTGTAGCACTTTAACAATTTCCCCAATAAACATTCTATGATAATCTTTTGCAGTGTAAAAATTGTAAATAGCTTTGTCCAAGAAATTTTCAGGGATTATATCTTGAAAATAAATCTTTTTGCAAATCAAAACAAGGTTAGCCTCATCGAAAAACACCGTTTTGAACTCTTCATCTTCTTTGGGGGTGAGCTTTGCCATCTCAACCTTATTAACATCTTTGCCAGAGTATTTGCCGCAGATTTCAAGAGCTGACCTATACTCCCTACCGAAAAACGAGAGTGTAAAGAATTCATTTTCTTCAACAAACTTTCTTGTAAACCTCTGAGGTCTTATTACACAAAAGGAAACAGGCTTTTCCCAAATATAGCCGAGGCTTCCCCAACTTGCAGTCATTGTGTTAAATGAGTTGATGTTCCCTGCTGTAATGAGCATCCACTCTTGCCCAATTAAAGTAAAAGGGTTAAAATTGAGATCTTCTATTTTGATTGTTTTATGTGCCATGAAAAATCACCTCGATAGAGATTTTGAAGTTCTTAGAGTTTACAATTGTTGTCTTGAACTTAAATATACTACAATAAATTTTAATTTTCAAATTATTTTAACTGCAAAATTCAACAGATTGAGGAATTATAGTACTCTTTTTGATTGGGCAAGCAAATTAAAGTTTTGGTACAACAATATTGCAAAAATAGTTTTAATATTATATAATCGTAAAAATTTAAAAATTCAAAAAAGCGTACCAATACAATTTTTTAAGAAAGGGGGAAGGCGGCAACTGCCGCAAGCAAGATGAAAAGAGTACATTTGAAAAAGTTTTTAGTCCTTGTTATTGTCATTTTTTTGTTGCCACAACAGTTATTGGTTTTTCTTCAACAGGGATAATGAAACGAAGTGAAATCCCTGACAAGTACAAGTGGAATCTTGAAGAGATTTATGGCTCTCCAGAAAAGTAGAATGCTGATCTAAACAAGGTTTTAAATTATTACATTCCTAAATTTAAGAATTACCAGGGTAAGCTTTCAGACAAGAATAAATTACTTGAATGTTTGAAACTAAGAGATGAGATGATGAGAATTGCAGACAAAGTCTATGTTTATGCTCATATGAAGGCTGATGAAAATCAGGCTGATAACAAGGCAAATGAGATGAGGTCAAAATCTGAGACGATGTATGCACAAGTCTCAGCTGCAGTTTCGTTTATCCAGCCAGAGCTTTTACGCTTGCCTGAAAAAACTTTAAAGTCATATATGCAGGATAAAAGTTTTGCAGACTACAAAATGTATCTTGATATGGTTTTAAAGCAAAAGCCTCATACTCTATCTCCAGAAGGTGAACAGTTATTAGCCTTAGCTCAGGATTTTGCAGGCTCACCTTACAGTATATTTACTCAGCTAAAATATGCAGACCTTACATTCCCAAAAATAAAAGATGATAAAGGCAATGAGATTCAACTTACAGAAGCAAGTTATGGCAAATATCTTGAAAGCAAGGACAGAGATTTCAGAAAGAGAGCATTTGAAGGTATATACTCCTCATTTGACAAAGTTAAGACATTGGCGGCTACATTGACTGCTGAGGTAAAGAAAAATGTATTTTTTGCAAAAGCAAGAAAATATAATTCAGCATTAGAGGCTTCTTTAGCACAGGAATTTATTCCAAGGAGTGTTTATGATAATCTTATCAAGGCGGTTAATAACAATATCAAGTATTTGCATAAGTATGTAAAGCTTAGGAAGAAAGTACTTAATCTTGACAAAGTTCATATATATGATATGTATGTTCCGCTTGTTGAAAATTATGAAGTCAACATCGATTATGAGCAGGCAAAGAAGTTAATTTTAGAAGGTTTAAAGTCGCTTGGAAGTGATTATTTAAAGGTTCTAAACATTGCCTTTAACAATAGATGGATAGACGTATTTGAGACCGAGAACAAGTATACAGGTGGATATCAATGGGGAGCATATGATACACATCCTTGATATCCTTATGAATTATAACAATACTATGGATTCTGTTTTAACTCTTGCTCATGAACTTGGGCATGCTATAAATTCATATTATACAAACAAGACACAAAAGTATATAAATTCCAATATACCAATCTTCACAGCTGAGGTTGCTTCAACAACATATGAGCTTTTAATGATTAATTATCTGCTCAAAAAAGCAAAGAGTGATGATGAAAGACTTTATCTATTGAATACCTTAGTAGAGAATATAAGAGGTACTGTTTATACTCAGGTTATGTATGCAGAATTCGAAAAAGAAATTCATGAAAGGGTAGAAAAAGGGGAAGCACTCTCTGCGGAAACTTTGTGCAACATTTGGGGTAACTTGATGAAGAAGTACTATGGTGATAGCTTTGAAGTTGATAAGCTTGCAACATTGTGGTGGGCAAGAATACCACACTTTTACATGAACTTTTATGTTTATAAATACGCAACCTCTATGGCTGCTGCAAACGAGGTTGTAAAGAATATCGAAAAGGGCGATACTGCGAAGTATATAGAGTTCTTAAAAGCAGGAAGTTCAGATTATCCTATCAATGTTCTTAAAAAAGCAGGTGTTGATATGACATCAACAAAGCCTGTTGACAATTTGTTAACTTACTTTGGACAGCTTGTTGACGAGATGGAAAAGATATTGAAAAAGCAAGGAAAAATATAAAAGCAAAGAGATTGGCATAGTTTCGTTTTTCCAATAAAACTTTTGGGGTATTAAAAAATCAATAAAGATGAATTAGAATAATCTTATTGTCATATTCTAAATCTTAAGAATGATAGGGTGAGTTTGATGATAGTGAAAGCATATATAGACGATTTTAACGAGATAACAGTAGTGCTTGCGCAGATGGTTCATTCAGTTAAAAAAGAAGATTTTAAGGTTTTTTTAGATGATCAGGAAATAGAAATTGAAAAAGTGAAAAAACTTATACCACATTCAGAAAATCCATTTGAAGCAGAAACAAGAGGCTATGAAATCTGCGAACAAAAAGGGAAGATTAGATTTGTTTTAAAAGAAGGACACTTTGATTTTCACAGAAAACCTATGGTAAGGCCAGTTTTTGTTATAGGAGATATGAACAACTGGACAATTTCACCTGAGTGGGAGCTTTCTTATTCAAAGCAAAGAGGAAGATATGAGCTTGTAAAAGATTTAAAAGATGTTCAAATTGGTCAAAAGTTTAAATTTGCAGAGGGGGCAAGCCGAAAACTTTGGTATCCTCCAGGATATGGAAATGATATTGTAATAGAGGACTATTTTGACAGAGAAGCAGCTTTCACAAACATGGTAAAAATTACAACCACCAAAAGGCTTTGGGCAAATTTAAAATACAAAGTAATGTACAAAAACGAATACAAATATGCACGTCCAAGAGAGATTTTGACAAGAAACGAGTATTTCTATGCTGGGGAGCTTGGTGCAAGGTATGAACCATATGGAACCTATTTTAGACTCTGGGCACCAACTGCCTATAAGGTAAAGATTCAAATATTTGATGAGTATGAAAATTTCAAGTTTGAAAAGGAAATGTCAAGGGCAGAAAATGGTACTTGGGATGTATATCTCCCAGGGGATTTAAAGAATCATTTTTACCTTTACGAAATCTGGCATTACAATTACGAAGATGATGAAGGCTATATTGTGTATCACGTCCCAGACCCATACTCTAAGGCATCTTCGTCAAACTCTGGCAAAAGTTATATATTTGACCCGGCAGATGGCTTGATAGACGGATGGCAAGCTGATAGTTTTGTTGATAATATTGAAAAGCAAAATGATGCTATAATCTACGAGATGCATGTAAGAGATTTTACAATTGACCAAAGCTCTGGAATTGATGAAAATTTAAGAGGAAAGTTTTTAGGTTTTTGTCAGGAAGGATATTACAAGGAAGGGATTTCAACCGGTCTTTTGCACCTAAAAGAGCTTGGGATAACTCATGTTCATCTTTTACCAATATCTGATTTTGGGAGTGTTGATGACAAAAACCCAGACAAAAGATACAATTGGGGATATGACCCAGTACTTTACCAGTGTCCTGAGTATTGGTACTCAACAAAAAGCGGTGGTATTGAAGCGTTGAAAGAGCTTAGAACAATGATAAAAAAGCTTCATGAAAATGGAATTGGAGTTGTGATGGATGTTGTTTTCAATCACACATATCACACAAAGGGCGGAAAATTCTCTATATTTGACAAGATTGTACCTGAATACTTTTACAGGGTAGATGACTATGGAGATTATTCAAATGCGACAGGGTGTGGAAATGAACTTGCAACAGAAAGACCAATGGTGAGGAAATTTATCCTTGACACTATTATCTACTGGACAGAGGAGTTTCACATAGACGGTTTTAGGTTTGACCTGATGGGGCTTATTGACTGTAAAACAATGAGGCAAATTGCTAATGAGGTGCGGAAACGAAATCCGAAAGCGTTGATTTATGGCGAAGGTTGGGTGATGGGCGATAGTACCTGCCTTGTTGAAGAGATGGCTACAATCTTGTCATCTTGTCATCAAGGCTATTCAATCGGACTTTTTAACGACAGGATTAGAGATGCTATAAGAGGTGACCTTGACGGCTACAAAACAGGATATGTGCATGGAAATCTATCAGATGTTGAGAGACTAAAACAAGGTATCAAAGCGGCAATTGATGATTTTGCAAAAGAACCTGATGAATGTGTAAACTATGTTTCCTGTCATGACAACTTGACACTTTTTGACAAGCTGCAAAAGACAATGGTTGGTGAGGACATCTTTTGGATTGACAGGGCATCAAGGCTTGCAAATGCCATTGTGCTGACATCGCAAGGGGTTGCTTTTTTACATGGTGGAGTTGAGTTTAACAGAAGCAAAGGCGGTCATCCTAATACCTATAACGCAGGAGATAACATAAACAAAATTGATTGGAGTTTAAAAGAGAAGTTTTTTGATACGTTTAAGTTTTACTGTGATTTGATAAACCTGAGAAGAAAGCATATTGCTTTTAGGATGAGGTCAAGCGGAGAGATAAAGAAATACTTAAGATTTATTCCTGCACCAGATGGGGTTGTTGCTTTTATAATAACATACCCATATGATGAGTGGAAAAAGATTATTGTTGCCTACAATCCTTTTAAGGAAAAGAAGATTTTGCAGCTTCCAGAAGGCAGCTGGTATATAAAAGCAAATGATGGCATTGTGTTTCCCGACTCTTCTGAAAAAGAGGCAATAGGCAGCTTTGAGATTGCACCAGTGAGTCTTTTTATTGCATACCAAAAATATGCAAAAAATTAATCACCAGACAAACTTTAAAAAAGTTTATTTTGCAATCTCTTTTGCCAAAAATACTCTTACATTTTCTGATTCTAAGTCAAATGACCTTGTGTCATATTCGAGCATAATCAGTGTAAATTTTATTCCAAGAGATGAATAAAGTCTTATACATTCCTCCATCTCTTTGTTGACAAAGCATGTGATAATAAAAAGCTCTCTGAAGTTGTATGATCTTAAAACATCATACAGTAAAACCTCAAAGTACTGATTTACTTGAATTTTGATATGTGCCAAGGCCTCACACACCTTAACAAGCTGGTTTGCATCTTGAGAAGGGAGCAGAATTTCAAGAGGCAAACCAGTTTCTTCATCAAAACAGTTTGAAATAAAGCCCACAGGTGTGGACGATTTTAAACATTCATTCGCAAGTGAGGCTGCTATTTTTATTCCAAATTCTATTATGTTTTTATTAAAAACCTCTTTTCTTTCATACTCTGAACTTTGGACATTTAAAAGAATAATTGCATCACCCGATGAGGTATATTCATATTTATTTACCATCAAAGTATTGTACTTTGCAGTTGCGTTCCAGTTTATTCTGTTAAAGGCATCACAGCTCTGATACTCTCTTATTCCGGCAAAGTGGAAGATGTCTTCATAGTAATGTCTCTTAACAATTGTCTCCCCAGACAAGCTTGAGCGCGGCATAAGATGTTTTTGCAGGTCCAAAAATGCAGGGTACACAGTCAAAGTATCATTTACATAGTAACATCTATCAGCAGTTGCCAGGCCAAACAAATCTCCTGTTACAAGATAGATTTTGTCAAGCTTATAAAAGCCACGTTTTGTTGCGACAAACTTATGACGTCTTACAATCTGCTGATAGGGCAGCAAGAAAAAGATAGAAATATATCTTAGCTTGTCTCCGACAACATAGTTTTTAGAATTTTCCATAAAAAAAGATGAAGAGATTTCAAACTCGGATTTTACCCATGGAAGAGGCAAAATCTTGCCGTTGTAGATTCTCTCAACTATATGTATCTCTTGCCCTTCACTACTTTTTTCTTCTTCAAAATAAATTTCATATTCTACATTTTTAAGCCCATACCTTTTTGTGACAAAGAAGTTGAGAGCAAACAGAGTAGAACATATCAAAAACAACCAAAATGTTTCCATCTTGGATTTATTACCTCTTTTTAATTCTGTTTATTCTTATTATAGCCCATAATATTGAATATTCAAACTAAGAATTTGGCTAAAATTTTTGTTTAAAAATGCTATTGAACATATTCAATTTCACATGTTATAATACCGCTACAACGGCGATGGAGTCCGCCGAACAAATGCCAATGATGGCTGATGACTCCTACAAATATTGCGTCTTTGCAAAAAGGCGTAATATTTGTAGGAGTTTTTTGTTTATATAGTCAAAATTGTCCTTCTAATTATGAGCAACTTACCCAGAAGGAAGGAGAGACAAAAAAGATGAAAAACATAGCTGCAATCTCAGTAGGTGCATTTTTTGGTGCGATAAGCAGGTACTTAATTTCACAGCTTTATGTAGCTGATTTTCCTACAGCCACACTTTTTATAAATGTGCTTGGAAGCTTTGCTTTGTGCTTTGTTGCGCAGATTACTATTGATCATATAAAAATAAAACCAGCTGTTCGTCACATGATTACAACTGGGTTTATAAGCAGTTTTACAACCTTTTCAACATTTATAATTGAGATAATAAAACTTATCTCAAAAGGTGAGGCGGCAAAGGCTTTTGTGTATCCTGTGCTTTCAATTTTGCTTGGGCTTTTTGCAGCACTACTGGGTTATGAGGCAGCAGAGTTTGTTGCAGCAAGAAGGCAAAAAGAAGAGGTGGCTCAAGAGGTATGAATCTTTTTATTGTTGGACTTGGCGGTGTTGTGGGTGCAGTTTTGAGATATCTAATTTCTAAGATATTCAAAGAAATTATGGAAAAAGATCACCCAATTTCAACCATGTTTATAAACGTAGTTGGGTGTTTTTTCATAGGTTTTTTGTCATCAAAGCATTTACCACAAGGATACAAACTGTTTTTAACAACAGGTCTTTTGGGTGGATTTACTACATACTCTACCTTTATGCTTGAGACATCAATGTATGTAAAAAAATCAAAGCATAAAAAGGCTTTTCTGTATGTGTTCCTCTCTATTGTGTTTGGCATAATGGCAGCAGGTGCAGGGATTTGGTTGGCGAATGCTAATTAGCTTTTTTTGCTAAGATAGTAGATATAAAAGATATAAATAGATACAACAAAACCAACAAGGTGTGAAGTAACAGTAATGGCTTTGTCTATAGAAGAGATAAGAAAATTCGTAAATGAGAGAAAAATTAAATGGCGTGCTCATATGTTGCAGAGGATGAGAGAAAGAAATATAACCAGGGAAAATGTAATAGAATATATCCTTAAAGGTGAAAATTATAGAACAGTATGAAAATGATTATCCTTATCCGAGTTGTTTAATCTCTTGGGTACCCAAAAATGGTTCACCACTTCATGTAGTCTGTGCAGTTGGAGATGGTTTTTTATGGCTTATAACTGCATATTTTCCTTCTGAGGACGAATGGATGATTGATTTTAAAACGAGGAGGAAATAAAAAATGAAGTGTCCATTGTGTAGAACAGAAATGAAAGAAGGAAAGATTAAACATATTGTTGATGTTGGTAACCAAACCGTGATTATAAAAAATGTTCCAGCCCTTGTATGTGGACAATGTGGAGAAGCTTATCTTGATGATGAAACAGCACTTAAGCTTGAAAAGATAGTGGAAGAACTTCTTAAAACTAAAACAGAGATAATTATAGCAAACTATTCAGATATTGCAGCATAAACAATTGAACAATTTTATGTTGGATTTAATTATCCCTTATAAGATTAGATGCGATAATTACACGAAGCCAGCTACAGGAGATATATAGATTTTTAACCATCCTGTAGCTTTTTGTTTTATTTTAGAGATTGAAACTTTCTTCACAGGTAGTATATAATTTAAATATTGTAAAAATCAAAAATAAATTACCTTTAAGGAGAGACAACTATTATGAAAATCCAAGCACCAAAAGGAACAAAGGATGTCTTGCCAGAAGAAAGCTATATATGGCAATATGTTGAGGACAAATTCAGGCAGATTTGCAAACTTTATGGCTATCAAGAAGTAAGATTTCCAACATTTGAATATACAGAGCTTTTCCAGCGAGGCGTTGGTGAGACAACAGACATTGTTCAAAAAGAGATGTACACTTTTTTAGACAAAGGTGGAAGAAGTATAACATTGCGTCCAGAAGGGACAGCTTCTGTTGCAAGGCTGTTCATTGAGCATGGGTTTGCATCAAGACCCATGCCACAAAGGCTTTACTACATTATATCAGCATTCAGATATGAAAATACCCAAGGCGGAAGATACAGAGAGTTTCATCAATTTGGTATTGAAAACTTTGGTTCAAAGTCACCTGTGACAGATGCAGAGATTATTTCACTATCTTACAATTTCTTTGTTTCTCTTGGGCTTGACAATATTGTTGTGAATATAAACAGTATTGGTTGTCCTGTTTGCAGAAAGGACTATGTGAAAAATCTCAAAGAATACTTTTTAGGCTACTATGATAAGCTCTGTCCAACCTGCAAACAAAGGCTTGATAAAAATCCGATGAGGATTTTGGATTGCAAAGAAAATAATTGCAAGCTGATTGCCAAAGATGCTCCAAAGCCAATAGAGTATCTTTGCGATGAGTGCAAAACTCATTTTGAAGCTCTAAAAGGGTATTTGGATGCAGCAGGTGTTTGTTACAAAGTTGACCCTTACATTGTAAGAGGATTGGATTACTATACAAAGACAGTTTTTGAGATTGTTGATGTGGTTTTGGACAAAGAACTTGCAATCTGTGGTGGGGGAAGGTATGATAACTTAATAGAGCAGATAGGTGGAAGCAGTACCCCTGGCATTGGGTTTGCAATTGGTGTTGAGAGGCTTATAATGCTTCTTTCACAAAAAGGTCTGATTCCACAAAAGCCACAGGTTCCTCAAGTTTTTATTGCAACCTTAGGAGATTTGGCAACCAAAAAAGCGTTTGAGATTGCAAGTGCTTTGAGATTTGCAGGGATTTCCACTGTAATTGAAGAGCTTTCGAGAAGTCTTAAATCTCAGCTAAAGTATGCAGATAAGCTGGGTTGTGATTTTTCAGTCATAATCGGCGATGATGAGCTTGAAAAAGGAGTTTGCAAGGTAAGAGAGATGAAGACGTCATCAGAAGAGGTTGTAAGAATAGAAGGTTTAGCTCAGTACATCAAAAGTAAGATATAAACAAAATTTACAAAGAGGGTGATATTATTGGAAAGCATCAAAGGCTTCAAAAGAACAAAGTACTGTGGAGAAGTGTCACTTGAAGATGTTGGCAAAGAAGTGATTTTGACAGGTTGGGTTGACACAAGACGTGACCTTGGTGGAATAATATTTGTTGATTTGCGAGACAGAACTGGAATTGTTCAGGTTGTGTTTGATGAGAAGATGGGCGAAGAACTTATGGAGAAAGCAGACAGTTTGAGAAGCGAATATTGTATTGGCATCAGAGGCATTGTAGAAAAAAGACCACCTGACACAGTAAACCCTAAGATCAAAACTGGTGAGGTTGAGGTAAGGGCAAAGGAGCTTAGGATATTTAGCAAGTCCGAAACACCGCCATTCCCAATTGAAGAAGGGATAAATGTAAATGAAGCTGTAAGGCTAAAGTATAGATACCTTGACCTCAGAAGACCTGATATGCAAAGAAACTTAATGTTTAGACACAAACTTTACCAAGTGGTTAGGAATTTCTTGTCCCAAAACGGCTTTATTGAAATAGAAACACCAATGCTTACAAAATCAACACCAGAGGGTGCAAGGGATTATCTTGTTCCAAGCAGAATCTTCCCTGGCAAGTTCTTTGCACTGCCACAATCTCCTCAGCTTTTCAAACAACTTCTAATGGTTGCTGGGTTTGACAGGTATTTTCAGATTGTAAAGTGCTTCAGGGACGAGGACTTGCGTGCAGACAGGCAACCTGAGTTTACGCAGATTGATATTGAGATGTCATTTGTTGATGTAGATGATGTGATTGAGATAAACGAAAGGCTTCTTCAGACAATTTTCAGAGAAATGCTTGGAATAGATCTAAAACTTCCTCTTCCAAGGCTGACATACAAAGAAGCAATGGAAAGGTTTGGAACAGACAAGCCTGACACACGTTTTGGAATGGAGCTTGTAAACCTCACTGACATTGTGAAAAACTGTGAGTTCAAGGTCTTTGCAGATGCAGCGAACAAAGGTGGATCAGTTAGAGCAATAAACGCAAAAGGGTGTGCTGTGAAATTTTCAAGACGAGAGATAGATGCCTTGGTTGAGTACGCTAAGAATTTTGGTGCAAAAGGACTTGCATGGATAGCAGTTGAAAGTGATGGATTAAAATCACCAATTGTCAAGTTTTTAAAGGAAGAAGAGATAAATGAGATTCTAAAAAGACTTGATGCGCAGGTTGGTGACCTTCTTTTGTTCTCAGCAGACAAAGATGAGGTTGTATTTGACGTCCTTGGGAATGTTAGACTTGAGATTGCAAGGAAATTGAACCTTCTTGACAAGTCTAAATTCAATCTTTTGTGGGTAACAGAATTTCCTCTATTTGAGTACTCAGAAGAAGAAGGAAGGTATGTGGCAAAGCACCATCCATTTACATCGCCTATGGACGAGGACATAGAGTTTTTGGAGACAGATCCAGCAAGAGTCAGGTCAAAAGCATATGACATTGTTCTAAATGGAACAGAGATTGGTGGTGGGTCAATAAGAATTCACTCAACAGACCTACAAAAGAGAATGTTCAAGGCACTTGGCTTTACTGAAGAGCGAGCGCAAGACAGATTTGGATTTTTGCTTGAGGCGTTCAAATACGGAACACCACCGCATGGCGGAATTGCATATGGGTTTGACAGACTCTGTATGCTTCTTTTAGGGCTTGATTCGATAAGAGATACAATTGCATTCCCGAAAGTAAAGGATTCTTCATGCCCGCTCACAGATGCACCATCAGAGGTTGAGCCAAAACAGCTTCGTGAGCTTCATATTAAGGTAGATGTTGTGAAGGTATAGAGAATCGCTGGAGAAAAAGTTGATATAAAAAGATTTAAAGGGCTCATATCCTTGAGAAAGTACCTAAACTTGAAAAAGGGTATGAGCCTTGTTTTGTTGTTATAAAATTTTTACTTCATTTCATTTCAATATAGTACAAATACCATGGCAAGGTTTCAAAACAAAAATTCAATATTCTTAATTCAATTTAGTCAGAAGATGAACTATAGTAATTTCTAAAGAGATGATAACGATTACATGTACTGGTAGTTAGATTTAGTTGTTTTAAAATTATTTAGACCTTTCAAAGTTGCGTATCTGAGAGGGATTTTTTTTTCTTTGACGAAAAAGGAGAAGATTTTACAAGAGAAGAGGAGACAAAAGGTGTGCAAGGTAAATTTTCATGCAGTATTTAGGGAATTTTTTAATGATTACAAACGTTATTTTAGGAGGGTGAGTTTTATGAAGAAAGAATGTCTTAGAGTTTTTGCAGTCTTTATGGTTTTTACTTTTTTACTATCTCTTTTTCCCTTTGTTACATTTGCTCAAAATACTGCGTATGAAAAGGATAAGTATCCACACCTGATTGGCAACAGCTTGGTAAAAAAACCTTCTGTGGCTGGAAGACTGCAAATTATCAAGCAAAATGGAAGAAGGATTTTAGCTGACCAAAATGGAGAGCCTATTCAGCTTCGTGGTATGAGCACACACGGTCTGCAATGGTTTCCACAGATAATTAACAACAATGCGTTTGCTGCACTTGCAAATGACTGGGGTTGCAATGTAATTCGCTTGGCAATGTATGTAGGAGAAGGTGGATATGCTACAAATCCTCAAGTAAAAGACAAGGTCATTGAAGGTATTAAATTGGCAATTCAAAACGACATGTATGTAATTGTTGATTGGCATGTTCTCAATCCCGGCGACCCCAATGCAGAAATTTATAAAGGGGCAAAAGACTTTTTCAAGGAGATAGCCCAAAAATTTCCAAACAATTTTCATATAATTTATGAGTTGTGTAATGAGCCAAACCCAACAGACCCAGGTGTAACAAATGATGAAGCAGGGTGGAAGAAGGTAAAAGCGTATGCTGAACCAATTATAAAGATGCTGCGTCAGATGGGAAATGAAAACATTATAATTGTAGGTTCGCCTAACTGGAGCCAAAGACCAGATTTTGCGATAAAAGACCCAATTGCAGATGACAAGGTCATGTATTCTGTTCATTTCTATACAGGTACACACAAGGTAGATGGATATGTGTTTGAAAATATGAAGATGGCAATTGAAGCAGGTGTTCCAGTATTTGTAACAGAATGGGGGACAAGTGAGGCAAGCGGTGATGGTGGACCATATCTTGATGAGGCTGACAAATGGCTTGAGTACCTCAACGCAAACAATATAAGCTGGGTAAACTGGTCCTTGACAAATAAAAATGAGACTTCTGGTGCTTTTGTTCCCTACATTAGCGGTGTGTCTCAAGCAACAGATTTGGACCCTGGCAGCGACCAGAAATGGGATATTTCAGAACTTAGCATCTCTGGTGAATATGTACGATCAAGAATAAAGGGTATTCCATATCAGCCTATTGAGAGAACATTGAAAATTTCTCAAGATCAAGTCGCGTGTGCCCCAATTGGTCAACCTATTTTGCCATCTGATTTTGAAGATGGTACACGGCAAGGTTGGGACTGGGATGGACCATCTGGTGTTAAAGGTGCTTTAACAATAGAAGAGGCAAATGGTTCAAATGCACTTTCATGGGAGGTTGAGTACCCTGAAAAAAAGCCTCAAGATGGTTGGGCTTCTGCTCCAAGGCTAATTTTGAGGAATATAAATACAACAAGAGGTGATTGTAAGTATCTCTGCTTTGACTTTTACCTAAAACCAAAACAGGCAACAAAAGGTGAGCTTGCAATCTTCCTGGCGTTTGCACCACCTTCTCTTAACTATTGGGCACAGGCAGAGGATAGCTTTAATATAGATTTGAGCAATTTATCTACACTGAAGAAAACACCAGATGACCTTTATTCTTTCAAAATTTCTTTTGATTTAGATAAGATAAAAGAGGGGAAGATTATTGGACCTGATACCCATCTGCGAGACATAATCATAGTTGTTGCAGATGTAAACAGTGATTTTAAAGGTAGAATGTACTTAGACAATGTAAGATTTACAAATATGCTTTTTGAAGATGTTACCCCTCAGACAACTGGGTATGAGGCTATTTCAAAGCTTTATTCTAAGAAAATAGTCAATGGAATTTCTACAAATTTATTTGGTCCTGAAAAGGCAGTCACAAGAGCTGAGGTTGCTGCTATGGCAGTCAGACTCTTAGATTTGCAAGAGGAAAGCTACAACGGAGAGTTTGCAGATGTAAGCAAAAATAGCTGGTATGCAAATGAAGTATCTACGGCATATAAGGCAGGCATAATTTTGGGAGATGGCAAATATATAAAACCAGAGAAGGCAGTGACACGGGAAGAAATGGCAGTATTTGCAATGAGAATTTACAGGATTTTGACAGATGAAAAAGCTGAAGCTACTGAAGAGATTGCAATATCAGACAAAAACTCAATCAGTAGCTGGGCAAGACAAGATGTAAATGCTGCTATTTCGCTTGGACTCATGGATGTATTTACAGATGGAAGTTTTGGGCCAAAAGCAAAGGTTACACGTGCAGAGGCTACACAAATAATCTACAAAATTTTAGAACTTACAGGAAAGATGTAAAAGGATAGATTTTATAATAAGCTTGTACCACATAAAGGGACTATCAAATAGGATAGTTCCTTTTTTTCTGCCTTCTACATTTTTTAATTTATACTTTTTTGACTGCTTTTAAATCAAAATAATGCAAATTTACATATCAATAATTAACAAAAAGAATGCAATTTTATCAATTCATTTTTTATAAGTAAGATTGTAAACTATAGTTGAAAATCAAACTCAGCACAAGGGAAATTTCCAAAGATTTAACATAGAAAGGGGAACATGCAAGATGAGAAGTGGTCAGCGCACATATTCACGCTCTGGTTTTGTAAAAGAACTTAACAAAAATTTTCCATTATTTATAATGGCACTACCTGGGGTAATTCTCCTGATTGCATTTTCTTATCTTCCACTGTTTGGCCTTATTATCGCTTTTAAAGATGTACGTTATGATGTGGGAATTTTAAAAAGTCCATGGGTTGGTTTTAAAAACTTTGAATTTCTATTCAAAACGCCTGATGCATTTATAATCACAAGAAATACACTCTTATATAACTTAGCATTCATTGTTCTTGGTAATTTAGCTGCTGTTGCAACTGCAATTGCCTTAAGTGAGATGAGAGCAAGATTTATGGCGAAGTTTTACCAGTCAGTAATGTTTTTGCCTTATTTTCTATCATGGGTTGTTGTTGCTTACATGGCGTTTGCATTCTTGAGTGTTGACCTTGGAATATTAAATACGTTGATTTTGCCTAAACTTGGAATAGAACCAATTGCATGGTATGTTGAGCCAAAACCATGGCCGGTGATACTTATTTTAGCAAATCTGTGGAAATACACAGGATACAATGCGGTTATATACTTGGCTGCAATTACAGGAATCGACCCTGAGTACTATGAAGCAGCGCTTATTGATGGAGCGAGCAAGTGGCAACAGATAAAACATATCACGTTGCCCCTTTTGTCTCCACTGGTAGTGGTACTTGTCCTACTTGGTATAGGAAGAATATTTTATGCAGACTTTGGTCTCTTCTATCAGCTCCCTATGAACAGCGGTGCACTCTATGATGTTACAAACGTCATTGACACATATGTATACAGGACATTAATGGGGATGAATGACATAGGAATGGCTTCGGCAGCAAGCTTTTACCAGTCGATAATGGGTTTTATATTAGTGTTGACTTCTAATCTCATTGTTCGACGACTTGATCCAGAAAAAGCTCTCTTTTAACAATCAAAATAGGAAAGGCGTGGGGATTCATGCATTCAAAAAGCAAATTTATGCAAATATCAACATCGGCAGAAGTGATATTACACATAGTGTTTTTATTAATAACTTTATTATGCTTAGTTCCTCTTTGGGCAGTTGTTGCTATATCTCTAAGTGATGATGAGGCAATGAGACAAGTAGGGTATAGGCTAATTCCAGTCAAATTTAGTACAAAGTCATATGATTTTGTACTTGAGCAAGGGATTGCAATTGCACGTGCGTATGGTATTACAATATTTGTAACTGCGGTAGGTACACTTCTTTGTGTTGCGGTAGTTTCAATGTACGCATATGTACTGTTCAGAAAAGATTTTAAGTATAGAAAATTCTTCACTTTCTTTGGATTTTTCACAATGTTGATTAACGCTGGACTTGTGCCGTGGTATATAGTTTGTGTAAATGTACTGCATTTAAAAAACACAATTTTTGCTCTCATCTTTCCATATGTAATGAATATGTGGTACGTCTTGATTTTTAGAACATACCTTTCAATGTCCTTGCCTGACTCTATAATTGAATCAGCCAAGATTGATGGTGCCGGGGAATTTACTATATTTTTCAAAATAGTTATTCCATTAGTAAAGCCGGGACTTGCAACAATAGCACTCTTTGCAGCAATAATGTATTGGAATGACTGGTGGCTTCCGTTTATGTTGATTGAAAAGGAAGAACTATATAACTTGCAATATTTAATGTACAGGGTTCAGCAAAAAATACAATACTTAGCAGAGATTGCTTCAAAATTAGCGATGAATCCATCTATTCCGCCTGAGATACCTGCAGAATCTGCAAGAATGGCAATGGCAGTTATGGGAATGGGTCCAATAGTTTTAGCTTATCCATTCTTCCAGCGATATTTTGTTAAAGGTCTTACAATAGGTGCTATCAAAGGATAATGCGTGGTGGATATAGGCCTCAAAAGTCTGGTTTTAACAGGCTTTGGGGCTTATAATAAAAAACAAAAAGTTGGGGAGGTTGGTTTTTGTGAAACTCAAAAAGTTTTTTGTAGTGATGCTCATCTTGGCGTTTGCGTTGACAAGCGTGATTGGCATCGTAAGTGGCTTTGCAGCATCTTCGTCTAAGTCTAAACTTCCTTATGTTAAACTCACATGGTATGTCATCGGTACACCACAGAAAGACTGGGATTTGATTAACCAAAAGGTAAATGAGTACATTAAACCAAAACTCAACGCTGAAATCAAAATGACAATGTTTGACTGGGGCGAGTACAACGACAGAATGCAGACAAAGATTGCAGCTGGTGAGCCATTTGACATCTGTTTTACAGCTATTTGGACAAACAACTACAGAACTAACGTTGCAAAAGGTGCGTTTTTACCACTCAACAAACCAGGAAATGATCTTCTTTCAAAGTATGCACCAAAGACAAAGAAGCTTTTAGGTGATGATTTTATAAAGGGTGCTTCAATTAATGGCATTTTATATGCAATTCCTGCAAACAAAGAAAAGGCTCATAACTGGGGATTTATTGTAAGAATGGACTTGGTAAAGAAGTATAAGCTTCAGGACATGTTCAAAAAAGTTAAGAAGTTAGAAGATTTAGAGCCATATCTGAAGGTCATTAAGCAAAAAGAGCCGGGAGTATATCCATTAGGAGCATATGCAGGTGAGTCTCCAAGATTCTTGCTTGACTGGGATAAGGTTGTAGATGATGATGTTCCAGTTTCACTCTATCCAAATAACAAGAGTACAAAGATAGTAAATGAACTTGAACAGCCAAATACAAAAGCTCTCTTTAAGACAGTAAGAAAGTATTACTTGGCAGGTTACATCAGAAAAGACGCAGCTCAGGTTACAGACTGGATGTCAGATTTGAAGGCAGGAAAAGTATTCGTAATGCCACAGTCTTTAAAACCTGGTAAAGATGCTGAAATGTCAATCTCAACAGGATATGAGTGGAAGCAGATTGACATTACACCACCTGTTATGTCTACAAGAGAGTGTATTGGTTCAATGCAGGCAATAAATGCAAAATCTAAGAATCCTGAAAGAGCACTCATGTTCTTAGAGCTCTTCAACACAGACAAGTATCTAAACAACTTAGTAAACTTTGGTATCGAAGGCCAGCACTACGTATTCAAAGATAAAAAGAAAGGTATTATTGCTCCTGGTCCAAAAGCAAAAGACTACAGCCCAGGTCTTGGTTGGATGTTTGGTAACCAGTTTATAAACTACATCTATGAGAATGAAGACCCGAACAAGTGGAAGAACTTTGAAGAGTATAACAAGAAAGCACTGCCACTTTTGAGCCTTGGGTTTAACTTTGATGACTCAAAGGTTAAGACTCAAGTTGCTGCATGCAAGAGTGTATGGAAACAGTACATTCCACTTCTTGAGACAGGTTCTGTTGACCCAGATAAGTATATACCACAGGCAATCAAGAAGTTTAAACAAGCTGGAGTTGACATTATAATAAAAGAAGCTCAGAAACAATATGATGAGTTCTTAAAGAAGACTGGAAGAAAGAAATAAAAAAATATAGACAAACGGGATACCAATAGTCAGTTTTATATTGGTATCCCGTTTGTTACTAATATTAGTCAATTAATTAAATTGATTGGAGCATGAAAAATGGCTCTATAATAAATATTGGGGTGGTAAGAAAAGAAAAAATATAGCACTTATTCTGAATGCCTGCTATAATTAAAATTGTTTTTAGGTATAAAAAAAACACAAAAGAAAGGAAGCATCCAGAATAAGTGCTCAATCATAATTATATCACAGAACTTTTGAAATCAAAAGATATCATTCTCCACCAAGTAGTAGAAAGCGAAAATGAAGTAGAACTCCATATAAGTCAGGCGCAAAAACCTCACAAGTGTCCTAAATGTGGCAGTATCACAAGCAAGATACATGATTATCGTGTCCAAAGAGTAAAGGACATACCAATAATGGGTAAGAGAACATATTTAGTTTTAAGGAAGCGAAGATATGTTTGCAAAGAATGTGGAAAGAAATTTTTTGAACACATAAATTTTTTGGGCAAGCGTCAAAGAATGACAAATAGATTGGCAGCATACATTATAAGTCAGCTTAAGTAGCTTGAGCAATATGAAAGAAATAGCAAGACAGACAAATGTATCAGTAACAACAGTTATGAGGTTATTTGACAATGTAAATCCTACCAGGAAGATAGAGGATTTTTCTTCTGAGGCGATATGCATAGATAAATTCAAAGGAAATGCAGGTGGAGCTAAATATCAGTGTATAATTGTAGACCCTGTGAAAAAACAGATAGTAGAAATTTTAAGAGACAGAAGACAAGATGTTTTGATTGAATATTTTAAAGGGTTACAAGGAAGGGATAAAGTAAAGTATTTCATATTGTGATATGTGGAAACAATTTGTGGAGATAGCAAAGATATATTTTAAAAATGCGAAGATAGTAATAGACAAATTTCATTTTATAAGGTATGTTTATTGGGCGACAGAAGGAGTAAGGAAAAGAGTGCAGAAAGAAATAGAAGATAATTTGAGGAAATATTTCAAGGGGAGCAGGAAATTATTGTTAAAGTCTTATGAAGAACTTACAGCAGAGCAAAGAGAAGAGTTAGAAGTGATGTTTTGGTACAGTAGAGATTTAAGGAAAGCGCATAGACTGAAGGAAGAATTCAAGAAAGTTTTAGAAAGCAGTAATTCAGCAGAAGCAAAAGTTGAATTAAAAAAGTGGATAGAGGCGGCAGAGAGAAGTGGTCTTTGTGAATTTTGCAGATGCATAAAGGTTTTTAGGAACTGGTTTTCAGAGATAGTAAATTTTTTTGATGTTCCATATACAAATAGTGTAACAGAAGGTTTTAACAATAAGATAAAAGTTTTAAAGAGAAATGCATATGGGTATAGAAATTTTGAGAGATTTAGAAAGAGGACATTATATAGTTGTGGTAGTTAGGATAAAGTAAAGAGAATAATTAAAACTCACAAAAGTAGCGGGTAAAGGTAGGATTGAGTTTTTAAAATTGCTTACCTGTAATAGGCATATATTACAATTAATGCTTGGTTGATAAAACTGAAAAAGGTGGGCATTCAGAATACCCACCCCAACTCTTGACAAAGAGCCTGAAAAATAAGGTAAAATATAATTAAAATGTAGTTATTCAAGCAAGAGTGTAAGGTTGGGATTTTTAATGTTTAGTAGAAAGAAGATAGCTTACTTTAGCTTTTTTATACCCCTGGTAACTACCATTACAATAATATTGATGCTGATTTTGAACACACAAAAAAACATTCAAGAAAGCATAATGATTGTCAATGATGAAACAAATATTAAAACTGAGCTGAGATTTATTAGTTCATGGGGGGGTGTTGACCCTTATGCTGACACACTTTCATTTGTTTTGAATAAGTTCCAAGAAGAGAATAAGGATATTATGGTTGTTAATGAGTCTTTATTTGGTGATGACTTTTTGTTAAAACTCCAAACTGATTTTGCTTCAGGAAACTCTCCTGATGTTTTTGGTCTTTTCCCAGGATCTGTTAGGGATATATTGATTAAAAACGATAAAATTGCTGAATTAACAGATGTGCTAAAAAGTGATAGAAAGTGGTATGAAGGTTTTTATCCTGATATGTGGAAATATGTTATGTGGAATGGGAAAATTTATGGCCTCCCCTTTGAGACAATTGTTGAGTGTCTTTTTGTAAACAAGGACATATTTGAAAAATATCATTTGAAAGTACCTCAAAATTTTACTCAACTCAAGGACGTGTGTAAAAAACTCAGGGCCAAAGGGATCATTCCCATTGCTTTCAATGCTCAGCCAGAAGGTACGTACATATATCAAAACTTAGTAGTTGCAATTGGGACAAAGCAAGAAGTGGAAAACCCTTTAAAAGGTCATAAGATATCACCATCTTACATAAAAGCGCTGGATTACTTAAAAGAGCTCTACAAAATAGGAGCGTTTCCTGATAATTACTATACTCTTACTAGCAAACAGCGAAATGATTTATTTTTATCCAAAAAGGCAGCTATGATTGTTCAAGGGTCTTGGTTTATTTCAAAATGTGATCCAAAAACAGTTGATATATATTTTTTCCCTCAGGTAATATCAGGTGGCAAAAGACAGCTAATTTATGGGCTTGGTGGAGGAACATTTTATATGAGCGCATCTTGCTGGAAAGACGCCAAAAAGAGGGATGCAGCAATAAGACTTTTAAAGTATCTCACCTCAGAAAAAACAGCAAGAATCTTTGTCGAAAGGACGGGACTTATCCCAAATGTGAAAATAACAAATCCACCAAAAATTACAAATCCACTCAGAGCAAAAGCCGAAGGGCTTATTAAAAATGCAGATGTGCTTGTTTCACCGCCTGACCATTTTATTGATAGGACTATTTGGGACGAGGTTGTTACTAAAAACATTCCTTATGTTCTAAATGACAAAATTACGCCTGAGCAGTTTTGGGCAAAAGCTATTTTGGCATGGGAAGAGAATATGAAAAAATTGGGTGAATAAATATGGGAAAAAGTAAAGGAATTTTGGATAGATTTTTAAAATATTACAGAAGCATTTCAATAGACAAGAAATTTTTGGCAGTTGCATATATTCAAATCTTTATTCCAATAATACTGATAGGTGTTGTAAGCTTTAGAATTTCTTCCGACCTGATTTTCGAAAAGTATATTGGTTACACCTCTGATGTTATAAAAACTGCAAGATTGAGAATTGTTGATAAAATAAATGAATTAAATCTGATTACCCAAGATGTATTGTATCAAAGTGAGTTATATAATATACTTGAAAAAGCCCAAAGAAAAATTGACTATTACGACGATGTTGCCTCATTTACGAATAAACTTAGAAAGATAATCTTAGGACATCGCGATATACAATCTATTGGAATTTTTACAAAAGACAAGAAACTGTGTATAGTTGACAACACATCTCAGAAAAAGGGACTTGATGAGATTGTACCACTGGCCATTACATTTGAGAGACTCTACCACATAGCATCAAACGGCGATGGAAAACCTGTATGGTATGTTGCAAATATCGATGGTGAAAACGAAAATAACCCAGTTGTTCTTATTGTAAGGCTCATTAATAATCCTAGGACGTTAAAATTTCAAGGAATTTTAGCAATTATGGTAAATACCGAACTGTTTACAAAGACATTTTCAGAGCTTGTTGCAGAAAAAAGTCAAGCAATTTCGCTCATTGGTCAAAACACCTTCGTTTGTACAAAAGGACAGCTCAACAAACAAGAGGTTATGAAGCTTACCGATAGTATAAAAAACGAAAATGGCGTTGTTACATATACCTCGAAAGAGTCTATTGTAAATATCTTGCCAATAAAAGAAGTAAATTGGTATATTGTAACATCAATACCTGTAAAAGTTCTTTTTAGAGACATAGATAAACTTCGCATATGGTTAATTATCCTTTGCTTTTTATCTTTCATGATAACGTCTGCTACAGCTCTTTTACTCTCTATGGATTTTTTAAAACCAATCTCGGCTATTGTTGAGGCAACAAAAAAAGTAAGAAGTGGGGAGTATACCACAATAAATGACCTTGAGAGAAAAGATGAGCTTGGGCTTTTAATTGAGAACTTCAATAGCATGGTGCAGAAGATAAATCATCTTATAAATTCTATCTACAAAGAGCAAATAACGAGAAAAGAAGCTGAAATAAAAGCGCTGCAAAGTCAGCTCAATCCTCATTTTTTATTTAACATATTAGAATCAATTAACTGGCTTGCGCAGCTAAACGGGGTATCTCAAATTAGTGATGTTGTGATAGCCCTCTCAAGACTTTTAGAGGTGAATTTGAAAGAAGAAAAATTCTTGCCTCTTGAAGAGGAGCTAAAATACATAACTTCGTACATTTCTATTTTAAAGATAAACTTTGGAGAGGAAAATCTGAAACTTGAGATTGACGCAGACAAAAAGGCTTTAAAGTTTAGAATTCCAAAACTCTTGATTCAACCGCTTGTAGAAAACTCTGTTTTTCATGGGATAAGACCAAAAGGGAGAGGCAAGATTTTTATTGGATGTTATGTGTTTGATGAAAAGCTCAACATAATTGTGAAAGACGACGGGATAGGGATGAATCCAGAAAAATTAAATAAAATTCGTGATGGTCTTGCAGATGAGCTTGAGTTTGACCAAGAAGAAAAATCATACACAAGAATTGGACTTCTGAATGTTGTAAAGAGATTAAAATTGATATATGGTAGTAATGCTCACTTTTCAATCGAGAGTGTGCCTAATAAGGGCACCACAATAAAGATAGAAATTTTGGTTGAGGCAATAGAAAAAGTCTATGAAGATAACTTAGAATACTTGTAAAGAGGTGTGATTTAAAGATGTACAAGATTTTAATCGTTGATGATGATATGCTTATAAGAAAGGGAATTAGAAATGTAATTAGATGGAAAGATTTTGACTGTGAGATCTGTGCCGAAGCTTCAACTGGCGAAGAGGCCTTAGAGCTTATTAAAAAGTTTACGCCTGACATAGTCATTACAGACATCAGAATGCCTAACATGGATGGAATTGAGCTAATTGAGAGAATAAAGGCCATTTTGCCTCAGTGCAAGATTATTATTCTCACGGCTTACAGAGAATTTGAATATGCTCAAAGAGCCATAAAATTTGGTGCATTTGATTTTTTGCTAAAGCCAACAAAGGTGGAAGATATAATAAATGTTGTTCAAAAAGCTATTGCCGAGATAAATAAGGAAAAAACAATGATAGAAGAACTTGAGAAGATAAATAGACTTTTACAAGAGAAATTGCCAATTTTGAGAGAAAACTTTTTGTTCAATGTCATATTTGAGATGATTACAAATGAAGATGAAATTGTCCAAATGGCAGAAGTATATAAAATTGATATAAAGAACTTTGTCATGATTTTGGCAGAATGTGGAATAAAAGAAGAAAACGAAAAACCAAATAGTCATTTGTATCTTTTGGGTGTTTCTAATATACTGAATGATTTTATTGATAAAGATTGTTCCATATATACAATATACTTAAACAATTCTCAAGCAGTCTATGTTGTAAGTTTTGAATGTGAACCTTCCAAAAAAGAGGAGTTAGAGTTTTTTGAACTTTTAAAACAACTCAAAAAAGCAGCTATTGAATGTTTTAACATAGATCTAACATTAGTTGTCAGTACATGGGGTTACGGTATTGTGGAGCTTCCAAACAAATTCAAAGAGTGCATTGATGCTATTAACTACAAGTTTTACTTTGACAATGAAGACATAATATATTACAAAGACCTTTCACATCTTTTTGTGTATGTTGATGATAAAAAATTAAAATATTTGAAAAATGAAATTATTTCAAATGTAAGATATGGCAATATTTCAAATATAGATATACTATTATCAGAACTTGAAGAGACATTAAAAAAATCAAAAGTTGACAAACAATATATATTCAATCTATATTATCTTATGTTAATTGAAATCAACATGATAAAAGCTCAGGTTTTGTCAAGCTCAAGCCAATATGAACAAGAAGACAAGCTGCAAGACATTGAGTTTTTGAGTGAGATTTTAAAATGTAAAAGTATTTCTGAGCTAAATGGTGTACTTAAAATGTCAATCCAAAAGACAATCGAAGAGGTACAAAAGCACAACCAGAGCAAGATGGGCAGCTTAATTAAAAAGGTGATTGAATACATTAAGGCAAATTACTCTTACAATGAAATATCACTTTCTGAGATTTCGGAAAAGTTCTTTGTAAGTCCTTCATACTTAAGTAGACTATTCAAAAAGGAAACAGGAAAAAACCTTTCTGATTTTATAAATGAATACAGAATTGAGAAGGCTAAAGAGCTTCTTGCAACAACTGATTTGAAAACATATGAGGTGGCAGATAAAGTGGGCATCCCGGACCCTCACTATTTTTCGAGGATATTTAAGCGATATACAGGTTATAGCCCCTCTGAGTACAAAGAAGTAGTAAAGTTTAAGAATGTAAGGTTGAATGGATAGAAAAATGGGGCAACAGCTTTTGATATTGAGCTGGCCCCAGGTCATCAATTTTCGATTAACCATTTTTAATCTCTTTTTAAGCTAAGCACTTTCAAAAGAGATATAGAAGCAATAATTGCAAGGACTGCACCAAATATAAACGGTGCGGAAGGTGAGATATACTGCCACAAAAATCCAGCTATCAAGCTTGCAGGAAATGCAAATATTCCAACTGCACCATTGTAAAGTCCATAAGCGGTTCCTCTTTTTTCAGGCTCAACTAAATCAGCAACAAGTGCCTTTTCAACACCTTCTGTAAGACCATAATATAGACCGTATAGAATGTACAATATAACTATTTGATATGTCTTTGTTGCAAGGCCGAAGCCCAAGTAAATCAAGGCATACACAATCCAGCCAGCGACAATTAAATGTTGACGTTTTATTCTATCTGAAAGAAGTCCTGCAGGATATGCACTGATTGTGGTGATAAAGTTAAATGCCGCTAACATCAAAAATATCTCTAAGATACTCAAACCTCTGTTTTGAGCTTGAAGTATCAAAAACGCATCTGAAGAGTTACCAAGTGTGAAGATTGCAATTGTGAGAAGATACAGCTTAAATCTTTTGTCAAAACCTTTTAAAGAAAGGTTCACTTTGTTTGCACTGCTGCTTCCATTTTTAACATCTACAGCAAATGCAACTATGAGAAAAAGGGCAATAAATACTGGGAAGATTGAAATTAAAACTAAAATCTTAAATAGATGATCTGTGAGTCTGATGGCATTTTTTGAAGAAAAATAGATAACTACAGAACCTACCAAAAGTGCCAGTATTGCACCTGCCGGGTCCATTGCTCTATTAAAACCAAACGCCTTTCCAAGCTCTTCTTTTTTTGTGGTGTTTGCAATTAGTGCATCTCTTGGAGATGTTCTAATACCCTTGCCCACTCTGTCGAGAAACCTTATTATCAATACAAATACCCAGTTGTTTGCGAAGTACAAAAGCGGTTTTGAAATTGCAGAAAGGCCATAGCCCAAAGTGACAAGCCATTTTCGCTGATTTAACTTGTCAGAAAGATACCCTGAGAAGATTTTTAAAATTGTTGCAGTTGAATCTGCCACTCCTTCTATAAGCCCTATAATAGATGTTTTTGTGTTCAGGACATTTTTCAAAAAAAGAGGAAGTGCTCTTATTGTCAGCTCACTTGAAAAGTCGTTTAAAAAGCTCACAAAGCCAAATATGAACGCATTCCACGGTATACCAAAGACTTTCTTTTCCTGAATTTTTGAATTCTTGTTATTCATCCTCTTCATCTCCTTTTTCTTCGTTCTGCCATTCAAATTCAAGCTCAAACTTGATGGTGTCAACTCTTTTTTCTTGACTTTGTCAGTTAAGAGGTGTTTTTGAGCTAACAAAAAATAACAAAGTCTTAATTTATGCGGGTTTCAAGAAGAGAAAAATAAAAAATTTTAAAAAATGTAGGGACAAATTTTAGCTTAATATATACTGAATTTGCTTGACTTTTTAAATATTTTGTGGTACAATATAACAAACTATCTTCAAGGAGTTGCCATATGTTTGTCAAAATTACTAATGCTGGCGGTTATCAGTATGTTAGGTTAGTCGAAAATTACCGTGAAAATGGTAAAGTAAAGCAAAGAGTACTATTTAACTTTGGTAGACTTGATATTCTCAAAGATGACCCCGCTTTTAAAAACATTGTAAAAAAACTATCTGATATTGTCGCTGAAACAACTACTGAGAATGCAAAAGCTGTTACTATTGAATCTGAAGAAGATATTTCGGATGCAGTTGTAAAAAACTGGGGATACATTGTATACAGAAAGTTATGGCAGGAGCTTGAAATTGATAAGTTTTTAAAAGGGAAAGCAGCAAAAGAGAGAAAGATAAAATTTGATGTAGACAAAGTAAGTTTTTTAATGACCATACAGAGATTGATAGAGCCAATGAGCAAACTAAGAACTTATCATCAGAGAAGCAAATATTTTGGATTTGAAGAGGATATAGATTTGAATCAATTGTACAGGTGTTTAGATTTTCTTGACAGTGTAAAAGAAGATTTAGAGACATACCTGTATCAGAGAAATAAAGACTTATTTAAGATGGTAGTTGATGTAGTGTTTTATGATGTGACGACAATATACTTTGAGAGTTGTAGAGCGGATGAACTTAAAAATTTTGGGTTTAGCAAAGACAACAAGGTAAATGAAGTGCAAGTTGTATTAGGGCTTTTGGTGGACAAAGAAGGCAGACCGATAGGGTATGAACTTTTTCCTGGTAATACGATAGATAGCAAGACGATGGTAAAGATACTGAGGAAGCTGAAGGAAAAATTTAGTATAGATAAGATAATAATAGTAGCAGACAAAGGGCTTAACAGCAGAATAAATTTAAAGATGATAAAAGAAGCTGGGTACGACTATATAGTAGCAAGCAGATTAAAGAATGCAAGTAAAGAAATTTTAGATGAAGTTTTTAATGAAGAAGGATATAAAAGACTTGATGGCAAAAGATGTTTGAATGCTGAAGAAATTTATGGTGATGAATTCAAATATAAGGTATTGGAAAGAACAAATATTGTCAAGGATGAAGAGGGTAAAGAGTTCAAAATAGAAGAGAATTTGATAATAACGTATTCAAGCAAGAGAGCCAAGAAAGACAAAGAAGACAGAGAGAGATTGGTAAGAAAAGCCAAAGAGCTTTTAGAGAACAAAGGAAGCATAACAGCCTTAGAAAAGAAAGGTGCAAGGAAATATTTGAAGAAGAAATCAAAATCAGAAGAATATGTATTGGATGAGGAAGCGATAAAACGAGATGAGAAATTTGACGGTTATTATGCAATTCAAACGAGCAAAAAGGATATGGATGTAGAAGAGGTTTTAGGAGCATATCACGATTTATGGAAGATAGAACAGTCATTCAGAGTAATGAAAAGCTGTTTAGAAGTGCGACCGATATATCACTTTACAGAAAGCAGAATAAAAGGACATTTTGTGATATGTTTTTTGGCATTTTTACTGCAAAGGACATTGGAATATATTTTGAGGAGAAAAGGTAAAGGAATAAGTAGTGAAAGGATAATGGAAGCAATATATTCAATGAACTTTTTTGAAATAGAGATAAAAGGGAAGAAATATTTGATAAAGCAAAAAATTGAGGGAGAAGCTGGAGATATACTGAATGTAATGAAGATAAAGGGTCCAAAAAACTTCATGACATATGAGGAAGGCTTAGAATTTATTGGTATTAGCAAATGATGTAGTGACAAAATTGAGGTCCATATTTTGTCAATCCCAGTCCTCCCAAGCTTTTTGAGCTTCAAACTGACAAAGTCAAGAGAAAGGCCATAGCCCAAAGTGACAAGCCATTTTCGCTGATTTAACTTGTCAGAAAGATACCCTGAGAAGATTTTTAAAATTGTTGCAGTTGAATCTGCCACTCCTTCTATAAGCCCTATAATAGATGTTTTTGTGTTCAGGACATTTTTCAAAAAAAGAGGAAGTGCTCTTATTGTCAGCTCACTTGAAAAGTCGTTTAAAAAGCTCACAAAGCCAAATATGAACGCATTCCACGGTATACCAAAGACTTTCTTTTCCTGAATTTTTGAATTCTTGTTATTCATCCTCTTCATCTCCTTTTTCTTCGTTCTGCCATTCAAATTCAAGCTCAAACTTGATGGTGTCAACTCTTTTTTTAATTTTTACCTCCATCTCTACGTTATCAGGAAATTCAAATCTTTTGTCTTCAATGGTAATTGATTTTTCTTGTGCAATTGTGTCGAGTATCTCTTTTGCGTGAGAGATTAAGTTTTCAGTTTTTCCACTTTTTACTTCTTCGAACCGTGTAATAGTTTGATTTTTGAAATAATCCCTTGAGGAGCCTTTCCCAAGCCACTCAAGCAAGGCTTTTTTTGAAAACCGCCACTCTCTTCCGATCTTTCGTGCGGGGATATCTTCATCCTTTAAAAGCTGATTAAATGTCTTGCTTGATATCTCCAAAAACTTAGCCGCCTCTTCAAAGTTCAAAACCTCTTTTTCCATCAAAATCACCTCAAATTATAGTTAAGTTACAGTTAATTTATAGCTATATTATAGTTTAAATGAATCTAAATTGCAATGCAAAATAATCTTCACCAAGAAAAGGTGCAAAAAAAATAGAGGAGATGTTTCTCATCCAGCTAAAAGTTGTGAACTTGATGTGAAAAAATTTAGTAATCTCAAGTTAATATCTTCACTTTTCTTGTGCTCAGGCGAAAAGAAATTGACAGGTGGTTCTCCGCAAACATCAGCGCCGATTATTGTATATTTAGAGCCAAGGTAAGAAAGAATATCAAAGAGGGTGGCAACATCGCAGCTTCCTTGGTCCCATGTTGTTTTTAAAGAGGAAGAATTCAAAATATCTTTGTCAATGCTTATGTAAATATCAAATTGAGGCTGAATTTTTCTGTATTCTAAGGGTGAAATTGTTTTTAGCTTTTGATTTTCAACATTCTTTTTTTCCTCTGAAAGTACAAAGACTTCAGCAACATTTTCTAATTCACATGCGTCTTTTAACCACGATCCACAGCTGACAAATCCTTCAAAAAAGTTTGAGTAGTCAATGTGCTTATCAAAGACGATTAAAGAGATTTTTTGAGAAATGTTTTTGAGAAGCACCAATGAAAAATGATGAAAGTCACCTGAACCAAGAAAACACAACGAATTTTTTATATTTTTAATTCTCTCAGAAATCATTATTAGAGTACTTTTTGAACACATATATCTTGTTGATCTTATATTGCTAAGATCAACTGTTTTACATAAGCTTTTGAGTCTTGGCTGAAAGGAATAATAATTGTCAAACATTAACATATAAGAAGAAGACAATAAGCATTTCAATTGCTCATCATCTCCTTCTTAGTTTTGTGTATTGCTGCTTTCAACTTAAGATTATATCATTCTTTGCTAATCTTTTTTCCTTACTGTTAGAAATCCAAGAAATAGTGGTAATATATTTACTGAAACAGTGAAAAAAAAGAATTAACATTTTAAAAGTGTGAAAGGGGAGAAAGCAAGATGGATTCAAAAGAAATTGTGTTACAGGCGCTAAAAAGCTCTGACCAACCTTTGAAAATCCAAGACATTGTTGAAAAAACAGGGCTTGATAGAAAAGAAATTGAAAAGGCAATAAAAGATCTTAAAAATGAAGGTTTGATAGAGTCGCCAAAGCGCTGTTATTATCAGGCAAAATGAGAGTATTCGAAAAACTTTAAAAAAAGGCGGGAAAACCTTTGAGTGAAGGTGCAAAGAAAATTACAACAAAATGAAGAAACTCCCTTAAATTAGGGTACTTGTAATATAGAAGGTATTGATGTATAGAGGGTTGGGCGAAATGTCAAGCGGCCTTCTTTTTTTTTAATGCATAATTTAATATCACCTTTCAATACACACAAATGTTTGATATTGGTTATTATTCAAAATTATTATTTTTGAATAACTCTATTTATTTTTGTATATTATTCACAAATTTGAGCGACTAAAATATACAATCTGCAGCATATTGACAATTTTCATCAAAAATTATATAATCAAAACAAAGCCAAGCAAACATTTGCATAAACTTTTAGCCTCTTAAAAATTTTTTCATTGTCAATTTTAACTTATGTGTAAAGCCTAATTTAATCTTAGCTTTCATTGTTTTTAATCCAATTTAAAGGAGGTTTATGTTAATGATTAAAGCTAATTTAAGCAAACGTTTGATGTCAGTTTTAATTGTTTTGAGCTTTTTAGTTTCAATCATTTTGCCACTTTCAATTTTTGCTGCAGATGAAAAAACAACTCTTATCATTCACTACTACCGCTACAACGAAGATTATCAAGGCTGGAACCTGTGGATTTGGCCTGTTGAGCCAGTTGGGGCAGAAGGGAAAGCGTATGA
Organism: Caldicellulosiruptor naganoensis; assembly: GCF_026914285.1. Classification (NCBI taxonomy): domain Bacteria; kingdom Bacillati; phylum Bacillota; order Caldicellulosiruptorales; family Caldicellulosiruptoraceae; genus Caldicellulosiruptor; species Caldicellulosiruptor naganoensis. The sequence goes on from NZ_CP113864.1 coordinate 488,535, forward strand.
GTTTACTTCTAAAGATGACTTTGGTATGAAAGCAGTTGTAGAGCTTCCTGGCAAAATAACTAAAGTGGGTATTATCGTAAGAAAGGGCAATTGGGAAGCAAAAGATGTTGCATTTGACAGATTCATCTCTAACATCAACGGAACAAAAGAGGTTTGGCTAATTGAAGGAGAAGAGCAAATCTACACATCCCAGCCTCAAAAAACTCCTAAGATGACAGCTTTCATTGATGGACTTAATACAATCGTTGTAAAGCTTGCGAAGAAAGCAGATATTCTTCCAAATAACAAAACTCAAGGGTTCAAAGTTACGGCATTTTATGAAGAAATTCCTATCAAAAAAGTTGAGCCTGTCTTGCCAAAGGTAAATAAGAATTTCAAACCAGAAGAAGCTGGTTATGAGCTAATTGATGGCGGAACAAAGGTAAGATTTATCTTAAAACCAGGTGCAGGTGATTTTAAGTTTACAGATACAACCGGTAAACTTGATGTATACGTTTCTGGAACGATGAACGACTGGGGCGGGACAGCTTCTTCCGAAGGAAAATATAAACCACTTCCTGAATGGAAAATGACATGGAATCCGCAGAAAGGATACTATGAGCTTGTAAAAGAGCTTGGCAAAGACGGTGTAAACATTGGTGCTAAGTTCAAGTTCACATCATGGGATGGTACATCTGCAAAGTGGTATCCAGATGGAATGGGGAATGACAAGGTAATTGAGGAGCTTTACACAGGTAATGAGAAGATAACAAAAGTTGATACTTTTAAGATTACAACTGAAGAAGAACTTGAGCCGCAGGTACCATATGTTGTTTCTAAAGACGGTTTTAAATCTACAATTGCTCAGGCAAGAAACATATTAGACAATCCAAAGTATTACTATAAAGGTAACGATTTGGGATGCACATATACTAAGGCTTATTCAACATTCAGACTGTGGGCACCGACAGCAATTGGAGTTATACTAAGGCTCTATGATGATTATAAAACTACCAAGTATAAAGAGTATGAAATGGAGCAGTCTGTCAACGGAACATGGTATCTTAAGATAAATGGAGATTTGAAAGGGAAATACTACCAATATGAAGTTTGGCATGCTTCTAACTCTATAACCGACGATACGATCAGAAAATATGTTGTGCCAGACCCATATTCAAGGGCAACTTCGGCAAACTCTGAAAGAACTTTAATCTTTGATCCAAAAGATACAAATCCAGTTGGTTGGGAAAAGGATACATTTATAAAGCTTGAAAACCAAGAAGATGCAATAATTTATGAGACGCATGTCAGAGACTTTACAATAGATGCTTCAAGTGGTGTAAGGCCTGAGTACAGAGGTAAGTACTTAGGATTTACTCAAACAGGGACAAAAGGGCCGAATGGCGTAAAAACAGGTATTGACCATTTGAAAGAACTTGGCATAACACATGTTCATTTGCTTCCAACATATGACTTTGGTTCGGTAGATGAGACGAATCCTGACAAAAGCTATAACTGGGGATATGATCCTGTTTTATATCAGAATGTTGAAGGTTCATATGCTACAAATCCAAATACAATTGCAAGGATTAAAGAGTACAAACAGATGGTTATGGCTCTACACAAGGCAGGGATAGGTGTTATTCAAGACGTTGTATTTAACCACACATTCCAGATAGGAGACGCTAAGTTTTCAATATTCGACAAGATAGTACCAGGATACTTCTACAGAAAAGACAAAGATGGTAACTACTCAAATGCATCAGGTTGTGGCAATGAAATTGCAACCGAAAAACCAATGGTCAGAAAGTTTATAATTGATACGTTGGTGTACCTCACGAAAGAATATCATATAGATGGTTTCAGATTTGACTTAATGGCTGCAATAGACAGAGTTACTATGGCAAAAGCACAGGAAGAAATAAGGAAGATAAATCCATCAGCAGTAATCTACGGCGAAGGCTGGATGGCAGGATCATCGCCACTTGACCCGTCACTGAGAATGGAAATAGGTTCATTCAACCAAGCAGGGCTTCACATTGGACTATTTAATGACAGGATTAGAGAGGCAATCAGAGGCAATCTTGACAATGAGTCTAGAGGATTTATGCAAGGGAACTACTCATTTAGACTTGAAGATTTAAAGAGAGGTATTCAAGGTGGACTTGGAGATTTTGCAACAGACCCGGATGAATGTATCAACTATGTATCTGCACATGATAACTTGACTTTGTGGGATAAACTTCAAAAGAGTGTTCCGAACGAACCAGATTACATCAAGGATAAAATGGGCAGACTTGCAAATGCAATCGTTTTGACAGCACAGGGTGTTCCGTTCTTACACGGCGGTGTTGAATTCAACAGAACAAAATATATGAATCATAACTCATACAATGCAGGCGATAAAATTAACAAATATGACTGGAATTTGAAAGTAAAGTGGTACAATACTTTCAAGTACTATCAGGGGCTAATTGCATTAAGAAAAGCTCATCCAGCTTTCAGGATGCCAACAGCTGAGGATATCAAAAAGTACTTGACATTTATCCCAACACCTAAAGGAACATTAGGATACAGACTAACATATCCGAAAGATACATGGAGTGACATTATAGTTGTATATAACTCCACAAAGAAGGCTCAAGAGATAACATTACCAGAAGGAAACTGGGTTGTTGTTGCAAACGGTGATGAGGTTGGAACAGCACCGATTAAGAACTACACAAACTATGTATCAGGAAAAGCTGTTGTTGCACCGATTTCAATGTTTGTGGCTTATAAGAGCAGCACATTCCCGCAAGGATATACAATGGTCACCGGCAAAGACCCTGTATCTATTGAGACAAGTCAGGCTGTATTAACACCAAAGGTTTACGGAACAGGTAATGTTGCCGTTACTTTCAATGTTAAAGTACCGGCTGGAACAGATGATGATGTTATCTACTTGGCAGGTTCGTTTGGTAAGGCTGGACTTTCTGACTGGAATCCAGGTGATAAGGATGGAGCAATAGAACTTGTAAGATTGCAAGACGGAACATATACTGTGACCGTAAAACTTAACGCAGGTGAAACATTCGAATATAAATACACAAGAGGCAGCTGGTCTACAGTTGAAAAAGGTGCAAATAAAGAAGAGATAGAGAACAGAAAACTAACAGTTACAGATGAAGGCGGCGGAAAGATGACAGTCAACGACACGGTTTTGAACTGGGCTGATAAATAAGGCAAAGAGTTATTCTTACCCACCTTGCGCACCATCCAAGCTCTAAAAGATGGATAGGTGTGCAAGGTGGGTGTTAATCCTCTAAAACCAAAATGGAAAGAGGAGGCTAAAGAAGGATGAGAAGAATCTTAAAAAAAGTCTCTTGCTTTTCTGGTAAGTATTGCTTTAGTATTTTCACTGGTTTTAAACATTTCGCCTCAGCAAGCAAGGGCCCAAGATACTATCAAAATTGTAGGTAACTGGCCGGATGCAGGCAATTGGAGTTTTGACAGCTCCAAAATTGTTTTGAGTGAGACTTCAACTCCGGGGCTTTATTATGGTGAGTATACATTCGCAACTGGTGGTACCTATGAATTCAAAGCTCGTGTAAATGGTAACATATGGTGTACGGGCGCACCAAAAGTGGGAGGTGACAATACAAACATACCACTTAATGTTTCTGATGGGCAGACAGTGAAATTTTGGTTCTTCAAAAATTCTCAGCTTGTTATTGACAGCACTCATTTTCCAAATGGGCCAGCAGATTTAATTGGAACTCATTCATTTAAATTAGTAGGTTTAAATGGTCAATGGGATCCAAATGATAGTATTGGATGGTTTACAAAGGTTACAGATGCTACTTATAGCTATGTATATGACAATACTTTAAACGATTACTCTTTACCTCATAATGGATTCAAGATTGTAGTAGGAGGTTTTGGGGATAATTCCTGGGCATGGAATGGCGCGAGTGATGGCTCAGTAGTTAAATTTCAAGAGGGTGGAGGAAATATTGATTTAGCTCAGTTAAAAGAATCAAATGGCAATTTACTCAAAACAAAGTTTTATCTTGATATCTTAAATGGTTGGCTCTTTACAGAAAAAGACCTGACAAATATTCAACCGCTTGATTTCGCAAATAACGGGTCTGTAATTGGTGGAAGTTCAATTCATCTTGCATGGGCGCCATATACACCAAATGCGAATCCACTTTCAGCTAAGCTTTACTATAAGATAGTTGATGTGAACAGTAATAGTGAATTGGTTAGCATGACTGATTACAGTACAAGCAATAGAATAGATATTCCAAGAGAGTGGATAGGAAAGACAGTTAAAATTATTGCAAATGCTAAGATAGGAGAGATAACAGGACCAGCTGTAGAGTTTGTTATAAATATTGTGGATTTACCTCAAGATGTAATAAAGTCTGCGGTAGATTATATAACTCAAAATTCTATAAACCAATCTTTTATAAAATTATCTCAAGGAGATAGTTTAGATAGTGTTACAAACAACTTTTCAGTTGTAAACTCATACGTGTATAATGTAGTATATAATAACAATGAGTATCCATTAACATTCAATATCGATTGGTCTACTGATAACTCCAATATTCTAATAATAAATGGTTCAAATGTAACAGTTAATAGACCGTCAGCCGGTGATATACAAGTTACCTTAAAAGCAAAAGCTAAATTTGGAAATGTCACTTCAGATTATGAAAAATCTTTTGTGCTGACAGTTAAGAAGTTTTTATTGGGAATTGACGGTGGTGTTCTAGTTACATTTAACGTAACTGTACCTGATTATACACCTGCTAGTGACAGCTTGTATATAGCAGGAGATTTTAAAACAGATAGACTTCCTTTATGGAACCCTGCGGGAATAAAACTTACAAAGGTCGGAGACAAGAAGTTTACTGTTACCATGTATCTACCAAATGGTGCAACCATTGAATATAAATACACACGTGGAAGCTGGAGCAAGGTTGAGAAAAATAAATATGGAGAGGAAATAGCAAATAGAATTTTGATTGTAAAAGCACCGTCTATGGAAGTGAACGATACTGTTGAAGCATTTGCTGACCTTGGACCAACTGCTCAAAAACAGCCTGACATATATATACCACCAACACCATCTGTTGTAAACATAGGTGAAAGTGGTAAATTGATAAAAGCTGAAGGTGGTATCAAAGCAGTACCGGATAAAGACAATAAGTATAAAACTAGCTGGAACAAATGCATTGAATGCGGTTATTAGCAGTGATAAATACGTTGTCTTAGTAAAAGCTGGAGCACGTACTTATCCAAGGGTTGAAATAGATAGCAGTGCACTTGCAAACTTAAAAGGAAAGGGAATAAAGAATATTGGGGTTAAATATCCGAATGTTTCTATCAATATAGATGTCTACAGTCAAAAGATTGATAACATAAATGTTACTGTAGCTGATGTCGAAAAGCCGAGCATTAAAGTAATTGAATCAAATATTATTAAAAACATTGATGACTATACTATACTAAAAATTGTAAAGGCTCAGAATGTTAAGGTTCTTGCAAACAATGATTCTGATACTTCTGTTACTTACTATTACTCAATAAAACTTGATAGTCCGTTAGAAGAAGGAACGGTTCCTTATCTATTAGTTGATAACAAATGGATTCCGATAAAAAACTATGTGATAAAAGATGACTACGCTATTATAAAAACAAACAAAAGTGGAACAATTGCATTTGTTAAGATTGATAAGAAATTCGGAGATACTGAAGTAGATAATTCCAAGATAGCTGAGCTTATTAGCTTAGGCATAGTGACAGGCGATTCTGAAGGCAATCTGAAGTTAGATAAACCGGTGACAAGAGCTGAAACCTTTAGTGTTTTAGCAAAAGCATTAGATATAGACCCTCATGTTTATGTTGGTGGATTTGTTGATGTTCCACGAAATGCATGGTATGCAGGATATGCTGAGGCATTGAGAAAATTGGGAATTATTGAAGGTTATTCTAATAAACTTTATCCGACTGCCAATGTCACACGTGAACAATTGGCAAAGATTGTTGTAAATGTTGTACAGAGATTTGCAAAATTAGATACAACAGATAATGTAAGTATTTCTGATTTAAACAAAGTTTCAGGATGGGCAAAGGACTTTGTTCTAAAGGCAGTAGCAGCGGGGTTGATGAGTGTTAATGAAGATAAATTTTTCAGGCCACAAGACTTTGCAACAAGATAGGAAGTGTTTGAGACAATATATAATTTACTTTCCTTCATCAACCGAAATCTTAACAGCTACATTGTTAGCGACATAAAACCAGCTGGCGTTGAAGTAACATTTAAAGTAAAAGTTCCACAAAATACACCTGATGATAACATTCATATAGCCGGAACTTTTGCTATAGCTGGTTACAGCGATTGGAATCCAGGGGATAATAACTTGAAACTCACAAAAAATCCAGATGGAACATATTCAATCACGATGTATATTCCTGAAGGAACAACCATTGAATACAAATATGTCAGAGGCGAGTGGAGTAAAGTAGAAAAAGGGCCAAATGGCGAAGAACTTTCAAACAGGAGGGTAACAATAACAAAAGGTGCGAATAACAAAATGCTTGTTGAAGATGAGGTAGCAAAATGGGCTGATAGATAATTTTAAAAGAAAGTTTTGCTAAGCTGTGAATTTAAGTATAGGATAGGATTGGAGTGAGTGGCTCCAATCCTATCCTGTTTGTTTATTAGAAAAAAAGGGTTGATAAACTTTAAAGACGAGGGTGTAAGATATATGCGCAAAAACAGAGCGATAGAAAGTTTAAAAATGGAGAAAATAAAAGCTTTTTTGAAACAACTATTTGCTGACAGATTGGATACTACTAAGTACATAAGCTTTATTCTAATAGCTACTATAGGGATGATAATTGTATTTGGCAGTTATGCATTAGCGCGTGAGATAGCAATTTCAGCTGAGGTAAAAGCAGCAAAAAATTTAAAGCAGTCAATTGAGGAGTATTTGAGATATAAACTTATGCTTGTTGAAGTACAAGCTAATTCGTTTGCGAATAATAAGCAAATAATAAAACTGTATTCACAGTATAATTTACTTGACGATTTCGAAAAGTATTCTATTGATAATGCAATTCAGCAGTATTTGAATTCAATATCAGATACAAGCAGAATAATATCTTTTATTGTTTGTATTCCAACTAATCCAAATATTACACCACAACTTCGCGGACAAAGTCCATATACAACAAATGGATTGGCTTCTTCAAGGGATGTTGTTAACTTGCTTAAAAAAGAGGGATGGGGTTATATTCCTAAAGATATTGAATTAAAATTAGGAGCTTCTGAAGAAGATACGGGTGATTCAATTTCGTATACTAAGTTTATTACTGACAATAGAAAAAAGAGCGGTGTTATAATATTTGGCGTAACACATGAGATATTGAGCGAGATACTGAGTGAACATTATCAAAATTCCAAAGAAAGGTTTGTAATAAGAAATACAAAAGGTGATTCAATTTATGAAAGCGGAAAATTAAAGCCAGCAGACTTAGAAAAAATCAGTGGTAACATTTATAAAATGGTAGGTAATAAGTTGCTTTATAAAGAGAAATTTTCTTACCTCCCTTTAGAAATCGTTGTTGAAAGAGATGTAAGTTTTAAAAGTAAAGTATTTATACCTTTCATGATACTCATAGCTGTTTTATTCCTTTCATGGCTTGTTCTTTCAACACTGATTAGTAATGTTAAAAGAGAACTGAAATTAATAGGTGACTTTTTGGTTAAAGAAGAATTGCCAGCAAACAACAAAGGGTTAATTTTGCAAGAGTTTTTTGAGTCTGCACAAGAACTTATTGCATCAAAGCAAGAGATGATTAGAAAACACAGAGAAATTACTGAAAAATTCAATAGTTTTGTAGAAACATCACTGAAAAATATAGATTCAATGCTTTGCCGAGTTCGAGAAATAGAAACAGAATTAAAAGGAATAGAAGGTATTTGGTCAAGGTTTAAGGAGTTGTTCTTAAGCATATTTGAAAACATCAATAAAATGAAGATAAGCAATGAGAAATTTGAGAACAAATTTAATGAAAGCATAGGCAAAAGCCGTACAGAAATTCAAATTTTAAAAGAGAGTTTAGATTTGTATTCAAAAGGAATGGAAAATGTTGAGACAAACAGAAAGATGGTGTTTGAAAAACTAAGTAGAATAACAGAACAAATGGAAAAGTTAAAAGAACTTATTAAATTTAAAGATGAAAGCTTGAAATACGTAGAGGAACTTGACATTATTTCGCTCAATGTAATGATAAAAACAGCAAAAGATGAGACAAATAAAGTTTTGAATGCAATAAGTCAACAATTAATATCTCAAACACGGCATTTGAAAAACAATTTATTGAGAATAGATGAAAGAACCCAAGCTCTCTTAGAAGTGTACACGAAAGCAAGCAGCAACGGAGAGTTGGATTTGACCGAAATGCAGATAAGCACCAAGAAGTATTTTGATGAAATTGATGTCATAGCCCAAGAAATAGTGGAATCTATGAGGTTGTTACAAGAAAAGATTAATAGCCAAAAAGACATTACAGATAGGATATTTAACAATTACAATCTTGCATTTGATAAAATTAGCGAAATTTCTGATTATTTTTACAGTGTATACAATCACATCAAGATATTAAGAGGGTTAATAGAAACCTTAAAAGACCACTTTACAAATATCAAGGACATGATTGCTAATATTCAAAAATATTGGAGTGATTGAAATGACAAAGTCATACAGACTGATTCGAAATAGAGTTTCGGTTAGTTTACTGACATTGTTTTTACTTTTGTTAGTTGTTTCGGTTTTGGTGAACTATACCATACCACAAAAAAGTTTAAAAGAATCAATAGAGACTGGATTTTCAAGTGATACTGTAGCAACTGCTGAAGCTGTTGATAATTATTTTGGATATATAACAGAGATGTTGATGTTTTTGGCTTTGAATAGAGATTTATCTAATGTTTTGTCTATGCCTGAGAGTGATAGAAATAAGATTGAGAACGTAGCTTCTTATAATCTTGTTTTATCAGTCCTTAAGGATGCTGCGAAGAGATTGCAGGGAGATTTACTCATCACCGTGTCAGGCTATTCTCTATATGTTGATAAACAAGGGAAGGTTTTGACCAGGAAGCTTAAAGAGGAATCAAATTTTAGAAAATTGGCTGTTATTGAATCAGATATCCCAGTGGAAATTTATGCTGATAGCGAAAAGTTGAATTTTAGGATTAATATAGTCAATTTGCTTTCGTCCAAAAAAGTTGGTGAAATAAATCTTTGTATTCCAAAATCCAATTTGGAAAAACAATTAGATCAGTTTAAAAAGAAATACAATGTAGTATTATTAGCAAACAATTCAGAGATTGTTGGTAAATTTAATAAGAATACTGCTTACGTCAGCAAGAGTGTTGATACTTTAGATGGAAATTTTATATTGTATTTACAAATAAGTAAAAGTAACATGTATAAGGATTTGAAGATTATTCAACTGCTGTTTGTTAGTGTGTCAATTGTTTCTATAACTTTAATTGTATTCTTAGCCTTTTTTATTGCTCGTATTATAATGAATCCGTTATCGCATTTAAATGGTTTATTTTTAAGTGTTAGGGAAAAAGATTTTACTTTTAGTATTTTAGAATCAAATTTCAAAGACGAAATTGAGTACGTTTTTGATAGTTTTAAAAAGATTGTTGATTCTTTAAGAAAGTCTCTTAAAATTTTGAAAGATATAACCGGAAGTGGATACTTTGATAAGGAATATTATACAAAAATTGCTTCAAAAAGTAATGAAGTATACGACAGCATTTTTAGGACTTCGAATATGTTAGTGGAAAACTTCCAATATCAAGATAAGCTTTTGAATAAAATTTTGGACGAAGCAAAAACGTATTGCACAAGTCTGGATCATTTTAAGGATAGCATAAGGTCGCAAATGTTAAAATTGGATAGGTTAAAAGAAATTAACAGCAAAATAAAATTAGAATTCAATAAATCAGAATAAAATATTTCAGAGGTAAAAAATATTACCAAACTGTTTAGTGAAACGATAATTGAAATAAATTCCACATTTAATGAGTTGAAGAAATTGATAAATGATATGGATTCGAGAGTAAAGGCGTTAAAGCTTGTCGAGCTTTCGGCAAAGATTGAAGTAAGAAATGAAGGAAATATACAGTACTATAATATAGCTAACGTTGAAAATTTAACAGTCAGTATTCAGAATTTAGTTGACAATTTTAGATCTATCCTTCTTGAGAATGAAAATATGAACCAGAAAATAATTGAGGAAATTAGTAAGATAAGCAAAGTAATAGAAAAAATCCACAATTTATTGAGAATGCAAACAATATGCAACGAAAGAATTTGACAAATATTGAAAATTTATTTTTGCTTCTGCAAACTGTTATTGAGGAAGCCGAAAATTTAAAACAAAGAACTGACAAATTGGTACAAGAGATAGAAGAGAAGAGAAAAGATTTGACAAAAGCAATTGGTACTGTAGAAGATGTATTGAATAAATGTTTCGATCTAAAATATCAAGTAGAAGCTGTCATTAAAGAAACCAATACAATGAGCAGACTTATTGAAGAAGCAAAAGCCTACATTTCAGTGTATAAAATATAAGAAAATCAAAGAGATGCAAAAGGGGCAGAGTAAAATGATTACTCTGTCCCATTTTTGTTGTCAGTGAAAGTATTTTGTACATAGTAGGCACATAAGTGTTTTAAGCAACACATATTACATTTTGTGTTTTTCTTAACACACAACTGCTTGCAATGTTTAACAATTAAAGCATGAAATTCATTAAAAAGATAGGTATCATGCTTGATATTTGTCATAATTAACATTTGCAAATCATTATATGAAATTGTTTCACTCTGGATTAATCCGAGTCTGAAAAAGAGTCTTTTTGTATAGGCGTCAACAACAAAAATAGGCTTTTCAGCTCCATAGAGTATTATACTGTCAGCAGTTTCATATCCTATACCTTTTTGTGAGAGCAATTTCTCTCTCAGTTCTGGAATTTCAAGGCTAAAAAGCTTTTGCAAGTCAGAATTAAATTCGTTTTTCAAAAAACTACAAAAATCTTTTAATCTTTTAGCCTTTTGATTGTAATAGCCTGTTGGACGAATTAGCTGAGCTAAGATTTGGTCAGGAGTTTGCAGAATTCCTTCAATTGACAGAATATTCGCTTTTTTGAGATTTGAAATGGCTTTTTCAACTGAACTCCACGATGTATTTTGAGTCAAGATTGCACCAACAACCATCTCAAACTTTGTTTCAGCTGGCCACCAGTTTTGAGGACCCCAAAATTCGTGCAATTTTTGAAATATTTCACATAACTTCCGAGAAAGATCTACATCTTTCGGTTGAAAAGAACTGCTGTTGGTGTTCATGCGTCTGTCTTTACACTTCTCCTTTCTTTATGACAGTAAATTTGTACACAGATTTTAAAAAGACATTGAAAAAATCATTTGAGTGGTCACCTTTTATAATAGAAAGCAAAGAATAGTCCTCTGGACTTTTGCTTCTGTCGACATAGAGCGTTAGAACAATCATTTCTCCTTCAATCATAGAAGAATTTTTAGCTTTTGCAATTTCTCTAAGCGGGTAGAACATAACCGCAGCATTTATGTATTTTGACGAAAGGTCAATCTTCTCAATGTAGATATTATAAACTCCTGCTTCAAATAAATTTGATTCCAAAATCTGTTGCTTTATAAATTTTATCACTGGATTATAGTACTTCATCTCTGACGGTAAGACCTTATTTTTGTAATAGACTTTCTGCGATGAGAGCACATCCGAGTTTTTACTGCTTACAATATAAATAGCATCTGAAACCTTTTCTAAGTAAGTAGTAGAGTATACGGATGAGTATACACTATTAACTTGGTTGCCCTTTTTTGTATTTTCTTTGCCTGCTGATGTGATATAGTACTGCCTTTGATTATTAAAAGAATTTGTTTTTTTTGATTGCTGAGTATTGTCAACAATAGCCCAAATGATATACATGGGAACAAGTAAAAAGGCCAGTATTGTAAAGAGTTTGACTATTGTTTTATTCATTCTATCTCAGACCTCAAATCATTTTTTGTGTAATTAAATTATAGAGTATTTTTTCTAAAAAATCAGCAGCTAAAAATAAAGAATAACTGTTTTCAAAGGTCTATTCTACGAAATTTACAAATATCCTGTTTTAAAATCAGCAATGTACACAACAATATTTTTACAAATACAGTTGCTGAATTTTATGATTTTATGTTAAAAATGTGACAATTCAATAAAAAGTCAAGAAGGAAAATAAAAAATTTTGGCGAAATATTATAATTAGTTTATTTAATAAACAAACTAAAAAGAAGTGATTGGTGTGAAGAGTTTTAAAAAGTGGGTTGCTTTGTTTTTAGTATTTGCTTTTGCTTTGAGTGTTTGTCTTGCATCGCTTAACGCGCAAAAGGCATATAGTAGTGCTACATCAAGTGGTACAAAGAAGATTGTGTTCTGGCACATCCAGACAAATGAAGATGCAAAGAAGGTTATTCAAAGGTCGGTTGACCGATTTATGGCAGCAAATCGTGGAGTAAAAGTAGAAGTTGTTCCACTCCAAAATGATGCTTTCAAAACAAAACTCAAAATTGCGATGGGTGCAAACCAAGCTCCGGATGTTTTCCCAACATGGGGCGGTGGACAGTTCTATGAATATATCAAAAGTGGAAAAGTAAAAGATATAACTGCTTACATGAATGAGAAGAACTACAAAAACAGGTTCTTAGATGGTGCTATTAGTATGGTAACATTTGATAATAAGATTTGGGCTGTTCCAGTTGAGAATGTAGCGATAGCTATAATTCTTTACAACAAAGAGATATTCAAAAAGTATAATCTCAAAGTTCCTTCCACTTATGATGAACTCTTAAACATTGTTAAGACATTGAAAGCAAAAGGAATAGCACCGTTTGCATTAGCAAATAAGACAAAATGGCCAGGTTCGATGTTTTACATGTATCTTGTCGACAGGTTAGGTGGTCCTTCAGTTTTTGAAAGAGCAGCTAACAGAAAAGGTGGAAGCTTTGAAGATCCTGTATTTATTAAAGCAGGAGAAATGTTACAAGAGCTTGTGAGGTTGGGAGCATTTGCAAAGGGATATAACGGACTTGACTACGACACAGGACAATCAAGAATGCTTTTATATGCAGGCAAGGCTGCTATGGAACTCATGGGCTCATGGGAGATTTCTGTTATAAAGAGTGAAAATAAGAAGTTTTATGATAACAATTTAGATTTCTTCCCATTCCCGGCAATAAAAGGTGGTAAAGGTGATCCAAACAATGTTGTTGGTACATTGGGTGATAACTTCTATGCTATTTCAAGTAGGTGTAAATATCCAAAAGAAGCATTCAAGATGATTCAATACTTGATTGATGACCAAGCTGTAAAGGAAAGAATTCAACTTGGAAGAATTCCTCCTGTAAAAGGTGTTAAGTTAAATGATTCGAAACTTCAAAAATTAAGCAGCATAATAAGCAAGGCAAAACACGTACAACTATGGTATGACCAATATCTGCCACCACAATTAGCAGAAGTCCATAAGGATACATGTCAGGCACTCTTTGGACTTACAATGACACCGAAGGCTGCAGTTCAAAAAATGGAAAAAACAGCAAAAGCAGTATTTGGAAAATAAGAAATAAATAGAGTGTGTAACATTGGTTCCCTGTGGTGGGCAGGGAACCAATGTTGTTTAATAAAAACTCTTGTTCAGAAAGTAAAGGGCAGAAATGTTGAGGAGGTTTCTGCGGATAAACAAAACAAAAGACTCCGGTGTTTCAGAAAGGTTTGGCATTGTTCTATTTTTGCTTCCCACAATAATTCTCATTGGCGTGTATATAATCTACCCTATTATAATGTCTTTTTGGCTAAGTTTATATGAATGGGATGGAATTTCACCAACCAAGCAGTTTGTAAAGTTTAAAAACTGGGTGGATCTGCTTAATGACAGTGTCTTTTGGCATTCATTGACTAACAATATAAAAATAATAATACTTTCACTTTTGATTCAGATTCCACTTGCTATTTTAATCGCGGTTATAATAGACAGAGGGGGCAAAAGATTTGATATCTTCAAATCTCTCTTTTACTTACCTATGCTGATGTCCTCAGTCGCAATAGGTGTCCTTTTTAAATATGTTTATGACCCTCAATTTGGTTTAATTTCTGCAATTTTAAATTTACTTCACTTAGAGAATTTAGCCAAAGATTGGCTTGGAGACCCTTCAATAGCGCTATACTCTGTAATTGCTGTTATATGCTGGCAGTACATTCCATTTTACATGATATTCTTTATAGCTGCTATATCAAATATTCCTCAAGAGCTTTATGAAGCAGCTAAAATAGATGGTGCAACGCAAACTCAATATTTTTGGAAAATTGAAATACCTCTCCTGCTGCCCTCTATAAAAACAGCATGTATACTCTCATTAATTGGGTCTTTGAAGTATTTTGATTTGATATACGTTATGACAGAAGGTGGACCAGCTGGAGCAACTGAGCTTATGGCAACATACATGTACAAAAGCGCCTTTGCCTCATTTAAAATGGGCTATGGCAGTACAATAGCTTCGGCAATGTTCATCATTATAACGACTGCAGGAATTATTGCATACTTTGCAACAAGACAAAAAGAAGCTTGACTATAAAAGACCCTTAACTGCTCAAAAAAGTTGAGGTGAAAAGAGAAATGGGAATGAGAAAGGAAGTTAAAAAGTGGTTTATAGCTTTCTTAATTGTATGGGTTCTGATTGCTGACTTGCCATTTTTATTTATGGCTTTTACATCTTTCAAAACTCAAATGGATTTGCTAACAGGAGCGGTTTGGGAATTACCTAAGCAACCAACGTTTAGTAACTACTTGACAGTCTTCAAAGGCAACTTTATTTCATATTTCAAAAATAGTATCATCGCTGTTTCGCTATCTGTGGTTCTTATTTTGCTCATTTCATCAATGTCTGCATACGTGTTTGCAAGGGCTAAATTTAAGCTAAACAGTGCATTGTATTCTCTTATTATAGCAGGAATGGCAATTCCTATCCATGTAACTTTGATTCCTATTTATCTTTTGACAAAGAGAATAGGAGTTTATGATAACATATTCGGTTTGATTGGGCCGTATGTAGCTTTAAGTCTTCCTATGTCAGTGTTTATCTTAACAGAGTTTATGAGAGAGATTCCTGTTGAGCTTGAAAAAGCAGCTAAAATTGATGGATGCAGCTTTTTTAGAATTTACTCTGATATAATCCTTCCACTTTCAAAGCCTGCACTCATTACTGTTGCAATCTACAATGGTACTTACTTGTGGAATGAATTTATATTTGCTCTTGTGCTAACAAGCAGTCCTTCAAAGAGAACTTTACCTTTGGGGATTTGGGATTTCCAAGGTCAATATGGTTCAGACATTCCCGCTATAATGGCGTTTTTAACTTTGTCACTACTGCCGATGCTAATAGCTTATATCTTAGGCCAAGACAAGATTATAAAAGGCATGATGGCAGGTGCTGTAAAAGGTTAAAATGTTTTAATGAAGAATATTTCATGAACAAAAAGTTTTGAGTTATAATAATTTCCAAACACATTTTAAAAAAGGACATGAAGAGATGGGCAATCATACATTACTGAAACAGATTAATAAACTGTTAGTTTTAAAAACTATACTGGATAACAAGACAATCTCAAGAGCAAAGATTTCGAGACTTGTAGATTTAAATAAAGCCACTGTTTCAAATTTGACAGACGAACTTATAAGAGAAGGGTTTGTTATAGAAAAAGGTTATGGTCATTCAAAAGGTGGAAGAAGGCCAGTTTTACTTGAGGTAAATAAAAATGTTGGGCTCATAATTGGGATTGACCTTGGAGTAAACTATATTCACTTGGTTTTAACAAACTTTATTGGCGAGATAGTTTGGGAAAAGAGCGCAAATATTAGACTTGGGGAAACTCAAGAGAGAATCTTAGAAATTCTTTTTGAATTAATTAGCGACGCCATAAAAGTGGCTCCGCAGACACAAAAAGGAATTTTGGGAATAGGCATAGGAGTCCCGGGTATTGTTGAAAAAACCTCAGGCACAGTCCTTATTGCTCCTAATCTCCGTTGGAAAGATGTGCCTTTGAAAACAATGGTTGAAGAAAAATTTAATCTACCAGTTTACATTGATAATGAAGCAAACGCAGGTGCTTTGGGTGAAAAGTGGTTTGGCGACTGGGGCGATGTTTCTCACCTTGTATATGTGAGTGTTGGCATAGGAATTGGTGCTGGCATTGTCATTGGCGATGAGATTTACAGAGGTGCAAAAGGATTTGCAGGAGAGGTTGGGCACACAACTATTGATTTTAATGATGACGTATGTAGTTGTGGCAATGTGGGCTGCTTAGAGAATTTTGCTTCAGAAAGGGCACTTTTGAGTCTTATTCAAAAAATTGTTGAAAGCGGCTGGGAAGATGAGTATATAAACAAAAAGAATGTTGATAAATTGGATGCAAGTTACATAATAGATTCTGCAAAACTGGGAAGCAAGGTTGCATTGCACGCTATAAAAGATATTGCTAACAAGCTTGGAATAGGTATTGCAAATTTGGTCAATATATTTAACCCAGATATAGTTATAATAGGTAATAAAGCTTCGTTTATGGGTGACTTGTTTTTAGAAGAACTGAGGAGAATTGTCTTCAAAAGGTCATTTATTACACAATACCATCGTGTGAGGGTTGAAGTTTCAAGGCTAAAAGACAGAGCTTGCGTTTTAGGTTGTGTTGCAATGGTGATTTCTGATATGCTTGCATTTCCTGATTATGTTTAAAAGCAAGTTTTAGAAGGTGTGTTTATATGATGATGAAAAGGCTAAAAAGCAGGAAGTTGGGTTTTGTTCTTGCTTTATTGTTTTTAATAAACAGTATGATGTCGTTAAAATTTGTAGCTTATTCATCTGCAGAACAGACAAGTTCAAAAAAGAAATACATTGAATACAATTTTGAAAACAAAAGTGTCTCTCCATTAGTGAAACATCCATCTAATGTAACCTTAAAGGTTACAAATTCTACTTATGCAGAAGGATTGTATTCAGTACTGGTAGCAGGGAGAAAAAATGTAAGAGATGGAGTTGTAGTTGATATTACAAAACTTTTAGACTTCTCAAGAGAGTATGAAATTTCTTTTTATGCAATGCAAGCTACAAAAAAGCTTCAAAGAATTTCTGCAATCTTAGAGATTTTAGATTCAAGTGGTAAAAACCAACTTATTGTTGCTGAAAAGGTGTTATTGCCAAACATATGGACAAGGGTAAGTGGAAAAATCCAGGCCTATAATTACAAGAAGGCTAAGAAAATTAATTTGATTGTAAATATGCCAACAAGCAAAAGCGATTCTTTTTACATTGACCTGCTTGCAATAAAGGATTTAGAAAACGCTTATGTTCTCAAACAGGAGAATTTTGAGAACAAAAATACTGGCGGCTTTTTGCCCGAAGATAAAAACTGCAAGATAGCACTCACAAAAGACAAAGCTTACAGCAGCACTTACAGCCTAAAGGTTCAGCCATCTCAAAAGAGCAAGAATGGGAAGGTTTTCTTTCCAATAAAAGGATTGCTCCAGAAAAGTAGAACATATGATTTTTCAGTGCTTGTTTACCAAGACAGTTCAAAACCTGTTAGTTTCTTAGCAGGAATAAAAATAAACGATGGAAAGTCGACAAAAGAGATTGTTTTGACAAAACAGAACGTCACACCTAAAAAGTGGACAGAGCTAGTTGCAACTCTTGATCTTGATACCAAGTTTTCTGCAAAGGATGTTAGCTTTTTTGTAAAGCCGGCAGTTGCGATACCTTATTATATAGACCTTTACTCCATCGCAGATGAAAATTGGGGGCAGCCTATACCAGATTATAATCTACCCTCACTTTGTGAAAAGTACAAAAACTATTTCAAGATTGGAGTTGCTGTGCCGTATAGGGCTTTGACAAATCCAGTTGATGTAGAAGTGATAAAAAGACATTTTAACAGCATAACACCAGAAAATGAGATGAAACCAGAAAGCCTTCAACCTTATGAAGGTGGTTTTGATTTCAACATTGCAGACGAATATATAGATTTTTGCAAGAAGAATAATATCTCATTACGGGGGCACACTCTTGTTTGGCATCAGCAAACTCCAAGCTGGTTTTTTACAAATCCTGAAACAGGTGAAAAACTGACAAATAGTGAAAAAGACAAAAAGATACTTTTAGACAGGTTAAAAAAGCATATCCAGACAGTTGTTGGAAGGTATAAAGGAAAGGTGTATGCATGGGATGTTGTAAATGAGGCAATTGATGAGAATCAGCCGGATGGATATAGAAGAAGCGACTGGTACAATATCTTAGGGCCAGAGTACATTGAAAAGGCATTTATCTGGGCACATGAAGCAGATCCAAATGCAAAACTTTTCTACAATGATTACAGCACTGAAGATCCATATAAAAGAGAGTTTATATACAAACTTATTAAAAATCTAAAAGCAAAAGGTGTACCAATTCATGGAGTAGGGCTTCAGTGTCATATTTCACTTGACTGGCCGGATGTAAGTGAAATTGAGGAGACCATAAAGCTTTTTAGCAAGATTCCGGGGCTTGAGATACATTTTACAGAAATTGATATAAGTATTGCAAAGCACATGACAGAAGATGATGATGCATATACCCGTTACCTTCTAATTGAACAGGCCAAAAAATTAAAAGCAATTTTTGATGTTTTAAAGAAGTACAAAAATGTAGTTACAAGTGTTACCTTCTGGGGGTTAAAAGATGATTATTCATGGCTAAAAGGCGATTTGCCACTTTTATTTGACAAAGACTATCAGCCGAAGTTTGCGTTCTGGAGCTTGATTGACCCCTCAGTTGTGCCAGAAGAGTAAAAAGCTAATTATTGACTAAAATTTCAAAACTTCATATAATAAAGATTGAGAGAAAAAGTGAATATAGAGGCGATGGAGTTCGCCTTAAATTGCCATAAAGAAGTTCAAATACCTTGTGGCTGATAACTCCTGTCCGTATAAGATGCGGGCAGGAGTTTTTTGCTTTCTTAAAGAGTTTTAAGCCTTTTTAAAGGCTTTGGGGGGATGGATCTTGGATATTGTGTATTTTGAAATGATAGAAAACTTCAAAGAAGATAAGTGTATAATTTGCTATTTAAAAAACAAGGCAATGAACAAATTCTTTGACGATTTTCTGTACGAATCTGTAAATGACTATAGTCTGCGCGACAGAATCAGAAAAGGGGGGATATGTCCAGAGCATGCAAGAAAGTTAGAGTCGTTAGGTGATGTGCTTGCCCATGCCATTATATATTCAGACTTGCTAAGTAATTTTAAAAACAACCACCATATTGAGATATTGCCTCGAAAAAAGAAAGCTAAAGAACAAAATATGTGTGTCTTTTGTGAAAAGGAAAATGGCTTTGAAGATAACTACACAAGAGCGTTTTCCTACTTTTTTGCTGCCCAGTCTCAATTTAAGTCTGCATTTGCTGAAAGAGGCTTTATATGTCAAAGGCACTTAAATCAAGTTTTGGAGAAGACAACTTCTATATCTGTTCAAAAGGAACTTTGGTTAGTTATGGGGTCTAAGATAGACAAAATCTTGCATCATCTTGAAAAGATAAAAGAAAAAAATGACTATCGGAACATTCACATCAACTACACACCTGATGAAATCAGGGCATGGCACATGGCTGTTGAGTTTGTGGCAGGTACGTAGTGGATGTTTTCAAATCCTTTCTTGAATATTCACCTCTTTTATTTTTTGATTGACTACAGATTTTTCAAAGTTTATACTTTAAAAAGAGAGATGTTTTGACCATGAAATCAAGGTAAAATAACCTTTCAATAGCTTTTTTAATATAGAGATAAATTCTTTAAATTCCAAGAAGAAAGGACTGAAGTATACAGTGGAAGTAAGAACAAGATTTGCACCAAGCCCAACAGGGCACCTTCACATCGGTGGTGCAAGAACAGCTCTTTTTAACTATCTTTTTGCCAAAAGATATAGTGGAAAGTTTATATTAAGGATAGAAGACACGGATTTGGAAAGATCGTCTATTGAGTCTGAAAAGGTTATCATCGAAAGCTTAAGATGGCTTGGGATTGAATGGGACGAAGGAGTTGATGTAGGAGGTCCTTATGGACCATATCGCTCAACAGAGAGAGTAGATATTTACAAAAAGTATGTAGATGTTCTTTTCGAAAAAGGCTACGCATACTATTGTTATTGCACAGAAGAGGAGCTTGAAGCTCAAAGACAAGAGCTTTTATCAAAAGGGCAGATGCCAAGATATCTTGGTAAGTGCAGGAATTTAACAGAGGAGCAGAAAAGAAGATTTGAGCAGGAGGGGAGAAAACCAACCGTCAGATTCAAAGTACCAGAGGGTGTTAAGATAGTTGTCCATGACCTTGTGCGCGGAGATGTTGAGTTTATGTCAGATGACATAGGCGATTTTGTAATTGTCAAGTCTGATGGGATTCCAACATATAACTTTGCAGTTGTCATAGATGACCACTTAATGAAGATTTCGCATGTTATAAGGGGTGAAGAACATCTTTCAAACACTCCGCGACAGATTCTAATTTACAATGCACTTGGTTTTGAACTGCCACAGTTTGCCCATGTGTCTTTGATTTTAGGAAAAGACAGAACGAAGATGTCAAAGCGCCACGGCTCTACTTGGGTTGAGCAGTATAAAGATCAAGGGTATTTGAAAGAGGGACTCATAAACTTCTTAGCTTTACTTGGGTGGTCACCACCAGAAGATAGAGAAATATTTGATATGGAATATCTAATTGAGAATTTCTCATTAGACAGAGTTTCCAAAAACCCTGCGATCTTTGACATTGATAAGCTGAACTATATAAACTCTCAGCACATTAAGCTAAAATCATTGGATGAGCTGACTCAGATGTGTATACCATATTTTGTCGAAGCAGGATATATCAAAGAAGATGAAGCAAAGTCTAAGTTTGAATGGCTTAAGAAAATAGTAAAATCTGTGTATGAAGGGCTGGATTATCTATCTCAAATAAAAGACAAGGTTGATATCTTCTTTAACAATGAAATCAAAATAGAAGAAGATGAGGCAAAAGAGGTCTTAAAGTGGGAGCATGTGAAGGATTTAATTAATGTGTTTGAAAATAAGATAAAGCAGATGATTGAATTAACTCCAGAAGCTATTAGGCTACTTTTCAAAGAAATTCAAAAAGAGACAGGTTACAAGGGCAAAAACCTGTTTATGCCAATAAGAGTTGTTTTGACTGGTAAAACCCATGGCCCTGAGCTGGTGGAGATAATAGAGATTGTGGGTAAAGAAAACATACTAAAACGATTGGAATTCTTCAAAACGTGGTATAATTAGAGTAGATTTATTTTTGAGCTTTAGAAGGAGTTATGAAGAAGTATGTTTAAGTTTATCAGGATGATAAAAGAAGAGATGGATGTTATAATGGAAAAAGACCCTGCTTGCAAAAGCAGGCTTGAGACCCTTCTTTATCCAAGTTTTTGGGCAATAATATATCACAGGATTGCTCACTGGTTTTATCAAAGGAGGATGTACTTTATTGCCCGCTGGATTTCTGAAAGGGCACGACACAAAACAGGAATTGAGATACACCCTGGGGCAAAGATTGGCAGACGTGTATTTATCGACCATGGTATGGGCGTTGTAATCGGTGAGACAGCTGAGATTGGCGATGATGTGCTGATTTATCAAGGTGTTACATTAGGTGGAACAGGTAAAGAAAAGGGTAAGCGCCATCCTACAATTGGCAACAATGTCTTAATTGGTGCTGGGGCAAAGGTGTTGGGTCCTTTTAAAGTTGGAGATAACACAAAAATTGGTGCAAATGCAGTTATTCTTCACGAGGTTGAAGACAACTCAACAGTAGTTGGGGTACCAGGAAGGGTTGTAAGAAAAGAGAAAAAGGAAAAGCCAACTGTTGAAGAACAGCTTGACCAGATTAGATTTCCTGACCCGCTTGCAATGCAGATTTGCAGGCTTGAAGCAAGGATAGAAGCCTTAGAGAAAAAACTTGCCGAGTACGAAAGGAGATTAAAAGAGTATGAAGCTTTACAACACTCTGACAATGACAAAAGAGGAGTTTGAACCATTAGAAGAAGGCAAAGTGAAGATGTACGTATGCGGTCCAACTGTCTACGATTTTATTCACATTGGTAACGCCCGGCCTTTGATCGTATTTGACACTTTGAGGCGGTACTTTGAGTATAAAGGCTATGAGGTTATGTACATTCAAAACTTTACTGATATTGAAGATAAGATGATAAACAGAGCAAACAAAGAGGGTATAACTGTCTTTGAGCTTGCTGAAAGGTTTATACAAGAGTATTACAAAGACGCAGACAGGCTAAATGTCAAGCGAGCAACCAAGAGTCCAAGAGCAACAGAAGAGATTGAAGATATGATAGCCCTGATACAAAGGTTAATTGATAAGGGTTATGCATATGTTGTTGATGGAGATGTATATTTTAGAACAAGAAAATTTGCAGAGTATGGGAAACTTTCTCACAAGAACATTGAAGAGCTGATGGCTGGTGCGCGTGTTGACCCAAGCGAAAAAAAAGAAGACCCTCTTGATTTTGCCCTATGGAAGGCAAAAAAAGAAGGCGAACCAGCATGGAGTTCGCCTTGGGGTGAGGGCAGACCCGGCTGGCATATAGAGTGTTCTGTGATGGCAATGAAATACCTTGGGCAGACTATAGACATTCACGCAGGTGGGCAGGATTTAATCTTTCCTCACCATGAAAATGAGATTGCCCAGAGCGAGGCTGCAACAGGAAAGCCTTTTGCACGTTTTTGGCTTCACAATGGGTATGTGAATATAAACAATGAAAAGATGTCAAAGTCGCTTGGAAACTTTTTTACTGTAAGGGAAATTATCGAAAAGTACCATCCTGAGGCACTAAGGCTCTTTATGCTTCAAGCTCATTATAGAAAGCCTTTAAACTTTTCTCTTGATTTGATTGAACAAGCAGAAAGTGCGCTGAAGAGAATCTACACATGTTATGAAAATCTTGAGTATCTAATCAAAAATGGAACAATGTCAAATAGTAGCGACTGTGCACTTAAAGCATCACTTGAGCAGCTAAAGATAAAGTTTATAGATGCAATGGAAGATGACCTCAACACTGCCGAGGCAACAGGATATCTTTTTGAGATGGTAAGAGAAATAAATACACATGCAAATACGTGCTCAAAAGATGTGCTAATTTTGGCAAGAGACACTTTAAAAGAGCTTTGCAGCATTTTAGGAATCTTAGAGCAATATGAAGAGAAAAAAGATGAAATTCCACCTGAGATTTTAGAGCTTGTTGAAAAGAGAAATGAGGCAAGAAAAGCTAAAAACTTTCTTGAAGCGGACAGGATACGAGATGAGTTAAAGAGCTTAGGCTATATAGTTTTGGACACACCCCAAGGCACAAAGGTTGAGAGGGTGAGATAAATAAAGAAGGGCTTTTCCCACTTTTAGGTAATATTGTGGGCAAGCCCTTTTTTGCTCCATACTATTATACGATTTAAATTTACTATATAGTTGAAATAGCCAAATTTCCTCATATTTACAGCTATCATAAACATATTTAATTTTGGTACATTACGAAATACTGTTTCCAGTTCAAACTTTCTTGGTTCTTTGCCTCTTGGTTATGTTTACTTCAAATACCTTTCATTATATTGATATTAGACATCTTTTGGGAACCAAAATCCAAAGAATCATCGTCAATAGCTAAATGCAGTTTTGCCTTTTTATATTTTAAATCATAGATTTTATCATTATCATAACCATCATGAACATCGTTTTAAAGTTTCTGCTAAATAGAGATTTAGCTTATTTGTTTAATAATACTACTATTATTGTATACTTTTGGCATATCATCTAAAGATTATAACATCTACTACAAGTAAATTTACAAAGAAAATACTTTTTTCATTATTCACAGCTGAGCTTATAATTAATGGTTTTTCTTGTTCATTGAATTTCCAAGAAAAGTAATATTTACCTTACCAGACATAATAATATAGAGTCAAGATGCACTAATCTTGTGTATCTATGCTCTATAAATGCACATTTTACTTTTTATATCTCCCTGTATAATTATTTTTTTTATACTCGTATACTGACTCTACAATTCATACTGTTCAATAAATTTCTGATACTTTTTTATCATAGCCCTGAAACTCCTTTTACAATTTATTGTAATCTTTATAAAAAGTTTTTAGTGAGTTATACAATAATAGGAATAAGGACTAAAATATCTATACCTTTTTCCTAAAAATTTTACTCTTTTATACCTTACTCTCAATAGATAATTATGCTAAGTATCGTGCAAAAAACGACAAAATAATGAATATTTTTTCGATTTTTAAAAATTTTTATTGAAAATTTTTCTTTGAATTGGTATGATAAAAAGTATAATATAAACAACATATTAGGTTTTTAATTGAATATTGTTTGAAATATGTTAGAACTTTTAAGAAACAGAACGAAATATTTTACTAATTTTGTTTAAAAAAGTGTTATTTACAGGTTAAAGTGTAGTTAAGAATCTGTGAGAAATGAGTCTTGTGCTTGTAAAAATGAAAAATATTAAAAAAGTAAGAGGGTCTAAAAAATAAGATGAATAATTGAAAATCTGAAAATAATCGGGATATGAAGAGCAACTGCGAAAACAATATGAGAGAGTTTTGATGAGTCTTAATAACACAAGCCACAGAAAAGGGTAGCGACAATTCATAAAGTGGTTAGTAAGCATAAAATTCAATAAAAAATTAATAAATTGAGTTAATAAATAAATGACAAAGTATATACTTGATATGTAACAATATGTGATTTTCTTTTTGAGAACCCTGCAAGGTTTGTAGAGGAAGTGGTAAAGTACAAGGTATAAGGGCAGGATTTAGTATATTTTGGTTTATCCTTCTTTTTAATCTCTCTTCAAAATCTGATTGCTTTAAAAAGAGTAGTTAAGTTGTTTAGAGAGTTAAATGAAGGTTATACGAACAAGGCATGTTCCATCAGGATATTAGCGCATGGGACTTCATTGAAGGACTGGCAGTTGTATTTTCTTTACTTTTCGTAGGATTTTGTGCAATATATTATGGAATTTTAAAGTTGTTAAAAAAGAGCTAATTTCAAAAGTGGTTGTTGCAGCAAGTGTAATAAATTTTATTCCACTTGGTTGGGCTGTGTTAGTAAAGATTGAATTTCAGTATATTTTGGAAACGAAGAGTGTTGCTATCTTAGATCATCACAGTACTTTTTATCTGGAAGTGAATTTTAGTTCAGCGAAAATAATTTCGGTAAACAAAGGTTGATGAACAATTTACATAATAATCTTTGCATATATATTGATTATTTCAATTCTTCTGTTAGTTAGTAACTTAATTTTAAAAACTCAAATAAACAGTCTAGAGATGTAAAATAAAAGTGGATAACTAATTAGGTTGCGAAGCTATATGTGCCCAAAGAATGCACTTAAGCAAATTTAATAACTGGCAGAAGGTTAATAAATAAAGGGTGACTTAAAACGCTCACGTGTGAGCGTTTTAAGGAAATAGAATAAAAAAATCTAATGCGAAGGGGTGTAAGGTAGATGGAGACGAAGTCTCAAAAATCTATTGCTCCTTTAATTTTAGGTATATGTGGAGCTATTTTTTCCCTGCCATCTTTTTTGTGTACATCATGCGTAAGCGCTTTATTATCAGTTTCTAATGAAAAAAGTGCCAATGCTGCTGGTGGAGTTATTCTGGTAATGGGAATTATACAACTGATAGGGGGAATTGTGGGAGGAGTTCTAAGTTTGTCTAAAACTAAGGTTGCAGGAATAATATTTGTAGCAAGTTCGATTATTGCACTAATTGGTCTCTTTGTTACGCTATTTTCAAATATTTTTGTGTGGATAGTACTGATCTTATATGTGATTGCTGCCATTATTTGTTTTGTTCAAAAGGTATAAGATATTAAAATTTAAAAACAAAAATCATCTGCGCTAATAGTAAATAGGATTAAAGGGAACTACTTGGAATATTCCAGGTAGTTCCCAATTGAAAAATAAATTAACATGTTGAGCAATAATAACTGAAATTGAACTTCAATTGTGCAGTAAGTGAAGGTGAAAAAATGGAAGTCGAGTTGCATAAATCAATAAATATTGATTCTAATATTCCGTTTTATAATATATTAGGCGGAATTGGTTTTACAATAGGAGTTTATTTATTTATTAAAGAACTTAGGGAAAAAAAGATTAGTCCTAATATGCAGACATTTTTTTTATTTCTTTACATATTTTCTGCACTTTGTGGATTGGTACTTGCCAACGTAGGAAATTGGTTTATTAAACCGGGCATATTGAGACTTCCATTAAGTGAAAGATTTCAGAAAGCGGGTTTCACATTTTACTTTGGTGTTATAGGTTTTTTTGTTATTTCTTACGTATTGTTAAAATTGTTTAAAGTAAAAGAATCCGCAGAGATCTACAATAGTGTCATACCTTCTTTATTAATATTTCATTCATTTGGTAGAATTGGGTGTATGTTTGCAGGCTGTTGTTACGGTAAAATAGTAGATTGGAAACTGTTCAATATTTTTGAAATCAAAAGATTCCCAACTAGAGAAGTGGAAGCAATATTTCTTTTTGTTCTTTTTTTAATAATGAAGTACAAGGTCAAATCTAATAGAGTTTTGCTCTATTTTCTGTCGTATCCAATATTTAGATTTTTTATTGAATTTGGACGAGGAGACAACAGAGGTGTCTTGATTACTAGTTATTTTTCTCCCAGTCAATTGATCTCTATAGTATTATTTCTAATTGCTTTTATTTATCTTTTACACAGGGAGGTAATAAAAAGAGTGAAATATTACAGAGCAGATTTGGATGTTTGAAATTAAGTTTAAATCAAACAATTGTAACTATTTATATTGATATTAGAAAAATTGGTTTTTGGTTGTTTTCAAAAAAGAAATACAATTAGTGTCATATTTAAGTTGTCAGAAATTTGATATTAAAAGTCAAATATTTAAATTTATCTCGAGTTTTATTGGAATATATTGAAGAAGGTTTCTAAAAAACATATTATAAACTGGTAAAGAAGGTGTACAATATTTTATTGTCCAAAATGTGGTGAAAAAATAGATGAAAAGACATTTTTTTGTCCTGCCTGCGGTTATACAGAATACACATTAAATAAGTCCACTTCACTGGGAATGAATTCATCAAAGACATTTTTGGATAAGTATTTTGAAGATTCATCTGAGTTTAAAAACATGACTTTTAATATTAATGTAAATTTTAAAAAACTTAAACTTAATAAAAAACAGATTATACCAATTATTTGTATGAGCTGTTTTATTATAGTGTTTATAACTATCGGAATTATTTTTTCTTCACTAAACTCTCCTGAGAAAGCTTATACAAACTTCAAAAATGCTATAGAGCAAAAAAATGTAAATTTACTCTCAGAATGGCTCTGTTTCGAAAATGGAGATAAAATAGATAAGAACTATTTAGAAAAATTGTTACAACTGATGGATGAAGAAAGTACTTATAAAACCACAGTATTAGAAAAGCTAAAAAATGACGTCTACATAATCACAGGTGAAAAGCCACGGGAAAAAGGGGCATCACTTCTTGATACCTTGGTTGCAGAAGCAGTTGCAAATTTTGACTCTAATTTTAATGATTTCAGTATAAAACCTGTCGGCAATGTACTTTTTTTCTTTCCTAAATATCGTGTTGTTCCAAAACAGTACTTTATTGAGGTAAGTTGTGACACAAAAGGGGCTAAGATCTACTTAGATGGGAGGGAAAAGGGCACAATTTTAGACACAAGTTCTTTGCTTTCTTTTGGACCGTTTGTTCCGGGAAAGTATTATAATGTAGAAGCAAAATATAGCGGGAAGTATGTAACTTTAAGCGATTCTGATCAAGTTACTCTTTGCCATAATTTTTCAAATAAAAATAAAATTTTAGTAGAATTAAATTTAAATCCTATTTATGTGGCTGTAGAATTTGATTTTGAAGATGCCGAGCTTATTGTAGACGGAAAAAAGACCGGAATAAAGGTTAAAGAGGCAAAAAATTTTGGACCTGTGTCTTCAAATAATGAATTTGCTGCTATGGTTGCTCTTCCAATAGGTACAGTAAAAACTCAGAGTAAGAGAGTAGA
Organism: Caldicellulosiruptor naganoensis; assembly: GCF_026914285.1. Lineage (NCBI taxonomy): Bacteria > Bacillati > Bacillota > Caldicellulosiruptorales > Caldicellulosiruptoraceae > Caldicellulosiruptor > Caldicellulosiruptor naganoensis. The sequence continues at coordinate 516,788 of NZ_CP113864.1, forward strand.
TACATGGAGTGGAAAAGTTACTATTCCCACTTTGGTAGCAAATGATGATGTAAACAAGCCCATTTTTGAAAAAATAGCTAATACCATAAATGAATTTAATAAATCATGGGCGTTAGCAATGAGTGTAGAAGACGTGAACAGAATTGTTTATTGCAGTGATGAGTTGAAACAGTATTACCAGGAGAACAGAATAAATGAGTGGAAGCAAAATGGTAAAAAGTATATTGGTAAGCCTACAAAAATGATATATAACTTTGGGACTCTTACTTTGCTAAAAGATGGCGAAAATTTTGGATTTAATGTTACTATAAAAGAATATTGGAAATTTGCTGTTTATAGTAAAGATGAATCGCCGCCAAATCTTGACAATATAGATGAAGAGGAGGAAACTCATGTTTATACTATGTGGTGGGACAATAATTCAAAATGTTTCAAAATAAAAGATATTAGCTCAAAATGGTTTTATGATTGGCCTGATGATGGCAGAATTGAGGAATATAAGTTAGATGAGGGGAGTGTTATACAATGAACAAGTGTCCGAAGTGCGGCAGAGAGTTTGCAGAGAATGAGGTTTGCAATTGTGAAATTGAAATTACTAATGATATTAAAAATGAAGAAAAAAACAGAAATATTTCCAATTTTGTAGGTACAAATTATGAAGAAAAGAAAGAAGAAAGTCCAACTAATATGAAGACTTCACAAATTAGTGAGCAGCTTAACAAAAGCTTGAACTTAATTATGAAGTATATTGTTAGTATCATTAAATTTGCAGTTGAATTTATGAAATCTCCTACCATGTTTCTCGAAAAAATTATAGCTTATCAAGATATCAAAACTGGCTTAGTTTACCTAGGAATTACATTTATTCTGCTTTTCTTTCAAAACATAATAGCTATAAACAGAGGAATTGATCTTTTAAATGATCTTGTAAGTGCGTTTAATAAATCAATATTTGGTATCCCAAGTTTTTCATATAGAATTGAAATAAATGGCTGGGAAGTTTTTAGCAAAATGTTATTTGGATTTGGATTTTTATATATAATCTTTTGTGGTATTTATTTTGGTATTTTGAACTTATTTAAAGAAAAAACTGATTTTAAAGCTATCGTAGCAGCAGTAGGAGTAAACTTTATACCTATTGGATTTGCTGCTTTAGGAGGAATAATACTCCAGTTTATTTCATTCTGGCTATTATTTATAGTATGGAGCTTTTTAGGATTGGTTCATCTATTTCTTTAATTACTGTTCTGCAAGAATTATTTGCTCAGGAAAAGATTCAAAAGCGTTGTATGTGACAACAATTTCATATGTATTGATGTTAATTTTGATTTTGTTATTTCTTCAAACAACAATAAAAACACAGATTAAAAACTTTGGAATATAAATACGGCAAAGTTTTATGTTTGAAAAACTGCCAATCCTTTATCAAGAAAAGCCTATTTGTTGCCTATATAACTATGTATTTTAATTTTTGTTGATGGTTGGACGACAATAATAAGCGGTAATGTCTACATGTAAAAAAGTAAAATCAAGGATGCAACAGATAAGTAAATAGAAATTATGTTCAATCAAGATAAAGGGCTCATTGTCGAGAGTTGGGGTGGGCATTCTGAATGCCCACCTTTCAATTTTATCGTGTATGTGTTTAATGACAAAAATAACAATTATAACTATTTGATTACAAAAACTTGTCAACCTTTTCTATCCCCTACAGAAAAGGTATTTTTCAAATATTCACATACCTCATCTTCTTAGTTTGTGCAACTATACAATGTTCACTTCTTAAACCTTTTGTGATTCCTAAATTCATATGCTTTCATTTTTAACACCTTTACTTTATTATATCAATATGGAGGTAGCATCAATTTATTTTATAACCTTCTCCTTAGTATTTTCGCACATTATTTCGCTGTGGTAAATATCTCTACACCTATTTTCGAGGTTAACAATGAATTAACTCATTTAAATTTTAGGTTTCATGAATTATAATAAATTTGGAACAATTGGTAGTCAGGTGTTTCATATGATACATGCGACATCGAAAATTACTGGGAGGGGACAAGTATAGTAGCCAGTTGAGATAAGAAGGATTAGTAGGGAGGGGGGGTGACAGTGTCCTTTTCACTGCGCAAGATGATGGCAAAGTTGTAATTAAAGTTATAAAAAGGATAAAACTATCAGAGTCTGGGGGTTTTCTAAAGTCATCAATCGTATTTACAGATTTGGGACATGAAGCTGAGGCTACAAAAGAAATCTGGGTAAGCAAAAGAGTAAAGGGGATACAATATATTGAAAAAAGTATAGAGTGAAGCGAATTTAATTTTGAAATATCTATCTTTTGCATGACCATGAGGAGTTTTTTCAGAAAGTTCAGAAGATTATGCTTAAAGCCGAGCAAGGAAAATTAAAACTGCTTGTTGTACCAATTACAATCGCAGAGGTTGTATGGACTCTAGAGTTGTTTTATAATGCCAAAGGATGAAATAGCTAATATTCTGATGCATTCATATGCTCAGATGGTATTGAAGTAGAAGAAGTGGATGTTGTTCTTTTTGCACTCAAAAGTTATAAAGAAAGCAATGTTGATTTCATTGATGCATATCTTTCTCATCACATGGCAAAGTCAGGAAACAACAGGGTATTTACTTTTGATAAAAAGCATTTTTCAGGGCTTAATGCAGAGATTGTGAATACAGATTAGGGTACAAAGTGAGAGAGTAATAACGATTTTAAAGCTTCACCCCCTCCATGGCTGATTCTCAAAAGGAACGTAGTTATCCTCATCAACATCAAACAAATACACATAAGTCCAAGCTTTCAAAATGTCACCTTTCTCAAGTACAACCTCAACCTCTTTTCTTTTGTAAAGCTCCCCCTCATCCTCAAATTCATCTATTTTATTCAATATGCTTGAGTCAATTTGGTAAACCTCACCCAGAACCTTTGAGTTCTCTTTTGGCACTATTGCTGGGTACCAGCTTACCTTGTAAAGGCCAAAGCCTTCTAAGATGGCTTTTCCTATAAATTTACAGCCATTGAGCAGAAAGTTGTGGCTGTTATGAGAAAGAAGGCTGCCATAGACGAAAAGGTACACTTGCAAATATCCCCCTTTTTTAATTTTCAAATTTTGCCAGCGACTTTTTTTCTGTGTTCAGGAATCATCTTGATCAATCTCACATGAGTCTTCATTGCAAAGACAGTATTTTAGTTTATATCCAAAATAGTTATACTTATCAGCCCAGTCGCACATCATATCTAAAATAGGAACTACTTCTTTTCCTTTCTCGGTTATTGTATATTCAACCTTTATAGGTACTTCTGGGTAGACCTTTCTTTCAACAAGTCCATGCTCCTCAAGCTCACGAAGCTGTTTTGTTAAAATTCTGTGGGTAATATCAGGGATTAAGTGTTGCAGCTGAGCAAATCTAAGTGTTCCATATTCACCTAAATACCACAAAATAAGTGGTTTCCATTTCCCGCCTATTACCTCAAATGCAACTTCTATCTCACATGTTGCTTCCTTGACTTTTTGCTTTTGAGCCATGACAAAAACACCTTCCTTTAGTATCATCTATGATACTTTATATCCAAAAAGTGCACTCTTGTAAACGTTGACAAGAATATTATACTAAACTTAAAGGGAATTTTGCTTTTAAAGTTTTAGATTGAATTTTGGAGGTTTAAAAATATGGAAAATTTAGTTTTTAACTACTTCATACCAACAAAAATATTGTTTGGACCAGGAAGTTTAAACAGGCTCAAAGATGAAAACTTGCCCGGAAAGAAAGCTCTGATTGTAATATCTGCTGGAACGTCTATGAAAAAGTATGGATACTTAGACAGACTTACAGCAATATTGAAAGAAAAGAAAATTGACTATGTTGTATTTGACAAGATTTTGCCAAATCCAATTAAAAAACATGTTATGGAAGGGGCAAAATTAGCAAAGGAAGAGGGCTGTGACTTTGTAATTGGTCTTGGTGGTGGAAGTAGTATAGATTCTGCAAAAAGCATTGCGCTTATGGCAAAACACGATGGTGATTACTGGGACTATATTGTCGGTGGGACAGGCAAAGGAAAAGTACCAACAAACGGTGCACTTCCTATTGTGGCAATAACAACAACAGCTGGAACTGGAACAGAGGCTGACCCTTGGACTGTTATCACAAATGAAGAGACAAATGAGAAGATAGGTTATGGTAACCAGTACACATTCCCAACTTTGTCGGTGGTAGATCCAGAGCTTATGCTGAGTGTACCCCCGCACTTGACTGCATATCAAGGGTTTGACGCCTTCTTCCATGCAGTTGAAGGGTATATTGCAAAGATTGCAACGCCAGTCAGTAGCATGTTTGCACTCAAAAGCATTGAGCTTATAGCAAAGTACTTGCCGATTTGTGTAAAAGATGGAAGCAATCTTGAGGCAAGAACATATGTTGCACTTGCGAACACTTTGGCAGGGTTTGTTGAGTCGACTTCCAGCTGTACATCAGAGCATTCAATGGAACATGCTCTCTCTGCATTTTATCCAGATTTGCCACATGGTGCAGGACTTATAATGCTATCTGAAGCATACCATACATTCTTTGCATCAAAAGTGCCTCAAAGGTATGTCCAGCTTGCAAGAGCAATGGGCATTGATGTTGACGGCTTGCCAGAGGATGAAAGACCATTTGCATTTGTAAAGGCAATGAAAAAGCTTCAAGAGGATTGTGGTGTTGGAAATTTGAAAATGTCTGACTATGGAATAAAAGAGGATGAGATTGAAAAGCTTGCTGACAACGCAATAAAAACAATGGGTGGACTTTTTGAGGTTGACCCGTATAAACTTTCTTTTGAGGAGACAGTAGAAATTATGAGAAAGGCGTATAAATAAATGTTGCGTAGAGAATTGGCAAAAAAAATTAAAAAGACATAGCCAGCTTGCGCAAAGCAGGTTGGCTATGTCCTTTTTTTATTACTTAATCTTCCTCTAATATCTTCCACAAAGGTTTGTTCTTTTTCTTCAAAACCACGTCATCATCTTTCAGCTGCAGCGGCATGACAGATACAACAATGTGCTTATGTTTTAGAAGCTCTTTTTCTATAAACAGCCATGTATGGTTGTGCAAAATCTTTTGCCACCAGCGCTGTACGGTGAATTTGGGTATGATGACTGTTATCATGTCCCCCTTTTGATAGTTGTACTCTTCTGACTTTATATACTCTAAAAGCGGTTCTAATATTTTTCTATAAGGTGAGTACCTTATTACAAGTGGAATAGAGCAGTTGAGCATTTTATACCTTTCCTGAAGCTTTTTTGCTTGCTCTTCATTTATTGATACATTAAAAGCGATTACATTGTCTGAGATTGTCTTTGCAAATCTAAGAGCACGGATGCTTGCCTTATTTAAACTTTCAATCGGTACAATAACTCTGTTTCTGTAGATGTTATGATCAACATCCAAAAGTTCTTTGTCTGCAGGTGTTACTCTCAGCTGATCTGCGACGGCAATATAATGAAGCTTTACCTTTATCATTGCAAAGACAAGCAGAGGGATTAATAAAACAACAATCCATGCACCTTCTCTGAACTTGGTTATTGCAATTATAATGACAACAACAAATGTTGTAAGTGCACCAAATCCGTTTATAAATGCTTTTATGTGCCAATGACTGCCTTTGTTTTTAAACCATCTTACAAACATACCTGATTGAGATAGTGTAAATGATATAAAAACACCAACCGCATAAAGTCCAATGAGTGCTGTGACGTTACCATTAAATGCTACAATCAAAAGGGCGGATACCAGAGCAAGGATGATAATTCCATTTGAGTATGAAAGCTTATCACCTTTGAGGCTCAGCTGCCTTGGCACAAATTCTTCTTTTGCCATGACAGCAACAAGCATTGGAAAACCTGAAAATGCAGTGTTTGCAGCAAAAACAAGGATTATAAAGGTTGTTGCAGCAACAACATAATACATAAAGCTTTTGCCAAATATTTCTTGTGCCATCAAAACAAGCATAGCACCTTCAGTAGGAACTATATGATAGTGTGTTGCCAAAAGTGTTGTTCCGCCAAACAGAACGAGAATTACTAACGACAATAAAAGCAAAACAGTTTTAGCATGTTTTGTTGCCGGGTCTTTAAAGTTTGGGACAGCGTTTGATACAGCCTCAATTCCAGTCAGTGCTGTGCACCCGCTTGCAAATGCCTTCAAAAGCAAAACGAGAGTAACAGGATGGGGAGAATAATTTACCTTTGGCTCTGGCGGAACATATCCCATCCTTAGTTTTATATACCCAGCTATGATTAAAACTAAGATTGAAAACATAAAAGCATAAGCAGGTATTCCAAATATTCTGGATGATTCTCTTATTCCCCGAAGGTTTCCAATCATCAAAAATAGGACTAAAAAGAGACATAAAGCAATCTTATAAGGCTTTAAAAATTCAAGTGCGGTTACAATCTGGTCAACACCTGAGGAGATAGAAACTGCCACTGTCAAGATGTAATCAACAGACAAAGCAGCCCCTGCCACAATTCCTGCCAAAACACCAAGATTGTCTTTTGCGACAATAAACGCGCCGCCACCATTTGGATAGTTTTCAATAGTTTGTCTGTAAGAGAGCATTAAAATAAAAAGAAGTATTATGATTGCTGCAGTTACAACAGATATTTCTTTAAAAGCGAGAAATCCTATTGCAGGCAAAAGGACATACAAAATTTCTTGTCCAGCGTATGCAACAGACGATATAGCATCACTTGACAAAATTGGCAATCCCCATAAAACACCATATTTTTCTGTCTTCTCTGCTTCATTTGGCAAAGGCTTTCCTATCAGGATTCTCTTTAGTTTTTCAAACAACTCAGAATTTCTCCTCCGCCATACTTTAAATTTGAGCTTATTCTTGCATGATAGTAGAATTATATTCTTTCTAAGCTTCTGATTCAATTGTTATTTTGATGTTTTAAAGCTCCTAAAATGTATAACTTATAGAGAATATGCACTAAAGGTTTAACTATTATAAATGTGTTTCAAATAAAGCATTTTTCTAAGGTTTTTAAAAATCAAACCAAATAAAGGTAATAAAAATATACACAAAATTGAGATGAATTAATTGTGCAACATTATTAATAGAATAAAGGTGTTGAGAAGTGATTAAGATGAGCCTTGTTCATTACATAGCGGCAAACAAAGAATTACCTGTTGGTAATTTTGGTTTAAAGCAAAGTAGAGGAGAGGAGCGAAAAAAGCTTGAGAAGTTTTATAAAGATGCAAAAAATAAGCCAAAAGCCACCATATTTGAACTAATTGATTTGACAAATCTAAGCGAGGATGAAATTGAGATTTACCAGAATTGTTTTGAGATGCCTATGGAATTTAGACTGGACAGCAGTCAATATATTGTGTTTAAGAAAGAATAAGAGAAAGACAGAATATAAAAAAGGCCCTTGCCTTTTTAAAGGCAGGGTCTTTTAAAACCTCAAAGAAACCACCATATTACTCAAAACAATAATTACAATTATAGCCAACGTAATTGCAAAGTAAATCAAATCTTTTTCAAGAAGAAACATAAACAGTGAGATAACAAGCCTTGCAAAGGGTGTTAAAAAGAGAATGTAAAGTCCTGCCTTTATTATTAAAGTAGCCACTCTTACGCCAATTACAATATGCGCAAAAAGTCCGACAGAGATGACAAAAATAGAAAGTACAACTCCAGCCCTTAAAATCCAGCTAATAATAGTTTCCATATCCAGACTTCTTCTACTTTCCATTTTATAACAACCCCTTTTTTATCATCTCAATTGATGTATAAATTAGGACGAGAGCAAATGCAACTTTTAAATATTTTGACTTTATGTATGGCATGACCTTGGCACCAATCAAAGAACCAGCTAAAACCCCCACTGCAACAGCACCGCATATGTCATATACAATATCTCCTCTTGCAAGGTATATACTGATACTTGCCAAGGCTGTCACGCCCATCATAAAATTGCTTGTTGCTGTGGAGACCTTGAAAGGAAGTTTCATTATTGTGTCAAGAGCCAGAACTTTAAATATTCCGCTTCCAATTCCCAAAAGTCCAGACAAAAGCCCTGCAAATGTCATCATTAAAAAACCCCAGAATGTATTTTGCGCACTGTAGGTTATTTCTTTATCCAAAATCTTGTCATAGTAGCTCCCATAAAGTTTTAAAATTCGTGCCCATTTTGTTTGAGCAGTTTTTCCTTCTATATTTTCTCTTGGCTTTTCATCAGAGTTCCTATTTTTTATCATCAAAAAGGAGTTGTAAAGAAGAAGTATTCCAAATATTAAAGACAAAATCTTTGCTGGCAAAAAACCACTTAAAACTGCCCCAAGTACACCACCAATGACTGTTGCAAGCTGCAAAAACATCCCTATCTTCAGGTGTGTGAGCCTGTCCTTTACATACGCTGAAGCAGCACCAGATGATGTTGCAATGACAGAGACAAGCCCTGCTGCTGCCGCTTGATGCATGCTAAGTTTAAATACAATTGACAAAAATGGAATTACTATAAGACCACCACCAATTCCTAAAAGTGATCCGACAAATCCTGCAATTATTGACACTAATAATACTTCCAAAATCATCTCTCTGCACTCCTTGAAAGAGGTCTTCTTCTTATTATACCACTAATTTCCCCCCAGGGGTAATTAAAAATTTGTACCTTTACAAAAAGGAATTAAATTTTCTGTGTAAATATAATATAATAAAAGTTGAAAAAAAGGTTTTCAGGTGATTGATGTGGAATTTGAAAAAAGTCTTGAAAAACTAAATATTGAGTTTCTAAAAGACAAGCCTCTGAAAGACTTCACAACATTCAAAATTGGTGGAAAGGCAAGATATATTGTTTTTCCAAAGACTATAGATGAACTGATTGAAACTATAAAACTTGCCAATAAAAGTGGTGTTTATTGGAAGGTTTTGGGAAACTTTTCAAATGTACTTGTATCAGACAGGGGCTTTGATGGTGCGATAATTATTACAACCAAGCTGGATTTTTTCAAAATAGAAGAAAATGTGATTGAGGCAGAATGTGGGTGTATGATTTCTCAGGTTGCAAGGAAAGCGTGTGAAAATGGGCTCAAAGGCTTGGAGTTTGCGGTAGGAATTCCGGGAACAGTTGGCGGTGCTGTTTACATGAACGCAGGTGCGTATGATGGGGAAATAAAAGATGTTTTCGAGTGTGCAGAGGTTTTGGATGAGAAGCTAAATATTTTAAAGCTTGGAAAAGAGGATATGAGATTTTCATATAGACACAGCAGACTCAAGGAAGAAAAGATGATTTTGCTAAGATCAACATTTCGTTTACAATATGCAAAAGAAGGAGATATTCCACCATTGCAAAAAGCAAATGAATTTAATCAAAGAAGAAGAGAAAAACAGCCGTTGCAATTTCCGAGCGCAGGTTCCATTTTCAAGCGACCAGCAGGATATTTTGCAGGAAAACTCATTGAAGATGCTGGTTTAAAAGGGTATAGGATTGGTAATGCGTGTATCTCCGAAAAACATGCAGGTTTTATCGTAAACTTGGGTGGAGCCTCTGCAGAGGATGTGAGAAAGCTCATTTTTCATGTCCAAAGAACTGTGTATGAGAAGTTTGGAGTGCTTTTGGAACCTGAAATAGAGTTTATAGGCGAATTTGAAACACCATTTTTTGAACCTGCTTCAGAATATTCAAATATAGAATATAATTATTGAAAACAAAAGGGTGATTTTATTGGAGACAGTAGTGATTACAGGCATGTCTGGTGCAGGAAAAAGCTTAGCAATTAGGGCATTTGAGGATATGGGATTTTTTTGTATAGACAACCTTCCACCACAGTTTTTACCAAAGATTGCTGAGCTTGCAAGTGCAACGAAGGACAAAATTTCAAAGGTTGCAGCTGTTGTTGACATTCGTGGGGGAGAGCTTTTTGACGATTTTAAAGATGTTTTGAATGAACTCAAAAAAGGGACATACAATTTTAAGCTCCTTTTTTTAGATGCGCATGACAATGTGCTTATCCAAAGATATAAAGAGACAAGGCGAAAGCATCCATTGAGTTTAGAAAGTGAGGGCAGCATATTAGAAGCAATTCAGAAAGAGAGAGAAAAGCTTGAGGATATAAAAAGATATGCAGATTTTATAATTGATACCTCTACTCTTTCACCAAAAGAGCTAAAAGAAAAGCTTTTTGAGATTTTTTCTGCTCAAAAATCTCAAGAGACAATGCTAATAACCATTATGTCATTTGGATTTAAGTACGGGCTTCCATTGGACGCTGATTTAGTGTTTGATGTGAGATTCATCCCCAATCCTTTTTATATAGATGAACTGAAACACAAGACAGGTAAAGAAAAAGAGGTCAAAGAATATGTGCTGAGATGGGATGTGACAAAGAAGTTTTTGGATAAGCTTTTCGATTTAATTTTATTCTTAATACCAAATTATGCCGAAGAAGGTAAAGGACAGCTTGTGATTGCGATTGGCTGCACTGGTGGTAAGCACCGCTCTGTTACAATAGCTGAAGAGCTTTTTGAGCTTATCAAAAACAAGGGATATAGAACATCAATTTTTCATAGAGATATAGAGAAAGATATAAAAGGGTGACCGTTATGATATTTGATTTTCTAAAACCAGGGATATATATAAAAAGATGGATTCTATTAATGGTTATATGTGTTTTATTAGTCTCTGCGTCATTAAGTAAATACATTGATGTATTCAAGTTTACATTAGAGCTTCAATTTCCTATAAGAATAATTTTATTCATAATTGGGATTTTGCTATTTCTCGTTTCGCTGATGGGGCTAATGAAAGGATTTATAAGACTTCTAAACAAGAGTCTTCCCTTTAGAATAAGTCAAAAGACTATCTTTGATGCTATCTACTCAAAAGGTTTTTTAGAAAAAGGACCAAGAATTGTTGCAATTGGTGGCGGGACAGGTCTTTCGACAATGCTAAGAGGTATAAAAAATCTTACTGCCAACATCACAGCTATTGTCACAGTTGCAGACGACGGTGGTGGTTCTGGAAAGCTCAGAGAAGATTTGGGTATGCTCCCGCCCGGTGATATCAGAAACTGTATTTTAGCACTTGCAAATACTGAAGAGATAATGCAAAATCTTCTAAATTACAGGTTCAAAGAGGGAAGTCTCAAAGGTCAGAGTTTTGGTAATCTATTTTTGGCTGCAATGACCGGCATTGCAGGAAACTTTGAAAAGGCAGTAAAACTTATGAGTGAGGTCTTGGCGGTAAGAGGGAAAGTTTTGCCAGTCACACTTGATAATGTAAATCTTTGTGCTGAGCTTGAAGACGGAAGCGTGGTTGTTGGCGAGTCGAAGATACCAGAGGTTGTGAAAGAGAAAAGAGGGAAAATAAAAAGAGTTTTTATAGTTCCTCAAGATGCAAAACCGTACAGAGAGGTTTTAGAAGAGATTGAAAAAGCAGATGTTATAATAATCGGACCTGGAAGTCTTTACACAAGCATTATGCCAAATTTGGTGTTTGATGAGGTTGTTGAAAGCATTAAGAAAAGCAAAGCAAAAAAGATTTACATTGCGAATATAATGACCCAGCCGGGCGAGACAGATAATTACACACTTTATGACCATATTCGTGCAATAGAGAATCATTGCAAAGGCAGGATTTTTGACATTGTTATTGTGAACAACCAGCCAATACCACCTGACATACTAAAAAGGTACGAGGAGGATGGTGCAAAGCCAGTTTATGCTGACAAAAAGACAAAAGAAAGCGGCTATACTTTAATTGAAGAAGCACTTTTGAGTATCTCAAATGGACTTATTCGACACAACTCAGCAAAATTGGCAAGGGTTATCAGTAACATTATCTATGGAAAAAATGTAATCCATGAGTATAAGTTAGGATATCTCAAACTCAAGAGCTTTAGTAAACCTTTTAGAGGCTAAAAGTTTGCTAAAGCAAAGCCTTTTTTGGGGGCGAAGGAGAATGTCATTTTCGTCATCTGCAAAGGCAGAGGTTTCAAAAAAGCTATCTCAGGCTACATGTTGCAGAAAAGCTGCAATTGCTGCGTTTTTAAAGTTTTCAGGTGTAATCTATCAATCTGATGGTATTTTTTCTTTTAAAGCTTCATTTGAAAATGCCCAGACAGCAAGGTCATTTTTTCTTCTTATGAAAAATGGATTTTCTAAGCATTGTGAGGTTACAATTAAGAAAAATAGCAAACTCAATAAAAACTATGTGTACACAATAATCTTGCCACCGAGCAATGACAACCTCCAAATTTTAAAAGATCTTCACTTTGTAAAAAAGGCTTCAAAAGAATACATTTTGAGTTTTTCTCTCAAAGAGGAGCTGGTTAAAAAGAAATGCTGCAAAAAGGCATTTTTGCAAGCAACATTTTTGTCATGTGGTTCAATTACCAATCCTGAGAAGATGTATCATTTGGAATTTGACCTCAAAACCAAAGAAGATGCTGAATTTTTACAAAAGGTTTTGAGATATTTTGAGTTTGAGGCAAAAATTATTGAAAGAAAGTCCCATTATGTAGTATACTTAAAAGAAGGTGAACAGATAGTAGACTTTTTAAATATAATTGGTGCACATGCAGCTTTGTTAGAGCTTGAAAATATCAGGATTGTAAAAGAACTCAGGAACAATGTGAATCGTCTTGTCAATTGTGAAACTGCTAATTTAGAGAAGACCATAAATGCCTCAATGAGGCATATTGAAAATATTGAGTTTATTGAAAAGACCATTGGAATTGACAGTCTCCCGGAAAACTTGCGTGAGATTGCAAGACTTAGGATAAAATATAAAGACGCTTCTTTAAAAGAGCTTGGGAATATGTTAAAAACCCCTCTTGGCAAGTCTGGTGTCAATCACAGGCTTAGAAAGATAGACAAAATTGCCGAGGAACTTAGAAAAGGAGGAATATCGTATGCAAAGCCTTCAGATGAAAGTTGAAAATTCTCAAGGCATCTCATCAAGAGGTGCAGCGCTTTTAGTTCAGGTTGCAAGCAAGTTCAAGTCCATTATTTGGATAGAAAAGGAAGAGAAAAGAGCTAACGCAAAGAGTATCATGGGGCTTATGTCGCTTATGGTAAATTATGGTGATGATATTACAATTATCACAGAGGGTGAGGATGAGAAAGAGGCATTGGACGCTATTGTTAAACTTATAAACTCCGACTTTAGCGAAGAGGTTGCAAAGGAGATTACACAGGAAAAATAAGATTTTTAAGAGCTGCTTAAAAGTGCTTTTTAAGCAGCTTTTTTTTAAAATCTGAAAAAGAGAGGATGGGTGTTATTTTGTTTAAAAGTGAGGTTTACAAAAGGGTTTTAATTTTTGACGGTGCAATGGGAACTCAGCTTATTCAAAACGGGCTGAAAGAGGATGAGTGTCCAGACCTTTGGTCAGTTACAAAACCAGAGGTTATAGCAAAAATACACAGAGACTACTTTGAAGCAGGCTCTGATTGTGTTGAGACGAACACATTTGGTGCAAACAGGGAAAAGCTCAAAAAATATGAGCTTGAGCATGAGGCTGATAAAATAAACAAAGCTGCCGTTTTGCTTGCAAAAGATGTTGCAAAAGACTTTGGGGGTTATGTTGGACTTTCTGTTGGGCCAACAGGAAGGCTGATGAGCCCATCTGGAGATTTAGACTTTGATGAAGCAGAAGAAATTTTCTATGAGCAGATTTTGGCGGGGATTGAAGCTGGAGCTGATTTTGTTTCTATTGAAACAATGTCTGATATAAAAGAGGCAAAGGCGGCGTTTTTTGCATACAAAAGGGCAAAAGAAAAGATTCAAAAAGATATCTCTTGTTTGGTTTCTTTAACATTTGAGGAAAACAAAAGGCTTTTGATGGGCACACCACCAGAAGCCGCTGCCTATTTTTTTAGTTTTATAGGAGCTGACCTTGTTGGTGCAAACTGCTCAGGCGGCGCGAAACAGCTTTTAGATGTTATAAAGTCTATGGAAAAGTTTTCATTTGTTCCACTTTCAACAAAGCCAAACGCAGGGCTTCCTAAGATGGTGGACGGCAGGATTGTATATGAGGATTGTATCTTTGATTTTGAAGCCTTGGCAGAGGATTTTATAAAAAGCGGTGTGAGGCTTTATGGTGGATGCTGTGGCACAAACCCTAAATATATAGAGGCAATTGCAAAGGCTGTAAAAGGTAAAGAGGTCTTGTTTGAAAGCAAAGCAGAAAAGAAATTTATAACCTCAATATATTCAATTTTAGATGTATCATCAAAGTTTAGCATATATAAGTTCAAACTTACAAATGATTTTTCACAGGAAGATACTTTTGAGCTTGTTGGTGTTGAGGAAGATGCAATTCTTGTTGATATTGATGAAAATATAGAGCCAGAAGTTTTAAAGAGCTTTTTGCTTGAGTCCCAGGACTTTTCAAAAAAGCCTTATATATTTAATATCAAGACAAAAGACCAAGCAGATTTGATTGACAGATACTACTTTGGTGTGTATGGTACAGTATCAAACCTTTGTGGAAGCAATGGAATCAAAGTAGGGATTTAAAAGAAAAAGATAAGGAGGAGCTGGATTGAAGAGCTTTAGAGAGTTTTTAAATGAGCAGCCTATTGTGCTTTTTGACGGTGCAATGGGTACAGAACTTTTAAACAGAGGCTATAACAAAGATTTTCCTCTTGAGTGGGCAAACATCTCAAACCCAGATCTTGTAAAAAACATTCACAGCGACTACATTTTAGCAGGAAGCCAGTGTATAGAGACAAATACATTTGGTGCAAATGAATGCAGGCTAAAACTCTACGGTTTTGAAGGGCAAGTTGAGGAAATTAACAGAAGTGCTGTGAAGATTGCAAAAGAGGTAGCCAAAGAAAGAGCGTATGTCGTTGGAAGTGTTGGAACTCTTGGGAAGCCTGTTGGCAGTGGATTTGAGATAGATGATAAAAGAGCAAAAGAGGTTTATAAAAAGCAGCTTTATTTTCTTTTAGATGAAGGTGTGGATGCTATTTTATTTGAGACAGCTGCATCTACACATGAAGTTTTGATTGCAATTGAAGCTCTAAAAGAGCTTGACGGTAAAATTCCGTATATTGTTCAGTTTTCTTTTACAAAAGAGCTGACAACAATCTACGGTGAGGATATCTACAAGGTTATGGAATTTTTAAAAGGAATTGATGCAGACATTGTAGGTCTTAACTGTGGAAATGGTCCACACCAGACATTAGAGGCTTTGAAGATATTTTCTCAGCATTTGAAAGGGCCGTTTTCTGTTCAGCCAAATGCGGGCTATCCTCAGCTTGTTCAAGGAAGGCTTGTATACTCAACTTGTGCAAGTTATTTTGCTTCGTTTGTTGATGAGTATGTAAAATATGGTGCAAAAATAATAGGTGGATGTTGCGGTACAACACCTGATCATATAAAGGCTATAAAGGAAAGAGTAAAGACAATTAGTAAAAGTGTAGAAATTGAGGTTGTTGAAAGGAAAGAAGAACAAAAGAGCATTCTAAAAGATACACCCTCTGAGCTTTCACAAAAGCTTGGCAAAAAGTTTGTGTTCACAGTTGAGATAAGTCCACCAAAGGGAATAGAGCTTGAAAAGACAAAAGAAGGCGTAAAACTTTTAAAAGAAGCAGGTGCAGACACGGTAAATATTGCTGACTCACCAATGGCAAGAGTGAGAATCTCACCAATTGCACTTGCGCATATATTAAAAGAAGAGCTTGGGGTTGAGGCGATTTTACACTTTACATGCAGAGACCGCAATCTAATATCTCTTCAATCAGAGCTTTTAGGCGCAGCAGCACTTGGCGTTAAAAATGTTTTAGCACTGACAGGTGACCCACCCTCAATTGGCGACCATCCACAGGCAAAACCTGTTTTTGATGTTAACTCTGAAGGGCTTGTTTTAATTTTAAACAAACTAAACAATGGCACAGACTACATGGGAAATCCAATTGGCAAAGCGACAAACTTTACAATTGGCGTTGCATTAAATCTTAACGCTGATGATTTGGACAAGGAGATTGAGAAGCTAAAACGCAAAATAGAAAATGGAGCACACTTTATAGAAACACAGCCAATTTATGAGGTGGAGAGCTTAGAGAGGTTTTTTGAAAAGGTGGATTTTAAACTGCCGCCAATTTTAGGTGGGATTTTGCCTTTAAGGTCATCACGACATGCTGAATTTTTGCACAATGAAGTGCCTGGTATAACAATACCAGATAAAATCCGTGAGAGGATGAAAAACTCAAAAGACCCAGTAAAAGAGGGAATAGAGATTGCCTGCGAGATTGTAGATAGAATAAAAAGGATGGTCTCAGGAATTTATATTATGCCACCTTTTGAAAAGTATGAAATGGCAGCAGAGATTATAAAGAGGTTTAGAGACTAAAGAATGCTAAATCACAAGGTTGGAGTAGGATTGAAGTTATTTTGCAGCTGTGCTAAAGGCATTGAAGTCTATGCTCTGTACCAGACAATCTAAGGGAATACCAATAGCATAAATGCCCTTTTACAATGGTCTTGCATTTTTGGTGGAATTCAGAACCAAGATGTTAAATTTCAAAGAAGAGATACCAGCTTTCAAGGATGATGCTAAAAAGAAAATAGAAGATTTAATTGAAATGGGCAAAGCCACAAAACAACTTTATGGTGAACATGAGGTGGATATAAAAATTTTGAAGCAGAAGATTGGGATGGTTGTGTGAAAAAGAATGCTTTAGAAAAGAAGGGGCTGGTTCAAAACTAGATACCAGTCCCTTGAGTTTTGTTTGTTCATTTTTAAGTTTTAAAAATTGTTCTTGAAACTCCTTTTTTTAGTCTTTTGATAAAGGCTTCAAAGAAGTTTAGTCCTTTTTCTTTTTTTTCAGAATATGGTATAATAAATAGCACTAAAGTACAATAGAGAGGAGAAAATTTCGTGAAAAAAGCCTACCTTCTCAAAAATCTAAATTTAAACCTTTTAGAAAACGCAAAACCCAATCAGCTCATAATCCTCCCACGTCGCTTTAGCATAAAAAAGCTAAGAGAAAGACTTGTTGAAAAAAATGGAGTTTTGTTTGATATTGACATATTCACATTTGACGATTTGCTAAGTACTGCTAAAAATGAAATTTTAAAGGAAAGAAAGTTTATCTCAAGAGAGCAGGAGGTTTTGATAGTTTTTAACCTTTTAAAACAAATCTTCAAAGAGAAAAAAGACTTTGAAAGTGTACTGACATATGAATTTGTAAGTCAGGTTTTATATCTTTTAAACCTCATGTTTTTGGAGTCAAAAGAATATCCTTCTTTGCCATCTTCAATTTCTTTTGAAAAGTATGATTGGTTAAAACTTCTTTTTGTAAGGTACAAAGAATACCTTGATCAAAATAACCTTGTAAACTTTTCATATCTTCAGGACTTGGCAATTCAGCTCTATGAAAAAGGGAAAACTGGGCTTAAAAATTACGATAGCGCAAAGATTGCATTTTTTGTTGACTTTAGATGTGACCAAAAAAGGCTTATATCAGTACTTTCAAAGATGCTCCATAATATAGAAATTTATCTTCCCTACTTTGATGACATTGAACTTTGCGAAAAAAATATTGAGTTTTTAAAATCTCTTGGTTTTGAATTTGGGTTGAGTAACTCTTCAGAAAATTCTAAAGGCAACCGCATCAAAGTCTTTTCATACAGTAACATCAGCCTTGAAGTGAATGCTCTTGTAAAGGAAATAAAGAGGGACTATATTGAAAATAAAATTGATTTTAACAAAATAGCAGTTGTTGTGCCAACTCTTGAGAGGTACAAAGACATTTTGCTAAAAACTTTTCAAGAAGAGCTTTTGCCAGTAAACCTTGAACATCAAAAAAGCCTTCTGGAGTTTGGATTTGTAAAGTTTATATTGGACTTAATAGAATTTTTAGGTTCTGAATTTGACAAAAAGAAGTTTGAAAAGATTATTACCCACAGGTTTTTGAACAGAGAAGGGGCAAACTTTGAGATTTTGTTAGAAAGAATTAAAGATGTTTACATTATGAACTTTGAACAGGTGGCCTGCATTTTAGAAGAGCTTGAGTTTTTGCTCAATATGTACGCTTTTGAAGAGGAGAAAGAAAACTTTGAAAAAATTATAACTGTTTACAGGCGTATAGGAAGAATAAAAAAAGATTATGATACAGAAAAACCAAAGCCGTATGCTGCATGGCTTATACAAACCCAAAGGGTATTTGAAAGACTTGGTATAACAAAGTCTGCTGAGTTTGTTAGCGACATTGAATTTCTAAAAGCTTTTCATGCCTTAAATGAGGTTTTTGAAAAAGGTTGTGAAAATACAAAAGAACTCAATTTTACCTATACATTTGAAGAATTTTTAGATTTATTCAAAACAGTACTTTCCCAGAAAAAGATAGATGTTTCTATAAACATCTTAAATGGCATTGATGTTTTAACTCTGCAGGATGCTATTGGTTCTGGCTATGAAAAGGTGTATTTCATAGGACTTTCTGATGATATTCTTCCCAAGACAAAGGTTGAAGAATTTTTGATGAATAGTCAGCTAAAGATGGATCTTTCGCTTGATGAGATAAAAGATTTTGACTATACATTCCAAAAGGAGTTGGTGGGCTTTAGAACAATTTTAAACTCTTATAACACTTATCTTTCATATCCACGATTTTATCAATCAGAGCTTGGAAAAAGTCCTTTTGTGGAAATAGAAGGAATTGAGGTTGTTGACATTAAAGACAGTTACCTGCCATGTAGCAGTGTTGTAACTCACAGGGAGCATAAGATAGCAAAATATTCAGGAAAAATAGAGAACCAGCCTATCGACGAAGATATAAAAGTGCCAGAGATTTTCCAAATCAAAGACAGGGAGCTTATTTTTCTTGCTCAATGTCCTCTAAAGTTTGGATTTAAGAAATTTTCTGTCGACCAGACGGAAAGTGATGATACCTTTTTCTCATCTAACTTGAGACTTCTTTATATGTGTATTCAGAGGATTTTATCTTTTGCTCCTGCTGAAGAAATTGTCAAATTGCTTGTTCAGAATTTGAGATATACTGCAAATGATGCTGTTAAAAGAAAAGCAGCTGAAAATATTCTAGAAATGGCATTTGAAATAACTGAAAATATGTTAAGATTCAAGGTAAAAGAGTTTATACCTCAAAACATTGGGGGCAATCAACTTGTAATAAAACAAAACTTTGAAGGATTTGAGATTCAGCTTTTCCCAAACTTTGCTGTCAGAATAGAAGATGAAGAAATTTACGGTTTTGTAAAAACAAAGAGAAAAGATGAAATTGATAAACTTTGGCTTTCTAAGTATGTCTTTAATATGGGAAAAGTTGCCGCTGTATACTTATTTGATTCGCCAAAGTTTGTTATATATGATAATTCTACTATTGGGGAGCTTGATAGTGAAACAACTCAGAAATTAGCAAATTTAAAAGACCTATTGAGGAAACTTCACAATCCCGAAATTTACAATAAAACCCTGCCGATAAAAAGTTGCTTTAACTGTGGTTATCAGCATGTATGTGTGATATTTTGAAGAATGAAAAAATACTATGGGGGAAATAGCAATGCCAAACATTACTTTGTACACTGCCTCTGCTGGGTGTGGAAAGACAGAAAGGATTGCAAACCTGTATGTTGATTTGATAGCTCAAAATAGGGCTCTGCCTCAGCAGATAGTTGCAATCACTTATACCGAAAAGGCTGCAAGGGAGCTAAAAAGCAGAATAATCTCAAAAGCAAGACAGAGTAATATCGACATTATGACAATTTCCAAGATTCAAAGCTCACATATAAAGACAATACATTCATTTTGTATGTATCTTTTGAAGTTTTACTGGATGAGAGCAAAGGTTGATGCAAATTTCAAAATTGTGCCAGATTTAAATAGTTTATATTACAAGTTCATTGATAACTATTTTTCTGTCATTCCACCTATTTTAGACAAAATAAAAATAGAAAGGTTTTTCATAGAAGAATATTTTCACCTTATTGAAGGTCTTATAGAAGAATATTCAAATTCAAAAAAATATGTTGGCAAGTCAATGCCTTTGGATAAGGAAATTGCATTTGTATTTGACCACATTGAAGATATGATGCAAAATGAGTTTTTAAAAGAGATTACCTACGACCTTGTTTTAGAAAAGACTGCAGAACTTTTGCAAATTCCTGAGGTTAAAAAAGATGTGAACTCCAAATTCAAATATCTGATTGTAGACGAATTTCAGGATTCAAACTTTTTGCAAAAATCTATATTTGAAAACATCTGCGATAATATCGTCTATGTTGGAGACAAGAAACAGTCAATTTACCGTTTTCAGGGAGCAGAGCCAGAAGTTTTTGACGAGGCTTTGGAAAATTGCAATAAGATTATTGAGCTTGGCACAAACTACAGAACAAATTCGGCTTTGGGGAAAAAGATTGATGCTATAAGTCAGATAATATTCGGAAATAATTATAAGCCCTTAAACTACCATCACCAAGAAGATGGTTTTTTGAAGATTGTTGAAATTGTATGTCCTACAAAAGAAAACAAGCTTGTGAATGAGGCTCATTTTGTGGCAAGAAAGATAAAGGAGATGATAGAAGATGGCTATGAAATCAGCGTTGGAGGTGCTCCAAAGCGAAAAGTTAGGTACTCTGATTTTGCAATTTTGTCGCGCAAAATTAATAATATAGTTCACATTTACAAAAATGTGTTTGAAAGATATGACATTCCTCTTGAGATAAACTTCAAAAGAGGACTTTTACAGCAGGAAGAGATTGTACCTCTGTGGGGGCTTTTAAATATTCTACAGAGTCCAAATAAAAAATCAGGGTATATACAACTTTTGGCAAATAGAATCTTCGGTATAAGCCGCCATCATCTACTTTTTAGCAGTATCCATAATCTTCAAGAACTTTTACCAGATGATTTGAGAACCTTCATTTCAAAGGCAAGAGAGAGTCTTTACATCAAAAAACTTTCTGAGATTTTATATGAGTTTGAAGAGCTTTTTGAGTACAGCTGCAAGGTTTACAACATATTTGGTGAGAATAGCTATGAGAATGTCATGCTATTTTACGATTTGGTAGAAGAAAGCGAATCCTTTTCAATTGATGAACTTGAAAGGTTTATTAATCTTCAAAACGAAAGGATGCAGTTTGGGAAAAGTCTTAATGACAGCTGTATATTGATGAGCATTCATTCAGCAAAAGGTTTGAGTTTTCCGATAGTGTTTTTAGTAGGGCTCGGCGAAAGCGTCCAGGGACCCATTCAAAGAAGTCCAAAACTCAGAGGCTGCTACAACACAAAATTCAAGGAATACACTATTGCACCATCATGGATGGATGATGAGTACAAAGCTGTGGGAAGTATTTTCAAAACTCAAGAAAAGGAAGAATTAAAAAGACTTTTCTATGTTGCAATCACAAGGCCAATGGCAGGACTTTTTATGGTAAACTGTACAGTAAGGCCTTTGAACAAAAAAAGAGGTGGTTGGTCAAGGTCTTTTGCTGATGAGATTGGGTTTTCTGAGATTGTTAAGATGTCAAGTGATGTTGGAATTGAGTATGAAAAGCTTGAACTACAAGAAGACAAAGAACTGGAAAAGAGTTTTAAAAAAAATGTAGATGTCAAGACAAACTCCAGTTTTCCAACCACAATCGTACCAGATAGATTTGAAAACAGGTTCAGATATCTATCACCAACTCACATTATAGATTTTAAAAGCTGCAGGGCTCTTTTTGCTTTCAAATACATCATGGGACTGCCTATTTTCGATGAGGCAAATACAAAATCCGGAATCTCTCAAAATGCAAGAATACTTGGTACAACCATCCACAGAGTGCTTGAACTGACGTCACTTGACAAATTAGATAGCCTAAATCAAAACATAGCCTTGGCAATGGCAGAAAATGGGTTTGATGATGAGAACTTGATCAGAAATCTTGTTTACAACTTTTTCGACAGTCCATTTGTAAGTTCAATTAAAGATGAGATAGTGAAAGAAGAAAGTGAAATGCCTTTTTATTTAAAGCTGGGCGACCAAATAATATGCGGTGTAGTAGACAAGATATATCATCTTTCGGATAGAGTTTATCTTTTGGATTTCAAAACAAATTTGCATTTTGATGAAAGCAAGTTTGAGATTTACATTCCTCAGCTATTTCTTTACACCAAAGCAATGCTGGAAAGAGGTATACAAAAAAGTATATGCTCAGCTATATTTTGGCTAAGAGAAGGGAAGATGTTTGAGTATAAAATGAAAGACGAACACCTTGAGGATATTCTGAACACAATTGTTGAAATACGAAGCATCAAGACAAGGGAAGATGTTTTAAAGCTCATTGAAGAATCTGTAGAAAGAAAAGATTGCACAGGCTGTGACTTTGAATTTTACTGCAAAGATGAGCAAAACTTGACTTTGGTCAGAAAAAAACTTGAATAAGTTTTCTTTTTTTCTTTTTTAACCAATTTAGAAGTTTGCAAATTTAAGAATTTAAAGGTTAAAATAAAATATGCGCGTTTTTGGCGCAAACCTTGACAATATACAAAAAGGAGTTTATTGTCATGCTTGTTGATTTTATGAAGATCTCCACTGTTGATTATCCGAAAAAGATTGCAGCTACTTGTTTTTTTGGTGGCTGCAATTTTTCGTGTCCATTTTGTTACAACTCCCAGCTTGTAAACTTCAAGGGAGATTTTATGGATGATAACATATTTTTTGAGTATTTGGACAAGAGAAAAGGCATAGTTGACGCTGTATGCATCACTGGCGGCGAGCCAACCTTGAACGAAAAGTACTTAACAGAATTTATAAAAAAGATAAAACAAAGAGACTTTCTTGTCAAGCTTGACACGAACGGCTCAAGACCAGAGGTTTTACAGAAACTTCTGAAAGAAAATCTTTTAGACTATGTAGCAATGGATATAAAAGCACCCCTCAGAAAATACCCTGAACTTACAGGATTTAAAGATATTCAGAAGATTGAAGAGTCTGTTGAAATTTTGATGAGCTCACAAATAGACTATGAATTTAGAACAACCGTCAACAAAAACATTCATACAGTTGAGGATATCTTAGAGATTGCAAGGTGGCTTAAAAACGCAAAGCTCTATGTTATAAAACCATACAAATACACACCTGATGTTTTGGACAGCAAACTTTGTGGCACCAAGGATTTGGAAATGGAATATTTACACCAGATTTATAATTGTGCAAAGAGTGAGGGAATTGAAAACATTAAAATTGGTGGGGGACTGTAAAGTAATTGCAGTCAAAAGCTTTCATCGTTTTTGTATTATTGAGGTGATTTGTTATGATAAAAATCAAAGCACAGATAGAGCAGATGTTTGCAGCTTTTAAGGAAATAAATCCAAATGCCCGAAAGATTTTGCTGTTTGAACCGTTGTTTGCTATACCCTATTCTATGTTTATCATATATTCCTCAATTTACATGACACGAATGGGTGTAAAGGACTACCAGATAGGCTTGCTGTCTACAATTTTGAATTTAATGATGCTTGTAACATCGCCTTTTGCTGGACTACTTGTGAACAGATTTGGCCGGAAAAAGGTTTTGCTTATAGGCGACTTTATTTCTTGGTGTTTATATTCTTATATCTTTTTTGTCGCAAAAAACTTTGAATGGTTTTTAATAGCAACACTCTTCAATGGTCTTATGAGAATCCCTGAGCTTGCATGGCGGCTATTGCTTATGGAAGACGCAACAGAAAACGAAAGGGTTGCAATATACTCTGTAACTGTTTTTGTATGGAATGTGGGGAGTCTTTTTGCTCCGTTGATGGGTCTGCTCGTTGCAAAATTTGGGCTGATTGTAGCAACAAAAAGCGTTGTGCTTATATTTGGGATTTTAGTGAATGTGTTAATAGTTGTGAGGCACTTAGTGACCGAGGAAAGTTCAGTTGGGCAGAAACTCGTGGAAGAAAATAACAATAGTGATAACCACAAATTTTCTGAGTGGCTTGATAGTGCAAAATATATGTTGAAAAACAAAGACTTACTTTTGATTGTACTTGTTGTTATATTTGGAAACATTGCACTTATATTTAGAGATACCTACAAGAATATATATCTTAGTGAAGGGTTAAAATACCCAGATGATATTATTTCTGTATTTCCTACTCTTTGGAGTGTTGTTACTGTTGTTTTCATAGTCTTTTTCATGCCAAAACTGAAAGACAAAAACCACGATAAGATGTTATTTTGGGGGATGCTCTTAGTTACCATTTCAAATACCCTAATTTTGATAGCAAAGCCAGGAATATTTGGTTTTTTACTCATGATTGTTTCTACAATACTTGCTTCAATAGGCGCCACAATTTATTATTCATTTGCTGATGCAATCCTCGCAAATTCTGTTGACGACCAAAGAAGGGCCCATGTCTTTTCGATTTCTATGTTCTTAATGTCGCTTTTTTCAATGCCAATTGGTGCGATTGCAGGGCAGTGTTATAGCTTTTCAAAGCTGCTTCCTTTTGGACTTGCTGCTTTCTTTACTCTGCTGTGCACAATCCTGATGTACAAGAAGGTCAGGAGAACAGAAGGTTTTTCACTAAAGGAAAGCTAAAGTTTTTAGGAGCAGAATAGCAATATTATTGAATAGAGAGTGGAAAAGGTATAGAATAGAAGACAGGAATATAAATTTTTGGGGGTGTAAAATGCCAACAGTAAAGGATGTTGCAAAAAGGGCAGGGGTTTCTGTTGCAACAGTCTCAAGAGTTTTGAACAATTCAAATAAAGTCTCAGAAGAGACGCGCCAAAAAGTGCTTAAGGCGATAGAAGAGCTTGGTTTTAAGCCCAACCTTCTTGCAAGAAACTTCAGGAGGGACAAATCAAACTTAATATTGGTTATTTTGCCTACTATTGCTAATGCATATTTTGCGCGTGTTGTAAAAGGAATTGAAGACACAGCAAGAAAATATGGTTATGGAATACTTCTTTGCACAACAGGGAACAGTCCTGAAATTGCTTCAGACTATTTGAAGCTTATTGAAAGAAAACAGGTTGATGGTGCGATAATTGCTTCTGCCAAAATTAGCAAAGATGCTCTTCTTGAAATTGACCCGAAAAAGATTGTTCAAGCTTGTGAGTTTTATCCGTTTTTAGATACCTCATGCGTTCTTATAGACCACAAGAAGGCTTTTTTTGAGATTGTAGATTATCTTATAAAAAAAGGAAAAAAGAATATCCTTTGTGCAATAGGAAATGAAGGGATTCCTTCTGAAGAAGAGAGAAAAGAAGGTTACAGGCAAGCACTTGAGAAAAATGGGATGGAGTTTAAAGAGGAGAATATCATAAGGTGTAGGTATGGATCTACAGAGATTTATGAAAAGTTAAAAACTCTTATTTGTTCAAAAAAATATGACGCAGTTGCGTGCTCCTCTGACCTTATGGCGGTAGGGGCGATAAAAGCAGCAAAGGCAGTAGGGCTTAAAATACCTGACGAGTTT
The DNA here is from genome assembly GCF_026914285.1 of Caldicellulosiruptor naganoensis. NCBI lineage: Bacteria > Bacillati > Bacillota > Caldicellulosiruptorales > Caldicellulosiruptoraceae > Caldicellulosiruptor > Caldicellulosiruptor naganoensis. The sequence continues at coordinate 542,215 of NZ_CP113864.1, forward strand.
GCAGTGACAGGGTTTGACAATATCATGATTTCAAGACTTTATGAACCAAGTATAACAACAGTTGCTCAGCCGATGTATGAAATTGGAGAAAAGGCTACAGAAATTTTGATAAGTAGTTTGGAAAATAATAGCTTTTCAAAAGAGAGAGTTATTCTTCCTCATGACATAAAAACAAGAGAGTCTGCATAAGGTATTTTTTTGTTTTTAACTCATTGTAATTGATTACATTTTGTTATATAATTTATGTGTAATCATTTACATAAACAAAGGAGAGGATTTTGGAATGGAAAAAATAAAGCTTGGGATAATTGGAAGTGGTTCGATTGTAAAGTACAGACATGCTCCAGAGGCAAAAATGAATCCACATGTTGACCTTGTTGCTATTTGCAGTGATAAGATTGAAAATGCTCAAAAAGTTGCAGAGATGTTTGGAATTGAAAAGATCTACACTGATTATAATGAAATGTTGGCAAAAGAAGAACTTGACGCGGTAGTTGTTGCAACACCTAACTACCTTCATGCAGATGCTACAATAAAAGCCCTATAAGCAGGAGCACACGTTCTCTGCGAGAAACCAATGGCAACAACAATTGACGAATGCCAGAAGATGGTAGAAACAGCAAAGGAAACAGGAAAGTTTTTGATGATAGCATACAATCAGAGATTCAATAAAGCTCATATAAAAGCAAAGCAGATTATTCAAAGTGGTGAGCTTGGCAGAGTTTTGAGTTTTAAAACCACCTTTGGTCATGGTGGACCTGAGAGCTGGAGTTCAGACAAACCTGATACGTGGTTTTTCCACAAAGAAAAAGCTGCGTTTGGCAGCATGGGTGATTTGGGTGTTCACAAGATTGATTTGATGAGGTTTTTACTTGGTGAAGAGTTTGTTGAGGCAGCTGTGTTTGTCACAACACTTGCAAAGAGGTATCCAAACGGAGAGCTAATAGACGTTGATGACAACGCTGTTTGCATTTTAAAAACTCAAAGCGGTGCAATTGGAACTGTGACAGCTTCTTGGACATATCCCGGAAGTGAAGACAATTCAACAGTTATACACTGTGAAAAAGGGTCAATTACTCTGTATGGTGACCCGCAGTTTTCAATGATAATTAAGTATGCAAATGGGCAGAAAGCGTACTTTGAACTTGACACAATGCAGACAAATGAGAAGCAGACAAAGTCAGGTGTTATGGATGAGTTTATAAACTGTATATTAACAAACACCCCACCAAAAATCTCTGGCGAAGAGGGACTCAAGACGATGAAAGTTGTATTTGCATGTTTTGAGTCGGCTAAAACTGGCAAGATTGTTAAGATTGATTATTAGTAGCTTATAAATCCTTTGAATACAAAAGGAGAGTTTTGAAAAATGAAATTTGGATTTTTGACTGCATGCCTTCCAAATGTGAAGTTAGATGATTTGGTTGTATGGGCAAAGAGCATTGGTTTTGAAATGTTAGAGGTTGCATGCTGGCCTGTGAAAAACACAAGAGACTACTCGAGCACAACCTTAGATGTTGTAAGCCTCACAAAAGATGAAGCAGAAAGAATAAAGAAACTTTTTGAGGACAATAATATGCAGATTTCTTCTTTAGCATATTATGACAAAAATCTTCACCCAGACCTTGTCATAAGAAAGTCATACCATGACCATTTAAAGAAGGTAATTGATGCAGCTCATCTTCTTGGTGTCAAGTATGTTGGGACATTTGTTAGAAGAAACTATAACAAGACAATTAAAGAGAACTTTGATGAGTTTGAGATTGTGTTCAAAGAGATTTTAGAGTATGCGAAGTCAAAAAATGTATCTATTATAATAGAAAACTGCCCTATGCCAGGCTGGAACCCAAACGGTGGATGGATGGGTACAATATCATACTCACCTGAGCTTTGGGAAGAGATGTTCTCAAGACTTCCTTACGACAACTTTGGCTTGAACCTTGACCCATCGCACCTTCTTTGGCTTGGGATTGATCCTGTTTCGGTCATAAAAGAGTTCAAAGACAAAATATTCCATGTCCATGCAAAGGATACTCAGATTTTGAAAGACAAGCTCAATAAATATTCCATTTTTGGTAGCCAGATTCAAAGGAAAAATGAATGGGATATGGGATATTGGGTGTACAGAATGCCAGGTCGTGGCGAGATTGATTGGAAAGCATTTTTGAAAGAGCTAAAACAAAACGGCTATAGCTTTGTGGTGAGCATAGAACATGAAGACCCAGAATTTGAGGGGACTGAAGAAAAAGTAAAAGAGGGTCTAAAGCTTGGGTTTGAATATTTAAAGGATGTTATCACTAAAATATAACAACGTATATATTTTAACAACGTATACATTTTTGCGGTTGGCAAAGATTAGTTTTTGCCAACCTTTTTATTTATTATGCTTACTTAAGATATAAATTATAAAAATAGTTGACAGTTAAGAAAAATTAGAGAATAGAATGAAGAAAATAACAAAAAAAATAGTGTCATTGCTGCTTTTGTTATCTTTTTTAACCACTAATGTATTTTTTAATCTCACAGCCTTTGCTCAGCAGGTCAGCACAGTTCCTTCTGATCAGCAGAATTTTCTTCAGATGAGCGAGGAGGAATATAAAATTATAAAAAAAGTCTTGCTCCACAAGTGTCGACAAAATCAATCTCGCGCTTAACTACTTTTTCCACAAACTCAGCTTCTCTGTCAGCGTCAGTTCAGACTGCATCACAGCCTGTTGGAAATGATTTTATAGAGTATTTTTTACGTGGAGAAAATAATAATTTAAGGGGCCGTTTTACAATAGGGGCAAGAAAAGGTGATCCTTCAAATCCAAATGATGATGGTAAAATAATGCTTTATGGGCATCCCGATGCATGGTCAAGCTATACAACAATCAATATTGATGGTTCATACTTTATTTTCAATCCTTCATCCATTTCATACAGTGGAACCACTTCATTGTGCCAGCAAGTAGCAAATGATGTATATATTGTTCAAGAGCTTTCTATTGTCAAAAGTGCCACAACTCAAAGAGAAGATACTGTTCAGATAAAGTATAAAATAAAAAATAGTTCAACAGAAGCTAAAAATATTGGTCTTAGGATAATGCTTGACACAATGCTTGGAAGTAACGATGGAGCACCATTTAGAGTACCAGGGCTTGGAGCAGTTACTAACGAGATTGAACTTTCTGGTGATAATATACCCGAATATTATCAAGCCTTTGATACACTTACAAATCCCACTATAATAACTCAAGGGATATTTTATACAGATAAAGGAAATAGACCAGATAGAGTTCAATTTGCTCACTGGTCAAATTTGTATCGTACTCCATGGAATTACACAGTTAACCCAAATGTGAGGTTTTCTAATGGTACTTCATATGGTGGTGACAGTGCTGTTGCAATATATTGGGAAAATAAAATTCTTCTTCCTAATGAAGAAAAAGAGTTTGTAACATATTATGGTATAGGCGAATTTACACAGGAACTGAGACCACCTTTAGCGGTAAATCTAACATCTGTAAGTGAAATTCAAGCAAATGAAAATGATTATTATCCTAATCCTTTTACTGTAACAGCTTATATAATGAACAATTCAAATGTCCAGGTAAACAATGTAAAAGCAAAGATTGTATTACCTGACGGACTTGATATTGAAGAAGAAGCTGAAAAAACTATTGACAGTTTAAAGCCAGGAGAAGAACGTTTAGTTTCGTGGAAGGTATTCGTTGAACCGTTTCCTGAAGAAACCACGTTGACTTATTCTGTTGCAGTTGTGGCAGATAATGTTGAGGGTAAAGTTTTATCAAGAACAATAAAAATACCTCCTCATCCAGCCGGCGACCAGTTTTTATATCAAACTGGAATTGAGACCATTGAGAATGGCACAAGCTGTTTAGTAGGTGAGCCTGTAAATCCAGCGGTGGGTAATTTTGTAACAAGTTCTGATGATATTTCTATTGAGGGTAGTAACAAGATAGTATTTAGCAGATTTTATAATTCTATTGATTCATACAAGGGTATATTTGGCAATAATTGGAGATGCTCATTTGATTTTAAACTTAAAAAAGTGGGCGAAAAACTAAGAGTATTCTTTAGTGATGGGCATGCAGAAGATTTTGTTTTTAATCAAGATATTGGCAAATATATATCAATTTTTGATAACAAAAAATTTATCACTAAAAACCAGAACGATTATATACTTGAACTCAATGGAGAGGTCAAATTCTATTTTAATTTGGACGGGAAATTAATAGCAATAGAAGATGAAAATAGCAATAAAACAACTCTGGTTTATGAGGATGGTAAACTTGTAAAAATTGAATCTTTGATTGGATATTTAACCTTCCATTACAATACAGATGGATATGTGACAAAAGTTACTGATAACAATGGGCGTTTTGTTGAATATGGCTATGATGGGGACAGGTTAATTTGGTTTGCAGATGTTGAGGGGAACAAATACAGATATGAATATGACGAAAAAGGAAGACTTACAAAAATAATAAATCCGCTTGAAGTTTCAGAAGTAGTAAACGTATATGATGAAAAAGGCAGAGTAATAAGTCAGCAAACAGCAGACGGCAGCTTGCACACATTTGTGTATGATGATGTTGCTCACACTACCACATATATTCAGCCAAATGGAGCTAAAATTGTTTATAAAAAAGATGGCAAATACAGGATATTCGAACAGGAATTTGAAGATGGAAAAGTTCAGTATATCTTTGACGACAACAATCAGATAATTGGTTATATTGACAAGAATAACAACAGTTACAGGTACGAATATGATGAAAAAGGCAACCTAATAAAAGAAATTAATCCTCTTGGCTTTGTTACACAATTTGAATATGACAGTAGAGACAATTTAATAAAAATTAAAAATCCCGATGGAACTGCGATTACTTTTGAGTATGATGATAAAGGCAACGTGATATTAACAAGAGATGAAGTTGAAAGAGAAACCAAGGTAGAATATAACGAAAAGGGTCTTCCTAAAAGGATTATCTATCCAAATGGAGCAATTCAGGAGTTTGAATATGACGAAAAAGGAAACGTAACAAAAGTAAAAGATCCATTGGGAAGTATAACCACTTATGAGTATGACACTTTCAACAGATTAATTGGGATGATTAAGCCCGAGGGTAATAAAACAGCATTTTCGTGGACAAAAGCAGGTTATATCTCCTCAATAAAGTATCCTGACAATACTTCTCAGGAATTTGAATATGATGCTAAAGGCAATGTGACAAAAATAATTGACCAGCTTGGAAGACAAACAATTTACAAGTACAATGAAATTGGCAAGCTAAGTGAGATAACAGATGCGGTTGGTAGGGTGACAAAATTTGAATACGATAATATGTGGAATTTGAAGAAAATAATAAAACCGGATGGCACTTTCATAGAATATTCGTATGATAACTTGAACAGGCTTGTTGCAGTGAAAGATGAAGAGGGATTTATTGTAAAGTATGAATACGACCCTAACGGTAATGTTACCAGAGTAATAAGTGGTAGCGGGAAAGAGACAAAGTATGTTTATGATGCTCTTAACAGAGTTATAGAAGAAATTGACGCGAAAGGCAGAAGTACAAAATTCGAGTATACCTACGATGGCAAGATAAAGAAAATTATCGATGCGCAGGGAAATGTAACCGAATATGAGTACAATCCAGCAGGTGAACTTGTTGCTAAAAAAGATGCACAAGGGAACATTGTAAAATACAGCTATAATGCGCTTGGGCTAATTAGCACTGAAACTGACGAGGTTGGAGCAACAACACGCTATGAATACAATTTAAAAGGAGATTTAGTCAAGATAACCTTTGCAGACGGTTCAACAAACAGATTTGAATATGATAGAAACGGTAATTTGAAGAAATATATTGATGCCAATGGTCAGGTAACAGAGTATTACTATGATAACTGTGACAGATTAGTCATGACAAAAGATGCTCTTGGCAATACGAAGAGATATGAGTATACGCCAACAGGAAAACTGAGCGCAATTATTGATGCAAAGGGTAACAAGACCACATTTATATATGATGCTGTTGATAGACTTGTAGAGGTAATTTCGCCTGATGGTGCGCGGGAAATATTTGTTTATGATTCAAATGATAACGTAATAGAAATTCACAAATTTATGGGAGTAACAAAAGAGACGATAGAAAGAATGAACAAAACAAAGGGTGAAAAGTATTCGGAGCAGTTGAAGGAAATAGTAATAAAGTACAAATACAATAAAAGAGGACAGTTGGTATCAGAGCAAGATGCGTTAGGCAATGTAAAAGTTTATACCTATGATGCAGATGGAAATTTAATTGAAAGTGTTGATAAGAACGGCAACACTACAAAGTATGAATATGATGCAGTGAACAATCTTTCAAAGATAACCTATGCCGATGGGAAAACTGTGGAGTTCAAGTATGATAATTTAGACAGGCTTGTTGAAGTAAATGATTGGTTAGGAAGCAAAAAGTATGAATATGATGTTTTGGGTAGGGTAACAAAAGTAGTTGATTACAAAGGCAGAGCATTTGAGTACAGTTACACCAAAAGAGGAGAAAAAGCTGCAATAAAATATCCTAACGGTCGATTGGTGCAGTACGAATATGACGCTGTTGGCAGGTTAATAAAAGTTACAACTGATGGTAAAGAGACAAAGTACAAGTATGATGCTAAAGGTAATCTAATAGAAAAGATATTGCCAAATGGAGTAAGAAGTGTTTATGAATATGATGCGGTTTCACAGCTGACAAGACTTGCAAATTACGGTTCAAAATCTAAGATACTAAGTGAAATACTGTACAAGTATGATCCAAACGGGAACAAAATTTATGCAGAAAAGAGGATAAACGAAAGAGAGATAGATAAATTAGCAGGAATAACTGAAGGAAAAGTATATTATGAGTATGATACACGCAATCAACTTATAAAAGCAAAAAGAGAAAATGGGTTTGAAGAGAGATATTTTTACGATACACTTGGCAACAGGGTAAGAAAAGAAGAGTATGCGGGAAGGATACTTGCAAATGTAATTGACTATAAATACGACGATGAACAGAGGTTATACGAAATAAAGGCCACAGGACTTATTGACTGCATAAAACTGCCAGAGAACAAAATGGAATATGACAGCGAAGGGAACATAATAAGTATAAAATCTGGCAAGACAGAGATTGTAAGAAATACATTTGATGTTCGGGGAAGGCTTACAAAGGTAAATACAATATGGGGAATAGAAAGTTGATACAAATACGATTCATCAGGCAAGAGAGTAAGTGAAATAGTAGAGCTATCAAAATTTAGCAGAGATGTACTCAGGAAGTATCTGAATGAAGAAAGAGTTAGGAGAATTCAGGAAAGTTGTGAAGAGTTAATAAATAACAAAAGATACAGAGCAGAATATGAGTATGTATATGATGAGACAAGTGAAAATGACGATTTAGTAGCAATTAATACAAATTTTGGAGCAGAAGAAGAGTATATATATGGGAATGGTATAATAGGAGCAGAAGTAAAAGAGAGAGGAAAACCATATAGCTACTATTATCTAACAGACGACTTATTCACTCCTCAGATAATCGTTGATGCGAGAGGCAAAGTAGAAGGATATAAAGCATATAGCGAATTTGGGGAAAAAGTAGTAGAGATAGGGAAAATAAGAGGGTTAGATGTAATAGGATTTACAGGATATAAAGAAGATAAAGAGAGCGGATATTTATATGCCACAGCAAGATATTATTTACCGCAGGTAGGCAGATTTATAAGCAAGGACAGGATATTTGGAGAGATAGCCGAGCTTACAAGTCAGAATCCATATGTATATTGTTTGAACAATCCGCTGATATATGTAGATCCGAGTGGAGAGCTAAGTGTAAGACAGAGCATATTGTTAATCCAAGGATTGGGATTGGGTTTATGGGAAGTTGCAAGGGAACAATTAAAAGCATTAGGAGATATTATCAGTTTTAGGTTTATAGGAGCATTTATTGATATAGCAAAAGCTTTACCGAAATTATTAAACAGTGATGTTATAAAGGAATTATTGAAGAGTTTATATGATAGGTATGTAGAACCTGTTGAATATGTTATAAAGCATACAAGAGAAGTGTTTAGTGGCAGAGCATGTAATGAAGAAGTTAAGGAATATGGAAAGAAGTTAGGAATAGTAGTTGGGACAATAGTAGCAACATAAGCAGATATTATATTAGGCAAGAGAGCGATAGAATTAGGAGCAAAGTTAATACAGAAGTTAGGTAATATAAGTAAGAGAGTAAAAGGTTTAATTTGGAAGGCAGCAGAAGAAGCACCTAAGAAGAGGATTACGCTTGAGGATTTGATAAAAGAATCAAAACGGATTAAGCCTCCCAAAAAAGGCAAAGGTAGTAATTCAAAGGTGCCACAATATGCAAGAGAAGGGGGGTTGAAGGTGCTTTGAGAGATTTTTACAATTTAGGGCCAAGGAATGTAAGAATAAAAGAAACAGGTGATAACATTGTATATATTGGTGAGCTTGAAAATAATATAACAGTAAATGCAAGAGTGAATAGTAAATTTGGTAAACCTACATTGGAAATAATAGGGCCAGTAGAAGAAAATGGTAAAATCGAAAATAAGACGATAGTAAAATTTAGATATTATAAATAAAATAATAGTTAAGATGTAAAATAGTACTATAAAAAATAAAGAAGGTTGATGAAGTTGAATTGGTTAAACATAAGGGTTAATTGTAATGCTGTTAGGTATGAAGATGATGGTCTTTTAATAGAGATAATTCAAGATGAAAGAAAATTTTACGTATGGGTTGGTGGGTGGAATTATTCAGTGCTCTATTGTGCTACAGAAAACAGGAGGAAACTAATGGAGCAGTTAAAAAAAATAGAGCCAATTTATCATAACGAAGGGCTGTATATGTATGTTGCAAAAGATACTGGGTATATTGAATGGATTGTTGAAGATAGTCTAATACTTGAACCAGATTATATTGAACATTATATAATACCAACTAGGAACTATGTGGTAGAATATTTGGATGTATCAGGAATGCTGGTATCACCTTTGTGTTATTGTCAATACCTTTTCCCCACTTTTGATAATATTTTTTCCCCACCTGTTTTCAAAAAAATTTAATTATCATTATCTAACTGATTTGACTCATTCTTGGAATCATCTGTTAAAGCTTTTATAGCACCCTCCCTTTGCTTCATCCTATAACTTTCACCTTTGATAACTACAAAATGACAGTGATGTACAAATCTATCTAAAATTGCCGTTGCTAAGACTGGGTCATAAAATATCCTCGGCCACTCTTCAAATACCTTGTTTGTGGTTATTATTATCGATCCTCTCTCATACCTCTTCGATATTATCTCATAAAAATCATCTACACTGCTTTGATTAAATTTCCTTAAGCCCAGCTCATCTATTATCAACAAATCCACATTAACATAGTTTTTTAGCTTTTGTTGATACGAATTATCCGCTCTTGAAATATACAACTCTTCTAACATCTCATTTGCTGTGGTAAACAAAACTCTATATCCAAGTGCTACAGCTTTAAGTCCTATCGCTATTGCAAGATGTGTTTTTCCTGTCCCTGGCGGTCCTATGAAGGCCACATTCTCTTTCTTGCGGACAAATTCACAGGTCGCCAAATTGTATATAAACCTCTTATTAATTGAAGGCTGATAACTAAAATTGTATTCTTCTAATGTCTTGTGCCATGGAAACCTCGCTTTGCTTATCCTCTTTTGATTACTGTTTATTCTCCTGTTACTCACTTCATCATTTATCAATATCTCAAAAAACTCTCGATAAGAAAAGTTATTCTTAATAGCTTCCTCTACTCTTAAATCAAAACTCTTTATTATCCCAGATAATTTCAAATCTTTTAGTTTTCCCAACAAAAGATCATTCATCTTTGCAATTCTCCCATCTCAAGCAATTTGTTATATTCCTTGATATCCCTGTAAAGCTCTGTTGTACCCTCATTAATGTAACTCTCATCTTCATATACAGGCAAATCGCTTATCCCTTTTTCGCATATGTTCTTGACAACCTTATAACTCAATCCTCTAAAACTTAAAGCTCTTTTACACGCATTGTCCACTGCCTCCGCTCCATATCTTTCTTTCAAGGCTATTATCCCGCTTATGCTTCTGTAATCATACTTTTTAAATCCTTCTTGCTTAATAAATTCCTCAAAAAACTCCAACGCCCAATTACCAATTTCTGCCATTTTATCCCTCTGTCTTGACAATATATCCTCAATTGTTATATTCTTAGACGAGGGATAGTGTTCTTTGTTGGTTACGTATTTGCCCTTCTCATTGTTTTTGACAATTTGATGAAGGGCTATTTCTTTACCTTCAAAGAACACCCTCAAAAAACTGCCCATCTCAACTACCTCTACTTCATATCCTGCATACTCATATGGCACTGAATAATAGTTTCCTTTGTATATGAGATGACAGTTAGTAGTTACTTTATGAATTGAGCTTCTTGATATGTGGTATTCCTCAATAGGAAGAGCTATTAACTTTTCTTTCTCTTCTGAGAGGAAAACTTCTTTGGGAACTTTCTTGGTTGTGCCATGTACTCTCACATTTGCTACATCATCAAGCCAGTTTTTTAAATGCTCCCTCGCCTCATCAATATCCTTAAATTCTTCCCCAGAAAAACAGTTTTGCTTAACATACTTAACTGCCGATTCTACCTTGCCTTTATCAGTCGGTGTGTATACCCTGCATGGCTGAGGTAAAAATCCATAGTGGCTTGCAAAACTTGCATAATCCTTTTGTATTTGCGCTTCATAAAAATCAACATTCAATACACCTGCTTTTAAATTGTCTATCTTCACAACTTCTACTACTCCACCAAAATACTTAAATGCGTTCTTATGACACTGTATAAATGTTTCAACTGTCTGGTCAAATACTATCTCTGCATACATATATCTTGAATAACTTAAAACCATTGTAAATACCCATGCTTTTTTGAATTTCCCATCAACTTTTATCTTACCTATATATCCAAAATCAACTTGAGCTTCTTCTGCAGGTAGCGTTGTTAAAACCATGTACACCTTTGAATTTGCTATCTTTTGTTTTACCTTTTGGACATATCTTCTTACATTCGAGTAGCTTCCTTCAAAACCAAATTCCGCTTGTAGATCTTGATATATTTTCTTTGCTGAAAGTCCTTTGTTAACTTTTGCCTCAATGAATTGCCTGTAATTATCCAATACTGAATTTTTTGATTTTCTCTCAACTTCTCCTTTCTGTTCAATGTCTTGGATTACTTTTCTAACAGTTTTTCTATCCACGTTTAACAACCTTGCTATTTGACTTTTGTTGTATCCCTGTTTGAAAAGAGTGTAGATTGTTGTGTGCATTGCAACCCCCAACATTTTCTTATTATCTTCTCCTTCTGTAGTTTTTCCATACTTTCCATTCTACACTACAGAAGGCTTCTTTTTAAGTAGCAGGTGGGGAATTTTTGATGTCATTTCTGATGATTTTATTTTATCATTAACACTTTGAAAAAGGAAGATATTAAAGTAGATGATAACAAAATAATAAATGGGATAAAGCTTACGAATATGTCATGGGAGTATAAAAAGGAAGAATACAAGGAATATTTTGAAGATAGACTACTTCCAATGTATATGAGTATTACAAACATAGTGTTTAATAAGGGAAAACTCGATATATTACTAGAAAGTCCATTAGGAGAAGATGATGAGAAAAGATATTATTTACAAGAAGAAGTATTAATAACCTTTGAGAGTGGTATTGAGGCAGTGAGATTTGCTTATGAAGGGTACAGAATACTATTGGAGCCAAGTGTTTATGATGCAAAGAAAAAGGAATTTACTGGCAGATACATGTTTAAAGTAGAGAATTCGGAGTTTATCAGGTGGTTAGAAGAGGAAAGAGGGAGGGAGTTTGAGGATGAGGTAAACCATTATTTTATTCTTTCCTCGATGTTAGTAGTGGATGTTATTGCGAAGAGCGAACCAAAGATTAAAAAAATAGGGATAAGGAGAATAACAAAAAAGAGATGAAAATGGGAAAAGAAGGTTAGTGGGGGCTGTTTTGGATGAGATTTAACAGTCCCCATCCTTAGTTTTTTATTGTAAATTGCAGGGAAGGATATATTCTTTGTTGTTAGAAAAGGATTGAATAACTATAAAGTTTAAAAAAAGAAAGAAGGATGAGAAATATGAATTGGTTTTGTGAAGGGTTCAAATGGCAGGTTGTTGAATTTAATGATGGTGCTGAACTTTTGATAAAACTGAGGAATGGGGAAGAAGAATTAAAAATATGGTCGATTTGGGTATATTCAATGCTGTATTGTGCGACACAAAACAGGGAGAGATTGACTCAAATGCTGGGGACAAGAGAAGCTATTAAAGTAGGAGAAAAGCTGAATGTGTATGTGGGTAGGGATACAGGATATGTGAATTGGCTAATTCAAGATAGTCATCCATTTCCGAGCGATATAGAGCATTGGATTTTCCCAACAGAGAATTACGTTATAGAATATTTAGGTTTTTCACCGAATATAGTAACTTCGGAGTTTGAAAAGATGATAGAAGTAGAAGAGGAGAAAGTAATAGAAGGAATAGAGTTTACAAAAATGTCATTAGAATATGAGAAAGAAAGATATAAGAGGTTTAAAATTGGTATATATCCGAAATTGATGAGTATAACAGATATAACATGTAAGGGAGATAGATTAGAGATATTGATGGAGAATGAAATTAAAAATTATAAGAGGAAGAAATGTTACAATGAGAGGGTGTTAGTAACGATTGAGAGTGGCATAGAAGCAGTAAGGATAACAGAGAATAAAAGGAGGTTGCTATTGTGGCTAATATTTTGGAATACAAAAAAGTATGACCCTGAAGATAAGTATTTTTTCAACGTAGAGAATTCAGAGTTTATCAGGTGGTTAGAAGAGGAGAATGGGAAGAAATTTGAGAGAAAAGTAAAACATTATTGTATTTTTTCCTCAACTTTTATTGTAGATGTAATATCTAAAAGCAAACCAAAGATAAAAAGATTGGGTAGAAAAGAAAGAACGATTTAATGAGGAAAAGGAATGAAGGAGATATTTTAATTTGAGAGACATTTATAGATAAAGCAGCACAGAATGTGGGAAAAGCAATAGATGAACTATCGCTAAAGAATTTAGGGTTTTTCAAGGACATAGTAGTTGGTATAATAAAAGGTGTAATAAGACTTAGTGACATAGCAAGTGTATTAGCCGAGGGGTATTTTAAGGAGTATATAGAGCCTATAGAGAGATTAATAAAGCTCAGTTCAGAGGTATTTGGAAGAGAAGCAGTATGTGACAGCAAGGTAATAGAGTATGGAAAATATTTAGGAATAGCCGTTTGCAACATAGTAGAGATAATAAGTGATTTTGCAACAGGTGGCAGCGGAGTATTTGGCAAGGTAGCAGGAAAGTTAGTATCAGTTCTTGGCAAGGCAGGAAAAAGAGTCAGAGTTAAATTAGGGAAGATAGTAAAGAAATATGATGTTTTATGGGATTTGCCACCATATGGTGGGAAATACATTAACGGACGTTATTATACACAACATGCACTTGAAAGAATGGCTCCTGATATTCCTGAGGTAAGAGCTTTTTTAGTGCAAAAATATCACAAAATAGCAACAGAAAAATATGGCTATAAACCGGGAACGGAAAAATACGTTGATTTTATGAAGGACAAAGTTAATCCTAGAGGTATACCGCCAATGGTGGTTGAGAATGCGATAAGGCATGGGAAAAGGCAGCCGGGGGATAAACCTGGAACATGGAAATATACTACTTCTGATGTAACAGTAGTTATAAATGGCAGAGGAGATGTTATAACAGCATATCCAGGGGGGAATAAAGTAGTGTGTATTAATTACGATATTAATGATTTATTTAAATTATTCGGTGAAAAAAAATTTCTAGAAGATGATTATAAAGCAGAAACATTTTATTGGAGTATAAGAGATAAATATGGGATGGGTATATTCTTTTACATGTCAGTTTATGAGGGTAACTGTTCTTTAATGTTGAGTTTTAATGGAAAGGGTATAATTGATTTAGATTTATATAAAGTTAAAGAGGTGAGGCGAAAGAGTGATGAAGAAGGTGAGAAGATGATAATAGAAAGGAAAGGGGATAGGGCAGGAGTAGTAGCATATTTTAAGCCTAATTTTGCGATAGAGATTAACAAAGTGAGAAAGAAGAGTGATGCAAGTATAGGGCAGAAGATAAAGTATAACGTATATGAATTAATAGACCTGTTTGAAAGTGAAGCATATGAAGCTAATGAAGAGGAGCAAAAGTATTGGTGGAGGAAGAGAGATAGAGAAGGGTTTTGTTTAACATTTTACATGTCAGTAAATGAAGGTATATGTGATTTATGTTTAACTTATGAGAATTTTGAGAAGCCGATATTTAATATAGAGATAGACGGAGTGCGAAGATTGAGGGGAGAAAGTAAGAGGAAAGAAGGGGAGTTGGTAATGGAGAGATTGATTATAGAGAGAAGTGAAGGGAAGTCACCGGTAGTGGTATACTTTAGACCTAATTTTAAGATAGAGATTGAAGATATAGATAAACTATAGTTAACAGGATAGGGGAAATAGGCCAACATGTTTGTCAGAAGATTTTTGGGGCTCTGTTAAACAGATTATTTATGAGAGCCCCTGATGTTTTTAATTATGAACCAATAGCAAATTAACAGAAAATAAAGAGAGTGGGTATATATATGCCACAGCAAGATATTATTTACCGCAGGTAGGCAGATTTATAAGCAAGGACAGGATATTTGGAGAGATAGCCGAGCTTACAAGTCAGAATCCATATGTATATTGTTTGAACAATCCGCTGATATATGTAGATCCGAGTGGAGAGCTAAGTGTAAGACAGATATTGTTGTTGACAAAATCGTTTGCCGAATCGTTTGTAAAGAAAGCAGCGCAGAAGATAGCAGAAGCAATAGGTGGATTATCGCTAAAGAATTTAGGGTTTTTCAAGGACATAGTAGTTGGTATAATAAAAGGTGTAATAAGACTTAGTGACATAGCAAGGGTATTAGCCGAGGGGTATTTTAAGGAGTATATAGAGCCTGTAGAGAAGTTAGTAAAACTCAGTTCAGAAGTATTTGGAAGAGGAGTTGTATGTGACAGCAAGGTAATAGAGTATGGAAAATATTTAGGAATAGCCGTTTGCAACATAGTAGAGATAATAAGTGATTTTGCAACAAGTGGCAGCGGAGTATTTGGCAAGGTAGCAGGAAAGTTAGTATCAGTTCTTGGCAAGGCAGGCAAGAGGGTAAGAACATATCTTGGCAGGTTTGCAAAACTTCAAAAGTTAGAACTTGAGATATCAGAGAAGACATTAAAATGGTTGAATGAAGGTGTAGCAGAGTATAAGGTGTACTTTGGTATAGACAAGAAAACAGGAAAACCAGTATATGTAGGTATCACAAAAAGAGACCCTGAGATAAGACTAAATGAACACAACAAGAGTGGAAAAGATTTTGAAACATTAAAAGTTCGAGTGAAAGGTTTGACGAAGAATCAGGCAAGAGCGATAGAGCAGTATTATATAGAACATGGACCAAATGCCCTCAACAGAGCAAACAGTATTTCGCCGAGCTCAGAGTATTACAGTGAAGCACTGAAATGGGCAGAGTATTATCTTAAGAAGAATAAATTAATAGAGTAAAGAGAGGAGAGGTGATTTATAGTGTGGAAATATGATCCGAACAAAGATAAGTACGCCATGAGATGGCAGAAGAGGTACGAATCATTGCCAGAGGATGTGAGGAGAAGACTTGATGAGTGGAATGAAGTGATTAGTCAGTTGGATAGGGAAAACAGGACAGAAGAGTACCAGCTGAGGGTGATAAAAAGGAGCAGGGTAGAGCCAAAAGCTGGTGATGTGTTTGTGTTAAGTCCGAGGGAGGGTTTGTATTTTTACGGTAAGGTAATGGTAGCAAAGATAAAGAATGAGGATGATTCATTTATAAATGGTGCCTATTCAGTGTTTATATTCAAGTGCAAGAGCAGAAAGCCAGATATGAGCGGGTATAAGCCTGATTATAACAATTTGCTGATACCGCCGGCGATAGTACCGAGGTGGTACTGGACGAGCGGAAGGTTTTACAATGTTGGGCATGAAGAGATAACAGAAGAAGAGAAGAGATTGGATTATGGGTTTTATGATGGTATAACAAATGTTTTTTACAAAGAAGATGGGACAATATTGAAAAGAGAGCCGAAGATATGGGGAAGCTATGGAATAAAAACGTATATAGGAATAGCATATCTTGTTCAAAGGGAGCTTGTGATAGACCCGAGTTTGGCAGAGTTTGATGAGTAGCGGGTTATAAGGGGGGCAGTTGGAGCTGCTCCCTTGTTTTTGATTAAAACATTGTTTTTCTTTGAACATTTTAATTTTCACCATTTTAGTATTGCCATGCGCATGAAACATAGTAGAGATAATAAGTGATTTTGCAACAAGTGGCAGCGGAGTATTTGGCAAGGCAGCAGGAAAGTTAATATCAGTTCTTGGCAAAGCAGGAAAAAGAGTCAGAGTTAAATTAGGGAAGATAGTAAAGAAATATGATGTTTTATGGGATTTGCCACCATATGGTGGGAAATACATTAACGGACGTTATTATACACAACATGCACTTGAAAGAATGGCTCCTGATATTCCTGAGGTAAGAGCTTTTTTAGTGCAAAAATATCACAAAATAGCAACAGAAAAATATGGCTATAAACCGGGAACGGAAAAATACGTTGATTTTATGAAGGACAAAGTTAATCCTAGAGGTATACCGCCAATGGTGATTGAGAATGCGATAAGGCATGGGAAAAGGCAGCCGGGGGATAAACCTGGAACATGGAAATATACTACTTCTGATGTAACAGTAGTTATAAATGACAGAGGAGATGTTATAACAGCATATCCAGAGGGGGAATAAAGTAGTGTGTATTAATTACGATATTAATGATTTATTTAAATTATTCGGTGAAAAAAAATTTCTAGAAGATGAATATAAAGCAGAAACATTCCATTGGAGTATAGAAGATAAATATGGGCTAGGTATATTCTTTTACATGTCAGTTTATGAGTGTGAGTGTAGTTTATCATTATATTTTAACGAAACAAAAGGAATAATTGATTTAGATTTATATAAAGTTAAAGAGGTGAGGCGAAAGAGTGATGAAGAAGGTGAGAAGATGATAATAGAAAGGAAAGGGGATAGGGCAGGAGTAGTAGCATATTTTAAGCCTAATTTTGCGATAGAGATTAACAAAGTGAGAAAGAAGAGTGATGCAAGTATAGGGCAGAAGATAAAGTATAACGTATATGAATTAATAGACCTGTTTGAAAGTGAAGCATATGAAGCTAATGAAGAGGAGCAAAAGTATTGGTGGAGGAAGAGAGATAGAGAAGGGTTTTGTTTAACATTTTACATGTCAGTAAATGAAAGTATATGTGATTTATGTTTAACTTATGAGAATTTTGAGAAGCCGATATTTAATATAGAGATAGACGGAGTGCGAAGATTGAGGGGAGAAAGTGAGAGGAAAGAAGGGGAGTTGGTAATGGAGAGATTGATTATAGAGAGAAGTGAAGGGAAGTCACCGGTAGTGGTATACTTTAGACCTAATTTTAAGATAGAGATTGAGGATATAGATAAACTATAGTTAACAGGATAGGGGAAATAGGCCAACATGTTTGTCAGAAGATTTTTGGGGCTCTGTTAAACAGATTATTTATGAGAGCCCCTGATATTTTTAATATGAACCAATAGCAAATTAACAGAAAATAAAGAGAGTGGGTATATATATGCCACAGCAAGATATTATTTACCGCAGGTAGGCAGATTTATAAGCAAGGACAGGATATTTGGAGAGATAGCCGAGCTTACAAGTCAGAATCCATATGTATATTGTTTGAACAATCCGCTGATATATGTAGATCCGAGTGGAGAGCTAAGTGTAAGACAGAGCATATTGTTAATCCAAGGATTGGGATTGGGTTTATGGGAAGTTGCAAGGGAACAATTAAAAGCATTAGGAGATATTATCAGTTTTAGGTTTATAGGAGCATTTATTAATATAGCAAAAGCTTTACCGAAATTATTAAACAGTGATGTTATAAAGGAATTATTGAAGAGTTTATATGATAGGTATGTAGAACCTGTTGAATATGTTATAAAGCATACAAGAGAAGTGTTTAGTGGCAGAGCATGTAATGAAGAAGTTAAGGAATATGGAAAGAAGTTAGGAATAGTAGTTGGGACAATAGTAGCAACAGTAGCAGATATTATATTAGGCAAGAGAGCGATAGAATTAGGAGCAAAGTTAATACAGAAGTTAGGTAATATAAGTAAGAGAGTAAAAGGTTTAATTTGGAAGGCAACAGAAGAAGCACCTAAGAAGAGGATTACGCTTGAGGATTTGATTGAGACCGCTAAATTTGTTGAGAAAAAGAAATCTACCGGATTATGTATTTATGAAAAAGTGGTGGTTTTGAGAATGCTTTAAGAGATTTCTATAATTTGGAGCCGAAGAATGTAAAAATAATTGAAGGAACATACAAAGGAGATATTCAAATAACATATGTAGGAGATTTAGAAGATGGGAAGACAGTAATTGTAAGACTGAAAAGTGATGAGGGAAGACCAACGTTGGAGATACAAAAGTTTAGTGAAATATCAAATAGAAGTAAACCAAAGATAAAAATCAGGTATAATGATAATTAGTTTTTGTTGGTTGTTAAATTAAATGCAATAGTGAATAATTAAAGCCATAGCTTCAAACAGTCTATGATTGTAGTATGGAATGGCAAAACCATACGCAAGGAGGTTTGAAGCTATGGCTTACAATAAACATACTACAAAAAGAATAAGATTTGAACACTCAAGCAGAGTATATAACAATAGCAATGACAAGTTGGAGTTATAATATGATATAAGAAAAATGGCGAAAAAATTAGCTACAAGAGTAAGTGCAATTTTCCTTTGAAGCAAAAATAGGTACAACACCTCGAGGAAAAATAATACTTAAAGTTTATTTAAAAAACACTTTAGTGTAACTAGAAAACAATTTGTTTTAAAAAGCAAGGAGTGGCAGGAAATGTAAACTATCAGACGAAATATGTTTATGAAGATTCAGAGATTATTGGGAAACAAGTTCACCAAGTTAAGTATTTAAACGTACGATATATTGAAATTTAAAAAGCAAAAATAAGAGAAGGTTGATAATAATGAGTTGGATAGATATGGGAGTTAGATGTGAGACAATTAAATTTGAAGGTAGTCAAGGGTTTTTCATAAGGTTGATTAAAGGACAAAAAAAGTTTGAGATATTAGAATCGGGATATCCATATTCAGTTTTGTTTTGTGCAACTGAAAACAGGAAGAGACTTATGGAGATGTTAGAAACGGAGGATCCGGTTGTTTTAGAAGAAGAGTTGTATATGTATATTGGGAGGAATACAGGATATGTAAATTGGTTAATTAGAGATAGTTATCCGGACTCAAATGATAAGGTACATTATATTATACCTACAAAGAATTATGTTATCGAATTTATAAGTAGTCTTGTACCGCCAGATATTATATATCCTTTTTATAAGAAAATGATAGAGATTGACGAAGAAAAAGTGATAGAAGGATTGGAGCTTACAGATATGTCATGGGAGTACGATAAGGAAGATTATATAGAATTTGTTGACGATGAGTTTCTTGAAAAAATGGATATTAGTAAGGGGCTATTTATTGGAGATCTAATATACAAGGAAGGGAAACTTAGAATATTATTAGATCAAGGAATAAGGAAAAATGAGGAAGGTAAATATTATATAGGTGAGCAATTTGTAGTAAAATTTGAGGGTGGTATAGAGGCAGTAAGATTTGCAGATGAAGGCAGAAGATTGTTATTGTGGCTTATATTTTGGGATATAAAGAAGTACAAATTTAAAAATAGATTTTTTTTGAAAGTAGAGAATTCAGAGTTAGTCAGATGGTTAGAAAAGGAAAGAGGTAAGAAGTTTGAAGAAGAGGTAAATCATTATTGCTTTCTTTCTGATATGTTGGTGGTAGATGTGGTATCAAAATGTAAACCTACGATAGAGAAACTAAAAAGAAATAACAGTGAAATCTCAAATAGAGATAATTAGAGATAATTTTAAGTAGACTACCTTAACTGATAATATTAAAGCCTCATCGAATTGATTTATCTTTCTGCTAATAGGCAATAAATATTTTTTAGGAACTGAAAAATGTTGTAGTTGTTTAGTTAGATAGAAATTACAAAGAATACGCTAAAAAATCTGAATGAAATAAATGTGATTATTAAAGTGAAATAACAATACAAAATTAATGCTTGAGATTCGAGTATTTAACTTTTAAAACGAATACAACTAAAACACAAAGAACCAAATGTTAAGTCTATTTACATTGCTATATATAGATGAGGAAATTGAATTATAAGAATGAGAGAAGGTTATGTAGGAATGGAATGGTTGGGTAATGAAGTAAGATTTAGTGCATTTAAATTTGAATATGGTAAAGGAATTTTAATGACATTGATTTATGAGAAAAATAAATTTGAAATATGGACAAGCTTGCCATATTCAATTCTATTTTGTGCAACGCAAAATAGGAAGAGATTAATCGAGATGTTGGAATCAAGAGCCTCTATTAAATGTAAGAAAGGCTTGTCTATGTATGTTGGAAGAAATACAGGATATATAAACTGGTTAATTCAAGAAAGCTATCCATTTCCTGATGGCATAGAGCATTGGATTATACCTACGTCTAATTATGTTGTAGAATATTTGGGATCCTCACTGGATGTGATAGATCCATTGAATAAGAGTATAATAGAGGTTGACATAGAAAAAGTGATAGAAGGATTAGAACTTACAGATATGTCGTGGGAGTATGTCAAAGAAGAGTATAAAGAGTTTATTGATAGTAAATATCTCCAAGAAATAAGTCTTGAAAAAGTAATATACGATGAGGGTGGAGTTAGCATACTATTAAATGGTGAGTTAAGAAAAAATAAACATAGTGAAAATTATAAAGATAAAATTTTAATAACATTTAATGATGGTATAGAAGCGTTAAGGATAACAGAAGCTGGCAGAAGATTGTTATTAGATGTTATGTTTTTGAATACAAAAAAATATGAACCGGAAAGGAAATGTTTTTTTAAAGTAAAGAATTCAGAGTTTATCAGATGGTTAGAAAAGGAAAGAAGAGGGGAATTTAAGGAGAATATTTTTCATTATTGTTTTATTACTAGTAATATGATAGTAGATGCAATATCAAGACATAGCCCTAAGATAGAGAAATTAAGAGAGTATAAGTAACAATAAATTAAAAAAGTCCAAATTAAAAAAGAGTTTTAAATTATTACAAGTAGAAGGTTGTAGAGGAATATGATGTATGGTAATAGTGATATGTTAGAATTGAGAGCAGAAGATAGTAGAAGCAACAGATGGATTATCGCTAAAGAATTCAGGGTTTTTCAAGGACATAGTAGTTGGTATAATAAAAGGTGTAATAAGACTTAGTGACATAACAAGTGTATTAGCCGAGGGGTATTTTAAGGAGTATATAGAGCCTATAGAGAGGTTAATAAAGCTCGGTTCAGAAGTATTTGGAAGAGGAGTTGTATGTGACAGCAAGGTAATAGAGTATGGAAAATATTTAGGAATAGCCGTTTGCAACATAGTAGAGATAATAAGTGATTTTGCAACAGGTGGCAGCGGAGTATTTGGCAAGGTAGCAGGAAAGTTAGTATCAGTTCTTGGCAAGGCAGGCAAGAGGGTAAGAACATATCTTGGCAGGTTTGCAAAGATTGAGAAAAAGCTTTCAACAGCAGAGTATGTTTTCAAATATGGAAAGTCATTTGAAAGTTTTGCAGAGCTAAAGAAATATCTTGGTTTACCTGGAGAAGGTAAAGAGTGACATCATATAGTGGAGCAATGTCAGATAAAGAAATCTGGTTTTGATGCGAGATTGATACACAATACTAAGAATGTAATAGCGATTGATAAAGAGATTCACAGGAAAATAAGTGGGTATTATTCGTCTAAAAAGGAATTTACAAAGGGTAAAACAGTAAGAGAATGGTTAACAGGGCAGAGTTATGAATTTCAATATGAGTTTGGACTTCAAGTACTTAGAGATTTTGGGGTGATAGAATGAAAGATGTTAAAAAATTGATTGAGGAATACAGAAACGCAGCAATATTGCAGAAGGAAGCCTCGAGTGACGGTGATTATAGGACAGCTAATAAACAATATTCGAGGTTAACAAAGATTTACAAAATATTAGAGAAAGATAAAGATTTAAGAGAGAAAGTTTTGAGAGAATTGCTAAAAGATGAGAACATATATGTAAGTAGTTGGGCAGCGGCACACTGTTTGGGGTTAAATATATATGTTGATGAAGCAGTGAAATTGCTTGAAGAGATTGCTAAAAGGAAAGATATTGGCATTTTGAGGCTTGATGCAGAGATGACATTGAAGGTATGGAGAGAGGAAGGGCAATTGAAGTTTTATTGAATTTCAAATTCTTAAGATAGCATAACGCAAACATTAACAAGTTGTTTGTAAATAGATAGATGTCCATATTCAGAAAAAGAATTGTTTTTAAAAAGCAAAAAATGTATTGATTATTGAATAACAGTAAATACAGGTATAGCATATGATGTTCAAAGAGAGCTTGTGATAGACCCGAGTTTGGCAGAGTTTGATGAGTAGCAGGTTATAAGGGGGCAGTTGGAGCTGCTCCCTTATCACTTTTCAATCATGCAATTTGCACTTTTGCGGTGTTTGTGAGGGATGAAACTATTAATAGTGTTTTTGGTAATGGCTATCTCAAAATGCAAAAAATAGATAGCCTTTTTTATTTTGTAACAACTTTTTAACATTTGAGTAGTAGAAGCAGGCACAAAAAAAGGGTAAAATATTATATATGAAAACCTGCAAAAAATCAAAGTAAGGAGCAGGGAAAAATGGTAGGGTATTTGTTACCACATCCACCCGTCTTGATTCCCGAAATTGGGAGAGGCGAGGAGAAAAAGTGCCAAGCAACTTTGGATGCTTTGGAAAAAATAGCAGATGAGATAGCTGAATATAAGCCTGAGGTCATAGTCATAATATCACCCCATGCACCTGTGTTTACGGATGCTTTTTTCTTGAACGACAAGCCAGAAATTGGTGGAAGCCTTGCAAGATGGGGTGTATATGGAATTGAATTTAGGTTTAAAAATAACCTTGAGATAGTTCAAGACATAGCAAAGATGTGCAGCCAGGAAGGGTTGACGGTTGGGTTTGTGTCAGACAAAATTCAAAAAAGATATGGCGTTTCGCGAGATCTTGACCATGGCGCATTAGTTCCGCTTTATTTTATCACCAAAAAGTATAAAGACTTTGAGCTTATACACACTTCTTACTGTATGCTTGATGATATAAAGCTTTATAAATATGGAATGATACTCAGAAGAGCAATCGAAAAACAAGGGAAAAGAGGCTTGATTGTAGCTTCAGGTGACCTTTCGCACAAACTCTCTTACGATGGACCTTACGGGTTTGCAAAGGAAGGACCCGATTTTGATAGACTCTTGGTTGAGCTTTTACAAAGTAGCAACCCACATGCACTTTATGACATAGACCCTGAGCTTTCAGAGAAGGCGGCAGAATGCGGTTTTAGGTCCATAAAGGTTTTGCTTGGATCATTTGAGAGCTATAGTATAGAATCAAAGGTTTATTCATATGAAGGACCTTTTGGCGTTGGATACTGTGTTGCTGCTTTTTACCAGAAAGGGGAAGCAAGTTCTTCTTTGCTTGAGGAGATAGTTCGAAAAAGGGAAGAGAGACTAAAAAAGATAAGAGAGAATGAAGATGAGTATATAAGACTTGCAAGAGAAAGCTTAGAATACTATGTAAAACACCGCAGGTACTTAGACCATATACCAGATTATGTCACAGAACGGATGCTAAGAGAAAGAGCAGGAGTTTTTGTGTCAATTAAAAAGGATGGAAATTTGAGAGGCTGTATAGGTACAATTTTCCCCACACAGGAGAACATCGCAAAAGAGATAATTAGAAACGCTGTTGCAGCAGGGTTTCACGACCCGAGGTTTGAAGAGGTAACAGAAGATGAGCTTGACAGTCTTGTGTATGATGTTGATATTCTAAGCCCACCTGAGAAGGTAAACTCGAAAGACCAACTTGATCCTAAAAAATATGGGGTTATTGTGAGAAAAGGAACAAGGCAAGGGCTTTTGCTTCCTGATTTAGAAGGTGTTGACACAGTTGAAGAGCAGCTTAAGATAGCCTGCAGAAAAGCAGGAATTGACTATGAAAGTGAAGATTTTGAGATAGAAAGGTTTACAGTTGAAAGACACAAGTAAGGGGAAGCATGAGAAATGGTCGAAGCAAGGTATTATGAGAAATTGGAAAATAAAAAGGTAAAGTGTAAGCTCTGTCCGCATGGGTGTGTGATTCTGCCTGGCAATACTGGTTTTTGCAGAGCAAGGAAAAATGTTGATGGCAAGCTCTACTCATTAAACTATGGATATATATCTTCAATTGCGTTCGACCCGATAGAAAAAAAGCCTCTTTATCACTTTTATCCGGGCTCAAGCATACTCTCAATAGGAACATTTGGATGTTCATTTAGATGCTTGCACTGCCAGAATTACGAGATTTCCCAGCTTACTCCAAATGTGTTTGAAGTTGATACAGAGCGTTTAATTGAGCTTGCAAAGAAAGATAAAGACTGTATCGGCATTGCATTTACTTACAATGAACCGACAATTTGGTTTGAATATGTTTTAGATGTTGCAAAGAAGTTTAAAGAAGAGGGGTTTAAGACAGTCCTTGTCACAAATGGGTATTTGAACAAAGAACCACTTTTGGAACTTCTTGAGGTCATTGATGCTGCAAATATCGATTTGAAGGCTTTTAGTGACGAGTTTTACAAGAAGGTGTGCAGTGGTGATTTGGAAAGTGTCAAGAGGTTTATTGAAATCTGTAGCAAAAAGATTCACATTGAGATAACAACACTTATAATTCCAACCCTAAACGACTCTGAAGATGAGATAGAAAACCTTGCAAAATGGCTTTCGTCAATTGACGATAGAATTCCTTTGCACCTTACAAGGTATTTCCCGAGATATAAGATGAATCTGCCGCCAACTCCAAAAGAAACTTTGTTTAAGCTAAGAGAAATTGCAAAGAGATATTTGATGTATGTATATTTAGGAAATATCTAAAAAAGCAGTGGGGGAATTTGATTTGTTGAAAGACCTTTCTTTTTACATTCAGGAATTTTTAAGAAATATATCCCTTATCAGGATAACGCTGTTTGATATTATTGACATTGCAATTGTGTCATTTGTGATATACAAAATAATTGTGTGGATAAAGGACACAAGAGCGTATCAGCTCATAAAAGGAATTGTGATTTTGATAATTATAACTCAGGTTAGCAAATGGCTGAACCTGAATGTTATAAACTGGCTTTTGACGAATACGCTCTCATACGGTGTTTTGGCGCTTTTGATAGTCTTCCAACCAGAGCTAAGACGTGCTTTGGAGGAGATTGGAAGGAGCAAAATTTGGGGAAAGTTTTTTTGGGTTGGACCAGACCAGGAGACACTTTTAAAGTGGCAAAATAGTGTTGAGGAGATTATAAAAGCTGTGATGTATCTTTCAAAAAATAAAATTGGTGCGCTGATTGTAATTGAGGGGCAGACAAAAATAGGTGATATAATTAACACAGGTATTATAATCGATTCTGAGATATCGTCCCAGCTTCTTATTAATATTTTCATTCCGAACACACCATTGCACGACGGAGCAGTAATTATAAGAGATGGGAAGATAAAAGCTGCTGCGTGTTTTTTGCCTCTTTCAGAGAACAGGTACATAAGCAAAGAACTTGGTACACGCCACAGGGCAGCACTTGGCATTTCAGAAAACTCTGATGCGACTGCAATAGTCGTATCAGAAGAAACAGGAATTATATCTGTTGCGTACAACGGAGGACTTACACGAAACTTGGGACCTGAAGCTTTGAGAAAGATACTTCTCAGACCTTTAAAACTTGAGAAAGAGAAAAACGGTATTAACATATTTAGATGGAGGCGTTAAGATTTGAAAAAGATTAATCTAAAAAAGACAAAAGATGATACTTTCTGGCTCAGGGTTTTGTCAGTATTTATTGCTATAATTTTGTGGTTTTATGTAAATAGCATCATAAATCCTATAAAGAAGAAAGAGTTGATAGTGCCGATACGCTACAATATTTCAACTTTGCCAAAAGGGCTTGTTATGAAAGAGCCTGATGCAAGAGAAGTAAGGATAGTTGTCAGCGGAACTCAAGATGAGCTGAGCAAAATTGATGAGAAAAACATCCAGGCAGTAGTAGATTTTTCTGAGGTCAGACAAACTGGTGAGATAAGACTTCCAATTAACATAAACAATCCTTATCACCGAATCAATATAGAAAGTGTGTATCCAAAAAATGTTATGGTAAATATCGATAATCTTGTAACAATCCAGAAAGATGTTACAGTTGAAATAGATGGGAATCCTAAAAAAGGGTATATTATAAATGGCTATCAGGAAGAACCAAATGTCATCAGTATAAAAGGTGCTGAGAGTGATATAAAAGAGATTTCGAAGTGTGTTGCTCAGCTGAACTTAAGCCTCAATGACAGACCGTTTAAGACTTCTGTTCCTGTTAAAATTTTAGACTCAAGAGGCAAGGATATAACATCACTTTTTGATTTGTCTCAAAAGAGCATAGATGTATATGTAGACATCTTAAAGACAAAACAAGTACCGCTTACTGTAAAGTTTAAAGGCAAACTTGAGCCAAACAAGGTTTTATCAAAGATTGTATTAAAGCCTTCAACAGTTAATGTTGCAGGGAAGGAAGAGGATATAAACTCTTTAAATGAGATTGTTGTTGGGGCAATTGACACAAAGATGCTACAAAATGTTTCTACATTCCAGTTTGATTTTAATATTCCAAAAAATATAAAAGCTTTGGATAATGTCAAGCGAGTTGTGATAACAATCTACACTGATTCAATTGTCCAAAAGTCAATTACCGTCCCGGTTGAGGTAAGGGGCTTAAGTAGCCAGTATTTAGTAAATCTAAATCCTGATAAGGTGATGCTTAAGGTAAAGTATTACCAGAGTAATCAAAATTCGATAGATTTTTCCTCATTTAAAGCATATGTTGATGTTTCGAATTTAACGCAAGGTGATTATAATTTGCCACTTGTGCTTGAAAAGCCAAACAATATTGAAGATGTAGAGGTGTCTTCCTCTTACATAAAAGTGACAATAACAGAAAAAAGCCAGACCCAGTAAGTTATTTTCAAAAAAGTAATATCAGGAGGAAGTTTTTCAAAGACAGAGAAGGAGATGGCAAAAAGATGCTGACAATCCAGGAAAAACTTGCAAACCTTCCGACAGCTCCAGGCGTTTATATAATGAAAGATGAAAATGGAAAGGTTATATATGTTGGCAAGGCAGTAAATTTGCGAAACAGGGTAAGGCAGTATTTCCAAAACTCTGACCTCCCACCCAAAACAAGGCTTATGGTAAAAAAAATTAAAGACTTTGACTATATTGTCACAGACACAGAGGTTGAAGCTTTAATTTTAGAGTGCAATCTCATAAAAGAGTACAGACCAAAGTACAATGTGCTTTTACGGGATGACAAGAACTATCAGTATATTAAGATCACAAACGAGATGTTTCCAAGACTTGTAACAACAAGAAAGGTTGAAAAGGACGGCGCAAAGTATTTTGGACCTTACGTAAAGGGATATTCTGTTAAGCAGACAATTGAGCTTTTAAAGAGCCTTTTTATGCTAAGAACCTGCAAAAAGA
This sequence comes from Caldicellulosiruptor naganoensis, assembly GCF_026914285.1. Taxonomy (NCBI): domain Bacteria; kingdom Bacillati; phylum Bacillota; order Caldicellulosiruptorales; family Caldicellulosiruptoraceae; genus Caldicellulosiruptor; species Caldicellulosiruptor naganoensis. Next base: position 570,169 of record NZ_CP113864.1, read on the forward strand.
AATTTCCAGAACAGCTTGGCAAGGGAAGACCTTGCTTGAATTTTTATATAGAAAGATGTCTTGGTGTTTGCAAAGGGGATGTTTCTGAACAAGAGTATCAAGAGCTTGTTGAAAAGGCGATAAAAGTTCTAAATGGCAAAGGTGATGAGATAGTCGAAGAGCTGAAAAAGAAGATGTTTGAGTATGCAGACAATCTCATGTTTGAAAAGGCTCAGGAGATAAAAAACAAAATTGCAAGCCTTGAGCAGATTATTACAAAACAGAAGGTTATTTATGCTGATGATAGAAGCGAGGATGTAATAAACTATGCAGAGGATTCTTCCAACATTTGCATAGTTGTTTTGATAATCAGAAATGGAAAGCTAATCAACAAAGAGGAATTTGTTTTAAAAAATGATCAAGAGATGTTTGAAAGATTTTTAGAACAGTACTATTCAGATGTTGTGTCTGTACCGAAAGAGATTGTCCTTCCACACGAGGTTGGAAATGGCGAGAATATAGAAAAGATGATTGAAAAGCTATACGGTTTTAAAGCAAAGATTGTTGTTCCAAAAGAAGGTGATAAGAAACAGCTTCTTGAGATGGCTAAGAAGAACGCCGAAATTTCGCTTGTCAATAAACAAAAAATAGAAAACTATTACAGTGAAGCTCTTTTGCGCTTAAAAGAAATCTTGCAGCTCGAAAATGATATAGAAAAGATAGAAAGCTATGACATCTCTAATCTTGCAGGGGCTGACAATGTTGGAACACTTGTTGTATTTGAGGACGGTAAATTTAACAAAGAGTATTACAGAAAGTTCAAAATAAAGAGCTTTGAAGGGCAGGATGATATAAGAAGTGTAAAAGAGATTCTCACACGCCGATTTACAAACCTTGAGAAGCATGGCCAGCTGCCAGACCTCATATTAATAGATGGTGGGCAAAACCAGGTAAATGCTGCAATTGAGGTTTTAAAGTCTTTGGGCTTGAATATTCCAGTTGCTGGTATGGTCAAGGATGACAGACACAGAACAAGGGATTTGATTTATAATGGTCAAGAGCTTAATATCCAAAGAGACAGCCTTGTTTTCAAACTGATTTCTACAATCCAAGAAGAGACTCACAGGTTTGCAGTTAAATATCATAGAGAACTGAGAAAAAAACACCTTTATGAATCTATACTTGATGAGATAGAGGGAATTGGCGAAAAGAGAAAATTAAAACTTTTTAGAGTATTTGGTTCTATAGATAACCTCAGAAAAGCAAGCATAGAAGAGATTGTAAAAGCTGCTGATATTCCATATGAGGTTGCGTTAAAAATAAAAGAGAAGATAGGTATTTAAAAACTAATTTTACAATGGAAAAAAATAATTAAGAAAGGATGAGATGAAGAGTTGTTCTACACAACAGTAGGAAAGATAATAAAAGAACTCAATTTAGAGCCGTTAACAGAAGTGCCAAATATGGAAAAAAGAAAGATAAAAGATATGAACCTAAACCGTCCGGCCTTGCAGCTTATGGGGTTTTTTGAATATTTTGATGAGCAGCGTGTTCAGATTATAGGTATTTCCGAGATGGCATATTTGAAGACAATGACAAAGACACAGAGAAGGAATGCAATTGAAAAACTTTTTCAAAGAGACATCCCGTGTGTGATAATTACAACAAACCAGGAACCTTATGAAGAGTTTATAGAGTTTTCTAAGAAATATGGGGTTCCACTTTTGAGAACAACTGAGGTCACAACCAGGTTTATGACAAACCTCAGCACGTTCTTGACACACGAACTTGCACCAAGAATAACCCGCCATGGTACGCTTGTAAATGTATATGGTGAAGGTGTTTTGATGCTTGGGGAAAGCGGTGTGGGAAAGAGTGAGACTGCATTAGAACTTGTAAAAAGAGGTCATATTTTGGTTGCAGACGATGCAGTTGAGATAAGAAAAGTTTCTGAAAAGACCCTTGTTGGCGAAGCTCCAGAGATTATCAGACACCTCATAGAAATAAGAGGTATTGGTATCTTGGATGTGAAAAACCTTTTTGGTGTGGGTTGTGTAAAGGATTCAGAGAGAATAGACCTTGTTATCCAACTTGAGAACTGGAAAACTGACAAAGAATATGAACGGCTTGGTCTTCATGACCAATACATAGAGATATTGGGGATAAAGGTGCCCACACTTGTGATACCAGTTCGGCCGGGAAGGAACTTGGCAATAATTGTTGAGGTTGCTGCAATGAACAACAGACAGAAAAAGATGGGGTATAACGCAGCAAAAGCTTTGACAGAGAGGCTTCAGAGCCAGATGAATAGGAACGAGGATGAATAAAAAGGTCTTTTGATAGATGTTGATGAGGTGTTTAAGTGAGCCTATTTTATATATTTTAACATGTCTAATTTGGGTCTTGAAAGTTGAAAAAACTGAAAAATTATTATATTATGAAATAGAAAATTTTTAAGAAAGGAGAAATAATCAAAGATGCTTGATAACTTAGAGATGATTGCACAAAACGACCCAAGCGGTATGTTTCAGGCGGTTTATAATCTTCCTGAACAGATTCAAAAGGCTTATGAGATAGGGAAAAATATCAGCGTGGATATCAAGGCAGAAGATATAGATAAAGTTGTAATCACTGGACTTGGTGGTTCTGCAATAGGTGGAAACCTTTTGAGAGTGTTTGTCTTAGACCAGTGCAAAATACCTGTGATTGTGAACAGAGACTATGTGCTTCCTGCTTATGTTGATTCAAAAACTCTTGTGATTGCATCAAGCTATTCAGGGAATACAGAAGAGACTCTCTCTGCTTACCAGGATGCAAAGGCAAAGGGTGCAAAGATAATTGCTATCACAACAGGCGGAAAGCTAAAAGAGATGGCTGAGAAGGACGGATATTATGTAATCACCATTCCTGGTGGGCTTCAACCGCGAGCAGCACTTGGATATTCATTTATCCCGCTTTTGATGCTTTTTGTAAAGATTGGGCTTATTCCTCCTGTTGATGACCAGATTGAAGAGACAATAAGGGTTCTGAGTGACCTCAGAGAAAGGTACAAACCAGAGGTACCAGAAGAAAAGAATTTGGCAAAAAGGCTTACACTAAAACTCTGGAATAAACTACCAATTATATATGGAATTAGTGGTACAACAGAGGTCATTGCAGAAAGATGGAAGGGACAAATCTGTGAGAACTCGAAATCTCCTGCATATTTCAATGTATTTTCGGAACTAAATCACAACGAGATAGTAGGAACAGAGTCGCCAAAGCACATCTTAGGGCTTTTTGAGATTGTAATGCTTCACGACACTGAAGATCACAAGAGAAATGCAATCAGAATGGACATTACAAAGGATTTAATAAAAGGTGTTGTATCTGGTGTAAACGACATATATTCAATAGGAAATTCAAGGCTTGCAAGGATGTTTTCATTGATTTATCTTGGTGACTATGTATCACTTTATCTTGCAACACTTTATCAAAACGATCCAACACCTGTCAAAAAGATTGATATATTAAAGAGCAAGCTTGCAGAGATAAAGGACTAAAAATTTTTAGAGAAAAAATTTTAAATGAGAGCTGAGTTAAAATGTTTATAGAAGTAGAAACGCACTGCCATACAATTGCAAGTGGTCACGCCTACAATACTTTAGAAGAAATGGTTACTGAAGCCAAAAATAAAGGTTTAAAAGGCATTTGTATTACTGACCACGGCCCTGAGATGCCAGGGTCGTGCAGTAGTTTATATTTTTACAATTTAGTTGTTGTTCCAAGAAAAATTGATGGTATAATGGTATTTAGAGGATGTGAAGCAAATATTATTGACTATGAAGGGGCAATTGACCTTCCAGAAAGCGCCCTAAAAAGGCTTGACTTTGTTATAGCAAGCCTGCACGATGTTTGTATCCCACCCGGGACAGTTTTGGACCATACCAGGGCGTTGATAGGTGCCATTAAAAATCCAAATATACTCTGTATTGGGCATCCAGGAAATCCCTTGTATGAGATTGACAAAGAAGCAGTTGTCAAGGCTGCAAAGGAGTACAATAAGGCTATTGAAATAAATAATGCGTCATTTTATGTAAGAGAAAAGAGCAAGGAAAACTGTATAGAGATTTTAAAGCTTTGCAAAAAGTATGGTGTTTACATTGCAATGGGCTCAGATGCACATTTTAAGACAGATATTGCAAGGTGTGATATCACCCAAAAGTTAATTGAGGAGTATGAATTTCCACATGAGCTCATAGTCAACAAAAGCCTTGAGAACTTTTTGGAGTTCTTAAGGCTTCATGGGAAGAATATTGAGTAAACTTTAAAAGTTAAAAGAGGAGGTAAAATTAAAATGCCACTTGTTACTACAAAAGAGATGTTCAAAAAGGCTGCTGAGGGAAAGTATGCAATCGGGGCGTTCAATGTCAACAACATGGAAATTATCCAGGGAATTGTTGAGGCAGCAAAGGAGGAACAAGCACCTCTGATTTTGCAGGTCTCAGCAGGGGCAAGAAAGTATGCAAAGCACATCTACCTTATCAAGCTTGTTGAAGCAGCTTTGGAGGATTCTGGTGATTTGCCAATTGCACTGCACCTTGACCATGGCGAGGACTTTGAGATTTGCAAGGCATGCATCGATGGTGGATTCACCTCTGTTATGATTGACGGCTCACGTCTTCCGTTTGAGGAGAACATTGCGCTTACCAAAAAGGTTGTTGAATATGCGCATGAGAGGGGAGTTGTTGTTGAGGCAGAGCTTGGAAAACTCGCTGGGATTGAAGACAATGTGAAAGTTGCGGAGCATGAAGCAGTTTTTACAGACCCTGACCAAGCAGCAGAGTTTGTTGAGAGAACAGGTGTTGACTCATTGGCAGTTGCAATTGGAACAAGCCATGGAGCATACAAGTTCAAGGGCGAACCGAGGCTTGACTTTGAAAGGCTTCAGAGAATAGTAGAAAAGCTTCCAAAGGATTTTCCAATTGTTCTTCATGGTGCATCGTCAGTTTTGCCAGAGTTTGTTGAGATGTGCAACAAGTACGGTGGTAACATCCCCGGTGCAAAAGGTGTGCCAGAAGATATGCTAAGAAAGGCTGCTGAGCTTGGTGTGAGAAAGATTAACATTGACACAGACTTAAGACTTGCAATGACAGCAGCGATAAGAAAACATCTCTTTGAGCATCCAGACCACTTTGACCCAAGGCAGTACCTCAAGGATGGCAGAGAGGCAATTAAAGAGATGGTCAAGCACAAGCTGAGAAATGTTTTGGGCTGCAGCGGAAAAGCTCCAGAGATATTGGAAGAGATTAAGAAGAACAGAGGGTAAAGTTGGCTTTTGGGCAGTAAAGTGAATTTTTATTTAAGTGAATTTTTATTTAAAGGCAAAAAGAGGCTAAGGGGAATGGCCTCTTTTTCTTTTTTGTAAAATTGTATTGTTCAATACTTTGTGATAAAATACTATGTGTTATTTTAAAAATTCTTTTTTAGAAAACCATTTTATGAAGGAGGTTATAAGAAGAAGATGAAGCATATTAAAGTTATTGCAAAGAATGCTCTTTCCAAAACAGTTGTAAGCGGTGGATGTGGTGAGTGCCAGGCATCTTGTCAGTCGGCTTGCAAAACATCTTGCACAGTTGGAAATCAAGTTTGCAGAAACAAAAAGTAATTTTGGAAGAATAAAGGAATATGGGCTGTCAATTGAAGATTTGAGGCAGCCCGGTCTTGCTATTTAATCTTTTATGGGAGGAAAAATCTTTTCAAGATGATTCACGCTTTTAAAAAATTTGGTCTGAATATTGTTTTAGATGTTGCCTCTGGTTCAATCTTTACTGTGGACGATGTTGCATTTGAAGTGATAAAGTATTTTGACAAAAACAAAACATTCAATGGAGTATACGACAATCTAAATTTTGGCAGGCATGAGATTGAAGAAGCAGTAAGTGAAGTGAAACATCTAATTGAAGAAGGAGTCTTATTTACTGAAGATGAGTATAAGGATTTGAATCTAATTGAAAAAAGAAATCCTGTTATAAAAGCTCTTTGTCTTCATGTGTCGCATGACTGTGATTTGAGATGTAGGTACTGTTTTGCTTCAGCAGGGAGTTTCAAACAGGAAAGAAAGCTTATGAGTTTTGATGTTGGGAAAAAGGCAATTGACTTTTTGCTCAAAAGCTCTGGTTCAAGGAAGAATTTAGAGGTTGACTTTTTTGGTGGAGAGCCTCTTTTGAATTTTGAGATAGTCAAAAAGATTGTTGAGTATGCAAGAGAAGAAGAGAAGAAGTTTGGCAAGCATATATCATTTACACTGACAACAAATGCAACCGCTCTTAATGATGAAATTATTGAATACTTGAATGAGAATATGGAAAATGTTGTATTGAGCCATGACGGAAGGCCCGAGGTAAACGACTTTATGAGAATTGACAGTCATGGTAGCGGAACTTATGATGTAATTACACAAAAGATTTTGAAGTTTATACAAAGACGAAATGGGAAAACTTATTATGTAAGAGGGACATTTACTTCCAAAAACCTTGACTTTTCAAAAGATGTTTTGCACCTTTATAGTCTTGGCATAAAAGAGATTTCTGTTGAACCTGTTGTTTTAGACGAGAAAAGTCCATGGGCTATTTTGCCGCAGCATGTAGAAAGGATAAAAGAAGAGTATGATATCTTGGCACAAGAGTATGTAAAAGCGAAACTAAAAGGGGAAGGATTTAATTTCTTCCATTTCAATATAGACCTTACTGGTGGGCCGTGTGTATCAAAACGCCTAAGCGGCTGTGGTGCTGGGTTTGAATATGTTGCAGTCGACCCTGACGGTAATATCTTTCCTTGCCATCAATTTGTTGACAAGCCTCAGTTTAAACTGGGGACCATTTTTGACGGAATTACAAGACATGATTTGGTAGAAGAGTTTAAAAAGAATACAGTGTATGAAAAAGAGGAGTGCTCAAACTGCTGGGCAAGGTTCTATTGCAGCGGAGGGTGTGCTGCTGCAAATTACAATATGTGTGGTGATGTAAAAAAGTCTTATACTGTCTCTTGTGAGCTTGAGAGAAAGAGGGTGGAGGTTGCAATAGCTGCAAAACTATACCTTATGGAAAAGGGGATTGAAGGTTAAATGATTATTACTTATAAAGGTAAAACGCCAAAGATTGCACAAAATTGCTTCATTGCACCAAATGCAACTATAATAGGCGATGTCGAGATTGGAGAGAATTCAAGTGTGTGGTTTGGCTGTGTTATAAGATGTGAGGAAAACCGGATTATAATTGGCAAAAATACAAATATCCAAGATTTGACCACAATTCACACTGACCACTGCTGCTCTGTGATAATTGGTGATGATGTAACGGTTGGCCACAATGTAGTGTTGCACGGTTGCGAGATAGGAAACAATGTACTTGTTGGAATGGGTTCAATAATAATGAACGGAAGCAAAATAGGGGACAATGTCATAATTGGTGCAGGAAGCCTTATTACTCAAAACACAGTCATTCCACCAAACACACTTGTGTTTGGAAGACCAGCAAAAGTGATAAAAGAGCTTTCTACAGAAGAGATAGAATGAATAAGAATTTCTGCAAAAGAGTACATCGAACTTAGCAATGATTATAAAAGTATTTGTAAGTAGTGAATTTAGTTTGTTGACTTTAGACTAATTTGAGGATTATAATACTAAAAGGATTTAATGTTAAAAATAAAACCGAGTTTTTAAACTTTTACAATAAGCAGAGAAGAAAGGAGAAAGGGTTATGCAAAGTAAAAGTATAACAAAGTTTTTAATAGGCTGTCTTGTAATCGCCTTTGCATTTTACATAGTCTTTTTTGGTTTGAATATTGGCACTGCAAGTATTCCTTCTGTGAAAGATGTTATCAGGTACGGGCTTGACTTGAAAGGCGGCGTGTATATTGTGTATGAAGCAGCAAAGGAAAATCCAACAAAAAGAGAAATGGAATCAGCTTTGCAGCTAATTCGTACAAGGCTTGATATGAGAAACTTCTATGACGCAACTGCAACACTTCAGGGTGCAAAAAGGATTAGAGTTGAAATTCCGGGTGTAAAAGATCCCGATGAGGCCATTCAGTATATTGGAAGAACAGCCTTAATAGAATTTAAAGGACCGTCAGGGGATTTGATAGTTTCGGGAAGGAATGTAGTTGATGCATATGCTCAGCAAACACCGTCTGGTTATGTTGTTGCACTAAAATTTGACAAGGAAGGTACAAAGAAGTTTGCAGAAGGTACAAGAAAGTATTTAGGTCAAAATATTGGAATTTATCTTGACGGGAAGCTTATTTCAAATCCGGTTGTAAGAGCAGAAATAGACAATGGCGAAGCTATAATTGAAGGTATGAAAGACTTGGAAGAGGCAAAAACACTTGCACAGCAAATTAAAGCAGGTGCACTGCCATTTGCTTTAAATGTTATTGAGAGCAGGGCTATTGGTCCATCTTTGGGCAATGAAGCACTAAAGACAACTATAAAAGCAGGTATAATTGGTATAGTCCTGGTATTTTTGTTTATGATAATCTTCTATAGACTGCCAGGGTTTATTGCAGATATAGCTTTGGTAGCATATATTGTCATCCTTGTTGCAATAGTAGGGTATGCAAAGATAACACTTACCCTCCCTGGTATTGCAGGTATAATCCTTTCTGCTGGTATGGCGGTTGATGCTAACATCTTGATATTTGCAAGAATGAAAGAAGAACTCAGAGCTGGCAAAACACTAAAGGCTGCAATGGATGCAGGTTTCAGACGTGCACTTAATGCTGTCATTGACGCAAACGTGACAACAATAATAGCAGGAATTGTTCTTTTGTTCTTAGGGACAGGGCCAATCAAAGGTTTTGCTTGGACACTTACAATAGGTATTGTGGTTTCATTCTTTACTGCAATTACTGTTACACGGTTCTTGCTTGTGTCTATTATAAACACAGGGCTTTTCAAAGATATAAGATGGTATGGCGGTAAAAAAACCAGGGAGGTGCAGGCATAATGACAAACATTGATTTTATGGGCAAGAGGAAGTATTTCTATATTCTGTCAATCTTGGTGATGGTAATAGGCCTTGTTTCATATATAATTCAAGGATTCAACTACGACATAGATTTTACAGGTGGAACTGTATTGGAAATAAACCTTCACAAAGTACCAAGTGCTTCTGAGATTGCTGAGTTAGAAAGGTTGACAAAGCAAATTACAGGGACTCAGACACCTATTGTTAGAAAAATTGAAGATGGCAGAAAGATTATGATAAATGCACATGAGGTGCACGGAAAAAAGAGAACAGAACTTTCAAAAGAAACACGCGACAAGCTTTTCAACGCAATTGCAAAAAAGTATAATCTTAAAAAGGAAGACTTAATTTCATACCAAAATGTTGGAGCTGTGGTATCATCTGAGCTAAAATCACAAGCTGTTTGGGCTGTTATAATAGCATCAATCCTGATGTTAATCTATATTGCGATAAGGTTTGAATTTAAATTTGGCACAACTGCAGTTATAGCACTTTTGCATGACCTTTTGATAATGCTAACTGTCTACACATTGTTTAAAATACCTCTAAACTCTACATTCATTGCAGCAATGCTCACAGTCCTTGGTTATTCAATAAACGATACAATTGTTGTGTTTGACAGAATAAGAGAAAATAGAAGAATTCAGAGCAAGATGGACCTCAAAGACCTTGTAAATCTTAGCATGAACCAGACAATAGGAAGGTCACTTTCAACTGCTGCAACTGTTGTAATTGTATTGTTTGTCCTGTACCTGATGGGTGTTCAATCAATAAAAGAGTTTGCTCTGCCACTGTTGATAGGTGTTACTTCTGGTACCTATTCCTCAATATTTATAGCAACTGCGCTGTGGTTTGATTGGGAAAGCAGCACAAGGAAGAAACTTCAGACAAAACCGAAGAGAGTTTAAAAATTTTGGATGAGGTTTTTTCATAGTTTTAAAAAAGCTCTTGCGAAAGTCTCTTTCGTAAGGGCTTTTTTAAAATGCCTTTTATTTTTACCTTTTGGAGGAATCTTTATATGAGAAAAAGACCAGAACACATAATAAGAATTATCCCCCTTGGAGGCTTGAACGAAATTGGCAAAAACATGACAGTAGTTGAAGTAGATGATGAGATTGTTGTAATTGACTGTGGTCTTGCCTTTCCAGAAGATGAAATGCTGGGTATTGACCTTGTCATACCTGATGTGTCGTATTTAGTAAAGAATAAGGAAAAGGTAAGAGCATTGATACTTACACATGGGCATGAAGACCATATTGGTGCAATTCCGTATGTTTTGAGAGATTTAAACATTCCTATTTATGGTACAAAACTTACACTTGGGCTTGTTGAGATAAAGCTTATGGAGTTTGGGATAGACCTAAACTCTGTCAAGCTCTTTACTGTCAAAGCGGGCGATGTAATTAGCTTTAATAATATGCGAGTGGAGTTTATCCGAACAACACACTCTATTGCAGACTCTGTTGCAATTGCTATACACACGCCACTGGGGGCTATTGTTCACACAGGCGATTTTAAAGTCGACTTTACACCAATTGAAGGTGAGCCGATTGACCTGATTAGATTTGCAGAGCTTGGCAAGCAAGGTGTTTTAGCACTTTTGTGCGACTCAACAAACGCTGAGCGCCCTGGATTTACTTTGTCTGAAAAAACTGTTGGTGCAACCTTCGACAGGATATTTTCTCAAGCTCAGGGAAGAGTTATTGTTGCAACATTTTCATCACACATTCACAGAGTCCAGCAGGTGATAAACTCTGCAGAAAAACAAGGTAGAAAGATTTGTGTTCTGGGAAGAAGCATGGTAAATGTTGTTAACAAGGCGCTTGAGCTTGGATATTTGAAGATGCCAGATGGAATGCTGATTGATGTTGATGAACTTGAAAACTATCCCCCAAATAAAATAGTGCTTATTACAACAGGAAGCCAGGGCGAGCCAATGTCGGCTCTTTCGCGCATGGCTTCTGCAGAGTATAAAAAAGTAGGTATTATACCAGGTGACGTTGTGATAATCTCAGCTGCGCCAATTCCTGGAAATGAAAAGTTTGTCAACAGGGTAATAAACGACCTTTTTAGACAGGGGGCACAGGTGATTTACGAAGACATTGATGATATCCACGTGTCAGGTCATGCATGTCAAGAGGAGATAAAGCTTATACACAATCTCACACGGCCAAAATACAGTGTGCCTGTGCATGGGGAGTTTAAACACTTAATCCACCATGCTAAACTTGCAATGGAACTTGGTGAAAAGAATGTATTTATTCTGGAAAATGGCAAAGTGCTTGAGATAACAAAAGACTCTGCAAAGGTTGTTGGCAGCGTTCAAGCAGGCAATGTGCTTGTTGATGGGCTTGGTGTTGGTGATGTTGGAAATGTTGTACTACGTGACAGACGTCATCTTGCTCAAGATGGACTTTTTATTGTGGTTCTCACAATTGATTCATCAACAAGAGATGTAATTGCTGGGCCAGAGATAATCTCAAGAGGGTTTATCTATATAAAAGAAGCTGAGCCACTAATTGAAGAGGCAAAAAAGGTGATAAAGGATGTTTTGTATTTCTGTAGAAAAAATGATATTACAGAGCCAAATGCTATAAAGGTTATATTAAAAGATAATCTAAAGAATTTCTTGTTTGAAAGGACACGCAGAAATCCCATGATAATTCCTATAATAACCGAGATTTAACTATGCAAGCTGCTTTTGCATATAATGATAAAAGACAAGGTTTTTTAAAAAAGTGATAGAGATGTTCAAGTCGTCTGATCTGAGAGAAAAAGATGTGATAAATATATCAGACGGTAAAAAGCTTGGAAAGGTTTGTGATTTAGATGTGGATGTTAAAACAGGCAAAGTTGACGCTATTGTTGTCCCTGCACCTTTTTCTGTAGGAAGTATCTTTTCAAAGGAAAAAGACTATGTAATTCCATGGGATATAAAAAAGATTGGTGAAGATGTGATTCTGGTTGAGATATAAAAAAGGGCTGCCTGTGGTAAAAAGTAGCAGCCCTGTTATTTTAATTAATGAGTTCAATTGTCTCAAATCTCAACTGTCAATAGATACTCACCTGCTTCATCTGCTTCGCACACCACGCAGCCATCGCTGTCTACAATTAAGCTGTGTCCAAGGCTTATCATATTTAAATGAGGTCCTACTGCATTTGCTAAAAACACAAAGTAACCATTTTCTACAGCTCTTGTTATAGGAATGCTTCTGTTTTTGTCAATCTTCCACCTTGCCTCTTTTGGGTTGTAAAAATGTGCAGCTAAAATGAACACACCACAGCAACCACCTTCTTTGTATTTTTTGAATATCTCATAGAAGTTTTGGTCTCTACAGATTGCAATGCCAAATCTTTTCTGTTTATATTCAAACGAAAGAGTTTCTTCGCCTTGCGAAAATATCTTCTTTTCAAGCTCAGTTGGATGAATCTTATCATATTTTAAACTTTCACCTGTTGGGAAGATTACTGTTGCTCTGTTTAAAAGCCTTTCTTCTTGCCTAAAAGGATGACCTATTATACTGCAGATAGAATATTCTTTGCACTTTTTTGATATTTGTTCTAAAAAATCCGAAATTATATGATTCAAATTTTGAGATTGCAAAAGTTCAATGTTATAACCTGTCAGCGCCATCTCAGGAAAACACACCAAATCCACTTGTTCACTTTTTGCTTTGTCCAAAAAATAAAGTATTTTATAGAAGTTTCTTTCCAATAAATCACAAATTTTCATCTGAACAACTCCAATTTTCAAGTTCTATCATCTCCTTAATATTTTTTAAAAGACCAGCCACCAATTTCTATTTTGACTTTATGATATCATTTTTTCAACAGAAGAATCTATTGTCCATTTTAAACAACTGCCAAGTTGCTCAAAAAAGAATATTCTTCTTTTCATATTTCGCTACAATAGATATAATATAAAAGAATGGGAATAGTGAAAAGCCTTTTTAGAGAGAGGGTGCAAGAACTTGAAACCAGATCATGAAAAACTAATCATTGAAGGTGGAAATCCCCTTTTTGGAGAGGTTCAAATAAATGGTGCAAAAAATGCGGCAGTTGCTGTGATTCCTGCTGCCCTGATGGCAGGGGGAGAGAGTATAATTGAAAATCTCCCGCTGATTGAAGATGTGTTTGCTATGGATGACATCTTACTTAGACTTGGAGCAAAGATTGAGTATGACAATCATTCATTGAAGATAGATGCAAGCAATTTGCATAGCTTTGTAGCACCATATGAAAGTGTTCGTAAAATAAGAGCTTCGTACTACTTGATTGGAGCGCTTCTTACCCGTTTTGGCAAGGCAGAGGTTGCAATGCCGGGCGGGTGCAATTTTGGTGCCCGTCCAATTGATCAGCATATAAAAGGTTTTAGAGCGCTTGGTGCTGATGTTAAAATTGAAAATGGTATGATAAAGGCATATGCGGAAGAACTTGTCGGCACTAAAATCTATTTAGACGTTGTGTCTGTTGGTGCCACAATTAATCTCATGCTTGCAGCTGTGAAGGCAAAGGGTACCACAATAATAGAAAACGCAGCAAAAGAGCCTCATGTTGTTGATGTTGCTAATTTCCTGAATGCCATGGGTGCAAAGATTAAAGGAGCAGGAACTGACGTTATCAGGATTGAAGGTGTAAGAGAGCTTCATCCTGCAAGGTACGCAATCATTCCTGATCAGATAGAAGCTGGTACATATATGATAGCTGCGTGCGCAACAAAGGGACACATTAGAGTAAAAAACATAATCCCAAAACATTTAGAATCCCTGACTGCAAAGCTGCTTGAGATGGGTGCTGAGGTAAATGTATATGAAGACAGTATTGAGGTGAGATGCAAAGAAAGGCTGAGAGCCTCAAGTATAAAGACGATGCCATACCCTGGGTTTCCGACTGACCTTCAGCCCCAGATGACAGTGCTTTTGAGCCTTTGCAGTGGAACAAGCGTTGTCACAGAAGGTGTGTGGGAAAACAGGTATCAGTATGTAGATGAGCTGAAAAAGATGGGGGCAAATATCAAAGTGGAAGGAAGAGTGGCGATAGTTGAAGGTGTTGAGAGTTTACAGGGAGCAGAGGTTTCAGCAGTTGACCTTCGAGCTGGTGCTGCTTTGATTGTTGCGGGGCTTGCTGCAAAAGGAAAGACAATAATATACAATACAAAAAATATTGACAGGGGCTATGAGAGTATAGATTATAAATTAAAACTTTTGGGTGCAAAAGTTTCGAGAGTTTAAAACAAAAGGGGAAAGACCATAATGTCTTATGAAATAATCTTTTGTCCGCTTTATAGTGGTAGCAGTGGCAATGTAATCTTAATTTCATACAAAGATACCACAATCTTGGTGGATGCGGGTGTGAGTTTTAGAAAGCTAACATGCGCTTTGAATAAAATTGGCTTTAACAAGAAAATTGATGCCATTTTATTATCCCACGACCATTCTGACCATGTTAAATGTGCAGGAGTGTATTTTAGAAAACTGAATGTACCAATTATAACAAACTACAGAACCTGGGAAGCTATAAAAAATTCCATTGGCAAGGTTGACGAAAGAAATGTACATTTGATTGAGACAGGTACAAGTTTTTCAATTGGGAACATTGGCATTGACACATTTTCAATTCCACACGATGCAAAAGACCCGATGGGCTTTTGTTTTTATGTTGGCAACAAAAAAATTTCAATCTCAACCGATTTGGGGCATGTAAACGAAAAGGTTGCTCAAAAGATTGATTTTTCTGATATTATCCTGCTTGAGGCAAACCACGATATTGAGATGCTATTGACTGGTCCTTACCCTTATTACTTAAAGCAAAGGATAAAAAGCGATATTGGACATTTGTCAAATGAGCAGGCAGCACAGATGATTTTAAAACTAAATCTTGAGAGGACAAAGAGGATTTACTTGGGGCACCTGAGTGAGGAGAACAATCACCCTGATGTTGCTCTGATGACTGTAAAATCCATTTTAAAAGAAAAGGGTGTGTTTGAAAGTTTTGATTTTAGCTTAGATGTAGCACAAAGATATCAACCATCTTTGTGCTCTGTATTATAGAAAATGTACCAGTAAAGTCTTTAAATAGGAGGAGAGATGAAGTTGAAATTAGCAATAGGTGCTGACCATGCAGGTTTTAGATTAAAAGAGGCTGTAAAGAAGCATCTTGACAAAAGAGGAATTGAGTACAAAGATTTTGGCACATATTCAGAAGAGTCCTGTGACTATCCAGACATTGCGAGGGATGTGGCGGTTGCAGTGAAAAACGGTGAGTTTGACTTTGGGATTTTAATCTGTGGCACAGGAATAGGTATTTCTATTGCTGCAAATAAAATAAAAGGCATCAGAGCTGCCCTTTGTCATGATACATTTTCAGCAAAGGCAGCCCGCGCGCATAACAATGCAAACATCCTTGCAATGGGTGCAAGGGTTATTGGAGAAGGACTTGCATGCGAAATCGTAGATAGTTTTTTGTCAGCCCAATTTGAAGGTGGAAGGCACCAAAGAAGAGTGGACAAGATACATGAGATTGAAGATATGCAGGATTAAATAACAATATTGTGTAGAATTTATAGAAAGGAGAAGGGGTTAATGATTGAGTACAAGAAAAATGTATATGTGTTTGACCATCCATTGATTCAGCACAAACTTACACTGATTCGTGACAAAAACACAGGTAGCAAGGAGTTCAGAGAGCTTGTTGAAGAGATAGCGATGCTAATGGCATATGAAGTGACGAGGAACCTTCCACTAAAAGAGGTTGAGATTGAGACACCTGTTGGAATTGCTAAATGCAAAGTAATCTCAGGAAGAAAGCTTGCAATTGTCCCAATTTTGAGAGCTGGGCTTGGCATGGTTGACGGGCTTTTGAGACTCATTCCTGCAGCAAAAGTGGGTCATATTGGGCTTTACAGAGACCCACAGACTCTAAAGCCTGTGGAGTACTATTGCAAGCTTCCTCAAGATGTGCATGAAAGAGATATAATTGTACTTGACCCAATGCTTGCAACAGGCGGTTCAGCATCTGCTGCATTTGACTACATTAAAAAATACAATCCACAGAGCCTGAAACTTATGTGCCTGATTGCAGCACCAGAGGGGATTGAAAGGTTGACAACTGACCATCCTGATGTTGAAGTGTACTGTGCAGCAGTTGATGAGAAACTAAACGACCATGGATATATTGTACCAGGGCTTGGAGATGCAGGGGATAGGCTCTTTGGTACAAAATAAAGAGAAAAAATTTGGAGGAAGTCCAATGAGACCTACTTGGGATGAGTACTTTATGCAGATTGTTGACATTGTAAAGGAAAGGTCAACGTGTTTGAGGCGAAAAGTGGGAGCACTAATTGTTAAGGACAAGAGGATTTTAGCAACAGGCTACAACGGTGCACCAAGTAATCTGCCTCACTGTGAAGAAGTAGGTTGCTTAAGAGAAAAGCTTAATGTCCCATCAGGGCAAAGACATGAGCTTTGCAGAGGACTTCATGCTGAACAAAATGTGATAATCCAAGCAGCTAAAATGGGCGTAAATATCGACGGCAGCGTTATTTACACAACAACCTATCCATGTGTGATTTGTGCTAAAATGATAGTGAATGCTGGTATCAAAAAGGTGATTTACAAAGGCTCATATCCAGATGAGATGAGCCAAAAGATATTTGAAGAAGCTGGTATAGAAGTTGTAAAATTTGAGGAAAATGAAAAAAGGTGATGGAAAATGAGCAAGAAAAGTACGTTTATAATTTTAGCTGCTGGCGAAGGAAAGAGGATGAAATCTAAATATTCCAAGGTTGTCCAAAAGATTATGGGAAAGCCTATGATACTTTATATAATAGACGAGATTGAGAAAAACTTTGAAGATGGTAGGATTGTGGTTGTTGTAGGAAACAAAAGAGAGGATGTCTATAAAGTTTTAGAAGGAAGGAATGTAAGATTTGCATATCAAGAAAAACAGCTTGGCACAGCACATGCTGTTATGTGTGCAATGAGCAAAGTTTCAGATGATTCAGAGGATATTTTTGTACTGTACGGTGATGTACCTTTTATAAAGGCTGATACTTTAAAAAAGCTTTCTCAAAAGAGAAAAGAAGAAGCTGCAGCGCTTTGTCTTCTGACAGCTATTTTTGAAAATCCATACGGTTATGGTAGGATAATTGCAGATGAAAACGGCAATGTAATAAAGATTGTTGAGGAGAGGGATGCAACTGAAGAACAAAGAAAAATAAAAGAGATAAACCCAGGCTTTTATTGTTTTGAAAAACAAGAGCTTGTAAATGTTTTGAGCAAGATTGACAACAAAAATAGCCAGAACGAGTATTATCTAACAGATGCTATTGAGATACTAAACAGAAGTGGCAAAAAGGTTGTAAAAGTAACTGTAGAAGACAATTTTGAGGTTATGGGAATTAACTCAAGGTATGAGCTTTTTGTTGCTGAGCAGGAGTTGAAACTTAGGATAAATAAAGAACATCTCTCAAGAGGTGTGCAAATAATAGACATATACAGTACCTATATTCATCCAGATGCCCAAATTGGAAAGGATACAGTAATTTATCCGGGTACATTTATACTTGGCAAAACTTCAATTGGGGAGGACTGTGTAATTGGTCCACAGTCTTACATTGTAGACTCAAAAATAGGAAATAACTGTCATATCCAGTTTTCTGTGATAGAAAGTTCTGAAATAAAGGATAATGTCAAGATAGGACCATATGCGCACCTGAGACCAAACAACCTTTTAGAAGAAGGAGTAAAGATTGGAAATTTTGTTGAAGTCAAAAACTCTAAGCTTGGGAAGAACACAAAGTCAGCCCATCTTACATACATTGGGGATGCTGATATTGGCGAGAATGTGAATTTAGGCTGTGGAACAATCTTTGTAAACTATGATGGGTATAAAAAGCACAGAACAGTTGTTGAGAACAATGCATTTATAGGCTGCAATTCTAATCTCATTGCGCCAGTTAAAATTGGAGAAAATGCCTACATTGCAGCAGGTTCTACTATAACAGAGGATGTACCAGCTGGTGCGCTTGCAATTGCGAGAGAGAGGCAAACAAACAAAGAGGGCTGGGTACTGAAGAGAAAACAGAAGTATGAGAACAAATAATTTTTTAACAGTGAGAAAGTGTTTAAAAATATTAAAGATAAGCTATATTTTTGTGTTATAATATAGATTGTGCATGAAAGATTTTTTAAACTCACTTTTGTGCTGGGGGTAAAAAAAAGTGATAACACATGGCAAAGAGATAAAGATATTTGCTGGAAATTCTAACAGAGAGTTAGCAGAAGAAATAGCCAAAAAGCTCAACAAAAAACTTGGCGATGCAGAGATAGGCAGGTTTTCAGACGGTGAGATTTCAGTTAAGATTAATGAAACTGTACGTGGTGCGGATGTGTTTGTTGTTCAGTCAACATGCCACCCTGTCAATGAGAATCTCATGGAACTTTTAATTATGATTGACGCTTTTAAAAGAGCCTCAGCCGGAAGAATAACAGCTGTAATTCCTTACTATGGATATGCAAGACAAGATAGAAAAGCCCGAGCTCGTGACCCAATTACTGCAAAGCTTGTTGCAAACTTGATTACCTCTGCTGGTGCTGACAGGGTACTCACAATGGACCTTCATGCGCCGCAGATTCAAGGATTTTTTGACATCCCTCTTGACCATTTAATTGGTGTTCCAATATTAGCAAAGTACTTCCTTGAAAATGTCAATCTTGAAAATGCTGTTGTTGTATCGCCCGATTTAGGAAGTGTTACAAGAGCACGCAGTTTTGCAACAAAACTTGACCTGCCACTTGCTATTGTGGACAAGAGACGTCCAAAAGCAAATGTTGCTGAGATAATGAACATCATTGGTGATGTCAAAGACAAGACTGCCATAATGGTTGATGATATGATAGACACAGCAGGGACAATTGTTGCAGCAGCACAGGCTCTCATGGACTATGGAGCAAAAGAAATCTATGCTTGCTGTACACACCCAGTGTTGTCTGGTCCTGCTGTTGAGAGAATTAAAAACTCCCCAATTAAAGAACTGATAGTATTAAATACTATTCCTCTGCCTCCTGAAAAGAGAATCGACAAAATTAAAGTGCTCTCTGTTGCTGATCTTTTTGCTGAGGCAATAAACAGAATATATGAAGATGTTGCAATCTCTCCTTTATTTGATGAGTACATTAGCACAAAGCCAAATAGGTGAATTAAGCTATAAAAGTTGTTTTTAAAATTGAACATAAAGGCTGTCTTTTGATTTAGGTTTAAAAGGCAGCCTATTTTTGTAAAAAAGGAGTGAATTTGAACTTGGACTACATCATTGCTGGGCTTGGTAATCCAGGCGAAAGGTATACATTTACACGTCACAATGCAGGGTTTTTGGCAATCGATTACCTGGCACAGACTTTTAATACAAAGGTGGACAGAATAAATTTCAAAGGTCTTGTTGGGAGTTTTGAGTATGCTGGCAAGAAAGTACTTCTTTTAAAGCCAATGACATACATGAACGCGAGCGGTGACAGTATTATTGAGGCTGTAAATTTCTACAAAATAAAACCTGAAAAACTAATTGTCATCTATGATGACATAGCATTTGACGTTGGAGTTGTTAAGATGAGAAAGAAAGGGTCAGATGGTGGACACAACGGCATGAAGTCTATAATTCAGCGGCTTGGTACAGAAGAGTTTCCGAGGATTAGAATTGGCATTGGTATTCCAAAAGAGGATATGATAAAATATGTATTGTCAGAATTTGAAGATGATGAGAAGCAAAAGGTTTTTAGAGCAATTGAAAAAGCAGCACAAGGTATTAAAATTTTGCTTGAGAGTGGTATTGACAGGGCAATGAACTATATAAATGGGGATGTGGTGGTGTAGATTTGCTGAGAGTTTTTGAAAAGCTTGATGAGTTTTTAAATATTGAAAGGTCAGTTTTACAAAAAAGCCTTCCCATACTTGTCACAAACCTTGGCGAGATGGGAAAGGCATTGTTGGTCAAAGCACTGTGTCAAAAATTTAACAAAAAGGTTCTCTTTGTCACGCATCAAAAGGGCAAAAGTGAGTGGGAGAGAAGGTTCAAAAGTCTTTTTGACAAAGTGGTTTTTTTGCAAGAAAGGGAGAATCCTCTTATAAACTCATTTGCAAAGAGCAAGGACTCAGATATTCAAAGAATGGAAGAGTTTGTCAGGATTTTTGAAGAAGGATTTGATGTGCTTGTTTTAAGCCCGCAAAATTTGCTTGAAAAGTACGCAGATTTTAAGTTTGAGTCTATCACCCTTGAAGAGAACAAAGAGATGAATTTTGATGAATTTTTAAATGCGCTTTCAAGATATGGTTATGAAAGAGTTAAGGTTGTTGAGAAGAAAGGTCAATTTTCCCAGAAAGGTGGGATAATAGATATATATCCCATTTTCAGCAAGTACCCCGTCAGAATAGAATTCTTTGGTGATACAATTGATACCATAAGGTACTTTGACGTTGAGACTCAAAAGTCGTTTGAAAGGGTCTCTTATGTAAAGATTTATAAAGCTTGTGAGTGGGATTTAAGTATTGACTTTTCAGATGGTATCAAAAAGGTAGTAGCTGATTTTAAAAAACTTCAGAGCAAGCTCAAAGGCGATGCAAGAAGAAGCTTGGAAGAGAGTTTCAAGGATGTAGTGGATGGGCTTGATTTAAAAATTGACAGACTATATCCCTACTATTACCAAAATTTCAGATCCATTTTTGATATTTTTAATGATTGCCTTGTTGTAATTGACGAGTATAATCAGGTTCACAGCAGCTTGAAAACTTTTGAAGATCAGACTGAGGAACTTTATAAAGACCTTTTAGAAAAAGGATATGTACTGCCGAAAATGGCAGAATGCTATTTCAAATTCCATGAGATTTTAGATAACCTTTCCAATTCAATCATTCTTCAAACATTTACACAAAATATAAAGGAGGTACAAGTAAAAGATATCTTTTCCTTTAGCAATCTCAGAGAAATTCCATCTTACAATGGGCAGAAAAACCTTTTGATAGATGATATAAAGTATTACCTTTCAAAAGGCTACACCATAAATGTCTTTGCAGGGAGCAGGACATCGCTTGAAGATTTAAGATCTGATCTTGAAAAGAGTGGATTAGAGTTTAGTGAGACAGATGAGGTTTTAGCAGAGGGACGAGGAGTTTATCTTCTTCCACAGTCAATCGAAAAAGGAGTTGAGTTTCAGGACTTAAAATGGGTATGCCTTAGCTTTTTCAACTTTGAGAAGAAAAAGGGAAATGATATCAAAAAAAGACCGAAATCAAAGAAAGAAGCTTTTTACACAATTGAAGACTTAAAGTACGGAAGCTATGTTGTCCACAGGACATATGGTATTGGAAGATTTTTGGGATTTGAAAAGATAACTGTTGAGGGTGTGACAAAAGAATATTTAAAACTCGAATATGCTAATAACTCTTACTTGTATGTACCGACCACCAACTTAGATGTAATTGAGAAATATATAGGCACTGATGATTCAGAACCGAAACTATCAAAGCTTGGAACTTTAGAGTGGCAAAAACAAAAGCAAAAAGTCAGAAAGTCACTTGAGGTTGTGGCAAAAGACATAGTTGAGCTGTATGCAAAAAGGCAGCTCAAAAAAGGTTTTAAGTTCTCGCCTGACACCATCTGGCAAAAGGAGTTTGAAGAAAAGTTTCCGTACACCGAAACAGAAGGCCAGCTTCAGGCAATCGAGGAGATTAAAAAAGATATGGAAAGCGAAAAGCCAATGGACAGGATTCTTTGTGGTGATGTTGGGTATGGCAAGACAGAAGTTGCTATGCGCGCAGCATTTAAAGCTGTGATGGACTCAAAGCAGGTAGCGGTGCTTGTTCCAACTACAATCTTGGCTCAGCAGCATTATATGACATTTGTACAACGAATGAAAGATTTTCCAATAACAATTGAAGTGCTTTCGCGTTTAAAAACTGAGAGCCAGCAAAAGAAGATATTAAAAAGGTTAAAAGACGGTACAATTGATATAATTATTGGAACTCATAGACTTTTATCAAATGATGTAAAGTTCAAAGATTTGGGGCTTTTGATTATTGACGAGGAGCACAAATTTGGAGTTGAACACAAGGAAAAGATAAAAAAATTAAAAGAAAATGTGGACGTTTTGACTCTTACAGCAACACCGATTCCAAGGACACTCAACATGGCACTTTTGGGTATAAGAGATTTGAGCATTATTGAAGACCCACCAGAAGACAGGTTTCCTGTGCAGACATTTGTCATGGAATATAATGAAAAGGTTATAAAAGAAGCAATCTTAAAAGAGATTTCACGAGGGGGACAGGTATTTTATCTCTACAACAGGGTAAAAGATATAGAAGAGGTGGTAAATAGGCTTCAGGCACTTTTAGGTGAAGATGTCAAGATTGCGTATGCGCACGGTCAGATGGATGAAAAACAGTTAGAAGAGGTGCTGATTGACTTTATAAACGGCAAATATGATGTACTTGTCACAACAACAATAATTGAATCAGGTGTTGATATGCCAAATGTAAATACACTCATTGTAGAGGATGCAGACAGGCTTGGTCTTGCACAGCTTTACCAACTCCGCGGAAGAGTTGGGCGCTCAAACAAGCTTGCATATGCATATTTTACATTTAGAAAAGACAAGGTACTATCTGAAGAGGCGTCAAAGAGACTTGCTGCTATAAAGGAATTTACAGAGCTTGGCTCAGGTTTTAAGATTGCAATGAGAGACCTTGAGATAAGAGGTGCAGGCTCAATTGTTGGAAAGCTTCAGCACGGACACATTAATGCTGTTGGATATGATATGTATATAAGGCTTTTGTCTGAGGAAATAAGAAGGCTAAAGGGCGAAAATATTCAGATGGAAATTGAGCCTCAGATAGATATAAAGGTTGATGCGTTTATAAGCGCTGATTATATAGAAGATGAAAAAGAACGAATTAATATGTATAAAAAAATTTCTTCCATTGAGTCAAAAGAAGATGTTCAGGAAATCTATGATGAGCTGATTGACCGATTTGGCGATGTTCCAAAAGAGGTTGACAACCTCATTAAGATTGCTTATATAAAGCTTCTTTGTAAAAAATTAGGAATACTAAATGTCATGCAAAACGGCAGTGAGAAAGTTAAGTTGCAATTCTTCTCACATGAAACAGTTTCACTTGCTAAGGAGTTATTCAGCCAAAGAGGAGTATCATATGCGCAAGGAAAAGATGGAACAGTAGAGGTCTTTTTGACAAAAGATTCTTTGGACCTCTTGATAAATCTTTTAGAGTGCTTGGAAGAAGGCTGTAGAAATATAGGTGCTTTAAAATAATCTTTCGTTGTTTTATAATATTATTATTCTGTAAAAAAACTTTAGACAAAGGAGAAGGAATATATGACAAAGAAGGCAAAAATTGCTATTTTAGCATCTGCAGCGGTTGTGCTGCTGGTAATCCTCATTGCCGTAACTCCGGAGATAATAAAATATGTTGACGAGAACAGAGCTGTTGCCATTGTAAATGGAGAGAAGATTACTAAAAAGGAATTTTCTATCAACTACAGGTCTCAAATTGACTATTATTATGGGCTTGACAAGGCGTTTTTGTCACAAAGGGTTGATGGGAAAACTTATGAGGAGCAGATAAAGGAGAATGTACTTGAAGGTCTTATCATAAGGCAAATAGAACTTCAGCAAGCCAAGAAAAGAAATATCACATTGACTGCTCAGGAGAAAAAGGCAATAGATGAGCAAATTAACCAGTACAAAAATGACTCACAAAACAGACTGCAGTTTAAACAATATCTTCAAACCATTGGTGCAACAGAAGATGACTACAAAGATCAGCTTATAAAATTGCAGATAGTCTCAAAACTTTATAATGAAGTGACAAAGAACCAGACAGCATCAAATTCTGAGATAGAAGGCTATTATAATTCACATAAATCTGACTATATTCAGGTAAAAGCAAGTCATATTCTCTTTAAAGTGTCTGACCCAAAAGAAGAGGCTGCGAAGAAGAAAAAAGCAGAAGAAGTTTTGCAGATGATTAAAAACGGGCAGAGTTTTGAAAAACTTGCACAAAAGTATTCTGAAGATGAGACTACAAAACAAAAAGGAGGAGATCTTGGGTATTTTAGAAAAGGTGAGTCAGGATTAGATAAGGAGTTTGAAGACGCAACATTTTCTCTTAGCATTGGTGAGATAAGTCCGGTTGTCAAAACAAGCTATGGATTTCACATTATAAAAGTGACAGACAAAAAACAGCTGACTTTGAACGATGTAAAGGATGAGATAAAGTCAACGATAGAGAGTGAAAAGAAGCAAGAATATTACAAGAACTTGCTTGAAAAGTGGAAAAAGGAAGCCAAGATAAAGAAATTCGAGAATGTCCTAAAGAGCGTTTCTATATAAAAATCTTTTTTGAAGCTTGTGTCTGAGGTGCTTTAGAAGTGGATTTTTTAGAAAAGGTAAGGCGGACAATTGACAAACACAATATGTTAAAAAAAGGCGATAAGGTTTTGATTGGCTGTTCTGGCGGAATTGATTCAATGGTGCTTTTAGATTGTATTTACAGATTAAAGGATGAGTATGAACTTGATATTACAGTTGCGCACCTTAACCATATGCTAAGACAAGAGGCAAAAGAGGATGAACTGTTTGTAATTGATACTTGTAGGAGGTATAATATTAAATGCGTAACAAGATCAGTGGATGTTAGAAAGCTTAAAGAAGAACAAAAGCTTTCTGAAGAAGAAGCAGGAAGACTTGCAAGGTATAATTTTTTTTATGAGCTTGTGAAAGATTTAGGGCTCAACAGAATTTTATTGGGCCATAATAAAGATGATGTTGTTGAGACATTTTTTTTAAACCTCTTTAGAGGAAGTGGGCTTGATGGTCTTGCATCTATTCCTCCTGTGCGTGATATTGTTGCAAGACCGCTTATATATATGTCAAGGCAGGAGATTGAAAAATATGCAGATAAAAATGGTATAAGATATGTAATAGACAAGACAAACTTTTCTTCAAAGTATAAGAGAAATGTTATAAGAAATGAGATTTTGCCGCTTGTAAAAGCTAAATTTGGAGATGGGGTAATTGACACCATTTTCAGGACAATAAATCTAATAAGAGATGAAAATCTACAGATAAATGAACTTGTTGATGATATTTTCAAAAGGTGCGTCAAGAAAGAAGATATTTACTATGTCCTTGACATAAATGAGGCAAGCACTCTGCCGCATTTTTTACAGAAAAGGCTTGTAAAAAAAGTGTTCAAGGAATTTGAAATGCAAGTTTCGCTTGATAAAGTAGAAGATGTGTTAAATCTTTTTTCACTTCCTTCTGGTAAGATGAAGATATTTGGTGATTTGATTGTTGAGAGGCAAAATGATGCTGTTGTGTTTTACAAAAAGGTAGAAAAGAGCGACTTTTGTTTTGAAATTCCATTAAAAGAGGAGTATGATATAAAGTATAGGAATTTTGAATTCAAATTTAAAATCACACAGAGTATGGAACACGAAAATTGCATTTACGTAGATAGCGAAAAATTATTTGACGGGAAAATATTTTTTAGGACACGCAGAGATGGTGATTTTATCCAGCTAAAAGTGGGTAAGAAGAAACTGAAAGAATGGTTTATTGATAAAAAGATTCCTAAACGATACAGAAGCAGCATACCACTTCTTGCAAAGGAGAGCGAAGTGATAGTTATATTTGATGTATACAATAACAAAGTTACCATAAATCAGAGCTACAAAGTTACACCACAAACCAAACAATTTTTAGAAATAAAAATTACAATACTGGAAGGAGCTTGATATCGGTGAGAGACATAACAATGAAAGTAAAAGAGATTTTGATAACTGAAGACCAGATTCGTCAAAAGGTAAAAGAGCTTGGTCAAAGAATCTCAGAGGATTATAAAGACAGTGATGACTTTTTGATGGTGTGCATATTAAAAGGCGGAGTTGTATTCATGGCAGATTTGCTAAGGCAAATAACAATTCCTGTGAAGATAGAGTTTATGGCAGTTTCAAGCTACGGCAATTCAACTTCATCCTCGGGGATTGTCAGAATACTCAAAGACCTTGATACAAGCATTGAAGGGAAAGATGTTTTACTTGTTGAAGATATTGTTGACACAGGACTTACTCTTAAATACATTACAGAATATTTAAAAGGAAGAAGGCCAAGGAGCCTTAAAATTTGTACAATGCTTGACAAGCCGAGCAGAAGAAAGGTTGATGTGGAGATACATTATAAAGGGTTTGAGATACCTGACAAGTTTGTTGTTGGATATGGTTTAGATTATGCTGGGCTTTATAGAAATTTACCTTATATTGGTGTTTTGGAATAAGAAAGCTTTAAAATTTATTTATAAATTGAAAGGAGTGCCTATCTACAATTGAGAAACTTATTTAAAACAGCAACTATTTATATTTTGATTGCCCTTGTGATTTTATTGTTAGTTGATATTTTAACTGGTGGGCTGAGTTACAACCAGCTTTTTAATATGAGTGAAAAAAGAAATGTCATCTACTCAGAGCTGATAAGTGACATCAATGAAGGAAAAGTTTCAAGAATAATACTAAGTTACAACAATGTGTCTGGCCAATATAAGGATGGGACAAAGTTTGACAATGTATTTGTACCATCACCTGAGAAATTTTTAGACCAGATACAGCCGGCAATTGAGTCCAAAAGGATTGAGATTGTGACAAAAGAGCCGCCTCAGGTTCCATGGTGGTTGTCTTCGTTTTTGCCAATGTTGATTTTTGCTGGACTTATTATTTTTGTGTGGATATTTATGCTCCAGCAGACACAAGGTGGCGGCAGTAAAATAATGTCTTTTACAAAGTCAAGAGCAAAGACTATTCAGGACTTGAAAAAGAAGGTTACGTTCGCTGATGTTGCAGGAGCTGATGAAGAAAAAGAAGAGCTAAAAGAGGTTATAGACTTTCTCAAAAACCCGAGAAAATATATTGAGCTTGGTGCAAGAATTCCGAAAGGTATATTGCTTGTGGGACCGCCAGGTACAGGTAAAACACTTTTAGCAAAGGCTGTTGCAGGTGAAGCAGGTGTTCCATTTTTCAGCATCTCAGGTTCTGACTTTGTTGAGATGTTTGTCGGTGTAGGTGCTGCAAGAGTAAGAGATTTGTTTGAACAGGCAAAGAGGAATGCACCTTGTGTTGTATTTATAGATGAAATAGATGCAGTTGGTCGACACAGGGGAGCAGGCCTTGGCGGTGGCCATGACGAAAGAGAGCAAACCCTAAACCAGCTTCTTGTTGAAATGGACGGTTTTGGAACGAATGAAGGGATAATTGTCATGGCAGCAACAAACAGACCCGACATCTTAGACCCTGCACTTTTGCGACCTGGCAGGTTTGACAGGCAAATTGTTGTAAACATCCCAGATGCAAAGGCAAGAGAGGAGATTTTAAAAGTTCATGCGAGAAACAAACCACTCGGGCCTGATGTTGACCTTGCTCAAATAGCAAAGATAACGGCAGGTTTTACAGGTGCTGACCTTGAGAACCTTTTGAATGAGGCGGCACTTTTGGCTGCGCGAAAGGGCAAAAAACAAATCAATATGGAAGAGGTACAAGAAGCTGTTGCAAAGGTTTTGATGGGGCCAGAGAAGAGAAGCAGAGTGTACACAGAAAAGGAAAAGAAGCTAACAGCATACCATGAAGCAGGCCATGCAATTGTCAGGACCATGATACCTGACGCAGAGCCTGTTCATGAAGTATCAATTATACCCCGAGGATATGCTGGTGGGTATACGATGTATTTGCCAAAAGAAGATAAATTCTATGCCTCAAAGTCTGATATGATGAGAGAGATTATAACTCTTCTTGGTGGGAGGGTTGCAGAAAAGCTCGTTTTGGAAGATGTATCAACCGGCGCAGCGTCAGATATTAAACGTGCTACAAAAATTGCAAGGGATATGGTTACGAAGTATGGTATGTCTGATAAACTTGGACCTATGACATTTGGAACAGAGCATGAAGAGGTGTTTTTAGGAAGAGACTTAGCACTTGCAAGGAACTACTCTGAAGAGGTTGCAGCTGAAATAGACAGAGAAATCAAGAGCATAATTGAAGAGGCTTATAAAAAAGCTGAAGAGATCCTCAAACAAAACATTGACAAGCTTCACAAGGTGGCAAATGCCCTTTTAGAAAAGGAAAAACTAACAGGCGAAGAGTTCAGAAAGCTTGTATTCGAAGATGCACAGCCACAGCCTGCGTAATTGTATAAGGTTTAAAGGTATTTTGAAGTGGATAGAGTGAGTATGAAATTTGAAAATAGGTATTGCAATTTTACACTGAATGAAGTATAATAAAAATGCAAGGACAAAGGCGTCCTGAATAAAGGAAGGGTGCCTTTGTCCTTTTTTGTTTATTAAATCAGAAAAAATCTAATAATGGAGGGGAAGGTTTGATGAAAAATTACACCAAGGAAGACATTATTCGTATCTGCAAAGAGCAGGATGTCAAATTTATCAGGCTCCAGTTTGTAGACATTTTTGGTATTTTAAAGAATGTTGCTGTCCCCGTTGAGCAGCTTGAGGCTGTACTTAACAACGAGATTATGTTTGACGGGTCATCAATTGAAGGTTTTGTGAGAATTCAAGAATCAGACATGTATTTACGACCAGACCTCAACACATTTACAATCTTCCCATGGAGACCATCACCAAACAGAGTCGCAAGGCTTATTTGTGATGTGTATCTACCAGATGGTACACCATTCCCTGGCTGTCCACGTGGAGTTTTAAAGAAAGTGCTCAAAAAAGCAGAGGAAATGGGCTATAAGTTCTATGTTGGCCCGGAGATTGAGTTTTTCTTGTTCTTGACAGACGAAAATGGCAATCCAACGTTGCAGACACATGACCAAGGTGGATACTTTGATTTAGCACCAGTTGATTTGGGCGAGGATGCAAGAAGAGACATGGTTTTGACGTTAGAGGAAATGGGATTTGAAATAGAGGCATCTCACCATGAGGTTGCACCTGGTCAACATGAGATTGACTTCAAATATGATGATGCGCTCTACACAGCTGACAATGTTGTGACATTTAAACTTGTTGTAAAGACAATTGCACAAAGACACGGACTTCACGCAACATTTATGCCAAAGCCAATATTTGGTATTAACGGTTCTGGTATGCACACAAATATGTCCCTTGCAAGGGTTTCTGATGGCAAGAATGCTTTCTTGGACCCAAATGACAAGCTTCAACTTTCAAAAGAGGCATACTACTTCATTGGTGGGCTTATGAAGCATGCAAGAGAGTTTGCACTTATTACAAATCCGCTTGTTAACTCATACAAGAGACTTGTACCAGGATATGAGGCACCAGTTTACATCGCATGGTCACCAAGAAACAGAAGCCCGCTTATAAGAGTTCCTGCTAAAAGAGGTCAGGCAACAAGAGTTGAGCTCAGATGTCCAGATCCATCAGCAAATCCATACCTTGCGTTTGCAGCAGTTTTAGCAGCAGGACTTGATGGGATAAAGAATAAGATTGAGCCACCAGAACCAGTTGAAGATAATATTTTTGAAATGAGCGAAGAAGAGAGAGCAAAGCGTGGAATTGGAAGCTTGCCAGGAAGTTTAGAGGAGGCAATTAAAGAGTTTGAAAATAGCCAGCTTATGCGCGAGACTCTTGGTGACCATATATTTGAAAAGTACTTGGAAGCAAAGAAACTTGAATGGAATGACTACAGAACGAAGGTACATCAATGGGAGATTGATGCATACCTCACAAAATATTAATCACACAAACAAAGACGGGTGGCAATTTAATCTGCCACCCGGTTTTTATTTCCTTTCTTTGCTTTTTAAGTAGTTGTCAATACTTTGTGCTGCTTTTTTTCCATTGCCATTGCAAGTATTACTGTTGCGGCACCTGTTACAATATCTCCGCCTGCGAAGATGCCTTCAATATTTGTTATGAGATTTTCATCTACTTTGATAGACCCATTTGGATTTAGCTCAAGCTCTGGTATTGCTTTTTTGACAAGCGGATTGGGGTTTTGACCAATTGCAACAATGAAATTATCTGCTTCAAATAAGAAATTTGACCCTTCAATAGGTTTTACACCACGTCTGCCTGACTTATCAGGATCTGTTAGCTGCATTTTTACAAGCTCTATCGCTTTCACATATCCATTTTCATCACCAATGAATCTAACTGGGCTTACAAGCTCAATTATTTTTATTCCCTCTTCCTTTGCATGCATGATTTCTTCCTTTCGTGCTGGCATCTCAGCCTCTGTTCTTCTGTAGAGTATATAAACATCAGCTCCCAATCTTCTTGCAACGCGTGCTGCGTCCATTGCAACATTTCCGCCGCCAATTACTCCTACCTTTTTGCCAAGCTTAATAGGTGTGTCATATTCTGGGAATTTGTATGCCTTCATCAAATTTATTCTTGTCAAGAATTCATTTGCTGAATATATTCCATTTAGAAGTTCTCCTTCAATGTTCAAAAAATTGGGAAGCCCAGCACCAGAGCTTATAAACACTGCTTCAAAACCTTCTTCTTTTAAGTCATTTAGGTCAAATGTCTTGCCAAAAACCATATTTGTTCTGAACTCCACACCCATTTTCTTTAAGTTTTCTATCTCCCACTCAACAACCTCCTTTGGAAGCCTGAACTCAGGAATTCCGTAATACAAAACGCCGCCAAGCTTGTGAAACACTTCAAAGATAGTCACTTTATAACCAAGCTTTGCCAAGCTTGAAGCACATGAAAGTCCAGCAGGTCCAGAGCCTATGATTGCCACTTTTTTGTTATTGGGCTTAGGCTTCTCAAACTCAAACTCACAGTTTTGCCTGAACCAGTCAGCAACAAATCTTTCAAGTTTTCCTATTGCAATTGGCTCGCCTTTTATTCCTCTTACGCAGTTTTGCTCACACTGTGTTTCTTGTGGGAAAACACGACCACAGATTGCAGGAAGAAGATTTGTCTCTAAGATTTTTAAATACCCTTCTTTGAATTTCTTCTCTTTTATAAGCGAGATAAACTCTGGAATTTTGACTTCAACAGGGCAGCCTTTTACGCACGGTACATTTTTGCACTGAAGACACCTCTGTGCTTCTGAAATGGCCTCATCCTCAGAGTATCCAAGGCAAACCTCATCAAAGTTTTTAATCCTCTCATTTGGCTCTTGTTCTTTTATTGGGCACTCTTTCTAATGTGTCCAATTTTTCTAATCCCCCAATCCAATTTTGCATTTGTGTTCTTCAAAGGCGTTTTTCTCAAGGTCTTGATAATATAAATTTCTTTTCAAGAGATTATCAAAGTCAACATCAAATCCATTAAAAATAGGACCATCAACACATGCAAACTTCACTTCATTTCCAACTAATACTCTGCAACCACCACACATGCCTGTACCATCAATCATAATAGGATTGAGACTCACAAGAGTTTTGATGTTATACTGTCTTGTTATATCAACAACTGCTTTCATCATCAGTATTGGACCGACTGCAAACACCTCATCATATCTTTTTCCACTTTCCAAAAGTTCTTTTAAAACGTCAGTTACAAAACCTTTTTTTCCGTACGAACCATCGTTTGTTGAAATATATAAATTTTCACAGTATTTTTTAAGTTCATCTTCAAAAAAGATATTCTCCTTTGACCGTCCACCAACAATTATGTCTATCTTTTTGCCTTCGCTATAAAGCATTTTAACCTTTAAAAATATAGCAGGTATTCCAAGTCCACCTGCCACAAAAAGATAAGCTTTATCATTTGGGTCATGTTCATATGGCATACCCAAAGGGCCAACAAAGTCAAGTATAGAGTCATTTTCGTTGAGACTTGCCAAAATAGCTGTTGTTTTTCCGACAACCTGAAAGATTATATAGACAATTCCTTTTTCCTTGTCAAAGTCAGCTATTGTAAGTGGAATTCTCTCACCGTTTTCTACAACCCTTAAAATAACAAACTGGCCTGGCTTTGCTTTTTTTGCAACCTGTGGTGAAAATATGCCCATCAGCCACACGTTTGGTGCCAAGTTCTTTTTAATTAAAATTTCGTTCATATCAATCACCCAACAAGTAAAATAAAGTTTTAATATATAGTACCAAAAAGCTTTGAAAATTCAAACATAAAGTTTGACACAAACATAACAAGACAAAAACTTTGGGTAAAGCTTAAAAAATCTTGCGCATATAATCCTAAGTAGAGAGGTATTTTGGAGGACAATGTTTTGAAAGAGGATATAGAGAAAAGAGCAATACTTGCAGCTGAACTTTTGATAAAGTATAATGCAACTGTAAGAAAAGTGGCTAAAATCTTAGGGATTTCAAAGTCAACAGTGCGCAATGACCTCACCTGGCGCCTTTATAAGATAAACAAAAGACTTTACAAAGAGGTAAGAACTATCTTAGATAGGAATAAGCAAGAAAGACATATTCGTGGTGGTGAGGCGACTAAGAAGAAATATTTTGCGAAAAAAGAGAAGGCTTCTTTGAAAAATAGTGGTATAATATAACTTATAAGCATACTAAAGCACCTTTTAAAAAAGGAGAGAAAAAAAATGAAAGCAAGCTTTGAAGAACTTGTCAGGATAATGGATATCTTGCGTGAGAAGTGTCCATGGGACAGGCAGCAGACACATGAGAGTCTTAAAAAATACCTAATTGAAGAGACATATGAGGTTCTTGAGGCTATAGATGAAAATGACGACGTTAAGCTCAAAGAAGAACTTGGTGATTTGCTTTTGCAGGTTGTGTTTCATGCAAAAATAGCTCAGGAAAGAGGAGCTTTTGATATCTATGAAGTAATCTATGATATATGCCAAAAGATGAGGAAAAGACACACTCATGTGTTTGGAGATGACAGCTTTGAGACAGCTGATGAGGTTCTACAAAATTGGGACAAGGTAAAGAGCAGGGAAAAACAAATCGAAACGGTATCACAGGCAATGCGAAGTATACCAAGACATCTTCCTGCGCTTATGCGAAGCTATAAGGTCCAAGAAAAGGCGGCAAAGGTAGGTTTTGACTGGGATAATTACAAAGATGCATTGAAGAAGGTGTATGAAGAGCTTGGCGAATTTGAAGAGAGTTTGTCGAAAAATGACAGTCAGGAGAAGCTGGAAGAAGAACTTGGAGATGTTCTTTTTGCAGTTGTAAATGTTGCGAGGTTCTTTAGTATTGACCCTGAAGAGGCACTTTCTAAAACAGTTAAAAAATTTATAACCAGATTTTCGTATATAGAGGAACAAGCAGAAAAACAAGGTAAGAAATTGAATGAGATGAGCTTAAAAGATATGGACAAATTTTGGGAAGAGGCAAAAAAAATTTAAAAAAGGCTTGAAAAAAGAAGGATTTTTGATATAAATATAGAATAGAAATATTTAGAACATCACAAAATACGCGAGGAGGTAAGAAGTGATGAACAAGACAGATTTAATTTCAGCAATGGCAGAAAAGAGCGGACTTACCAAGAAGGATGCAGAAAAGGCACTCAATGCGTTTGTAGATGCTGTTACAGAGGCACTCTCTAAGGGGGAAAAGGTTCAGCTTGTTGGTTTTGGTTCATTTGAGGTAAGAGAAAGAGCAGAGAGAGTTGGAAGAAATCCACAAACACAAGAAGAAATTAAGATTCCAGCAACAAAAGTTCCTGTATTCAAGGCAGGCAAGATGTTAAAAGAGGCTGTGGCAAAATAAACTGGTAAGTAAAAATATAAAAGAGAGGGGCTATAAATCTGTTGGTTGTTAAAGGCTGCAGCAAAAAGAAAAAGCTTTGAAGCTGCAGCCCTAAATTTTTGTTTTAGAAGAAAGGCGAGGGTTTTGTGAGATGCGCATAGACAAATATCTAAAAGTGTCGAGAATTATCAAAAGGAGAACGCTTGCCCAAGAGGCATGTAACAGTGGCAGAGTGTTTGTAAATGGAAAAATAGCAAAGCCTTCAACAGAGGTAAAAGTTGGTGATATCATTGAGGTGCACTTTGGTGATAAGATTTTCAAATGCAAAGTTACAAGCGTTGATGAGAAGGTACAAAAAAATCTTGCAAGTAATATGTATGAGATAATTGAATAGGCTCAAGAAGAGCACTTATATTTTGACAGTGAAGAGAATATAGTTTATTATGTAACTTAATAAATTTCTAAAAAGGACTGTAGAAATGATAGCGGATGATAAAAAAATGTAAAGTCAAAGGTTCACAATGTTCTTATAGAGAATAAAGAGAAGATTTCAATAAATGGTGTTGATGATGTTGAAAGTTTTGATGAGAATAATATCATCTTGGTGGTTGACGAGGAACTTCTCATCATCAAGGGATTTGATTTGAAGATAAACAAAATCAACACAGAAACGGGAGAGAGGTATTTATAGAAGGGCAGATTTATTCACTTGAGTATGGTGAGGTGCCCAAAAAAGGACTGATTGGGAGACTCTTTAAGTGAGAGAGGCAGGAAAAATGCACAGTGTTTCTAAGCAGCTTTCAGAATTTTTTTCTTGTTTAATTGTTGGAGTGGTGGTTGGATTAATACACGATACTTTCTTTTTCAAAAAAATCTTAAAAAGGCGCACAAAAGATCTGGTATTTTTTATATCTTCAACTTTGTCAACCATTGTAGTAATTTCAGGATTGTATTATATCAACTACTATACTATCCGATGGTATACGTTTTTAGCTATTGCGTGTGGGTTTTGTTTTTACAAAAATTCAATCTCTTTTTTGTACAGAAGGATTTTAAAGAGGGTAACAAAATTTTATCTTTTAACAAAAGATAATTTGTGATAAAATATAACTACACTTTCTGGAATGTCCAAGAGGAAGGCAGGCTGTGAAAAAAGTTTTTAAAGTGCTAAAAAGACTTTTTGTGTTAGCGTTTGTAATATTTTTTTCAATATATTCTGTAACAACAATTGTGAAACAGCAGATGATTTTAAAGCAGGTAAAAGCTCAGCAAAAAGAGGTAATACAGCAAATTGAGAAAATAAAAAAGGAAAATGAATATTTAAAAAGACTTGCACAATATGTCCAGACAGAAGAATATATTCAGCAGGTCGCACGAGAAAAGCTTGGACTTGTTGGAAAAAATGAAATTGTGTTTATTGATAAGAATAAAAAGAGAAAGGAATAGGAGGCATTTTAGTGTCGATTGAAAAGGGCAGGGTAGTTGAAGGCAGAGTAAAGAGTATTAG
Source organism: Caldicellulosiruptor naganoensis (assembly GCF_026914285.1). Classification (NCBI taxonomy): domain Bacteria; kingdom Bacillati; phylum Bacillota; order Caldicellulosiruptorales; family Caldicellulosiruptoraceae; genus Caldicellulosiruptor; species Caldicellulosiruptor naganoensis. The sequence goes on from NZ_CP113864.1 coordinate 605,328, forward strand.
CTAAATTTGGTGCTTTTGTTGAGCTTCCAACAGGTGCGGTTGGACTTGTTCACATCTCAGAGGTTGCAGAAGAGTATGTTGATGATATTAGAAAATATCTTAAAGAGCAGCAAACTGTCAGGGTAAAGGTGCTTGACATCAAGGAGAATGGCAAAATAAGTCTTTCGATTAAAAAGGTATAAAAGACAGCAACCAAAAACTTAGCGAATGCAACAAGCGAGTAGATGGCAAAAGAAGATAAGCCTGTTTTAAAATCAAAACAGGCTTTTAATTTAAAATAAGTATGTCAAAAAAATATCAAATAAGATGAGGAGGATAAAAATTGTTCAAAAAAAAGAACATCTCTCTTGCGGTGATAAGGAGACTGCCAAGATATTTGCGGTATGTAGAGGATTTACTGAATCATGACATTACGAGGATTTCCTCATCAGAGCTAAGCCAAAGAATGGGGTATACAGCTTCTCAGGTAAGACAAGATTTTAACAATTTTGGCGGGTTTGGTCAGCAGGGGTATGGTTACAGCACTCAGGTTCTCTATGAGAACCTTGTTAAAATATTAGGGCTTGATAAAAACTTCAAGATGGTAATTGTTGGTGTGGGCAATTTGGGACAAGCTTTAGCAAATTACGCCAACTTTTATAAAAAGGGTTTCAGACTTGTGGGACTATTTGATGTTGACCCTCAAAAGGTTGGGAAGAGTATCAGGAATATAAAGATACAGCATGTTGATGAGCTCAAAGATTTTATAAAGAAAAACGATGTTGACATTGGAGTTTTATGTGTGCCGTCAGAGGTTGCTCAAGAGGTTGCAAACCTTATGGTTGAAGGCGGTATAAAGGGAATCTGGAATTTTACTACAAAAGAGATTGAAGTAAAAGATGATGTTGTTGTGGAGAATGTCCATTTGATAGACAGTCTGATGGTACTATCGTATAAGTTAAATGAGAAACTGCTTGAAAAGTAAGAAGCCAGTGGAAAATAAATTCTATTGAGGTGGCAAAAGATGGAGTATGTAAGTACGCGAGGAGACCAAAAGGTGCTCTCAAAAGAAGCAATTTACCTTGGAATAGCAAACAATGGAGGGCTTTTTACCCCAGTTAGTATACCAAAGATTGATTTTGAGCATTTAAAAGAGCTAAATAGTTATAAAAAAGTTGCAAAGTATATCTTTTCACTTTATCTTACTGACTTTTCTAAAGAAGAAATTGATGATTGCATAGAAAAAGCGTATGCAACTGGTAAATTCGATACAAAAGATGTAGTTGAGCTAAAGAAGCTTAACAGTAACTTGTTTGCGCTTGAACTTTGGCATGGGCCAACTTATGCTTTTAAAGATGTTGCGCTACAAGTGCTGCCACACCTTTTGATAAGGTCAATGCCAGATAGCTATAAAAAAGCACTCATATTGGTTGCAACATCTGGCGATACAGGAAAAGCTGCTTTAGAGGGTTTTAGAGATGTGGAGAAGACCAAGATAGTAGTCTTTTATCCTTCTGAAGGTGTGTCTGACGTACAAAAAAGACAGATGACAACTCAGGAAGGCAAGAACACTTATGTTGCAGGGATAATAGGTAACTTTGACGATGCTCAAAGTGGTGTAAAGGAGATCTTTACAAATCCAAGATATGTTGAGACCATTAATAAAATGGGCTATTTTTTCACATCAGCAAACTCTATAAACTTTGGACGACTTTTGCCTCAGGTTGTCTACTATATCTGGAGCTACTTAGAGCTTTTGAGAAAGGGATTTATAAAGGAAAGTGAAAAGATAAACTTTGTTGTGCCAACAGGGAATTTTGGAAATATCTTGGCTGGGTATTTTGCAAAGCGCATGGGCCTTCCAATAAGTAAACTTATTGTTGCATCAAACATAAACTCTGTTGTTTCTGATTTTATTAAAACTGGTGTTTATGACAGAAGAAGAGAGTTTTATAAAACAATATCACCCTCTATGGATATATTAGTTGCCAGCAATTTAGAAAGGCTTTTGTACTTGGTCACAGGTAACTTTGAAATGGTAAAAAAATACATGTTAGATTTAAAAGAAAATGGGTATTTTAAGGTTGAAAAGGATGTTTTAATGTCAATACAATCAGATTTTTGGGGAGATTTTTCAACAGATTTTGAGACTAAGAAAGCTATAAAGTCAGTTTACAACGAGTTTTCTTATCTTATTGATACCCATTCAGCAGTTGGATTTGATGTGTATAGAAAATATAAAGATAAAACATCTGATATAACAAAGACAGTAATTTTGCAGACTGCGAATCCGTACAAATTTGCTAAGGATGTTGTGAACGCCTTGTTTGATGATGAATATAATAATATTGACCCGTTTGAAGCAATTGAAATTCTGTACCAAAAAACAAAGGTGGAAATCCCAGAAGGGATAAAGGGGCTTTTGTCAAAAGCAGTTTTGCACCCTGATGTGATTGAAAAAGACAAAATGTTTGATTTTATATTAGAGAAAATAAAAGATAGTTGAAGAGAGTCTAAAAAAAGTGCACAAAAATTTAAAAATTTAAGCTAAAAAGGGTTGAGAAAACGAATTTTTTGTGCTAAAATAAAAGTTGAAAAAAGTAAATATTGCAAGAATATCTCGGTAGGCGAGGCTCCTACAGGGATATAGGCTGCTGCCGCGAAAGATTGGAGACAATCTGAGCTGGTAAACAGGTTTTGCCGAATCCAAGGCATAACCTAATGCAGCTTTTTATGCCGTGTAGTGCCAAAGCTTGTACGAGGTAGCTAAACAAAGGTAAAGTGTGCTTTCACCTCGTTTTAAGCTTTGGGTGAAAGCACTTTTTGTTTGTATGCAGAATTTAGTCTAACCTTTAAAACTTTATGATTAAAGGAGATGATAGGACAGATGGATTCTGGTCCTGTGAGTAGACAGGATTGGGGAAAAGAAAAAGTGAAAAGATCTTTTTCAAAAGAGTGGAGGGGTGCTAATTTGTTGACTTGATAGTCGAAAGCAAGTAACGAGGGCTTTTTGTCCCTTTTTACAGATAGATTTTGAAAACCTATTTAGCACCCCTCCACAAAAGGAAAAACTAATTTAAAGGGAGGGGTGCTAAGATGGCCAATGTCACAAGTTTTTACCTCAGCAGAGTTATTGGCAACAAGGTATACTCGGAAGACAAAAAGGTTCTGGGAAAACTCCAGGATCTAATTGTTGATGCAAAGAATATAAGACCCAAAGTAATCGCTGCAAAAGTCAAAAGCGGAAAGAATGTCCAAATAGTAGATTTTTCGTTCTTTATAATTTACAAGGAAAAAGGGCAATATGTAATTGAGACCAGGAACTTAAAGCCAATTGATGTGCAAAAAGAAGATACGATAATGCTTGTAAAGCATATCCTTGACAAGCAGATAGTTGATATGAACGGCAGAAAGGTTGTAAGGGTAAATGATATAAGACTTGCAATTTTGTCAACAGGCGTTTATATAATTGCAGTTGATATTGGATTAGAAGGGTTGTTGAGGAGGCTTGGCCTTGCAAAGCCTCTCAAAAAGGTATTAAAGCCTCTTGGCAAGAGCATCCCATCTCGACTCATCTTATGGGATGACGTTGAGCCTCTTGCATCACCGCACTCGGATTTAAAACTTTCAACCACATACTCAAAGCTCTCAACTTTGCATCCGTCGGATTTAGCAGATATCATTGAAGAGCTTGACAAAAAGACTCAAGCATATGTATTTTCAACTTTGGACGAGGAAAAGGCAGCAGATGTTTTGGAAGAGCTTGATGTTGAGGCACAGCGAAATGTCCTCGAAAGTCTTCCTGTTGAAAAAGCTGCAGATTTGCTTGAAAAGATGCCAGCAGACGAGGTTGCAGATATATTGGATGAAATAAAAGAGGAAAGAGCAGAAGAGCTTTTGAACGAGATGGAAAAAGAGGCATCAGAAAAAGTAAAAGAGCTGATGGATTATCCCGAGAATACTGTTGGAAGTATTATGACAACAGATTTTATTGCGTTCACGACCCACTTTACAGTTGAGCAGACAATACAAGAACTAAGACGTTTAAAGCCAGACCCAGATGAGATTTACTATTTATATGTGATTGACAATGAAGAGAGGCTTTGTGGTGTTGTGTCTTTGCGCGACTTGGTAATTTCTGAGCCACAAACTCCACTTTATGAGATTATGAGTAGAAATGTTGTGTATGTAAAAGATATGGACAATGTTAATTCTCTTGTAGAGATTATTTCAAAATACAGCTTATTGGCTGTCCCTGTGGTTGATGATGACAAAAGACTCATTGGCGTTGTGATAATAAATGACATAGTTTATGAACTACTCAAAGTACGAAAAAAATTAGTATAGCCAAAGTTATTGACGGCAAATGAGGTGATAGAAGATGCCAAAGATAGCAAAAGAGCAGCGTCTTAAAAGGATACTTTTCATGTTAAGTATTATTGGACCGGGGCTTGTGACTGCAACTGCTGGTAATGACGCTTCAGGAATTGCGACATACGCAACGGTTGGTGCAATGTTTGGCTATAAGATGCTTTGGGGATTATTTTTGATAACAATCAGTTTAGCAGTTATCCAAGAAATGGCTGCACGGATGGGCATTGTAACAGGGAAAGGTCTTTCTGCTCTTATCAGGGAGCACTTTGGTGTCAAGATGACATTTTTTGCGATGATTACCCTACTTATTGCTAATCTTACAACAACGATTGGCGAATTTGCAGGGATTGCTGCAAGCCTTGAGATATTTGGAATCTCAAAGTACATCTCAGTTCCTCTGACAGCGCTTTTTGTGTGGTATATTATAAACAAAGGTTCATATAAAAAAACAGAAAAATTTTTTCTTGCTCTTATGGTAATATATATAAGCTATATAATTTCAGGTTTTTTAGCAAAGCCTGATTGGAAAGAGGTATTAAAAAATACATTTGTTCCTTCTTTCAGTTTCAATTCAAGTTTCATTTTGATTTTTATTGCGATGATAGGAACAACAATTACTCCTTGGATGCAATTTTATCTACAATCATCTGTTGTTGACAAAGGTGTTGATGTAAAAAACCTCAAATACCAAAGGTGGGATGTATTTTTAGGAGCGTTTTGGACAGATTTTATCGCGTTTTTCATCATTGTTGCAACAGCAGCAACTTTGCACAAACATGGGATTGTGATTGAGACAGCAGAAGATGCAGCAAAAGCCCTTCAGCCACTTGCAGGAAAATATGCATCAGCGCTTTTTGCAATTGGACTTTTTGGGGCATCGCTGTTAGGTGCGCATATTTTGCCTTTATCCACTGCATATGCAGTAACTGAAGCTTTTGGATTTGAAAATGGACTGAATAAGAAGCTGAAAGAAGCCCCTGTTTTTTATGGGTTAATACTTTTGTTCATTGTTATAGGAGCAGGTGTTATTTTACTTCCAAATATTCCTTTGATAAAACTTATGATAATTGCTCAAGAAATAAATGGTATATTGCTACCAATAATCTTAATTTATATGTTAAAGCTGACAAATGACAAGGAGATTATGGGGGAGTATGTAAATTCGAGGACATTTAATATAATTGCATGGATAACAGTAGTGTTTATAATAATTCTCACATTAATTCTACTTGTTGAGCCTTTCTTGGGTATATAAAAAAATCGGCTCTTTGTCAAGAGTTGGGGTGGGTATTCTGAATGCCCACCTTTTTTAGCTTTATCAACCAAGCATTAATTGTAATATATGCCTATTACAGGTAAGCAATTTTAAAAACTCAATCCTACCTTTACCCGCTACTTTTGCAAGTTTTAATTATTCTCTTTACTTTATCCTAACTACCACAACTATATAATGTCCTCTTTCTAAATCTCTCAAAATTTCTATACCCATATGCATCTCTCTTTAAAACTTTTATCTTATTGTTAAAACCTTCTGTTACACTATTTGTATATGGAACATCAAAAGAATTTACTATCTCTGAAAACCAGTTCCTAAAAACCTTTATGCATCTGCAAAATTCACAAAGACCACTTCTCTCTGCTGCCTCTATCCACTTTTTTAATTCAACTTTTGCTTCTGCTGAATTACTGCTTTCTAAAACTTCCCTGAATTCTTCCTTCAGTCTATGCGCTTTCCTTAAATCTCTACTGTACCAAAACATCACTTCTAACTCTTCTCTTTGCTCTGCTGTAAGTTCTTCATAAGACTTTAACAATAATTTCCTGCTCCTCTTAAAATACTTCCTTAAATTATCTTCTAATTCCTTTTGTACTCTTTTCCTTACATTTTCTAATGCCCAATAAACATATCTTGTAAAATGAAATTTGTCTATTACTATTTTCGCGTTTTTAAAATATATTTTTGCTGTCTCCACAAATTGTCTCCACATATCACATACAAAATACTTTACTTTATCCCTATCCTTCAATCTCTTAAAATATTCAATCAAAACATCTTGTCTTCTGTCTCTTAAAATTTCTACTATCTGTTTTTTCACAGGGTCTACAATTATACACTGATATTTAGCTCCACCTGCATTTCCTTTGAATTCATCTATGCATATCGCCTCAGAAGAAAAATCCTCTATCTTCCTGGTAGGATTTACATTGTCAAATAACCTCATAACTGTTGTTACTGATACATTTGTCTTTCTTGCTACTTCTTTCATACTGCTCAAGCTACTTAAGCTGACTTATAATGTATGCTGCTAATCTATTTGTCATTCTTTGACGCTTGCCCAAAAAATTTATGTGTTCAAAAAATTTCTTTCCACATTCTTTGCAAACATATCTTCGCTTCCTTAAAACTAAATATGTTCTCTTACCCATTATCGGTATGTCCTTTACTCTTTGGACACGATAATCATGTATCTTGCTTGTGATACTGCCACATTTAGGACACTTGTGAGGTTTTTGCGCCTGACTTATATGGAGTTCTATTTCATTTTCGCTTTCTACTACTTGGTGGAGAATGATATCTTTTGATTTCAAAAGTTCTGTGATATAATTATGATTGAGCACTTATTCTGGATGCTTCCTTTCTTTTGTGTTTTTTTTATACCTAAAAACAATTTTAATTATAGCAGGCATTCAGAATAAGTGCTATATTTTTTCTTTTCTTACCACCCCAATATTTATTATAGAGCCAAAAAATCAACATTTGATTTTTAAACTATAAAAATAAAAATGGCGGAGAGAGTGGGATTCGAACCCACGGTACCGCTTTTGGCGGTACGCGCGATTTCGAGTCGCGTGCCTTCGACCACTCGGCCATCTCTCCGCCTCCTTTTATTTTTGCACTATCGATTATAATCTATCTTTTGCTCATTTTCAAGACAAAGATTTTCACTTTGCAATTGACAATTCCACAAAATAGAAGTAATATATTTATTAAAGTGAATAGTGTGAACAAAATTGTGCACCATAATAAAGTACTGATACATGAGAGACTTTATTACCCAACTTTAAGGAGGCAAGAAAGTTGAAAAGCCAGGACTTGTAGTTGGACTAAGGAAAGAAATAACATCCACAGTCACAGATGACATGCTTGCTTCGCATTTTCAAAGTGGGTTTTTGGATGTGTTTGCAACACCTTCAATGATAGCGCTGATGGAAAAGGCAGCACTTTTGTGTGCTCAGGAGCATTTAGAAGATGGGTATACAACAGTGGGAAGCAGAGTTGAAATTTCTCACATAGCACCAAGTCCAAAAGGAATGGTAGTAAAGGCTGTTGCTGAACTGATTGATATCCAAGACAGAAGACTCATTTTTAAAGTTGAGGCTTATGACAAGTTTGAGAAAATAGGAGAGGGTGTTCACGAGAGGTTTATTGTAAATAAAGAGAGATTTTTGCAAAAGACATATCAAAAGGCAAGGTGATTTTGTTTGAAAAGTACATCAAAACTACGAGAGGTAAAGTTAAAAAATATTACCGAGATAGCAGAAAGTATAGGTCTGAGCGAAGATGACATTGAGCTTTACGGAAAGTACAAGGCAAAGATAAATTTAGATGTTCTACAGCAAAAACCCCGACAAAAAGAAGGTAAAGTAATTTTGGTCACATCAATAAACCCAACGCCATATGGTGAGGGCAAGACAACAACAGCAATTGGCCTTTCGATGGCTATAAACAGGCTTGGATTTAAATCAATTGTAACCCTCCGAGAGCCTTCCTTAGGACCATATTTGGGAATTAAAGGTGGGGCAACAGGAGGTGGAGCTGCTCAAGTTTTGCCGAGCACAGACATTAATCTTCACTTTACAGGAGATATCCATGCAGTCACTACCGCAAACAATCTACTTTGTGCAACAGTTGACAATCACATTTACCATGGAAATGAGCTAAATATCAATCCCAAAGCAATAATGGTAAAAAGATCAATGGATATGAATGACCGAGCCTTGCGAAATATTATCATTGGGCTTGGAGATGGGCAGAGAGGTGTTGTGCGTGAGGATGGTTTTGTCATTTCTGTTGCCACAGAAGTAATGGCAATACTTTGCTTATCACGTGATTTAGATGACCTAAAAGAAAGGCTTGGAAATATCCTGGTAGGTTTTTCCTATGACAAAAAGCCTATATACGCCAAAGATTTAAAAGTTCATGGTGCTATGGCGCTTTTGTTAAAAGATGCTATAAAACCCAATCTTGTTCAAACATCAGAAGGTACTGCTGCACTAATCCATGGTGGACCATTTGCCAACATTGCCCATGGCACAAACAGTATAATTGCAACCAAAATGGCACAAAAGCTTTCAGATTATGTTGTTGTTGAGGCAGGTTTTGGATCAGACTTAGGTGCAGAAAAGTTTGTCAATATAGTGTCAAGAAAAACTGGTATATACCCCTCAGCTGCTGTTGTAGTTGTAACAACAAAGGCTCTCAAATATCATGGCAGCATGGGGGCAAAAGAGGATTTGACAAATGAAAATATAGAAGCGCTAAAAAAAGGTTTTTCAAACTTAGAAAAGCACATAGAAAATTTGAAATTGATGGGGCTTGAAATAGTTGTGGCGCTAAATAAATTTCCAAATGACACTCCTGCAGAAATTTCAGAGATAGAGTCGTTTTGCAAAGATTGGGGTGTTGAATTTGCTGTTTCAGAGGTTTATGATCTTGGTTCAGAAGGTGCTTTGGATTTGGCAGAGAAGGTAATTGAAATAGCAAGCAAAAAGAGAAAGATCCAGTTTGTCTACGAGGATTCAGACCCAATCGAAGAGAAGATAAAAAAGGTTGCAAAGACAATTTATGGTGCTGCAGATGTGCAGTTTTCAAAGCCAGCACTTTCAATGTTGGATTTAATAAAAAAGCTCAATATTGAACATTTTCCGATTTGTGTGGCGAAGACCCAGTATTCGTTGTCAGACAATCCAAAGCTTTTGGGAAGGCCAAAAGATTTTGTTTTGAATGTTAATGAGATAAGAATTAACAATGGTGCGCAATTTATTGTAGCAATCTGTGGTGACATTATGACAATGCCAGGACTTTCAAAAGACTACGCTGCACTTCATCTTGACATTGATAAAGATGGAAATGTGGTGTGGGTGTGAATCTCAATCTTTTTAAACTAGGTATGTGCACAAAACTGTGTTCAGGGGAGGTAGAAATTAAGATGATTGACACAACAAAATTTTCACTTGCTGATTTTGTAAAAAGCGAAGACAAGAACATTATGGAGCTTGCAAAGGAGTTTTGGGAGTACAAAGTAGACTTTGTCAGAAGAAGACATTATCAATACAGACGAGTTTCTATTACAGGTTCTGGTCCAACTATGAAGATAATTGACCATTATACAGGTGAAATCAGAGAGATGATTAATCTTGCGTCAAATGACTATTTAAATCTTACAAAGCATCCCAGAACAATTAAGGCAGGAATAGAAGCTCTCAAAAAATATGGAACAGGGGCAGGGTCTGTGCCACTTTTAGGTGGAACACTTGATATACACGTTGAGCTTGAGAAAAAAATAGCAAAGTTCAAAGGATGTGAGGATGCACTTATTTACACAAGCGGATATGGGTCAAATTTGGGAACAATCTCTGCAATTTTGCACGAAAAGGATGTTGCAATATTAGACATGTATGTTCACGCAAGTATAATTGACGGTTGCAGAAATACAAACGTAGAGTTTTTTAAACACAACAACATGGATTCTCTTGAGAGGGTGCTCAAAAAGGTAAAAGACAAATACAATACAAAGCTTGTAATAGTTGATGGTGTTTACTCAATGGATGGTGACATTGCACCGCTTGACCAGATTGTTGAGATAGCTCACGCTTACGGTGCTTTTGTTATGGTAGATGAGGCGCATGCAACAGGTGTGATTGGCAAAAACGGCCGTGGTACACCTGAGCACTGCAATGTTGAAGGAAAGGTCGACATTGTTGCAGGTACACTTTCAAAAGCTTTGGGTGCAGTTGGCGGATTTATTGCAACAAACAAAGAGCTTGTAAATTATCTGCACTTTTACTCAAGAGCATACATGTTCTCAACAGCACCAACTCCACAAGCAACTGCTTCACTGATTGAGGCTTTGAATGTCATTGAAGAAGAGCCAGAGCTAAGACAGAGGCTTTGGGATAATATAAGATACTTCAGAGAAAACCTATTAAAGCTTGGTTTTAACATTGGCAATCAGCAAACAGCAATATTCCCGATTATAATAGGTGATGATTATAAAGTGAAAGAAATGTGCCGAGAACTTCACGAGGCAGGTATCTATGTGAACCCTGTATTCTACCCGGCTGTTCCAAGAAGACTGTCACGTATTAGAATTTCACTTACAGCAGGACATACAAAAGAGCATCTTGACAGGACATTGGATGTTCTTGAACACTTGGGTAAGAAATACGGTATAATATAAAAGCAGGCTTTAAATAGGGAGGCTGCAAAATTTAATCTTGCAGCCTCTTAAAATTTATGATTATATTGAGAAAGGGGAAAAAATAAAAAGATGAAAGCAATCGTCTTTGATGCAAGTGTGGGAAAATACATAAGAACTTTGGTCTTAGGCAAGATTTCAAAAAGATTTTTCTACAATCGGCTATCATGTATCCAGCTCAAAGATATTCCCGAACCAGGGCTTCCATCTGAAAACTACGTAAAGATAAAAACAACATACGCAGGAATTTGCGGTTCTGACCTAAACCTAATTTTTTTGCATGACTCACCTTCAACCTCACCATTTGCTTCATTCCCATTTGTAATTGGCCATGAAAACCTTGGAGTAATAATTGAAAAGGGTAAGAACGTATCAGAATTTGAGATAGGTGAAAGGGTGATTGTAGACCCAGTTTTGGACTGTGACGCAAGAGAACTTCCAAGATGTCCTTCGTGCCAAGAAGAAGAGTTTTCAACCTGTTTAAATATTACTGAAGGAAAGCTCAAACCCGGTACCATCATGGGTACCTGCAGTTCAACAGGTGGTTCATGGGGAGAGTATTTTATTGCTCACAAGTCACAGGTTATAAAGGTGCCTGATTCTGTTAAAGATGAGGAGGCAATTTTAGTAGACCCTTTAGCATCTGCTCTTCATCCTGTTATGAGAAACTTTCCAGGAGACTCTGACAAGGTTTTGGTGTATGGTGCTGGAATAATAGGGCTTTTGGTCATCTGGAGCCTGAGGAAACTTGGATGCAAAGCGGACATCACAGCAGTTGCAAAGTACGACTTTCAGGCAGACTTGGCAATGGAGTTTGGCGCAAACAGGGTTGTAAGGTCGTCAGAAGATTATTTAGAAGAGCTTGCGAAGGTGTGCGATGCAAAGATTTTCAAGCCAATGATTGGGGAGAAAGTCTTGCTTGGCGGGTTTGACAAGGTGTTTGACTGCGTTGGTTCAAAGAAAACTATTCGAGATGGTATGTGGCTAACAAAACAACGCGGAAGCTATATTTTGGTTGGGCTTGCTTCAGTTGTGAAGGATTTGGATTTGACTCCCATTTGGTTCAAGGAGCTCAATGTAAGGGGAGCTTATTGCTATAGTACAGAGAACATAAACGACTGTAGAATCTCTACCTACCAGCTTGCATTAAATCTTATACAACAATTTGGAATTCCGTATGATAAGTTGATCACTCATTATTTTGACATAAATGAATATCAAAGAGCAATAGAGGTAGCGTCTTCAAAGGGAAGTGAGAAGAGTATAAAAGTTGTGTTTAAATTTTTGTGATTTTTGTATAGATAAGAGGGTATTGATGAATACATTAAAAAGATATTAAAATTGAATTAACATGAAGTAGAGAATTTTACATGTATCTTTACAAAAACTTATTGTGTATATTTATCAAGAAAATGGGTATATATTTAGAAGAAAACATGAAAGGAATTAAGTAGTTGGTGAGATGAATGAAAGAAAGATTTAGTAGGGTATTTGGCATAGTGTTATTTACAGAGTTTTTACTATTTTGTGCGCTGGTTGTATATATACAGTTTCAGACTAATACATATAGTTTTATAGCTTGGGTTCTGATTTGTTTGAGCTCAATTCTGATAACTATAACAGGATATGTTTTTGGAATCCTGCCTTATATTAGAGAAATATGTAGCCGTGTTGAAAAGATGCAAGAGATATTAAAGGAAATTAATGAAGACTTTAATCTTGGGGTAAAAAGTGATGTTGAATTTGAAAATTCTTTAAATATTATTAAAAGCCAGTTGAAGTTTTTACAAGGTGAGAGTCAAAAAGCAGATGAATTTTTTGAACAATATAAAGAGATAATAATCCGAAATGTAAAGCTTATCTATGATATGGCTAAAAACAAAAATGAAAAAGAGATAGAAGGACTTGCAAGGTCTCTTTTAAACATTGTTGAGGCCAGTATATATTCTAAGCACATATTTGTTCCTCTGTGGTATGAAATTATATGTTTTCAAACAGTTCTGTCAGGATGTGTGTACTCAATAAAAAATAACTTTGAGATAGTAGTGAATGTTCAGGAAGAAGGTTTAAAACAATCACTTGTTGTGCATGGGATTTTGACATCACTTGCAAAGCTTTTTATTTACTGTGGAGGGAGACAGTTTCCGATTAAGAATATCCTCCAGCTTTCAGTAATAAACTTATCAGGACATTTAAGTTTACGTCTTTATTACAACAACACTGTTCAAGATTTAAATAAGATTGAGGAATTGCTAAATAGGTTGAAACAACGTTTTTATCTTTACTATCCGGAGGGTACATATGCTGTTAATTATTCATCAGGGGAAAATCACCTTGTAATTGAGATTTCAGTTCCAATAGTTGAGTCTTCGATAAGGTGAGTTTGAGGTGATTTTGTATAAGACAAGGTTTGAAATATCTCAAAAAATTTAGTATTATTGATACTAAGCTTAAGATCAAGATAAAAAAGAATAGGATGATAATGGGATGGTAACCATAAAGGATATAGCAAGAGAAGCAGGGGTGTCACCTTCAACAGTATCACGAGTACTTTCTGGCAAAGCAAAGATTTCACCTGAGACAACAAAAAGAGTGATGGACGCAATTAAGCGGCTTGGATATATTCCCAATGCGAGTGCAAAAAGCCTTGTGATGAAAAAGGCATACTCTATAGGGATTTTCATGCCACGAAGACTTGAGCAGACACTTACAAGCACCTTTTTTGACCAGGTGGTATCTGGGATTTGCAGTTATATTAACAACACAGAATATGAGATTGTGCTGACTATTGTACCGCCAGAAAAGGAAAAGGAAAGCTTAGAAAGACTAATAAAAAGCAGGAAAGTGGATGGATTTATCCTCCTCACCTCCCGTATAAATGACTATGCTATCAGATATCTTCGTTCTATCAAGTTTCCTTTTGTTTTAATAGGTTCACCTGATAAAGACAAGGATTATGTGAACTGGGTTGACAATGACAACAAAAGAGCAGGGTTTGACGCAACAGAGTATTTAATCAAGCTTGGACACACTCAAATAGGTTTTTTAGGTGGTATGGAAAATCTTGTTTTAACTCAGGATAGACTCTCTGGCTATAAGAGTGCTTTGAGCAAATATAAAATTCCAGTTGAAAACCAATATATTATGTTCACAGAGTTTGATGAGCAAAGTTCATATGAAAAGGCAAAGCAGTTGTTGACTTTAAAAAATAGGCCAACTGCTATTGTCTGTATTGACGAGGTTGTGGCATATGCAGCAGTAAAAGCATGCAGAGAACTTGATTTGAAAGTAGGGTATGATGTGTCTATAATTGGATTTAATGAGTCCATCTTTTCTAAGCTGTCTTCACCAAGGCTTACTACAGTTGACACTAACATATTTTACCTTGGCTATTATGCTGCTGAAATGCTTATGAAAGAGTTAGAAGAACCGTATAAAACTTACAAAAGACTTATAGTGCAGCATTCAATTGTAGAAGGAGAGACTTGTAGAGCTATTTAAAATGATGTTATTAGAAAACAGGGGGGAAATTTTTTGCAAAAGCATGTTGAAATAAAAAATAAGATTGGTCAGGTTCTGCGCGGATATTTACATGTGCCAAATGAGTTTGAAGGAAGAGTGCCTGCAGTTGCAATCTTTCACGGTTTTACAGGCAACAAAATGGAACCGCATTTCATATTTGTGAAGTTGTCTCGTTTGCTTGAAAACTATGGTATTGCAAGTGTTAGGTTTGACTTTGCAGGCTCTGGTGAATCAGACGGTGAATTTTACGACATGACGGTAACTCGCGAGATTGACGATGCAAGGTGTATACTTGACTATCTATTTTCACTGGACTTTGTTGACAAGCAAAAGGTGTCAATTGTAGGGCTGTCTCTCGGTGGTGCAATTGCTTCATATCTTGCTGGTGAGTACAGAGAAAAACTTCACAAGGTTGTACTGTGGGCGCCTGCCGGAAATATGAAAGAAATTGCAAGAAATGTAGTTGAGAGTAACCCACTTATTAAAGAGAAAGGATATATTGATTTGGGTGGTCTTCTTTTATCGCAGGATTTTTATTATGATTTGCAAAAGTATGATTTCTTCGAAGCAATAAAGAAGTATCCAAATAAAGTTTTAATTTTGCACGGCACAAACGACACAGCAGTTCCGGTTGAAGTTGGGAGAAAATACAAAGAGATTTTAGGTGATAGAGCGCTGCTTGTTGAGATAGAAGGTGCTGATCACACATTTAACAAATATGAGTGGGAAAGGATTGTGTTAGACAAGACAGTTGAGTTTTTGAGGGAATAAGAAGAAAAGCCCAAAAGGGCTGGGGATGGAAGTTGCTTAAAGCTTTAAAAACTATCCCCCAGCCCTTTTTCACATGTTGAGTTTTTAATGAATATAATAGAATAAAACTATCTGCAGAGAGAATATATTAAGTTATGAGCAAGCATTTGTTACATCACAAAAATAAAAAACAAATAGGTCTTGTTCTTTTACTGCTTGGCATTGGAATTTTGATTTCAATCATAATGCCACCATGGCTTTTGGTCTTTATTATAGCTCTTGGTTTGATTGGTAGCGGAATCTATATCTTTTTTAAAGATGGGAGATGAAATAAAATGAAAATAATGGTATTAAAGATGCCAACGTTTTTAAGCAAATTTATTAAAAGATTATTTAAAATCAATGAATAATGAAAAAGGATAAAGAAAAAGTTCAAGATAAACCTTGTATGCTTATCTTGAACTTTTTATTTTAAGCTCGGACAACTTTACCAGCCTTAATACAGCTTGTGCACACATAAATTCTCTTTCTTGTACCATTTATTATTACTCTAATCTTCTTTACATTTGGTTTCCAAGTTCTTCTTGACTTTTTATTTGAGTGACTTACTTTATTCCCGAACGATACTTTTTTATTGCAAATTTCACACATAGCCATTTTTATTTTCCCTCCTTGAATTTATAAAAGCGAACAAAAAGCCACAAACTATTTTAACATAAAAAAAAGGGAAAAGGCAAGTTTTTTTATCCTTTGTACAGGATTGCTTCATTGTCTATATAAAGTTCGCAATTAATATCTTCGTTTACAATTTCAACATCCTTCACAAGTTCAATTCTATACATACTGGATGTGTACCAGTTGAGTTTCGGCTGTACATTTACAAAGTTGAGATTACTCTCTAAAGAAGGAAGCAAATAGTTCCAGTTAACATAATGATTGAAGTTTTCAATAATATCTGTGATGACTGCATTGAATTTATTCAAAAGAAGTTTTTGAAATTCATGCCATTTTGAAAGTGATGCTTCAATATTTGTAAGACCGAAGTATCCTGCACAACCTGCACCTTTTAAGCTTGAGGTCGTTCTTGTAAAGCACAAGTCCAAAGCTTCAATTGTCTCTGGTGGGTCGATTGTAAATGTGTCAAAGCTTTTTACAAGTTCATCAGGAAGCTTGTTTCTGAAGTCATACTCAATTGCTTTCAAATTGAGATTATATTCTTTTGCAGCTTTGTTTATAAAATCTACAAGTCTTTTGTCAATCTCTAATACCAATACTTCTGTTGGAAGTTTTGTCAAAGCTGCTGCAATTGATACCAGATCATCATCGCCAAATACAATGAGTCTCTTTCCTACAAGGTCGCCTTTTTTAATCATAAGAGCAATTCTTGAAAAAGCTGTTTCTTCGGTAACATAACCTTGGTCGTACTCAACTATTGCATCAGGTCTTGTTTTTACTATCTCTTTAAACTTTTCATAAGCGTCTTTTATTTCAGTAAATACAATACCGCGGCCTTCGCAGCATTGGCATGTGTAATTCTTCACAACGGGAATGCCTTTTTGCTCAATAAATTCTTTTCCTTTCTGTGTAAGCATTAAATTACCATTTTCATTTGATTTTACAAAATCTATTGAAATAAGATAGTTAATTGTTTCCCTCACAACAGCAAACGGCTTTTGTGAAAGAAATATTGCTTCCCAAAAGTGATTTGTGGAGTTCAATGCTGCCATTACCTTTTCGATATCTCTTTCGTTTACATTTACCTTTGTCTTGGTCTTTACAAATTCCACTGCGCTCCTTAGTTCATCCACATCTACCACCTCCTCAAAGATTTAGATGCAGTTTTTAAGAGTTTGTTGACAACAATATATAATAATATCATAATAAAAAAAGGTGTCAATAATGACACTGCAAAAAGAGACGTACAAAGGG
Source organism: Caldicellulosiruptor naganoensis (assembly GCF_026914285.1). NCBI lineage: Bacteria > Bacillati > Bacillota > Caldicellulosiruptorales > Caldicellulosiruptoraceae > Caldicellulosiruptor > Caldicellulosiruptor naganoensis. The sequence goes on from NZ_CP113864.1 coordinate 622,361, forward strand.
TGAGAAAAGCTTGAAAATTAAGGTTCTTCCAGAAGATTTTATAGTCAAAGAAAAACTTGACATTGAGATAAAACCAAGCGGAAAGTACAAGATTTATCTTTTGAAAAAGAAGCACTGGAACACAATTGATGCGTTAAGATTTATATCAAAAGAGAACAAGATTCCATTTGAGAAAATAGGCTGCGCAGGAAGAAAAGACAGACATGCTCTTACTTTTCAGTATATTTCTGTACCAAGAGAATATGACATAAGTTTCAATAGAGAAAATGTTAAGCTTGAATTTATAGGGTATTCAGATGATTTTGTTTCACCTATGATACTCAAAGGCAATTATTTTGAAGTAGTAATAAGGAAGATAAAGAATAAGGATGAAAGAATTTTTCAGAGACTTGATGAGATAAAGAAATTTGGTTTTCCAAATTATTTTGATGACCAGCGTTTCGGAAGTGTCGAAAACGAAGAGGAATTTATCGGTGAGAAGATAGTAAAAAAACATTACAACGGAGCACTAAAACTCTATTTTACAACCATTCATCCTGAGGATAAAAGAGAAGAAAAGGAAAGAAAGAAAAAGATATTTGAGCTTTGGGGGGACTTCGAAAAAGTACTTCCTCTTTGCAAAACAAAGGTTGAGAAAGAGATAATAAAGACTTTAATGAAAGGCAAAAGCAGACACTATTTAATCGAAGCTGTAAACCTCATACCAAAAGAAGAGATGTCAATGTTTTTCTCTGCTTACCAGAGCTATATCTGGAACAGGACTTTAAGCACAGTTTTACCATATTATACTGATTTGCTAAAACCTGTTAAGGGGAAGATTATGGAATATCTTATTTATAAAACACTTTCTGACAAAGCTTTGAATGAATTAAAAAATCTTAAAATTCCGACTGTATCATCAAGAATACCTTACGTAAATAGTCTTGTTAACAATACCATTTTGGAGATTTTAAATGAACGAGGGCTTAAACCTTCAGACTTTGACCTCAAAAAGATAAGAAAGTCGTTTTATAAATCATTTTTAAGACCTGCAATAGTCTTTCCAGAAAATCTTGAGGTTTCAAACTTTGAAGAAGATGACTTTTATAGCGGATATTTTAAACTAAAATTGAAATTTCATCTTCCAGCCGGCTCATTTGCCACAATGCTTTTTAAAAGTTTAACAATATACATTGCGAACACATAATCGCTATTGACTGACAACCTGATTGCTTTTATAATATAAGCTGCTTATTAAGGAAGAGGCGGTGGATATAGCTCAGTTGGTTAGAGCGCCAGGTTGTGGCCCTGGAGGTCATGGGTTCGAGTCCCATTATCCACCCCATATATAAAATAAGTTGGGGTGTCGCCAAGCGGTAAGGCACAGGACTTTGACTCCTGCATTCCGGTGGTTCGAATCCACCCACCCCAGCCATTTTTGTTTTATGGAGAGTTTTAAGGGTTACAGAGGATTGTTTAAAAATGTTAAGCGACAGAAAATACATCAAATCCGGCAGTACTTTGAAATAACAGGATTTTAAAAAGAAAACAAGACTTACAATAGTGATACTATATCCACCGAACGCAGGAAGAATGCGTGAGGTGGTTTTATTATATCCCAATGACGTATTTTAAAATTTTTTCTTTTGGTCAATTCATTTAATAGCTATATAGCTATATTTTTACTCATTGTAGCCGCTGTTTTTGCTATGAGTATATCGCTGTCAAAGAAAGTTAAATCAAACTGTTATCTTCAAGACTTGAGAGCTAATGATTTATTTGAAAGTGAGTTGGAAATAACAAAAAGAGGATGTTCTTATGAAAGACATCCTCTTTTATTGCGCGATTTAGGAATTTTTGATAAAATAATTCAAAAGAACTTTGAATGACTATTTGTAATAGAAGGGGCTAAAAAATGATAAGGATAAATAAAATTGATATTGATCATGCTAAAAAAGCTATTGAAGATTTGGGTGCATTTTTCAGCAGGTTTGGTGACAAGGTTGTTGTTGCTTATCTTTTTGGCTCATTTGCAGCTGAAACATATACTCCCCTTTCTGACATAGACATAGCGGTTCTGCTTAGAGAAGAACTTTCTAAAGAAGCGGTTGAAGAACTTGAAAATGAGATTCTTGATGGACTCATGAAAATCTTTAAGACTGACGAAATTGACCTTATTACACTCAACAGTGCACCTTTGTCTGTGAGATACGGTGTATTAAAAACTGCAAAGATGGTGTACTGCAGCAATATTGAAAAAACGATTGACTTTCAAACAGAGGTCATTTCAAAGTATCTTGATATAAAGCCTTATAGGGAAGAATTTTATAGGGAATTTTTGAAATCTTTGTAAAGATTTATTGAAAGGAGTTTGTTTTTAAGATATGGACGAAAAAATATTATTTCATTTAAAGCTCTTAAAAAAATATACAGAGTTGTTGAAAGACATATCAAAAGTTGATTTTGAAGAATATATGGCAAATGAAATCTTAAAAGGTGCAGTGCAAAGGTATTTGCAAATTGCAATTGAAACATGTATGTATCAACATTGGAAATAGGATAATTTCAATAGAACAAACAAAAGGTAAAAATATAAAAACGCCTGAAACATATGCAGATATATTTTTGGCATTGTCTCAATTAGGTATTATTAATGACGAATTTAGCACAAGGCTTTCTCAAATGGCAAGGTTTAGAAACAAACTGGTACATCTTTATTGGGAAATTGATGATAGTTTGGTTTATAGGTTTATAAAAGAAAATATGCAAGATTTTGAAGAATATATTTGTTGTATAAAAAAGTATATCCAAAATAATTAATATTTATTGTAAACTTTACAGTATAATCATTTTAAGTTAATTGTTCGTATATTTCGAACAAAAGTTTGGTATTGTAGAGTCAGCAGACATCAGCTATAATAACAGTGCACCTTATATATGGGCCATTAGCTCAGTAGGCAGAGCACCAGCCTTTTAAGCTGGGTGTCCCGCGTTCGAGTCGCGGATGGCTCACCATGTTAAATATAAAAGCCCTTAAAAAAGAGGGCTTTTTTTGTTATATATTGAAAAGAAGAAGCTTGTGTGATAAAGTTTTATTAAAAAAAGAAAGGAAAAGAAAAAAGGTGCTTGCAAAAATTTTGACATCTTCATATATAGGGATAAAAGGCTTTGTTGTTACTGTTGAGACTGATATGACAAATGGACTTCCAAATTTTGATATTGTGGGACTTCCAGATGTTACTATAAAAGAGTCAAAAGAGAGAATAAAGGTTGCTATAAAAAACAGTGGATTTGATTTTCCAAACAGAAGAATAATTGTAAATCTTGCTCCTGCCAGCACTAAAAAAGAAGGCTCATCATTTGACCTTCCAATTGCTATTTCAATTCTAAAATCATCTGAGCAGATTAGTCCAAAGCTAAATCCAGACGACATTGCCATTATTGGTGAGCTTTCCTTAGATGGCAGCGTAAAAAAAGTGAATGGGGCACTTTTGATGACAATTGCTGCACTTGAAAATAACGTAAAAAAAATAATTGTGCCATACGAAAACAGGGCTGAGTGCGCAGTTGTAAAAGGAATAGATGTTTACCCTGTTAGGACATTGAAAGAGGCAATAGAAGTTTTAAATGGAAGTGAAGATATTAAACCGTATAAAATTGACTTAGATAATCTAAATGCAGATCATTTTACATATGACATTGATTTTAGTGACATAAAAGGGCAGGAGTATGTGAAAAGAGCAGTTGAGATTGCTGTTGCTGGTATGCACAATCTTTTATTAATTGGACCACCAGGGGCTGGTAAGACAATGATTGCACAGAGAATACCGACAATTTTGCCACCTATGACCTTTGAGGAAAGTTTAGAAGTTACAAAGATTTACAGCTGTGCAGGGCTTTTGAAAGAAGGCGAAGCACTCATACTAAGAAGACCTTTTAGAAGCCCACATCACACCGCTTCCTCAATTGCTATAATTGGTGGAGGTAAGATTCCAAAACCGGGTGAGGTTTCTCTTGCACACAATGGAGTATTGTTTTTAGACGAATTTCCAGAGTTTGATAAAAAGACAATTGAGGTTCTTCGCCAGCCTCTTGAAGATGGGTACATAACAATTTCAAGGGTAAATGCATCAATTGAGTATCCTGCCAAATTTATGCTTGTCTGTGCAATGAATCCATGTAAATGTGGATATTTTCTTTCTGAAGATCGGGAGTGCACATGTACCCCTACTCAAATCAGACAATACCTTAGCAAAATTTCCGGACCCATTTTAGACAGAATTGATGTCCAGGTTGAGGTGAAGGCTGTAAAGCTTGAAAATTTAAATTCTTCTTCTTGTAAAGACTCAAGTAGTATGAGAAAGGCAATTGAAAAAGCACGGCAAATTCAGCTTGAAAGGTTTAAAGGACTTGGGATTTACTATAATTCCCAGATGAAAGGAAACCATATAAACAAGTTTTGCAAACTTTCTCAAAAAGAAAAAGCCTTGCTTGAGAAGGCTTATAACACTTTGAATTTGTCTTTACGAGGGTATTCTAAGATTTTGAAGGTTGCAAGGACAATTGCAGACTTAGAAGAAAGCGAAGAAATTAAAATTGAGCATCTTCACGAGGCAATATCTTACAGGCTTTTAGAAAGAAGGCTTATTTAGGATTCACTTTGGGTTTTCTTGAGACCTTGGAAATAGTTTCATAGAGTAAGAAAATTACAACAAAAACTAAAACTGTTGCACCACCGGGTGGGACATCTACATAATAAGATAGGCTCAAGCCTGATGTTATAGAAATCAAAGATATCAGCAAAGAGCTTATCTGAAGCATTTTGAAGTTTTTTGAAAACCTCATGGCTATTGCAGTAGGGAAGACAATCAAGCTTGATATCAAAAGTCCACCTACAATCTTGAGTGAGACAGCAATTATTGTAGCAGAGAGTATGTTCAATATAAAATCTAAAAGCCTTGTGTTTATTCCTGAGACCTTTGCGCTCATCTCATCAAATGTTGTGTACAAAAGCTGATTTTTAAACCCAGTTAAGAATACTACTGTTACAATTGATATTGCTAATATTATCCAAACATCTTCATTGCCAATTGTCACAATGCTTCCAAAAAGGTAGCTCATAAGATTTGCACTACTTTTCAAAACTCCAAACAAAACAGCAGCGATGCCAAGTGCAGTGATTGAAACAAGCGCGAGAGAAACTTCTTCAAATCTTTTAAATCTTGTTTTAAAATATTCCAAAAGCAATGAAAATACAACTGTTGCTAAAACAGCACCAATTGTTGGGCTAAAATTCAAAAGGAGAGCTGCTGCAACGCCAACAATTGCAGTGTGAGAAAGAGAATCTCCAATCTGTGAAAATCTCTTTAGTACTAAGAAATTTCCAATAAGAGATGTCATAGTAGAGACTAAAATTCCGACAATTAAAGCTCTTTGCATAAATTCATACTGAAGCATCTTTTCACATCCCAGCGTTGAATATTTTTACTCTAAGTTAAATCTTTTTTAGGTATATAAAAATGTTTATGTTCAATCTTCTTTATCCTGTATTTGTACACACTTTCAAACTTAGAAGGCGAAAAGTCCTTGGCACTGCAAGCTGTGTAAATCATACCATCACCCATGCAAATTATTGTGTCTGCATGGTGTGTGACAGCATAAACATCATGCGTTACCATCAAAATGGTTGTGCCTTCTTTCTTTTTTTGTCCTAAAATATCAAATAAAAGTTCTTCAGATTTGCTATCTATTCCAACTGTTGGCTCATCTAAGATCAAGATTTCTGGGCTTGAAATTAGAGCACGTGCCAAAAACACTCTTTGCTGCTGCCCACCTGAAAGATGGCCTATTAACCTATCTTTTAGATTTTCTATCTCAAGCCTCTTCAAAATCTCCACAGCCTTTTTTAAATCCTGCTCTGAAAAGCTCTCAAAAAATCTCTTTTTAGGAGAAAGCCCTAAAAGCACTGCTTCCAAAACACTCATAGGAAAGCTTTGATTAAAGCTTGTTACTTTTTGTGGAACATAGGAAATCTTTCTTCTATCTTCAGCTGAAAGTTCACTTTTACCAAATATCAAGACCTTACCACTTGTTGGCTTTAGTATTCCTGCTATTATATTCAAAAGGGTAGTTTTTCCAGAACCATTAGGTCCAACTATTGTAGCAAACTCGCCTTTTTGAATTTTAAGATTAATATCTTTTAATATATGCTTTTGGTCTATAAAAAAGTTGACATCAATTAGCTCAATCATTTTTAAAATTGCTCTCCCAAAAAAACTTTTTTATTTGTTCAAAACAACTTCAAATGCCTTGAGATTTTTTTCCATGAAAGTTAAGATTGTCTCTTTCTGAGATTGCTCTTTGCTGACAATTCCCATACCATATGCATATACTATTTTTATACCCGTATCTTTCGCTAATGATTTGACAGCAGACAAATTTTCGTTTGGATCAACAAGGATGTATTTTATGTTTTTCTTTTTGATTAAATCTACAATCTCTTTCATCTTTGCAGCAGAAGGTTCTTCTTCCTCATTTACCCCTGTGATTGAGTATTGCAAAAGTCCATAGTTTTTTGCCAAATACCCAAATGATGGGTGGCTTATCAAAAATTCTTTTCTCTTTGCTTTACTTACAACAGTTTGAAACTGTCTGTCAAGCTCATCTAACTTTAAAACAACAGAAGAGTAGTTCTTTTTGTAATATTGTCTGTTTTTTGGATCTATCTTAGTTAATGCCTCCTCAATATTTTTGGCCATCTTTTTCAAAAGCCTTGGTGATGTCCAGATATGTGGGTCGCTGTGCACAAATTCTATACCATCTGAAGCTTTAAATACTTTAACGTTTGTGCCATCAAGAGGTTTTATTACCCATTCATCCACAAGTCCCAAATAAATCACAGCTTTTGAGGATGTCAATTTTGCAATGTCTTTCGATGACGGTTCAAATGAGTGAATTTCAGCACCGTCTTTTACTATCTTCTCAACAACAAGCTTGTCTCCTGCAATGAGCTTTGTAAGTGAATAGACAGGGTAGATGGTAGTGTAAATTGTATTCGAAGCCTTATTTTGGAACTTGCAAGCGCCCAACAAAACAAGTAAGGACAGTAAAATCAACACTAAAAAGTATTTTAATTTTCTCATCTTTTATCCCCTCCATAGCATTTATTACAGATTCCGTAGACCTCTAAGTTGTGAGATAAAACCTTAAAGTTTTTCTTGCTTAATTCTTCTTCTATTAGATTTATCTTACAGTCAACAATATTGCTCTTTTGATGGCATTTTATACAAACAAAATAGTGGCAATGGTCAATTTTTTTTAGTTCAAAAAAACACTTCCTGTTTATAATGGACTTTTGAGCAATTCCTTTTTCAGCAAAGAGGTCAAGCACTCTGTACACTGTCGCAAGGTCAATGTTTATGTTGTTTGAAGAAAGTTTTTGATAGATTTGGTCAGCACTTAGGCATTCATTTGAATTTTGTAGAACCTTGAATATTTCAACTCTTTGCCATGTTGCTTTTAAGTTATGAGAATTTAATAAGGTTTTAATGTTGTTTTCTGACATCTTACTCTCACCTACTTGCAAATAATTTGCAACAACTCATGTAAGATATTATAGATTGGCAGTATAAAAAAATCAAGACTTAGAAAAAATAAATAAGACCCCCTTTTTTGTTTTGGCAATTTCCAAAGGAGGTCTTATTTGACTCTGAGCTTTTCCAGATTATGATAGTTTCAAACTTTTAAGTAAGTGAGGATAACAATTTCAAGTCATTAGCAAAAAGTTCTAATTTTGAGATGTCTTGTATCAATGCCTTTAAAAAAGGATATTTATCAAAAACATCATTTCTAATTGAATAAATCTTCCTCTGCGCCTGATTTCTTGCTTCAACAAGTCCTACATTCTTAAGATAAGCAAGGTGGCGCGAAACTTTTGGCTGACTTTCTTGAATTAGCTTTACTAAACTACTCACATTTTGTTCACTATGGGCTAATATGTTTAATATCCTAAGCCTTGTTGTGTCTGATAATGCGTAAAGTATTTCATTTAGCCTTGTCATTTTCTCTCCCCTTCGTACAAAAGACTATGACAATTAAATTATAGCACGTTTTTGAACAAAAATAAACATACTTATATACACATATGCATATATAAATATTGACACATCTTACGAAAAAGAGTTATAATAAGAGCAAATAAAAAAGAGGGAGTGGGAAAAAATGGAACTTCCAAAAAGAGTGATAGGAGAAGCAGTTTTAAAACAGGTGATTAGGTATCTTGCAAATAACCCTGAAGAGAATATGGGCAAGATTTTAGACCTTACAGAAAAGATAGTAAGGCGTGAGAGGGACAAGTGGTATATTCAAAACGCAAAAAAATATTTGCTTGACCCCAACAGCTCTTGGCATCACTATGCGATGAGGATTATAAAGGAGACAAATCCAAAGGTAAGGGAGAGAATTCTCATCAACTTCTTCCTAAATGCAGGCTTTATTGGTGTTCCAAAACAACTTGAACTCATCAAGAAATATGACATAAATATTCCATATGCAATTTTGATTGACCCGACAGCTGCTTGCAATTTGCACTGCAAAGGTTGCTGGGCAGGAGAGTATCACAAGGCTGCAAGGCTTGAGTATGAAGTACTTGATAGAGTTGTTAAAGAAGCGCAAGAACTTGGCATTTATTTTATAATCTTCTCAGGTGGAGAGCCACTTCTGAGGAAAGATGATATTCTTAAGCTTTGTGAAAAGTACGAAGATACGGTTTTCCTATCATTTACAAATGCTACTTTAATTGATGATGAGTTTATCGAAAAAGTTGCAAAGGTTGGTAATTTGGCATTTGCAATCAGCATAGATGGATTTGAAAAGTCCACAGACGAAAGACGCGGCCCAGGTGTATTCAAAAAGGTTGTCACAGCAATGGAAAAACTAAAAGAGGCAGGTGTTGTGTTTGGATTCTCAACAACATATCACAGGTACAATGTAGAAGAAGTTTCATCTGATGAGTATATAGACTTTTTGATAGAAAAAGGTGCAAAATTTGGCTGGTACTTCACATATGTTCCAGTTGGCAAGGATGCGGATGTATCATACATGGCAACACCAGAGCAGAGAGCTTACATGTACAAGAGGATTGAAGAGATCAGGTGGTCAAAACCGATATTTGTTCTTGATTTCTGGAACGATGGAGAACCTGCTGGTGGGTGCATTGCAGGTGGAAGAAGATACCTTCATATAAACGCAAATGGTGATGTAGAGCCTTGCGCATTTATACATTTCTCAAATGTGAATATAAAAGAATGTTCACTGCTCGATGCACTAAAATCACCACTGTTTATGGCATACAGAAAGAATATTCCATTTAATGAAAATCATTTGAGACCTTGCCCGATGATTGACAATCCGCTAAAGCTAAAGCAAATAGTTGAAGAATCTGGAGCACGTCCAACCCAAATTGGCGGTGAAACAGAAACTGCTGAAGAGCTTGCAAACAAACTACTTGAATACTCAGAAAAATGGGGCAAGGTTGCGGATAAACTGTGGGAGCAGAGAAAACAAGGTATTCCTCAGAACAAGGTTGACTTGTCAGTGTTAGAAGAGGTAAAGAGCTAAAAGATACAGAACTAAAGATATAAACAAGAAGGGGCAAGCTTAAATATATTCCTTCAAGCTTGCCCTTTTTTAAATTATGCTTTAAAAATACTTTTAGCTATTTTGATTAAGTCCATCTCAATAGGTTTGGTTCTCAGCTGCCTATAAGTTAGAAATGCGCCCAGCAGAAGCAAAAATATCAAATCATCAATTGGCAAATACACACATCTTACCCAAATCATAATTGACCATATACCAATGACTGTTCCAAGGTTGTCTTTCTTGTACATCAAAAGACCCCAAAATGTAAAAAGTGCAAAAAACACAACAGGAAATATGCCATAGAGGGCAAACAATATACCTGTTGTTGCAGCGATGGACTTTCCACCCTTGAGATGAAGGAAAACAGAATATGCATGACCTAATATTACCATAAAAACAACAATGTAAATGTCAGGTGATTTTAATAAAAGTATATGTTTTCCTATGTAAGCTACAAAATATCCTTTTGAAATGTCAAAGATAAGTAAAGGTACACCTGCTTTCACTCCAGCTATTCTAAATGCATTAGTTGCGCCAGGATTTTTATCAGGAGCATTTGTTATATCTTTATTGAAAAACTTCTTTGTGATAATATACGAAAAGGGGATACTTCCAATCAAAAATGAGATAAAAGAAAACACAATAATCATTATTTATAATCTCTTGACGAATTGTTTATACAAATTTTAACTCATTTTATTGAATAATTCAAACTTAAAGAAGAAAAATTCTCAGAAAGTGGTGATTGGGCTTATGAAAAAGATAAGAGATGGTGTATACACAAATGACTATGCAATTTTCTTCATGACAGAAGAGATACTAAAAGACCTTGATGAAGGAGTTCTGCAGCAGGCAAAAAACGCATCCCAGATTCCAAACGTAGAGTTTTTGGGCTATACACCTGATGCGCATATTGGCAAAGGCACATCAATTGGGACAATAATTGTGTGGGATATGTCAAAGGCTTGGATATCACCCACAATTGTGGGTGTTGACATAGGCTGCGGTATGAGACTTATTCTGACAAAGTCCTATGCAGATGATATAGACAAAAATCTTCTAAAGAAAATGATGAGTGAGATAGAAGATTTGATTCCAACAGGTGTTGGGAAAAAGAATAAAAAGATTTCTCTATCTTACTCAAAGTACGAAGAGTATTTGCAAAACACAGAGATTGACAAAGACATATCAGATAAGATGGTTTTAATTCATGAGTTTGACATTGATACAATTCCAGATGAAGCGTATGAAATTGGCAAAGAGCAGTTTGCAACACTTGGTGGCGGTAATCATTTTATTGAGTTTCAAAAGCTTCACGTAATAGATGAGGTGGTTGCAAAAGAGTGGGGGCTTTTTGAAGGTCAGCTTGTTGTGATGATTCACTCAGGCTCAAGAAGGTTTGGCGCAGTTATTGGCGATTACTATCAAAGAAAATTTAAAGATGTGATGAAATCAAAAGGTATCACAACTCCAGACCCACAGCTTACCTTTTTGCCAATTGACAGCAAAGTTGCAAAGGACTATATTAAAGCTATGCAGTCAGCAGCAATATATGCAAAAGTCAATCGCCATTATATGAGCAATTTCATAATATCCGTTTTGGACAAACACGGGATAGAAGGTTGGGTACTTTATGATGTTGCACATAATATAGCGTATATGGAAAGATTTGCAAACAGAGAAAAACTTGTGATAAGAAAAGGTGCAACAAGGGCTTTGCCACAGAATCACTATTTAATTCCAAATCCAAAGTTTTTAAAAACAGGGCATCCTGTGATTTTGCCGGGAAGCATGGGTTCAAGCTCATATCTTATGAGAGGAATTGAGGACAATATCATTAGCTATCATACGGTCAACCATGGAGCAGGAAGAGTACTTTCTCGAAACAAGGCAAAAAAAACAATTTCGGTTGAAGAGTTTTCAAAGGCTTTAAGACAGGGCCAGGAAAATGAAATACTTATAAATACAAAGAATCTCAAAGACTTTTTGGATGAAAGTCCGCAAAGTTATAAAGACATAGATACTGTTATAAACTCAGTTATAACCTCGAGGCTTGCTGTGCCTGTTGCTAGGATGACACCGCTTGGTGTTATCAAAGGGAAAGATTAAATAAAAACAAAAGGGATGAGATTTTTAAAGATGAGTGATGAGAGAAAGCTTTACTGGCTTTGGCTTTATACTATAAAAGGAATAGGTCCTAAAAAGTTCCGACAAATAAAACAAGAATTTGGTACTATAGAGAATGCTTATTCGAACAGAAGGGAGTTTAATTTAGAAGGTTTTCCCCAAAATATAAAAGAGGCTATAAGAAGTTCAGATTTGAATGAGGCAGAAAAGGTCCTTGAATTTTGTATAAAAAATAGTATAAATATAATTCTTGAAGATGATGAATTTTACCCAGCAGAGTTTAAAGACTTTGATCACTCACCTGTAATACTCTTTGCGAAAGGCAATTTGAATGTTCTCAAAACTCAAAACAAGATATCAATGGTTGGAACAAGAGAGCCCACATATTATGGGAAAAGAGTTGCAAGAGAACTTGCAAGCTTGGTTGCACAGCAGAATATAGTTGTTGTAAGTGGCATGGCACGCGGAATTGATACATTCTGTCACATGGGAGCTTTAGAAAATGGCACCACAATTGCTGTTTTGGGCTGTGGTGTTGATGTTGTCTATCCAAAGGAAAATTACAAGCTGTACAACCAGATTGTAGAAAAAGGGTGTGTGATTTCTGAATTCTTGCCAAAGACGCTGCCAGATAGGATGAATTTTCCACAGAGAAACAGGATTGTTGCGATGCTTTCACCTTGCTTGGTTGTGATTGAAGCAGCAGAAAAGAGTGGTACATTTTCAACTGTTGACTTTGCTCTTGAGATGGGCAAAGAGGTTTTTGCTGTGCCGGGTAATATCTTTTCGCAGAAGAGCAGTGGTACAAACCGGCTCATAAAAGAAGGCGCGAGAATCGTGTGTTCGTATCAAGATTTTTTGGAAGATTTAAAAGAAATTTATAATCTTTTCCCAAAACAGATAAGTTTGTTTGATTTTGAAGAAGAACTCTCTGAAGAAGAGGATACCATTTTAAAACTCTTAGATAGTGTGGAAGAAACTCATATTGAGAATTTGATTTTGATGACGAACTGGTCAGCAGCAAAAGTTGCAAGTGTTATAACGTCGCTTGAGATAAAAGGCAAGGTTGTTCGAGAAAGAGGAAATATAATTGTCAAGATATAAAATTTCACAACATAGGAGGTAAATACTCATTGAAAAAGCTTGTCATAGTTGAATCACCAGCCAAAGCAAAGACAATTGCGAAGTACCTTGGCAAAGAATTTAAAGTAGAAGCGTCAATGGGGCACGTAAGAGACCTTCCAAAGAGTGATTTGGGTGTTGATATAGAAAACAACTTTGCACCAAAATATATAAACATTCGTGGAAAAGCAGATGTGATAAACAGGCTCAAAAAATCTGCACAAGAGGCCGAAAAAGTATACTTAGCCACCGACCCTGACAGAGAGGGCGAAGCAATATCATGGCATTTAGCAACTATTTTAGGGCTTGATATGAACGACAATGTGAGAATTACTTTTAATGAGATAACAAAAAAAGCTGTGCAAGAGTCCTTGAAAAATGCAAGGCCAATTAACCAAAACCTTGTAAATGCCCAGCAGGCAAGAAGGGTACTTGACAGGCTTGTCGGCTACAAGCTCAGCCCTTTTTTGTGGGAAAAGGTAAAAGGGGGACTTTCTGCAGGGCGCGTCCAGTCTGTTGCAACACGGCTTGTTGTTGAACGCGAAGAGGAGATAGAAAACTTCAAACCAGAAGAGTATTGGACTTTAGAGGCAATATTTAGAAAAGATAACCATGTATTTAAAGCAAAGTTTCATGGTAGCAAAAAAGGCAAGATTGAACTTAAAAATCAAAACCAGGTAGATGAAATTGTAAATCAAATTAAGGACAAAGAATTCAAAGTAACAAAGTTGAAAATTACCGAGAAGAAGAAAAACCCGCCACCACCTTTTATAACAAGCACTTTGCAGCAGGAGGCATCAAGAAAGCTTAGGTTTACGCCCGCTAAAACCATGATGATTGCCCAGATGCTCTACGAAGGTGTTGAGATAAAAGGCGAGGGAAGTGTGGGACTCATTACCTATATGAGAACAGACTCAACGAGAGTTTCTGAAGAAGCACAAGAAGCTGCAAGGGAAATAATTTTAAAAAAATTTGGCAAGGAGTATGTTCCTGAAAAGCCAAGAGTATACAAGACAAAGGGTAATGCTCAGGATGCACATGAAGCCATCCGCCCGACATATATCGAAAAAGATCCAGAGAGTATAAAAGACTCTTTGACGCCTGACCAGTATAAGCTCTACAAGCTAATCTATGACAGATTTTTAGCATCACAGATGGAAAGTAGCATATATGATTCTTTGTCTGCAGAGCTGGAAGTTGAAGGTTATGTTTTTAAACTCACAGGCTCAAAGTTAAAGTTTCCAGGATTTATGGAAGTATATATTGAAGGAAAAGACACAGATGATGAAGAAGAGGAAGAAAACCAACTTCCAGAGATTGTTGAGGGTGAGATTTTAAAGCCAATTAAAATTGATGCAAAACAACATTTTACACAACCACCTTCGCGCTACACAGAGGCAACGCTTATAAAGGCATTGGAAGAGAAGGGAATAGGAAGGCCAAGCACCTATGCTCCAACCATCCAGACAATTTTGGAGCGAGGTTATGTAGTCAAAGAAGATAGATTCTTAAAACCAACAGAGCTTGGAAGGATTGTAACAAATATTTTAAAAGAATACTTCAAAGACATAGTCGACATTGAGTTTACAGCAGAGCTTGAAGAGAATCTTGACAAAATAGAAGAGGGTAAAGCTGATTGGGTGGAGATTGTAAAGAAATTTTATCAGCCACTTGAAAAAGAACTTGAGATTGCACGAAATAACGTGCAGCAGATTAAGGTTGACGACAAGGAGACAGATGTTGTCTGTGACAACTGTGGAAGAAAAATGGTCGTAAAAAAAGGACGATATGGAAAGTTCTTAGCATGTCCAGGCTATCCGGAATGCAAGAATACAAAACCCTATTTTGAATATTTAGATGTTTTGTGTCCCAAATGTGGTAAAAAACTTGTCAAAAAGAAGTCAAAGAAAGGTAAAAAGTATTATACCTGCGAAAACTATCCTGAATGTGACTTTATAGCATGGGAAAGGCCAGCTAAAAACTGTCCAAAATGCAATAAGCTGATGTTTGAAAAAGGCAAAAAGGGAAGCAAAAAACTTGTGTGTTCAAATGACTCTTGTGGGTATGAAGAGAAGATGAATAAAAAAGGTGAGTGAAGATAGAATGAGAATAACAGTAATCGGAGCTGGACTTGCAGGTGTCGAAGCTGCAAATGCCATCACTAAGTTTGGCATCAAAGTAAGACTATATGAAATGAAACCTAAGAAATTTTCACCTGCACACAAGCAAGAGGGGTTTGCAGAGCTTGTATGTAGCAATTCTTTAAAATCAAAGCTTTTGACAAACGCATCAGGGCTTTTGAAAGAAGAGATGAAACTCTTTGGTTCAATTGTGATGGAAGCAGCTTACAATACTCAAGTTGAGGCAGGTCAGGCTTTAGCAGTTGACAGGTACTTGTTTTCTGAGTATATAACAAAGAAGATAAAACAAAATCCTCTAATTGAAGTTATACACGAAGAAGTGACAGAGGTTCCAAGAGACGAGGTTGTGGTTGTTAGCACGGGTCCTTTGACCACAGAAAGTCTTCTTGAGGATATATCAAAGCTTTGCAATAGCAAAAATCTCTATTTTTTTGATGCAGCAGCGCCAATTGTATTAAAAGATTCTATTGATTTTTCAAAGGCTTTTTTTGCATCGCGCTATAATAAAGGTACAGATGACTATATTAACTGTCCTATGACAAAAGAAGAGTACGAAAGGTTTTACTATGAACTTGTAAATGCTGAAGTTATTGAGGTAAAGGACTTTGAAAGAGATTTGCTGTTTGAGGGATGCATACCTATTGAGGAGATGGCAAGAAGAGGAATTGACACAATGAGATTTGGACCACTAAAACCTGTTGGGATAATTGATCCGAAAACCGGTAAGATGCCGTATGCAGTTGTGCAGCTTAGAAAAGACACTCAAGATGGAAGGCTTTATAACATGGTCGGGTTTCAGACAAGGCTCAAATGGGGTGAGCAAAAAAGGGTTTTCAGGCTCATTCCAGGCTTGGAAAATGCAGAATTTGTAAGGTATGGTGTTATGCACAAAAACTCTTATATAAACTCACCGCAGGTCCTAACAAAGTTTCTTTCACTCAAAAAATACCCAAATATCTTCTTTGCAGGCCAGATAACAGGTGTTGAAGGGTATTTAGAGTCTGCTGCAACCGGCATTGTGGCAGGGATAAATGCTGCAAGATATGTTCTTGGCAGAGCCCAAATTACTTTTCCTCCGAGTACCTGTATTGGTGCTTTAATTGAGTATATAACAACACCCAAAAAAGATTTTCAGCCCATGAATGCAAACTATGGTATAATATCAATTGATAATGAGATTGCAAAAGTGAAAGACAAGGAAAAGAAAAAACTTTTGATTGCTGAAAAGTCTTTAAGTATATGTAGGGAGATAGCTAATCAGATTTTTGAATAATTTAAAATTTATGGAGGTTTGCTATGTTTCATGCAACAACAATTGTGGCTGTGAAAAAAGGTGAAAAGGTAGCCATAGCTGGTGATGGGCAGGTTACATTTTCACAAAACGTGATAATGAAACAGAATGCCAAAAAGGTGCGAAAAGTTTACAATGGCAAGGTGTTGGTTGGTTTTGCAGGTTCTGTTGCAGATGCAATAACCCTTTGTGAAAAGTTTGAAGAAAAGCTTGAGCAAAATAGTGGTAATCTGCAAAAGAGTGTTGTTGAGCTTGCAAAAGAGTGGAGACAGGATAAAATTCTAAGAAGGCTTGAGGCGCTTATGATTGTTGCGAATTCTGAGCATTTGTTTGTAGTCTCCGGAAGTGGTGAGGTTGTGGAGCCTGATGACAACATTGCAGCGATTGGCTCTGGCGGGCCGTATGCACTGGCTGCAGCAAGAGCGCTTGTTCAAAACACTGACCTTGAGCCTGCTGAGATTGCTAAGAAAGCTTTAGAAATTGCAGCGTCTATTTGTGTGTACACGAATAATAACATTACAGTTTTAGAATTGTAGGTGATAATAGGATGAATGAATTGACACCTCAAGAAATAGTAAAAGAGCTTGACAAATATATAGTTGGACAAGAGAGGGCAAAAAAATGTGTTGCCATTGCCCTGAGGAATAGGTACAGGCGTGCAAAACTTCCAAAAGAACTGCAGGACGAGATTACTCCTAAAAATATCTTAATGGTCGGGCCAACAGGTGTTGGCAAGACAGAGATTGCAAGACGGCTTGCAAAGCTTGTAAATGCTCCCTTTGTAAAGGTTGAGGCAACTAAATTCACCGAAGTTGGATATGTTGGAAGAGATGTTGATTCAATGGTTCGAGACCTTGTGGAAAATGCAATTTCTCTTGTTAAGAGCGAATACATGGAGAGAATGAAAGAAAGGGCAAAGGCACTCGTTGAGGACAGAATTTTGGAAATATTAGTCCCTGGACCTCAGTCAAAGAAGGCGGGGTTTAAAAATCCTTTTGAGGTTCTTTTTGGTGCGCAGACACAGGAACCCGAACAGTCTTACCAGACAACAGATGACTACATCAAGACACAAAGGGAGATTTTAAGAGAGAAATTAAGGTCTGGTGAGCTTGAGGACAAAGTAATTGAGGTTGAGGTAGAGGACACTGTAAAGCCGCCGTTTGAAATGATAATGGGCACAATTTCGGATGAGATGGGAATATCGTTTCAGGATGTGTTTGGTTCGCTGTTTCCTAAGAAGAAGAAAAAGAAGAAGATGACAATAAGAGAAGCGCGCGAAGTATTAGAGCAGGAAGAGTACAATAAGCTGATTGATATGGATGAGGTTATAAAAGAAGCAATCCATCGTGCTGAGCAGCATGGGATAATATTTATTGATGAGATAGACAAAATAGCAGGCAGAGGTTCAGGAGTAGGTCCGGATGTGTCAAGAGAAGGTGTGCAAAGAGATATCTTACCTATTGTTGAAGGCTGTACTGTCATGACAAAGTACGGACCTGTCAAGACAGACCATATTTTGTTTATTGCAGCAGGAGCTTTTCACGTTGCAAAAGTTTCTGATTTGATACCAGAGCTTCAGGGAAGGTTCCCTGTTGTTGTAGAACTACATCCGTTGACAGAAGAGGACTTCAAAAAGATTTTAACACAGCCAAAAAATGCTATTACAAAACAGTATGTTGAGCTTATGAAGACAGAGGGTGTGAATATTACGTTTACTGATGATGCAATTGAGGCTATTGCAAAGGTTGCTGTGAAAATTAATGAGCAGAGCGAAAACATTGGTGCGCGAAGACTTCATACTGTTGTTGAAAAAATAATGGAAGACATTTCTTTTGAATATGCAAATGTCGAAAAGCCAATTGATATTGTGATTGACAAAGACTATGTATATTCCAAAGTATCAGACATGATAAAAGATAAGGACCTGAATAGGTTTATCATATAACTTTTTAGTTTTAGCAACTTTGTGAAAGGAGCAAAATATGCATGCAGCAAAGTCTTCTCGAAAAGGTCAGGAAAATAAACAGGATTGTTCAAAGCAAAGAAAAGGATATTTTGGATTTTAACAAGCTGTGCTGCATTGTAGGTGATGTTACAGACTCAACTGTGTTTTTCATTGATGCGAACGGTAAAGTATTTTGCAAATATATAATGCCGTTTGTCAATGCAGAGATAAAAATTGACCAGGATGGAATTTTGAAAGAAGATGTCCAGAAACTCCTTTGGTCTTTTGTTGATACAAGGATAAATTTAAAGCTTTCTGAGATAGCAAAGATTGCAGAAATTGAAAGTGAAAAAGTTGATATAAAAGATATAGTTTGTACAATAATACCCATTATAGGTGGCACAAGACGGTTTGGAACAGTACTTTCTTTAAAGAGCTATACTAATTTTACAGAGGATGATGTAATTCTTTTAGAGTATGTTGCAACAATTATTGGACTTGACCTTTTGAACCTTACAAAAGAAGAGGATGAGGAAGAAAAGAAAAAAAGAGAGATGATAAAGTCTGCGATTGATACACTTTCAATCTCAGAGCTTGAAGCTTTAATTCATATATTTGAAGAGCTGAAGACAAATGAGGGATTATTAGTTGCAAGTAAAATTGCAGATAAGGTAGGAATAACAAGGTCTGTGATTGTAAATGCGCTAAGAAAGTTTGAAAGTGCAGGACTTATTGAAACAAGGTCTTTAGGGCTAAAAGGCACGTATATAAAGGTATTAAATGACATGGTGAGAAGTGAGATTGAAAAGTATAAAGAAAAGCTAAAGGTAAAGTGATTTTGCATTGATAAAAAGTGTTGAAGTATAAGGAGAGGGGTTAAAGAGGATAGTAGGGAGGGGAGCCTACTGTCCTCTTGTCTTTTTATTTAACCTTGTTTTAAACCTTGTTTTAACATTGCCTAAAAAATTTTTGTATGGTATTTTTATCAAAAATTTTGTAAAATAGAATAAAAGATTGTTGAAAAGTAAAAGGAGAAAGAAAAAAATGATTAATATGTTTGAGAAGATAGACTTTTATAAAAAAGCTTTAGATTACGCATGGAAGAGAAATGAACTTATCTCAAACAATATTGCAAATGCAGACACCCCCGGCTACAAAGCTAAGGATTTAAATTTCAAAGTATTTTTGCAAGCATATTTAAATGGTCAAGAGGACTTGGATCTTATAACTACAGACAAAAGGCATATAAAAGCAGACCAAAGTTCTGATAGCGGTGCCGAAGTTAGTACGCTTGAGGTTTTAGACAGCAGTTTTCAGATGAGACTTGATGGAAATACAGTGGACATTGAGCAAGAGATGGGGAAACTTTTGCAGAACTCCTTATACTTTGATGGGGTAAGCCTTCAGCTTTCCAGAGAGATAAACAAATGGAAAACAGTTATAAAAGAGGGCAGGTGAGATTAAAAAATGGGTATGTTTGATGCTATAAATATCTCAGCCTCAGCTTTACATGCCCAGAGAGTGAGAATGGATGTAATTGCCCAAAACATTGCAAATGCCAACACAACCCGTACAGAAAATGGAACACCTTACAGAAGAAAGATTGTTGTGTTTGAAGAGAGAAAACAGAGTTTTGGTGATATATTAAATGAGAAGTTAAATGCGGGTAGTAATACATACGGTGGTGTAAGAGTGAAGGCTATAATTGAAGATCCAAGTCCGTTTAAAAAGGTCTATGACCCAGCTCATCCAGATAGCGACCAGAATGGTTATGTAAACTACCCAAATGTTGACATTGTAACTGAGATGGTTAATATGATTGAGGCCTCTCGTGCATATGAGGCAAACATTACTGCTATAAATATCACAAAGTCTATGATAACAAGGACGTTTGAGATAGGAAAATAAAAGGTTTTTATCAGGTGAAAAACGAGGAGGTTTTTTTTTAAATGCTGGGGAGTATTAATTTTGATAGTGTGTCAAAACTCTTTGAAAAGCAATTTTCAGATGAAGGCAAAAGTAGAGAATCAAGCTCTTCCACTTCGTTTGTAGACTTGTTGTACAAGGTGTTAGAAGGTGTGGATAGTCTTCAAAAAGAGGCTGAATACCAAAACAAACTTTTTACACTTGGACTTACTTCAAATCCGCAAGATGCGATTGTGGCATCAGAAAAGGCATCCTTAGCTTTGCAACTTACACTCCAGATTAGGAACAAGATTCTAGATGCATATAATGAGATTATGCGTATGCAGGTGTAGCTGTTTTTATATCTTTGCGGGGAGGTATTATAGTTGCCTCAATTTTTGAGTAATTTTTTGAAGAATATAAAAGAAAGATTAGACAAGCTCTCTAAATTCCAGAAAATAATGTTATTACTTTCTTCTTCTATAGTTATATTATCGGTAATTATTGCTCTTTATATTACTACCCGACCTCACTATGTTGTTCTTTTTTCAGATCTTGATCAAAAAGATGTGGCAGAGATACAGAAAACATTGGAAGAACAGAAGATTGATTCAAAAGTGGCAAATGGTGGAACAACTATTTTAGTAAAAGATACTGACATCGACAAAGCTAAAATGGCAGCAGCACTTTCTGGTTATCCAAAAAATAGTGAAATTACATTTGAAGATGCTCTCAAGCTTTCAAGCTCAATGACAGCAACAGAAGCTGATAAGAGAAGGACTTTTATAAAGCTAAAAGAAAGCGAAATTCAAAAAGCCTTGAAAGAAATGACCGATTACATAGAGGATGCAGTTGTAAACCTAAGTGTGCCTGAAGACTACACGTTTGCTTTAAAGGATGAAACTACAAAACCAACAGCAAGTGTAAAACTCACACTCAAAAAGAGTTTGTCCAGCGATCAGATAGAAGGTATCCAAAGGTTTGTGGCTGCATCAGTAGAGGGACTTTTGCCAGAAAATGTGGTAATAATAGACAATAAAGGAAATTATCTGTCTATCAATTCATCTGATGTTACTGAAGGTCTTTCGAGTAAACAGCTCCAGATAAAGATTGCAACAAAAAATGAGATAGAGAGAAAGGTCAAAGAGCTTCTTGGGAATTATGTTAGCTCACCTGAGGATGTAAAGGTTTCTGTAAATTTGGATATGAATTTTGATATGCAAAAGGTAAGTGAGACAAGGTACTCACCTGTTTTAGAGGACAGTGGAATAATTGTTTCTAAAAAGACTACGAAAGAAGAGGCCCAGAGTACCAATTCTTCTACAAGTGGTGTTCCTGGTACCGATACAAACCCCACTCAGAATAATCCCCAATACCCGCTTACCAGTCAGGGTGGGCAGTCTTCCTATTCAAAGACTGATGAGACAGTAAATTATCAGAACAATGAAAAAAAGATTGAGACAATCAAAGCACCTGGTACAATAAACTATGATAAGTCATCAATTGCAGTTGTGCTTTATAGGTATGTTACATACAGGCAGGAAGACTATGAAAAGTCTGATCAAGCAAAGACAATGAGCTGGGATGAATTTAAGCTTCAAAACCAGAACAACAAAAGGTCGTTTTTGACAGACCAAAAAGAGGTTGAGAATATTGTAAATCTTATAAAAAGCGCCACAGGAATTCAAAATGTCACAGTGGAAGGGTATGAGATTCCTACATTTGTCGACAAACCACAAAGACAGATTCCGCTTGATTATATCTATGTTGCGTTTGCATTTTTACTTTTGATGGTGTTTGCTCTAAGTTTACTGATAAAATCTCTCAGAATGAAGCCTGCAGAACAACTTGAACTTGCAGGGGTTGGGGAGGTAAGCATCCCCTCTGAAGAGAAAGTAGTGGAAGAGATTTTACAACCGGCACAAGAGAAGAAGGAAGAACAGCCTGTTGAGGAAATAAATGTGGAAGAATTTGGTGTGAGCCAGTATGAAAAGCAGATAGATAAGCTTCTTCGTGAAAAACCGGAGGTTGTTGCACAGCTTCTTAGAAACTGGCTCAATGAAGATTGGGAGTGATATAGAAGATGCCAAGGACAGGTGAAATTTCTGGCAAGCAAAAAGCTGCCATGCTTTTGATAGCATTGGGACCCGAGCGTTCTGCTAAAATTTTTAAACATTTAAAAGAGGATGAGATAGAAGAGCTTACCTTAGAGATAGCAAATATAAGAACTGTTTCGCCTGAGCAAAAACGGGCTATATTAGAAGAATTTTATAACCTCTGCCTTGCTCAGGAGTACATTGCAGAGGGTGGAATTGATTATGCGAAAGAGGTTTTAGAAAAAGCACTTGGTCCTGAAAAGGCAAAAGAAGTTATTGAAAGGTTAACAGTTTCGTTGCAGGTTCGACCTTTTGACTTTATTCGCAAAGCTGATGCATCACAGATACTCAACTTTATCCAAAATGAGCATCCACAGACAATCGCTTTGGTTCTTGCTTATCTCAAACCTCAGCAGGCAGCACAAGTTTTGGCATCACTACCCCAGGAAAAGCAAGCTGAAGTTGCAAGGCGAATTGCCCTTATGGATAGAACTTCACCGGATATCATTCGCGAAGTTGAAAAGGTGCTTGAGAAAAAGCTGTCATCTGTTGTGATGCAAGACTACACAGTTGTTGGTGGTATTCAGGCAATTGTTGATATTCTAAATGCAGTTGACAGGGGTACAGAAAAGAGGATATTAGAGGCTTTAGAGCTTGAAGATGTTGAGCTTGTTGAAGAGATTAGAAAGCGTATGTTTGTATTTGAAGACATTGTCAAGCTTGACAACAGGTCCATCCAAAGAATTCTGCGTGAGGTTGAGAACAATACACTTGCAATTGCACTCAAAGGTACCACAGAAGAGGTCAGACGAGTCATTTTTAGCAATATGTCAAAACGTATGGCTGAGATGATTCAAGAGGATATGGAATACATGGGACCTGTTAGAATCCGCGATGTTGAAGAAGCACAGCAAAAGATTGTCAATATAATACGAAAGCTTGAGGATGCTGGCGAGATCGTAATATCTCGTGGTGGGGGAGATGAGATAATTGTCTAATGTAATCAGAAATAATCAAGTACTGATTCAAAGTCCTGTGGAAACAAACTACAAGGTCATTTTGGAAAAACTAATAAAGGCGAAAGCAGAGATTGAACACTATGAGCGAAAATTAAAGGAACAAGAAGAGGAATTCAAACGGCAGCAGGAGCAGAATGAAGCGTTTAGAAAAGAAGCAGAAGAAGTCTTAGAAAAGGCAAAAGAAGAAGCAAAGAGGATTGTAAAAGAAGCAGAAGCTCAGGCAGAACAAATTAAAAAGGAGGCCTTTGAAAGAGGGTTTAATGAAGGTTTGAGTCAGGGATTGGCAGCAGCTGAGGCAGAATATCAAAAAAGACTGCAAGAGATAGAAATACTAAAAATACAGGTTTTGGCCGAGCGTGAAAGAATACTCAAAGATGCTCAAAATGAATTAATGATTCTTGTACCCAAAATTGTGGAAAAGGTTGTAGAAAAAGAAGTACAGAATAAGGAATTTTTGCAAAATTTTATTAAAAACGCCATTTCTCAGCTTTCAATAAAAAATAGTTTAGTTATAAGAACAAGTGAAAAAGATTTTGAGTATGTGAACCAAAACTTAGATGAAATTTTAAGAGGAATTGAAGGTATTGACAAAGTAGAAGTAAAAGTTGACAAAGCATTATCGTTTGGCGACATTGTGATTGAGACACCTTATGGATTTGTAGAGACAGGGATAAAAACAAGGCTTGAAAAGCTTCAAGAGATAGTCTTTTCAATAATTGGTGATTGAGATGTTTGAAAGGTTGAAAACAAAGATAGAGAGCACAAATTTTTACCAGTTTACTGGTTTTGTGAACCAAGTTATAGGGCTGACAATCGAGTCTATAGGTCCTGCTGTCAGTATTGGGACACTTTGCAAAATAAAGACAGCAAAGTCAGAGACACTGGCAGAGGTTGTAGGGTTTAAAGAGAACAAGGTGCTTTTGATGCCATACTCAGACCTTATAGGCATTTTCCCTGGCTGCAAGGTGATTGCACAAGATAGCATTTTTGAGGTCAAAGTGGGAGAAGAACTTTTAGGCAGGGTTTTAGATGGGCTTGGACAGCCAATTGACGGCAAAGGTGAGATAAGATCTAAAACAAAATATCCTGTAGAAAACAAGGCTCCGAACCCTCTTGAAAGGCCAAGGATAGATTCAATAATGCCGCTGGGGATAAAAGCAATTGACACTCTGCTCACAATTGGAAAAGGGCAAAGGGTAGGAATATTTGCAGGAAGCGGTGTTGGGAAGAGCACACTTCTTGGTATGATAGCAAGAAATGCAAAGGCTGATGTGAATGTTTTGGCGCTGATTGGTGAGAGAGGAAGAGAGCTAAAAGAGTTTTTGGAAAAGGATTTAAAAGAAGAGGGTCTGAAGAGGTCTGTTGTGGTTGTTGCAACCTCTGATGAGTCAGCGCTAAAAAGGGTCAAAGCTGCTTATGTTGCAATGGCAATTGCAGAATACTTTCGTGACCAGGGAATGGATGTTCTTTTCATGATGGACTCACTTACACGATTTGCGATGGCACAAAGGGAGATTGGTCTTGCAATTGGTGAGCCACCTGTTTCACGAGGATATACTCCTTCTGTTTTTAGCATAATGCCAAAACTTTTAGAACGGGCAGGCAAAAACCAAAAAGGGTCTATTACAGCTCTTTACACAGTACTTGTTGATGGTGATGATTTTAATGAGCCAATTACTGATACAGCAAGGGGTATTTTGGACGGGCATATAGTTTTGTCAAGGTCGATTGCCAACAAAAACCACTATCCTGCCATAGATGTACTTGCAAGTATCAGCAGGGTAATGAATGACATAGTAAGTCCTGAGCACAAAGAGTTGGCGAATGAAATAAAGCGAATTTTGGCAACTTATAAAGAAGCTGAGGATTTGATTACAATTGGTGCATACTCAAAAGGGACAAATAGCGAGATAGACAGGGCAATTGAATTGATGCCGCGGATAAATGAGTTTTTAAGACAAGATATTGATGAGAGGTTTGAGTTTGAAGAGGAGCTTGAGATGCTGAAAAGTATAATCTCTTGAAGAAATTTTAAAAAGGATTGAAGAGAAAAAATGAAAAGGTTTAGGTTTGATCAAATTTTGCGGATTAAGCAACAACTGGAAGAGATTAAAAAAAGTGAACTTGCAAGGCAGAATGAAATTTTAAACGGATATATGGAAAAAAAACTTGAGCTTGAGAAGATGTTAAATGAAACAAAAAGTCAGGTGAAAAGCCTTTACAGTGGCGTATTTTTCCCAAATGAGATAAAGTACTACTCTCAGTTTATGGGAAGTTTGAAGAAAAGGATAGATATTCAAAATCAACTTATATACTATCAGCAGATGAAAGTAGAGGAGAAAAGAAAAGAGCTTATAGTAAGCACGATAGAAAAGAAAAAGTATGAGAAATTAAAAGAAAAGCATCTTGTAAATTTTATGAATGAGCTAAAACGTATAGAAAATAAGGAGCTTGATAGAATTATTTCTTACAAAATCTACAAGAGCATGGGTGATGATAGTGGCAGAAAGTAGAAATGTTGACCAAGTAAAGCTTGAAAAAAAGCAAGAAAATAAAAAAAAGAAAAGAGGTAAGAATTTTTTAGTTGTTTTATTAGTTTTTCTACTTTTGGGTGGAGGTTCTTTTGCAGCTGTATACTTTAATCTTTTTGGAGCAAAGACGGCTATTGACAATTTGCTTCAAAAAACACCCTTTGCTAAAAAAACTGTGCAGTCAACACAAAAAGTAGACTTAGAAAAAGTTTACAAGCAGCAGATAGCTGAGCTTGAGAAGCAAAACAAGGATTTACAGAGCAAGCTAAAACAGCTTCAAGTAGAAAATTCAAATTTACAAAAACAAGTACAGGACCTTACAACAAGGCTAAACGATATTGTGGCAGAACAGACAGATACTTCAAACAAGGCGAAGAATTTTTCAAGTTATCTACAAAATATGGATTCAAAAAAGGCTGCAAAGATATTGGAAAGTCTCATAGACACAAATGTTGAGATGGCATCAATTGTTTTGCAAAATATCCCGACCGAAATTGCATCTGAAATACTATCAAATATTCCCTCTGATAAGACGATAAAATTATTAGGAATTTCAAATCAATCGGGAATTTTACAGGCTCAAAGTATTTCAAGCCTTGTTGATATTTATAAAAATATTGATTCAAAAGTAGCAGCTTCAATTTTTGAAAGTATGATGGATGATAAGACAAAATATCAGCTTGCATTAAGTATTCTAAAACGCCTTGACACAAAAACGTCTTCACAGATAATTAGCAATATGAAGCCAGAAAATGCTGCAAAGGTCACTTCTGACCTTTCAGCATTGAGATAAATTAAAACCTCAAACTTTTGAGTACTTTAAAACGAAAGGGGTGAAAAGTAAGATTGGAGGCAAGTTTGGTGAGGGTAAATAATTTGCTTTTTGCAGCATCAAGCAATAAAGTAGAAGAGAGTTTGCAAAAGCCTCGGCAAGGTACTCAGTCATCTTTTAAGAAAATTTTTGATAGGGCGTCAAAAAGGACTACTGAAAACATCACTGCACCTAAAACTGATAAAAACGAAGATAGTGGAAGGTTTGCAGTGGTATTAAATCCTAAGATAAGACAGGTAATAACTCAGGATAACAAAAGTGTGAAAAAAGGTCAGGGACAGACTGCTACTGAAGTTTTACAGGAAGCCACCCAACCAGCTTTAAAAGAAGAGGAAAAGATTTCTGATTTTGTTCTGAATTTGATATTGAGTTTGCTGCAGAATACAAAGGGTCAGGCAGGTGAATTTTTTAAGCAGATTTTGATTAAAGAAGAAAATGCATTTGAACATACGATTGTCAAAGAGATGATAAATACTTTAAATGCTATAAAAACTTTTGATGCAGATGTAGCTGGGCAGGAAAAAAATTTAGTTGAGATTTTTAATATTGTAGGACAAGTGTCAAAAAATGTATCTGAAGAGGCTGGGAATGGAGACTGGCATCTTGCGAAGCTTGTGTTCGAAAGTGCTGAGGTGCTGGGTTTGTCCACTGAAAGAAGCAATAGTATTGACAATAAAATTGGCCTCAAAGATAACTCTTTCAGTATGTTAGAAAACATTCTCTTAAAGAATGAGAAAAATGATATTCTTCCCCCTGAGTGGAGACTAATTAACAAAGAAGTTGCATTTTTAAAAAAATTGGTTCAAGTTCTTTCTGAGAATTCTGACCATATGGTAAATCATCATTCAAATATGTTAAATAATCTATATGAGAATGTGACTTATGATTTTGAAGCCAGAGATGTTAAAAGTACCGACAATCTTCAACTATATTTGGGTGATTTAAAGGAAGATATATCTGCCCAAACTAATGAAGAGACTTGGCTGCACACAGTGGAGAAGCTTGAGAATAAAGACCCAAGTGATGATAGAAATGAGTTTTTAGGTAAGATTTCCTCAAAGTTTGATGCTAATACACTTTCCAAGGTGGAAATAAGAGCCGATGAGAATGTATTTAAGGCATTAAGAGCTTCAGTAATTGAACAAATAGCTGAGAAGATTTCACTTATCCACAAGCAAAATCTTACAACCTTGACGGTATCCATAAAACCTGAGTGGCTTGGAAATGTTGTTATTGAGCTAAATAGAGACCTGAACGGTAATATTACAGGTAACATTATTGTGAGCAATCCCCAGGTGAAAGAAATTGTTGAAAGCTCCCTTTCAAATCTCTTGACAATCTTAAAAGACCAAGGGATAAATATATCACAACTAAATGTAAGTCTTGGCAATAGCCACAGTAGTCAGCAGTTTCAAAGTCAGCAGAGGTTTTCACAAAAGCAGTACTCCTTTGCCCAAACAGAAGACACTATGGATACGATAGAAGGTTTGATATATGAGATTAGTGAAAATGTGTTAAACTTGAGAGCTTGAGGTGAAAAGAATGGCAGGTACAAGTATTAATAATTTAACAGGGGTTTTGTCACAAAGCTCAAATGTATCTTCTTCACAGTCTTCATCAAAGAATACACTTGGCAAGCAAGAGTTTTTAAATCTTTTGGTGACACAGCTAAGATACCAAGACCCATTAAAGCCTATGGAAGATAAAGAGTTTGTTGCTCAGCTTGCCCAGTTTTCTGCACTTGAACAGATGCAAAATCTAAATGAGTCGTTTGAACTTATAAAAGCTCAGAGTATGATTGGAAGGTATGTTGTTGCAACAAACCCATCTGATTCTTCAAAAACAATAGAAGGAAGGATTGACAGTATCAGAATAGGAGGAAGTAAGATATATTTAAAAGTAAATGGAGTGGAGGTAACCCCAGAGAATATCAAGCAAATTTATCACACTTATGTTGAAGAGGTTTTGTCAGATATAAAAGAGAAGGTACCAACAAAAGATGATCTTCTGAGCATCTTAAGCTCCTTACAAAAAGGAGAAGACTCAAAATGACAATAAATAGAATTGGTAATGTAAATTCTAATAGATTAAACAGTACAAAAATTGAAAGAAAAGAAACTGCTGAAGGTTTCAGTAGCTTGCTTTCTCAAAGTCTTAAAATCTCCAAACATGCAAACGAGAGACTTCAAACGCAGAATATCAATATTGATTCAAGTACTTTAGCAAAGCTTGAGGAAGCTATTAAGAAGGCTGAGCAAAAAGGGCTCAAAAATGATGTATTAGTTCTAAATGGTGATGTTGCATACATTGTGAATGTTAAAAACAAGGTAGTTGTAACTGTAAAAGATGTAAATAGCCTAAAAGACAATATCTTTACAAACATAGATGGGGTTTTGATGATATAACAAAGATGCAAGGGGGATGGACCCGCAAGATGGGAGGTCCCCCCTACAAGAAAGACCTTCCTGACTGACAGAGGGAAGGTCAAAAAAAGGTCAAATAACCATGAAAGAGGGGGATTTTTGTCAAGATGATGAGGTCAATGTTTTCGTCAATTTCAGCACTTCGGGCTCATCAGACCAGAATGGATGTGATAGGTGATAATATTGCCAATGTCAATACAGTGGGGTTTAAATCAAGCAGAGTGACATTTGCATCTGTTTTTGCATCTGTCATAAAAGCAGCCTCTGCCCCCGATACAACATCTGGTAGAGGCGGTTCAAACCCTATGCAGATAGGGCTTGGTGTTTCGGTGGCCTCTGTTGATATGAATATGACAAGAGGAAGCCTCCAGCGTACTGACAATCCAACCGATTTGGCAATCGAAGGAGATGGATTTTTTGTAGTAGGTGGTGATGGCAAGGCACCACGTTTTACAAGAGCAGGAAACTTTAGTTTAGATAAAATGGGGAATTTAGTTACAGCAAATGGGCTTAATGTGCTTGGGTGGATGTATGACCCTGTTAATAATCAGATTGATACTACAAAAAGTCCTTCGAAGATAAACATCCTTGCATTTCCAACTTTGCCTCCTAAGGCAACTGATAAGATTAGTTTTGATGGTAATCTCAGTGCTGATGCGGTTGCGTATACAGGGCAAATTACTAAGTATGAAGATTTGCTCAATGTTCCTGCTGATAGCAAGTATTCCATGAGTTTTAAGGTTTATGATTCCCAGGGTAAAGAACACACTCTTCAGTTAATATTTGTCAAAAAGGATAACAATCAATGGGAATGGTTTGTTGATGCACCACGACTCAAAAAAAATATTGGTACTGCTCAAAATCCACAGGAAGCATATGTATATGTAGATGATATGATAGAAGCAAACAATGACTATGATAATTTCATTGCCAGAGGAACTATAACTTTTGGCCAAGCGGGAAAGGTGCTTGATGACGAGAACACACCAGATGTAGAAGGCATTACAATTACAGGTGGTCGGTATGTCAATACACAAAACGGAACATTTACGATTAATTTCAAAAATAGTGTTGTCAATCCTATCACTTTTAAAGTAAATGGTTCTCAATTTGATATCAATGACCCAACAAATATTGCCTTTTTCCTTAAGAAGATAACTCAGTTTGGTAATATGGACAGTTCAATCAGGGTTGCTCAGATGACAGGATATTCAGCAGGGAGCTTGCAAGGTTTTAATATTGATGCAACAGGCAAGATAACAGGAATTTATTCAAACGGTTTAAATCAGCTAATTGGCCAGATTGCAATTGCAACGTTTGCAAACCCTGCAGGGCTTCAGAGAATTGGTGATAATCTTTATATAAACACTGTAAACTCAGGTGACCCTGAGATAGGAACGCCTGGGTCAGGCTCGCGCGGCACAATCTCACAGGGCACCTTGGAGATGTCAAATGTTGATTTAGCCAAAGAGTTTACAGATATGATTGTCACCCAGAGAGGTTATCAGGCAAATGCAAGGGTGATCACTGCTTCTGATGAGCTTTTGCAGGATTTGGTAAATATTAAGAGGTAAAAATAATGGGTATTAAATAAAGGGGAGGAGTATTTTAGCTCCTCCCCTTCGAAAAAGCTGAAGGAATTGTGATAATACTTTACGTTCAAAGGATGGTTTTGCATGATAAAATTAAGAAGAATAAACAACAAAGAATTTGTTGTAAATGCTGATTTTATTGAGTTTGTTGAGGCAACACCTGATACTGTTATTACACTTACAAACGGTGTAAAACTTGTTGTAAAGGAGTCTGTGGATGAAGTCATTGAAAAAGTTATTGAGTATAAGAAGAAGATTTTTGAGGGAGTTATCTTCAATATACAACCTATGAAAAAGGAGTATGATCAATGAAAGGTGAAAAGCTGAATTCAATCATTCTTATCTTGCTTGTTTTGTTGCTTTTGATGATGGTGGGCATGGGAATAGGTTTTTTGACTGTGATTAAAAACCTATCACCTTCTGCCTCAGGTTCTAAGTCTGCTACTGAAATAGAAAAGCCAGAAAAGCTATATATATACGATGTCAATGATGGCAAACCACTCATGAGCAATCTTCAAGACACTCAGACAAATGTAGGTAGAGTTATCAGAGTAACAGTACAACTTGAAGTGACAGATAAAAAGTTACCTGAAACTATGAAAGAGAAGAACATAGTGATTGCTGATATAATCGATAGTGTGCTTCGTAGCAAAACAGCTGACGAACTTTTGAAGCCAGAAGGGAAAGAAAAGGTCAGAAAAGAGATAAAGGACAGGTTAAATGAGATATTTGATAATAAGGTGTACAATGTTAACTTTGGCGAGTTTATTATTCAATAAAAAGGTGGTGAAACTACCTAAAATGGGTGATATACTTTCACAGAGTGAAATAGATGAACTTTTGCGGTTGCTGACATCAGGTGAGCTTTCACTTGAAGAGATTCAAAAACCAAAGCAAGAAAAGAGTATTAGAGTCTACGATTTTAAAAGGCCGAGCAAGTTTGCAAAAGATCACCTTCGAACACTTCAGATAATTTTTGAAAATTATTCGCGAATAGTCACCACCTTTTTGTCTGGGTATTTGAGAACAGTTGTGCAGATGGATGTGATTTCTGTCGAACAACTAACTTATTACGAGTTTAGCAATTCGCTTTCAAACCCGGTTGTAATGGGAATTATCAACTTTGCACCTTTAAAAGGTAGTATTGTGTTTGAGATGTCACCAGAGATAGCATTTGCAATGATTGACAGAGTTCTTGGTGGTTTTGGAAAAGGTGTTGACAAGATAAGAACATTTACAGAGATTGAGCTTGTTTTAATTGAAAGACTTTTACAACAGTTTGTAAACTATTTCAGAGAAGCATGGGAAAACATTATTGATTTAAGGCCAAGACTTGAAAAAATAGAAACAAATCCACAGTTTACACAAATAGTATCGCCAAATGAAACTATTGCACTTGTAACAATTGATATGAATGTCGGCGAGGTAGAAGGTATGGCAAACATATGTTTACCACATATGGTTATAGAACCTATCATGCCAAGGCTCAGTACTAAATACTGGTTTTCGATCTCTGCAAAGGAGACATCTGAAGAAACAAAAGAGTATTTGCAAAGAAAAATAGAAAAGACAAAAGTCACAGTGAGAGCAATCTTAGGTAGGACCAAAATTACAGTAAAAGAGTTTTTAGAGCTCCAGGTAGGTGATGTTATTAAACTTGATAGAAGGAAGAATGAAGAGATAGAAGTATTTGTTGGAGATAGATTAAAATTTTATGGTGTTCCTGGACGAAAAGAAAAGAGATTGGCAATAAAAGTAACAAGGCTGGAAGAGGGGGATGAGATCAAATGAGCGATTTGCTTTCTCAAGATGAAATAGATGCTCTTTTGCGGGGTATGAGTGAATCTTCTTCACAAGAGACTACAATTACTGACCAAGACAAAGACGTGCTCGGCGAGATAGGAAATATCTCAATGGGCACAGCGGCGACTACTTTAAGTATTCTTTTAAATCAGAAAGTGAATATTACAACCCCAGTTGTAAGCGTTCTGAGGTGGGATGAGCTTCCCAAAGAATTTCCAGTACCCTATGTAGCTATTAAAGTTGTGTACAAAGAAGGGCTGGAAGGAGTTAACTTGCTTATTTTAAAGAAAGAAGACGTTGAGATAATAGCCGACCTTATGATGGGTGGAACTGGAAATATTGAGTTTTCAGAGGAACTTTCTGAACTTCAAATTTCTGCTATCCAAGAAGCAATGAACCAGATGATAGGTTCTGCTTCAACATCGCTTTCCTCCATGTTGAATCTAAGGATTGACATCAGCCCGCCAGAGGCGTTTGTAATAGACTTTGCCCAGAACGCTGAGGAGATGATTCCTGAGCTAAAAAGTGCAGATGAGATAGTAAAAGTTGCGTTTAGGATGACAGTTGGAGATTTGATTGACAGTCAAATAATGCAGCTTATTCCTGTTGATTTTGCAAAACAGCTTGTCAATGCAATGTTAAGCAATACGCTGGGAGCATTTCCGGCTGAAGAAAGAACTGAAGCAAAATCGTCTGTACAAGAAACCATTAGAACTTCTGAAAAGCCGTCAATGGAGGAATCTTCAAAGAGGCAAACAGTTGCTTCTTCACACAGTTTTCAGCAGAAGAAAGAGGAAAAAAGCGAGAGAGTGTACAATGTTTCACCAGTCCAATTTGAGAGCTTTGACGAGGAAGAAGAGAGAAGGTATCCAGAGAATATTGAGCTCATTTTGGATGTGCCGCTTGAGATTACTGTTGAACTTGGAAGGACACAAAAGCTTGTTAGAGAAATTTTAGAATTTTCAACAGGTTCTATTATAGAACTTGATAAACTGGCGGGTGAGCCTGTTGATATTCTTGTAAATGGCAAAGTGATTGCCAAAGGTGAAGTTGTAGTTATTGATGAAAATTTTGGTGTTCGCATAACTGATATTGTCAACCCGTCAAATAGGTTATAAAATATAAATAAGCATTTTTTTTTGAAAGACAAATTTTACATCAAAGAACTTTAGAAAAGGAGAGAGATTTATGTCAAAAAGGATTTTGATAGTGGATGATGCAGCGTTTATGAGAATGATGTTGAAAGACATTATAACAAAAAATGGATATGAAGTAGCAGGTGAAGCTGAAAACGGACGTAGGGCTGTTGAATTGTACAAAGAACTTAAGCCTGATCTTGTGATGATGGATATTACTATGCCAGAGATGGACGGTATACAAGCGGTAAGGGAGATAAAAAAGATTGACCCTCAAGCAAAGATTATAATGTGTTCTGCTATGGGTCAACAAGCGATGGTTATAGAGTCAATTCAGGCAGGTGCCCGAGATTTTATTGTAAAACCTTTCCAAGCAGAAAGAATTGTTGAGGCTATCAAAAAAGTACTTGGTTAAAGAATGTGCGGTTTTCTTACTTTAAAGTCAAGGAGAAAAATTAGTGATGGAACTCATTTTAAGAATAGTGGGTTCGCTGCTTCTGATAGGTGTATTGATATATCTTACCTACTTTGTTTTAAAAGTCTACAGCAAAAAGGCAATTTTAAGGAAAGGGGAATTTATGAAAATAGTTGATGTACTTCCCCTTTCTTCAGACAGTATGTTGGTATTGATAAAGGCAGGACAAAAATATATACTTCTGGGTAAGACACAAAAAAGCATTACTTTTTTGAAAGAATTTGAATTATCGGAATTTTCTGAAGTAAATGAAATTTCTGATGAAAAAAGTTTTAAGAAGATTTTTGATAACAGTCTAAGTTCTTCATTTGGTCTTAAAGACAAGGTTTTAAGCCTTTACAATATGATAAAAGATAAGGACGATGAAGATAAAAGATGAAAAAGAGGTTTCTTTATATTTTATCGACAGGTTTGATTATTTTGATAATAGCTTTTTGCAAAATTGAAACAGCATTTGCAACAGCAAGTTTTAGCCTGAATTTGGGTGATATGAACAATCCCAAGGATGTATCGTCAGCCATACAGCTTATAATATTTTTCACTCTCCTTACTTTAGCACCGTCAATTCTTATTATGATGACATCCTTTACAAGAATATTGATTGTGCTGGGGTTTGTGAGAAATGCCTTAGGTACACAACAAATGCCACCAA
Source organism: Caldicellulosiruptor naganoensis (assembly GCF_026914285.1). Taxonomy (NCBI): domain Bacteria; kingdom Bacillati; phylum Bacillota; order Caldicellulosiruptorales; family Caldicellulosiruptoraceae; genus Caldicellulosiruptor; species Caldicellulosiruptor naganoensis. The sequence continues at coordinate 657,069 of NZ_CP113864.1, forward strand.
ACCAGATTTTAATTGGTCTTGCACTGTTTTTGACATTCTTTATAATGGCACCTGTGGGCCAGAAGATTTATACACAGAGTTATCAGCCGTACATAAAAGGTGAGATTACATCCCAAGAAGCACTTAAAAGAGCTGAAGTACCACTTAGAGAGTTTATGCTTAAAAATACTCGCAAAAAAGATTTAGACCTTTTTGTGAAACTAAGCAATGTAAATCCAAACACAGATGTTAGGAAATTGCCTTTAAGAGTTGTAATTCCAGCCTTTATTATAAGCGAGCTTAAAAGTGCGTTTGAGATGGGATTTATAATTTATGTGCCGTTTTTGATAATTGATATGGTTGTTGCAAGTATATTGATGTCTATGGGAATGCTTATGATTCCACCTGTTATGATTTCTCTACCATTTAAGATTTTGCTTTTTATACTTGTTGATGGTTGGGGGCTTGTTGTTGAATCTCTTGTTAGAAGTTTCAAATAAAAAAAAGGTGTGGGAAACTTAAAATGGACACATCGGTTGTTTTAGAGATTGCAAGGCAGGCTATTTTAACAGCATTCTATATCGCAGGGCCAATTTTGATTGTATCTATGATTGTTGGAATAGTTATCTCAATTTTGCAAGCAACAACACAGATTAATGAACAAACTCTTACGTTTGTGCCAAAACTTATTGCAATTGCACTTTCTCTTTTGATATTTGGACAGTGGATGATCACAAAGGCTGTAGAGTTTACAAGGTATCTTTTAACAAATATAAATCAATTTGTAAAGTAAAGGAATAAAAAATGGAAGAGGTTTTTGGCTATCTTTTGAATAGTTCATATGTATTTTTTCTCATATTGGCGCGCATGAGTGGAATTTTTATTGCATCGCCCATATTTGGAAGGAGAAACATCCCTGCATATTTCAAAATAGGTTTTGCATTTTTCTTAAGCATTATTGTTATGCTATCCTATAATTTTAGCTATACCATTCCTCAAAATCTCATAGAATTTGTCTTAGAGGTTGCTAAGGAATTTGTTGTTGGACTTGTAATAGGGTTCATATCATATATGATATTTTCTGCTATTCTTCTTGCAGGGCAAATTATTGACAATGCAATTGGTTTTGGAATGGCAAACGTGATTGATCCCTTAAGTGAGATTCAAGTGCCATTGTTGGGGAACTTTTTATATTTATACATGCTTGTTGTATTCTTTGCAACAGATAATCACCACATTTTGATAAGGGCAGTTGTATATAGTTATAAAATAGTACCATTGGGTTATTCCAGCATTTTACCTCAAATTTCGCAAAAGTTCATAACATTTTTTATAGAGCTCTTTGTAATTGGAATAGAGATTAGCTTACCTATCTTGATGAGTATGCTTGTAGTTGACATAATACTTGGAATATTGTCAAGAGCAGTGCCACAAATGAATGTGTTTATGGTAGGGTTGCCAATCAAGATTGCAATCGGATTTTTGGTGCTTGTGATAGTTCTTCCTATTATGAACAAGATGATTTTTGTCTTGCTTGACAAGCTCAGCATCTATACATATGAAGCCTTGAGAGGGGGCTTTAAGTGAGATTAGTTTTTGATATTCAACTGTTTGCGGACACTGCTACCAAGACAGAAAAAGCGACCCCTCGTAAAAGACAAGAGGCAAGAAAACGCGGAATGGTAGCAAAAAGCAGAGAGGTTACCTCTGCTTTTGTTTTACTTATAAGCGTTCTTATTTTGAAATTTGGTTATTCTCTTTTTGTCTATCCGCTAAGAGACTATAGCAAGTACTTTTTTAGCAATTTGAATTATAATATCCAAGATGTAGCTGATGCAAGTAAACTTTTTGCAAGCATAATAACCATTACATTGAAGCTGGTTCTTCCTTTCTGTCTTGCTGTGATGAGTATAGGGATTTTAGTTGAATGGATGCAGAGTGGTTTTTTAGTTACAAGTGAGTCATTAAAAATAAGCTTTCAAAAGATAAATCCTATTGAAGGATTTAAAAGGATATTCTCTGTTAACTCTATAGTTGAACTTATAAAGTCAATTCTAAAAATACTAATAATTGGATATACAGGTTATCTATACACAAAGACGTTTGCAAACAAACTACTTGAAATGTATGATATGAGTTTGATTTCGGTAATCAAGTTCTCCTTTGACTCAGCAATAAACCTCATTTTATGGATGTCAGTAATGTTCTTTGGGTTGGCAGCAATAGATTATGTTTTCCAAAAATTTCAATATGAAAAGAATCTCATGATGACCAAGGAAGAGCTCAAGGAAGAGTTTAAGCAGACAGAGGGAAATCCACAGATAAAGTCAAGGATAAGAGAAAGGCAGAGAAAAATTTCTCTTCAGAGGATGTTTCAACAGCTTCCGAAAGCAGATGTTGTGATAACAAACCCTACACACTATGCTGTTGCCCTTTTGTATGAACCAGAAAAGTTTGATGCGCCAAGGGTGATTGCAAAAGGGAAAGATTACATAGCTCAAAAGATTAAACAGGAAGCAAAAAAGTATGGAATTGAGATTGTGGAGAACGAGGACTTAGCCAGAAGCCTTTACAATATGTGCGAGGTTGGTGATTTTATTCCGCCTGAGCTTTATCAGGCAGTGGCAGAAGTTTTGGCATATGTTTACAGTCTGAAGAACAACTATCAGAAGGTGAATATAAGATGAATTTTGGAGGTGCTACAATTTCTATATTTGCAATAGTGATAATCTTGGCTATGATACTTCCTATTCCGCCAAGCTTGCTTGACATTTTGATAGCTGTAAACCTTGCACTTGCACTTGTTATTTTTCTAAACAGTATAAATATAAAAGAAGCTTTGGACTTTTCTGTATTTCCATCGCTTCTTTTGTTTACGACACTGTTCAGGCTCTCTCTAAATATTTCAACAACACGGCAGATATTGACCGGACAAGGAGAGAGTGTAAGAATTGTATATACATTTGGGAACTTTGTCATTGGTGGTAACATTGTAGTTGGTGTTATAATATTTTTCATAATTATCATCATCCAGTTCATTGTAATAACAAGAGGTGCAGAAAGAGTTTCAGAGGTTGCAGCAAGGTTTACACTTGATGCTATGCCAGGAAAGCAAATGGCAGTCGATGCTGATTTGAATGCTGGGATTATAACCGAAGAAGAGGCGAAAATTCGAAGAAATAAAATACAAAAAGAGGCTGACTTTTACGGTGCAATGGATGGTGCGAGCAAGTTTGTCAAGGGTGATGCAATTGCTGCTATTTTAATTACATTTATAAATGCACTCGGTGGACTTATAATTGGTGTTGCGATGAGAGGAGAAGATGTCACAGAGGCTATACAGAAGTATCTTTTGCTTTCTGTTGGTGATGGGATTGCTGCACAAATTCCAGCTCTTTTGATATCAACTGCAACAGGTATTGTGGTAACGAAAGCAGCCGATGAGAGCAAGCTTTCTGATAACTTAATCCGGCAGCTTTTTGAGTATCATCCAAAAGTGCTCTATACTGTAGGGGGAATTTTAGCGATATTAGCGCTAATTCCTACTATGCCAAAATTATCTTTGTTTATTTTATCTGGTACCATGATATCAATGGGATTAAGAATGAATTCAAGCTTGAAAAAGCTTGAAACAATGGAGGTTGAAAAAACAGAGGAAAAGGAAATTGAAGAGCTAAGAAAACCTGAAAATGTAATGAATCTTTTATATGTTGACCCTATTGAGGTTGAATTTGGATACGGTATAATTCCTCTTGCAGACAAAGACCAAGGTGGAGACCTTCTTGAGCGTGTTGTCATGATAAGAAGACAGCTTGCACTTGAGCTTGGGATAATTGTCCCAACCATTAGACTTCGAGACAATATTTCTCTAAAACCATATGAATACAAAATAAATATAAAAGGTGTAGAAGTTGCAAGGGCAGAGCTTATGAGCGACAGTCTTCTTGCTATAAATCCGGGGTTTGTGACAGAGGAAATACAGGGCATTCCTACAAAAGAGCCTGCCTTTGGCTTAGATGCCATTTGGATACCTTCTTCAATGAAAGAAAAAGCTGAGATGGCAGGTTATACAGTTGTCGACCTTCCCTCTGTTATAGCAACCCATCTTACCGAGATAATAAGGCGCCATGCGCATGAGCTTTTGACAAGGCAGGATGTGCAAAAGTTAATTGACAATGTGAAAGAAACAAACCCTGTCCTGGTAGATGAGCTTATTCCAAAGTTGATGACTGTAGGTGAGATACAGAAAGTTTTAGCAAATCTTTTGAAAGAGCGAATTAGCATAAGAGACATGGTGACAATCTTAGAGACACTTGCTGACTGGGCTCCAACCACAAAGGATGTAGACATCCTGACTGAGTATGTCAGACAAGCAATGGCAAGGTATATTACAAAGAAATATGTCTCGGGCAATACATTGGAAGCTGTAACACTTTCACCTGAGGTAGAAGAGACCATTATGAATTCGATTCAAAAAACTGAACAAGGCAGTTTCATAAATCTTCCTCCAGATTACGTCCAAAAACTCATTAACAATCTTAGCAATATTCTCGAAAAGCTTTTAAGTACATCTTCACAGCCTATTGTAATCTGTTCACCAATTGTTAGAATTTATTTTAGGAGACTTATTGAAAATATCTTTCCAGATGTTGTTGTTCTCTCGTATAATGAGATTTTACCAAATGTTCAGATAAAAACTATTGGGATGGTGGAAGTCTGAAAATGAAGATAAAAAGGTATTTGGCGCATGATATGCAGGAAGCTCTGATTAGAATAAAAGCAGATTTAGGCAAGGATGCGGTGATTCTTTTTACAAAGAAGGTGAGACAAAAGGGATTATTTGGTTTTTTTAAAAAACCGCTTATAGAAGTGACTGCAGCCTGCGAGGATGAAAAGTTTATAAAAAAAGAGGAAGAAAACAAAAAAACAGAAAATTTAGCACTTAGTTTTCAGATCAGTCAAATAAAAGAGCTTGAAAAGAAGATAGAGTCTTTAGAAAAGACTATAAAGGAGGCTATAAAAGAAACAACTGTACTACCTGAGACAAAAGAATCTTCTAAAAAGAATTTTTTGGATGTGATGCGAGAGAATTTGAAAAGAAATGGTGTAGAAGATGAAATCTTAGACGAGCTTTTGTCGAAAGTCAGCAGGGACGATTCTATAAATAATATAGTAAACAATATGTACAAAGAAATAAAAAACATGTTAGGAATGCCTTGGAGTTTAAACCTTGCTTCAAAACAACCTCAGGTTGTGTTTTTTGTAGGACCGACCGGTGTTGGAAAAACAACAACAATTGCCAAAATTGCAGCAAAGCTCATGTTTGAAGAGGGCAAAAAGGTAGGATTTATCACAGCTGACACGTATAGAATAGCTGCTGTTGAGCAGCTAAAGACTTACGCTGAGATTATGAACATAAAAACAAAGGTGTGGTACGAGGTAGACGAATATGACCAGATCATAAAGAGTTTTGACGACTCTGATATTATACTTGTTGACACAGCAGGAAGAAGTCATAAAAATCAAGAGCATATGGATGAGCTAAAAGCTTTTGTAAAAAAAGCCAGCCCTGACGAGGTATTTTTGCTTTTGAGTGCTACAACTCAGCCGACCATTTTTAAAGAGATTGTAAACTCATATTCGTTTATAGAAGATTATAAAGTCATAATAACAAAGGTTGATGAGGTATCAAATTATGGAAATATACTAAATATCAGACATTACACAAAAAAACCTATTGCCTATGTTACAACAGGACAGAATGTTCCAGATGATATACAGCAATTCAACCCAGAGCATTTTGCAAAACTCATAATAGGGAGTAAGGTTTTATGAGAGACCAGGCACAAGGCTTGAGGAATCTTGTCAAGAAAGCAAATACTTTTGAAAAGCAGATCCAAGATTTAAATAATAGCTCAAGAGTGGTTACAATTACAAGTGGGAAGGGTGGAGTTGGCAAGACTAATCTGACTGTAAATTTAGCTATTGCTTTGAAAAAACTAGGTATTAATGTATTGATAATAGATGCAGATTTAGGGCTTTCAAATGTTGAAGTACTTCTTGGAACATCGCCAAAATATACTGTTAAAGATGTGTTAGAAGGAAAAAGAGAGATAATGTCAATAGTTGAAGAAGGACCAAATGGAATTAAATTTATCTCTGGTGGTTCAGGAATTGTTGATCTTGCTAATTTGGACGAGGAAAGGCTTTTGAGGCTAATTGAGTGTGCAGAAACCATCAATAAGTACTTTGATATTGTACTGGTTGATACTGGTGCTGGCATTTCTAAAAATGTAATGGAATTTGTGATGATGTCTGATGAGGTAATTGTAATCACAACGCCTGAGCCAACTTCAATAACTGATGCATATGCCATAATAAAAGCTATAATTGTGAGAGATTTTGACCACAAAATATATATTTTGGTAAATAGAGTACAAAATTCTAAAGAAGCTGAAGAGATTTTTTACAGGTTAAGTGGGGTTATAAAAAGATTTTTGCAAAGGGAAGTACAATATATAGGATATATAGAGGAAAATGTCATTGTATCAAAATCTGTTATCAAGCAGGTACCATTTATGATATCGTATGAAAAGAGTAGTGTCTCAAAGCAGGTCGAAAGCATTGCAAAAAAGCTTGTCTATGACACAGATACCTTAGAGAAAGATTCTCAAAGGGGTTTTGCAAGATTCATAGAAAACATCATCAAAAAGTTTAAGGAGCAATAATAAAAAGAGGGGGCTTTTTATGCAAAGAATTTTTAAAGAGGGAGATAAGATTCAAATTGTCAAAATAGACAGGCGTACCTGGGAAGAAAAGGATGTGCAGTATGTCTCCAAAATTGCCGATATAAAAGATGAATATTTTTATATATTCACACCTATAAGAGAAGGCATATACGCGACATTTTACATTGACGAAATTGTAAGGATATACAAGGTAATGCCAGATGGTGTATGGATGTTTGATGGCGTAATTGAAGATAGATTCAGAGAGCCAGAATACATGATAAAAGTCAGACAAATATCTGACATTTGGAAGATTCAAAGACGAATGTTTTTCAGACTGCCTATAAACTTAGATATATTTGTAAAATTGTTAGATTCTCAAGAAGGTGAAGTAAATGGAGGTCTCCAAAACGGCTTTTCAGAGGGAAAAATAGTAAAGGCACTGACAAAGGATATCAGTGGTGGAGGGGTTTGTTTTTTAACTCAAGAAGAATTTAATATACATGACATTATATTGACAAAAATTCCTATTGAGAATGAAGAGCTTGTATTAAAAGCTCAAATCTTAAGGAAAGAGAGAATAGAACATCACATTTATAGATTCATGTATGGCTCCAAATTTATAGAGGCAAAACAAAATGAGATAGACAAGATTGTAAGATTTATATTCAAAGAGCAACAAAGGATGAGGCGAAAAGGACTTTTATAAAGAATTTTATAGCCAAAAGAAGGAGTGATGAAGGTTATGGATATGTCTCAGTATTTAGGAATGTTTATCGAAGAGGCAAGAGATCACATTCAGAGTTTAAACGACAATATGTTGAAATTAGAGGAAAACCCAGATAATTTGCAACTTATCAATGAGATTTTCAGGTCTGCTCATACTTTAAAAGGTATGGCTGGTACAATGGGATTTGTAAATATGCAAAAACTTACCCATGCAATGGAAAATGTTTTGGCTGCAGCACGAGACGGAAAACTTAAGATTAACAGTAATATAATGGATGTACTTTTTAAAACTGTTGATGCATTAGAAGAATATTTAGATGTAATTGTCGCGACAGGAAGTGAAGGAACAGAACAAAATATTGGGCTTGTGAACAGTTTAAATAGTATTTTAGGCAAACCTCAAGAACAAACAGGTGTGGAGGGTAAAAAAGTAAGTATTTCATTAGAATACGATGAGTTTGTTATGAGAGCGATTGAAAGAGCTCATTCTCAGGGATTTAATGTTTATAAATTAGATGTTGAATTGGATCCAAACTGTCTTTTAAAGTCTGCAAGGGCTTATCTTGTCTTCAAGGCGGTTGAAGAATTAGGCGAGATAATCCATTCAAAACCACCTGTTCAGGATATTGAAGACGAGAAGTTTGACTTTGAATTTAGTATTACAATTGTTAGCAAGGAGCCCCTTGAAAAAATAAGAGAGAGAATACTGTCTATTTCAGAGATAAGAGAAGTAAAAGGCACGGAGATTAAAGAGACTAAAGATGTGACAGCAACGGAGTCTCAGCAGGAAGTAACAAAGGGACAGGAGGCTCAAAGTACAGAGACTGTTAAGGTTGTGCGTGAACAAAAGCAAGCAGTAACTAAAAAGACAAGTCAGACAGTGAGGGTTGACATAGAAAGATTAGATGTTTTGATGAACCTGGTTAGCGAGCTTATAATTATAAAAAGCAGGATTGAGGGGTTAGCCAAAAGGTATAATGGTAGACAATTCGAAGAATCCATAGAGTACTTAGAGAGGATTACAACAAGCCTTCACGACGCTGTAATGAAAGTGAGAATGGTGCCTGTTGAAAGGGTATTTTCAAGATTCCCAAGAATGATGAGAGATTTGGCAAGAGAACTTGGAAAAGAATTTGAGCTTGTTATGTCTGGTGAGGATACAGAAATTGACAGAACTATTGTTGATGAGCTTGGCGACCCTCTAATTCACCTTTTGAGAAATGCAGCAGATCATGGGATAGAAGACCCAGAAGAGAGAGTGAGAAACGGCAAGCCAAGAAGTGGGCTTATAAAACTTTCTGCTTACCATGATGGTAACAATGTTGTGATCGAGGTTGAAGATGACGGCAAGGGCATTGATATAGAAAAGGTAAAGAAAAAGGCTATTGAAAAAGGACTTTTGAAAGAAGACCAGTTGGACTTGTCTGACCAAGAGGTTATAGATTTTCTGTTTTTACCAAGTTTTTCAACAAAGGACAAAGTTACAAACCTCTCAGGAAGAGGTGTGGGGCTTGATGTTGTCAAGACCAAGATTGAGCAGCTTGGTGGGATGATCGAGGTAAACACAGAAAAAGGCAAGGGTACAAGGTTTGTAATAAGACTTCCTTTAACACTGGCTATAATTCAAGCATTGCTGGTAACTGTAGCTGATGAGATTTATGCAATTCCTATTGCTTCAATAAAGGAGATAATAGATATTGCAAAAGAGGATATCAAGACTGTGCAAAAAGGCAGAGAGATAATTATGCTCAGAAATCAGGTCATTCCTATAAAATACCTACATAAGATTGTTGGGCGGGATATTGACCTTGACAAGAAAAAATACACAGTTGTGATAGTAAAGCGTGGTGAAAAACTGACGGGAATTATAGTAGACAAGCTTTTAGGTCAGCAAGATATTGTTATAAAATCACTTGGGAAATATTTAGAAGGAATTAAGCTTGTGTCTGGTGCAACAATATTGGGAGATGGGTCTGTTGCTATGATACTTGACCCCAACGTGTTGGCGGCAGTATAAAAGGAAGATAGAGGTGAGATGAAATATGGAACAGTATCTTATTTTCAGGTTAGCGGATGAATACTATGGACTTTTGGTAAGCTTTATAGAGAATATTGAGAAAATGATGCCGATCACGCGAGTGCCAAATACTAAAGAGTATATAAAAGGTGTTATAAACCTGCGCGGTGAGATTGTACCTGTAATTGACCTGCGAGAGAAGATAGGAGTTCCCAAAGAAGAGTTTGGCGATGAGACAAGGATTTTAATTGTCAACTGGAAAAACGAGTTTAAAGTAGGGTTGATAATTGATGAGGTTTTAGATGTTGTATATCTTAGCAAAGAGGACGTTGATTCTGCAACGAAAGATAGGAATGAATTTAGTTTTACAATCGCAAAGTACAACAATATGTTAATAAACATAATAAACTTGGAAGATGTTTTGTTTAAAAAAGCTGAGGAGGGCTAATTTTTATGAACTTTTCAAATAGCGAAATAAATGAGATGTATTTAGATGTCCTGAGAGAGCTTGGGAACATTGGGACCGGAAATGCAATCTCTGCCCTTGCCATGATGATTGGAAGGCGCATTGACATGAAGGTGCCTGTTGTAAAAATTGTAGATTTGAAGGAAGTGCCTGAGATTTTAGGTGGTGCAGAGATACCGGTTGTAGGGATACTTTTAAATGTCGAGGGTGACATAGATGGATTTATCATGCTTGTGATGTCACAAGCATCGGCGCACATTTTGGTAAATATGCTCCTTGGCACATCGCTAAATGGGTACAGTGAATTTACTGACATAGAAAAGTCTGCACTAATGGAGATAGGAAATATTTTGGCAGGGGCATATTTAACAGCACTTTCCACACTTACAGGTTTTAAGATGATTCAGTCTGTACCACAGCTTGCACAAGATATGGCAGGAGCGATATTGAGCTTCCCTGCAATTCAGTTTGGGGAAACGAGCGATACTGCTCTTTATATTGAAACAGAGATTTTTGAACAAAGCAGCAGGATTATTGCTGATTTCTTTTTAATACCGACCATAGAATCATATAAAAAAATGTTGAAAGCACTGGGAGTAGCGTGAAAGATGATTGAAACAATTAAGGTAGGAATGGCAGATTTAAACGTGACCAAATATCCAAATGCACTTACTACACTTGGTCTTGGCTCGTGTGTTGGAGTTTGTATTTATGATACCAAGAATAAGATTATTGGCATGATACATATAATGCTTCCTTACAGCTGGGGTGTGAAGAACAACAGTAACCCTGCAAAGTTTGCTGACACAGGAATCCCACTTTTGGTAGAGAAGATGGAAAGTATTGGCTCTAATAAGAAAGACATGATAGCAAAGCTTGCAGGCGGTGCTCAGATGTTTGAAGTAACAAGAAGCGAGTTCATGAACATAGGAAAACGCAATGTAGAAGCTGCCAAAAAGATTTTAGCTGATTTAAATATTCCAATTATTGCTGAAGATACAGGTGGGAATTATGGTAGAACAATAATATTCTACTCTGAGGATGGAAGGCTTGAAATAAAGACAATCGGGAAGGGAACAAAAACTATCTAAAGGAGAAGACTGAGCTTTGAAATGGGAACAGATTTTACCTGAAGTTTTGGCATTAATAGGAGGAGGAATTGTATTTTTATCTTGCCTTATTATGAAAAAGTCAGGAGAATATACTTTTTTTTCTACGTTTGTTGTATCATTGATAGGATATATTTGTGGACATTTTATAAAAGGATTCATTGAAAAAGACAGTTAATTTGGCATTCGAGGGGATTTTGTAAAATGGATGAGGCAGTTTTGTGGGAAAAGTACTCAAAAACAAAAGACCCGAAAATAAAAGAACAGCTTATCTTAAGATATATGCCTCTTGTAAAACTAATAGCAGGCAGAATGGCAATGTATTTTGGCGGAAATGTTGAGTATGAGGACTTGGTAAGTTATGGTTCTATTGGTCTTTTAGATGCAATCGAGAAATATGACAGTCGAAAAGGTGTCAAGTTTGAGACGTATGCATATACACGAATAAAAGGTGCTATCATTGACTGTGTCAGGAGCCAAGACTGGGTACCACGAAGTATTAGGCAAAAAGCAAAAGAAATAGAAAAAGCTTATATCGACATAGAAAAAGAAGGGAAAATCCCTACAGATGAGGAAGTTGCAAAAAGAGTGGGGCTATCACTATTGGAACTTCAGAAATTGCAAGAGAAGATAAGTAGCGGAATGATTCTTTCATTAGAAGGATTTCTTGATCAGAACTATGAGACAAGAATAGGTGGGCTTGAGGACTTTGTTTCGCGCCCTGAGGTATTTGTTGAGAATGAGGAGCTAAAGGAGGTGCTTAGGCAAGAGATAGACAATCTTTCAGAAAATGAGAGGATGGTGATAATACTTTATTATTTTGAAGATCTGAGCATAAAAGAAATAGCTCAGATTTTAGGTGTTTCTGAATCAAGGGTGAGTCAGCTTCACACACGTGCGCTTTTAAAGTTGAGATCACGGTTAGAAAAGTATATAAAGTAAATAATAGGAAATTTATTTTTTTAGCGGGGAAAGGGGAGTATTTTTATGTCTGAAGAAACCATTAAAGTAGACATTAAGGTCTTGGTAACAACTGATAGATTGAAGGCAAGTGTGATTTTAATACAAAACCAAAGTGGAGTAAATTTAACTTTTGAAAATGTTATGAATGCTTTGAGGGCAAACAAAGTGACTTATGGTATAGATGAAGAGGCGATAAGGAAACTTGTTGAAAATCCTGTATTTGGGTCACCAGTTGTAGTTGCTCAAGGTAAATCTCCCGGCAAGCCCATTGATGGCAAACTCATATACCATTTTGATATAAAACGTGAGATAAAACCAAAAGAACTTCCTGATGGCAGAGTTGATTACAAGGATTTGGGGATTGTACAAAACGTCAGGAAAGACGATATTCTTGTAACAATGGTTGACCCTGTCGATGGTGAAAATGGTGTTGATGTTTTTGGAGGAGTGATAAAAGGACAAAAAGGAAAAAGAGTAAATCTACCGAGGGGGAAAAATACATACATTGATGCTGATGGACATACACTGAGAGCTGCTTGTGATGGGCAAGTCTCTGTTATAGAAGGAAAGGTTGTGGTTTTAAATACACTTGAGATTAACTCAGATGTTGATAATTCAACAGGAAATATAGACTTTGTTGGAAATGTGCATATAAAGGGAAGTGTTTTATCGGGGTTTAAGGTTGTTGCTGAGGGGAATGTCGAGGTTGATGGAATTGTTGAGGCTGCTGAGATTGAAGCAAAAGGTTCTGTAATCTTGCACAAGGGTATAACAGGAATGGGTAAGGGCAAAATAATTTCTCAAAAAAATGTTATTGCAAAATTTATTGAAAACGCAACTGTGGTGGCAGCTGAAGATATTCAAGCAGAAGCTATTGTCCACAGTGATATCAAGTGTGGTGGAAAGCTTGTTTTGATTGGTAAAAAGGCATCTATTGTAGGTGGAAGTTGCAAAGTGGGAAAAGAAGTTGAGGCAAAGGTTATAGGGTCTTATCTTTCAACAACTACTGAGATTGAAGTTGGTGTGGACCCACTTATGATAGAGAGGTACAGAGAAATTAAAAAGGAGATCAATGAATTAAAAGAAAACATCAAAAAATGCGACCAAGGGATTGAGGTACTTAGAAAAATTGAAGCAGCAGGCAAACTCATCGACGACAAAAGAGAGATGCTTCAGAAGTTTACACGTTCCAAAATTGTGTCTTCTGAGAGATTAAAATCTCTTCAGCTTGAGCTGGAAGAGATAGAGAAAAGATTAGAAGAGAGAAACGAAGGGGTTGTGAAGGTACAGGACGTTATTTATCCGGGTGTTAAGATTACAATAGGGAATGTGTGTAAGATCATAAAAGAACCTATAAAATACTGCAAGATTTACAGAGAAGATGCCGATATAAAAATAGCTCCTTATAGTTAAAACAAGGTATAAAAGGAGTTGGTTCTTTATGAACATTCGGCCAATCGATGTAAAAATTTTGTATCCTAAATCTACAGAGGTTTCCCAGATTGTATTTGGTGAGCAGCAAAAAGAAAATATGCTAAAGCATATAAATGCACAGAAGAATCAGGCAAAGGTAGAGGAAGATTTAAGACAAGTAAAAAGTAAGGACAATGTTTCGGAAATCAGACTTACGCAAAAACAAGAAAGTGAGAAGCAACAGGCGAAAAAACAGAAAAAAACTAATAAAGGTTTTGATATAAGAGTTTGACAAGAGGGAGAAAAGAGATGGATGCATACGTTGCTCTATTTGTATTTTTAGGACTTATAATGATTTTTGCTTCACTTAGGTCAATAAAAAAAGACATAGAAAAAGGAGAAAAAATTTTAATTGACTCTGAGAAAGTATCTTTGAAACTTTCACAACTTTTGAGTGAAGCAACTGAGACAATTGAAGAATTAGATAGTTTTGGGGAGTATATAATTGAAAGGATTGAAAACAGGGTAAAATGGGCAAAAGAGGAAATGGATAAAATAAAAGATAAAGCAACTACAAAAGAAATGGATGAAAATAAAAATTCAGGAGAAATTGAAAGAAAAATCACCAACAATGAACAAAGTGCTAATCTTTCTCCCAAAAAATCAAAAGAAGAAATCTATCACAAGGCTGTTGAGCTGTATAGACAAGGTCTTAGTATAGAAGAGGTTGCATCAAGGCTGGGAATAGGTAAGGGTGAGGCAAAGCTTGCAATAAAGATTGTAGGAGGGAAAAAGTCTGAGATGGTATAAGTTTATGCTTTTGGGTATTGGTATTGGGTGGATTTTGGGAGTTTTGACAATGTACTTTCTATTTAGTGCAAACTATGGCGGAAATGCTTCGGATTTGAATGATAAAGTGGATATCTATATAGATAGTGTAGAGAACCTAAGTGAGGTACTTTATCAAAATGGTGTGATACAAGACAAGAAATCGTTTGAAGAATTTTTAAAACTAAAAAAATTAGACAAGCGATATTTTACAACTGGTAAAAAGGTTTCTTTTAGAAAAGCTATGACTTATGAAGAAATTTTTAATGTTGTTTACAAAAGAGAATGAAAAATGTTTTACCTATTTTGAAACAAAATTTCAAAGCTGTGGGGTTGAAAAATGATAGAGACGCTTAACACCATAATGCCGGTGATTGTAAAGACTCTGGAGCGTGTGCATGATAGTTCCTGGAAGATGGATTATAACATACATGACAGTTATGAACTAATATTTGTTAAAAAAGGCAGTATTGATTTTTGGATAGAAGAAGAAAAAATAGAACTAAAAGCAGGTGACCTTCTTATAATAAAACCGCACACAAGGCATAAGTTTGAAGTTGTGGGGAGTTTTAAAGCAGAATTTATTGTGATGGGCTTTTATTTAAAGCCTCAGAGTAAATCTAAGATAGAGGAATTAAAGGAAATCTACGGTTTTCTGAAACATATGGAAGCACTTTCTTCGCCGTTTTATTATCTTCACGTCAGGAAGAGAAGTAGTATCTTTTTTTGTTTAGAATCTATATTGCAAGAGACAAAAGAGAATAGAGAAAGTCTTCTCCTCTATATAAAGTCGCTAGAACTTTTTATATATATTACTCGTGAAATGGTTAATTTGGAAATAAAAAGAAGTTTTGATTATTCTAAGATTGCTAAGTTTATCAAAGACTATATAGACCAAAACTACATGGAAGACATCAAAATAGGGGATATTGCCAAAAAACTTTTTATGTCAGAAAGTAGCATCTCACGTCTTTTCAAAAATCAATTCGGGATTTTACCCAAAGAATATCTACTTTCAAAAAGGATAGAAAAGGCAAAGGAATACCTTTCTATGTCCAATTTGAAAATAAGTGAGATAGCTATTATGTGTGGTTTCTCTTCTTTACAGAGGTTCAATGACATTTTTAAAAAGTACACAGGTTTTTCTCCTACCCACTTTAGAAAACTTACATTGCAAAGTTCTAAATAGGAGCGAAATAACACCATAGGCAATCTTGCGTAAGAAGAAGTTTTTTGAAGAAAAACTTCTCTTTTTTCAAGATTTTCATTAAAAATTGAATATCTTGCGCATATTTTGGGTAAAATCAAACTTGATTAGGAAAGGAATAATATACTATAGTAATTAATGTGATTAGCACTCACTATTAATGAGTGCTAACAAAAATGAAAAAGGAGGTTAGAAAAGGGATGAGAATAAAACCAATTGGTGACAGGATCTTAATCAAGTATAAGGAAAGAGAAGAAGTAACAAAGAGTGGAATAGTCCTGCCAGATACTGTTAAAGAGAAGCCACAAATTGCAGAAGTTATCGAAGTTGGTCCTGGTGGAATTGTTGATGGTGAAAAGGTAGAAATGGTTGTTAAAAAAGGTGACAAGATAATTGTTAGCAAGTATGCGGGAACAGAAATTAAGATTGATGGTGAAGAGTATACAATAATCAGACAGGACGATGTCTTAGCAATCATTGAAGACTAAACAAAACAAAAAAGGAGGTAGATTGATCATGGCAGCAAAAATGATAGTGTTCGATGAGGAAGCAAGAAGAGCGCTTGAGCGTGGTGTAAATAAATTAGCAGACACTGTTAAAGTGACATTAGGACCAAAGGGAAGAAACGTTGTTCTTGAGAAGAAGTTTGGTTCACCTCAGATTGTAAACGATGGTGTTACAATTGCTAAAGAGATTGAACTTGAAGATCCATTTGAGAACATGGGTGCACAGATTGTAAGAGAGGTTGCATCAAAGACAAACGACATTGCTGGTGACGGTACAACAACTGCAACAGTACTTGCACAGGCAATGATTAGAGAAGGTCTTAAGAACGTTGCAGCTGGCGCAAACCCAATGATTTTGAGAAAGGGTATCCAAAAAGCAGTTGATGTAGTAGTTGAAGAAATTAGAAAGATGAGCAAGAAGGTAAGAGGTAAAGAAGATATTGCGTATGTTGCATCAATCTCAGCAGGCGATGAAGAGATTGGTAGGCTTGTTGCAGATGCAATGGAAAAGGTAACAAATGATGGTGTTATCACAGTTGAAGAGTCAAAGACAACAGAGACAACTCTTGAAATAGTTGAAGGTATGCAGTTTGACAGAGGTTATATCTCTGCTTACATGGTAACAGACACAGAAAAGATGGAAGCAGTACTTGACGACCCATACATCTTGATTACAGATAAGAAAATTTCAACAATTCAAGACATCTTGCCACTTCTTGAGCAGATAGTTCAGCAGGGTAAGAAACTCTTGATAATTGCAGAAGATGTTGAAGGCGAAGCATTGGCAACACTTGTTGTAAACAAACTGAGAGGAACACTCCAGTGCGTTGCAGTAAAAGCACCTGGCTTTGGTGACAGAAGAAAAGCAATGCTGCAGGACATTGCAATACTCACAGGTGGTCAGGTAATCTCAGAAGAGCTTGGTCTTGATATAAGAGAAGTTAAACTGAGCCAGCTTGGTCGAGCAAGACAAGTTAAAGTTCAGAAAGAAAATACAATAATTGTTGGCGGTGCGGGTGACCCAAGTGAAATCAAAGCACGAATCCAGTCAATTAAGAGACAGATTGAAGAAACAACATCTGATTTTGACAGAGAAAAATTACAAGAAAGACTTGCAAAACTTGCTGGTGGCGTTGCAGTAATCCATGTTGGTGCTGCAACAGAGACAGAGATGAAAGAGAAGAAATTAAGAATTGAAGATGCTTTGGCTGCAACAAAAGCTGCTGTTGAAGAAGGTATTGTTCCTGGTGGTGGTACAGCACTAATCAATGCAATTCCAGCACTTGATAAGCTAATTGAGACACTTTCTGGCGATGAAAAGACAGGCGCTATGATTGTTAAGAAAGCTTTAGAAGAGCCATTAAGACAAATTGCAGAAAACGCTGGTTTGGATGGTTCAGTAATTGTAAACAAAGTAAAAGAAAGCCCAGCTGGTGTTGGATTTGACGCACTCAATGAAAGATTTGTTGACATGTTCGAGGCAGGTATTGTAGACCCAACAAAGGTTACAAGAACAGCTATCCAGAATGCTGCATCAGCTGCTGCAATGCTGCTCACAACAGAAGCTGTTGTTGCTGAAAAGCCAGAAAAGGAGAAGAACCCACCAACACCATCGCCTGATATGTATTAATTAAAGTGATTTTTGAAATAAAGGCTGCTACTCATAGCAGCCTTTATTTTTTTTTGATATAATATTTGTAACAATCATGCAAAAAGTCTTTTTTAAAAAAGGTGAAAAGCAAAAATGTACAGACTACTTGCAATTGACCTTGATATGACACTTTTAGACCGCGAAAAGAAAATCTCCCAAAGAAATAAAACGGCAATTACACTTGCAAAACGAAAAGGAATACACGTTGTACTCTGCTCAGGAAGGATTCTAAAAGGTGTTTTGCACTTTGCAAAAGTTTTAGGGCTTTCAGATGAAATTCTCATAGCTTGCAATGGTGCAATAATAAGAGACTTGAAATCAAATAGGGATATCTATTATATAGGGCTTGACAATGACAGTAGTTTAGAGATTGCCAAAATATGCAAGGCTAATAACATCTATTATCATTATTACTACAAAGATACCATGATAGCACAAAGGCTTGACTATTCATCAAGGTTTTATTATGAAAAAAACAAAGAACTTCCTGATGATGAAAAAATAGAGATTGTTATTGACGATTCCTTAGAGACAATAAAAGATTGTGGAAATCTTATAACCAAATTTGTGATTATTGATAAAGATATAGAAAAGGTAGATCATGTGAGAAGGCAAATAGAAGAAAAGGTTGGAAATATTGAAACCACAAAATCGGATGTCAATATTTTAGAAGTAATGAAGAAAGGGGTTAACAAGAGAAAAGCGCTTGAGTTTGTCTGCTCTTATCTTAATATAGACAAAAAAGAGGTGATGGCAATAGGAGACAATGAAAATGACCTTCAGATGATTGAGTTTGCAGGTTTGGGGGTTGCGATGGAAAATGCTATTGACAGTCTTAAAGAAATTGCCGACTACATAACAGATTCGTATGAAAATGACGGGGTTGCAAAGGCTATCGAAAAGTTTGTTTTGGAGGAATTTGTAAATGCATAGGGTTGCAATTGTGAGATGTAATACATATAATGTGGATGATATAAAAAAGGCACTTGAAAAAGGTATAGACCTATTAGGGTTTGAATTTACAAGATTAAATAAAGTGTTATTGAAGCCAAATCTACTTATGAAAAAAAGGCCTGAGGAGGCTGTCACAACTCATCCAGCTGTAGTTGAGGCAGTTGTAAAGATCATCCAAGAAAAAACGAATGAAATTATAATTGCAGACAGTCCAGGTGGACCTTACACAAAACGAAGATTGGAGGCAGTGTATCAAGCAGCAGGACTTAAAGAACTTGAAAAGTATAAAAAGGTCACTTTAAACTATGATACGTCATCTAAGGAAATCCAGTTAGACAGAAGTATTCTGAAAAAGATATCGTTTATATCACCCTATTTTGAAGTCGATAGCCTAATTAATCTTCCAAAGCTTAAAACTCACAGAATGGCAGTGTATACAGGTGCTGTAAAAAATCTATTTGGTCTTGTTCCAGGTGGGCAAAAGGCAGAATTACATTTTAGATTGCAAGAAGTTGACAAGTTTATGGAGATGTTGCTTGACATTTATTCTACTGCAAAGCCCATTTTAAATATCATGGATGCAATTGTTGGGATGGAAGGAGAAGGACCGTCGGCAGGAAAACCACGCAGCTTAGGACTTCTTTTGATTTCTCAAGATGCAATTGCATTGGATTTTGTTGCATGCAAAATTATTGGGCTTGAAATAAAAGATGTCCCTCTTTTGAATGTAGCTAAAAGTAAAGGCCTTTTAAATCCCGATGAGATTGAGATTGTAGGCGAAACACTGGAAGAGGTAGCAGTGAACAATTTTAAAGTACCACTTAGACCTGAGATTTCATTTGTAAGAGGAAGATTTCCCAATTTTATAGCCAAAATAATAAGTGACATTCTTACTCCAAGGCCGGTTTTTGATAGAAATATTTGTATAGGTTGTGCAGAGTGTTTTAATGCCTGCCCTGCTCAGGCAATTGAGCTGAGAAGCAGAAAAGCATATATTGATTTGAAAAAGTGTATTAGGTGTTATTGCTGTCATGAGCTTTGTCCTGCAAAAGCTATTACAATAAAGCGTTCATTTTTATTTGAAAAAATACTAAAGTGAGAGAAAGGAGGTAAGTCTTGCTTGCTGTCTCAAAATCTTTTGTGACAGGGGCAAGACAATATACGATGAATATAAATGTAGAGTATATCAATCCATTTATTCAGGCAAGTCAACAAGTTCTAAAACAGGTTGCAAACATTGATTTTAAATTGGGGAAAGTATACCTCAAAGATCCTACTTACAAAGTAGAACAAGTGGTTGTCATAATTGGAATGACAGGAAATATAAAAGGACAGGTTAATTTCTGTATGTCGCTTGATGCTGCTAAGAATATTGCATCTAAGATGATGGGTGGGTATCCTGTTACTGAGTTTGATGACCTTGCAAAAAGTGCAATTGGCGAGTTGGCGAATATGATAATGGGCAACACTTCAATGCTTTTTTCACAAAAAGGGCTCAAAGTTGAGATAACACCGCCTTCAATACTTATGGGTGAGAACATGATTTTGAGTACATCAAAGATGATAAATATATGTGTACCGCTTCTTCTTGACAATGGTGATAAAATTGATATGGACGTTGCATTTGTTGAATACTAACCTGTGAAAGGAGGCTGTTGAGTTTTAAGAATATGCCGATCAATATTGTGCTTCATGAGCCAGAGATTCCATATAATACAGGAAATATTGCAAGGACATGTGCTTGTACAGGTGCTAAGCTTCATTTAATAGAGCCGCTTGGATTCTCTTTAGAAGACAAATATTTAAAAAGAGCAGGTCTTGACTATTGGCAGTATTTGGATGTAAAGATATACAAAGATTTGAATGACTTTTTTGAGAAAAATCGCGATGCAAATGTCTTTTACTTTTCGACAAAAGGGAAACAGTACTATACTCAGGCGCCATACACAGACAATTGCTATTTGATGTTTGGTAAAGAGACAGCAGGTCTTCCTCAGTGGCTGATTGAACAGAACATACACAAGACTTATAGAATACCGATGATAAGTGATGTGAGGTCGTTAAACCTTTCTAATGCGGTGGCAATTGTCCTTTATGAAGCCCTAAGACAGCTGGGGTTTCCTAACTTGGTGTGACAAAGTGAAATGGG
Organism: Caldicellulosiruptor naganoensis; assembly: GCF_026914285.1. Classification (NCBI taxonomy): domain Bacteria; kingdom Bacillati; phylum Bacillota; order Caldicellulosiruptorales; family Caldicellulosiruptoraceae; genus Caldicellulosiruptor; species Caldicellulosiruptor naganoensis. Next base: position 677,768 of record NZ_CP113864.1, read on the forward strand.
AATAAAAAGTAGATAAGGGGGATTTTGATGGGTGTTACAATTGTGACAGACTCGACAGCTGATTTAAGTCCCCAGATGTATGAGAAATTTGGAATCAAAATGGTGCCACTTACTGTCTACTTTGGAGAAGAAGCTTATAAAGATTGGTTGGAAATAGACCCCGTTAGCTTTTACCAAAAACTCAAGAATGCTACTGATCTTCCCAGAACATCACAGCCAAGCCCTGATCAATTTTTAGAGGTTTTTAAAGGTGAGCTTGAAAAAGGAAATGAAGTTGTGTCAATACATCTTTCAGCAAAGCTTTCTGGCACGTACAACTCTGCCTGCATTGCAAGAGATATGTTAGATAGTAGCAAAATCTTTGTCATAGATGGAAAGACTGCATCCATTGGTACAGGAATTTTAGCAATAATTGCAAAAAGGTTAGCAGATGAAGGCAAAAGTGCAGAGGAGATTGCAGAGATTATTGAACAAAAGATAAAGACTATTCGACATCTTTTTGCTGTTGAAACCTTGGAGTATCTTAAAAAGGGTGGAAGAATTTCCCCTGCAAAAGCAACAATTGGTAATATTTTAAATATAAAACCGATCTTACAAATTGTAGATGGTATTGTTGAACCGTTTGACAAGGTACGGGGAATGAAAAGAGCGCTTCCAAGAATAATTGAAGAGGTAAAAAATAAAGGACTTGATTTGACAAAACAAGTTTGTGGTCTTTCATATGCGGGAAGCTTAGATGAGGCAAAAGAATATGAAGGTCTAATAAAAAGTGAACTTTCTCCGGGAGAGCTTATTGTGACGCAGATAGGAAGTGTTATTGGCACATATGTTGGACCGGGCACGGTTGCTTTTATATTCTTTGAGGAATAATATAAAAAGTAAAAGTACTCAATGAATTTGTTAGCTACAGGGTAGCCTGTAGCTTATTATTTATCTACTTTTAAAGAAAGGGTGTGGGAAGAAAGTGGTTGTTAAAGACAAGTTATTTAAGCTTCTATACAGCGTTGAAAAGCCTGGAAGATATATTGGAAATGAAATAAACATGGTGGAAAAAGACCCAAACAAGGTTGATATAAGGTTTGCGTTTTGCTTTCCGGATATTTACGAGATTGGTATGTCACACTTGGGACTAAAGATTTTATACCATCTTTTGAACAAAAGAGAAGATGTCTATTGTGAGCGTGCTTTTATGCCATGGATTGATATGCAAGAAAAGATGCAAAAGGAAGGTATAAAACTGTTTACACTCGAGACTTTTACTACCTTAGATGAATTCGACATAATAGGTTTTTCGCTTTCATATGAAATGAGCTACACAAATGTTTTAAAGATGATAAAGTTATCTGGAATTCCTCTTGAGAGTAAAAACAGGCCCAAAGGTATGCCAATTGTCATTGCAGGAGGGCCTTGTACGTATAATCCTGAACCGCTATGGGAGTTTATAGATGTGTTTGTAATTGGTGAGGGCGAAGAGGTTATTTTAGAATTTGTTGACCTTTTTAAAGAGTATAAATTTTCTGAAATGTCAAAAGAGGAATTTTTGCTAAGGTGTGCAAACATCGAAGGATGTTATGTCCCGTCGTTTTATGAAGTAAAGTACAATCAAGATGGTACTATCAAGGCTATTTTTCCAACAACAAGTCAAGTGCCTGGAAAGGTAAAAAAGAGAATTATAAAAGACATGGACAGTGTATACTTTCCAACAAAGATGATTACACCTTTGATTGAAGTTGTTCATGACAGGGCAGTTGTTGAGGTTTTCAGAGGATGTGGACGTGGATGTAGGTTTTGCCAAGCTGGTGTAATTTACAGGCCAGTAAGGTTCAGAAGTATGGGAAAGGTGATAGAGTATTCAAAAGAGCTTATTGAAAGTACAGGGTGTAACGAGCTTTCGCTTATTTCCCTGAGCACAAGTGACTATCCCAACATAGAAACTTTAGCAAAGAATATCTTACAATTTACAGAGGACAAAAAGGTAAATATTTCTCTTCCTTCTCTCAGGCTTGACTCAACATCCTTAGAGCTTTTAAAACAAATAGAAAAAGTTAGAAAACCTACATTGACATTTGCACCAGAAGCAGGCACGCAGAAACTTAGAGATGTTATAAACAAGAACATTCAAGAAGAAGACATATACTCTACAGTCAAACTTGCTTTTGAAAGAGGATTCCAAAATGTAAAACTTTATTTCATGTTAGGTCTTCCAACAGAGACAAACGAGGATATTATAGGGATATATGAGATTGCAAGAAATATAAGACAGATTTATTCGGACCTGGGATTGAAAAAGAGGGTCAGAATTACAGTTTCAACATCATTTTTTGTACCAAAACCACATACACCGTTTCAGTGGGAGCCACAGGACAGCATTGATGAGATGAAAAGAAAGATGAAAATGTTAAAAGAAAAGTTGTCAAAAATAAAAGATGTTGAGTACAACTGGCATGATTTTTATTTGAGCAAACTTGAGGCAGTACTCTCACGAGGTGATAGGAGACTGTCAGCCGTTTTGAAAAATGCTCTTGAACTTGGCTGCCAATTTGATGAGTGGGGAGAGTTTTTCGACTTTTCAAAATGGCAGTTAGCTTTTGAAAAAGCAAACGTTGACTACAAGTTCTATTCAGACAGAAGAAGGGATTTTGATGAGATTTTGCCGTGGGAGATGATAGATACTGGTGTGTCAAAAGAGTTTTTGATAAAAGAGTGCAAGCTTGCATATGAAGCAAAACCAACACCTTCGTGTTTTGAAAGTTGTATTGGGTGTGGGGTAGCTACTTTTAAAGGAGGAATCTGTGTTGGCAAAAAGGTATAGATTTTACTTTTCACGGGATCTGCCTTCTTGCTTTATTTCACATCTTGATATGGTGAGGCTTTTTGAGAGAAGTTTTAGAAGGCTAAATATCAAACTCAAATTTACAGAAGGCTTTAATCCCCATCCCAAAATCACATTTATTTTGCCAATGGCAGTTGGGCTTTGCTCACCTGAAGAGATGTTTGAAGTTGATGTTGAAGAAGATTTGGATGAGAAGGTAGTGGAGAGACTTAACTTAATTTTGCCAAAAGGACTTAAAGTATTGAAAATTGAAGAAGCAATTGATAAAATACAAGTAAGCGATATGTATTATAAATGTTTTATAGAAGCTGAGGAAGATTTTTGTAAACATTTTGAAGAGTTTATGGAAAAAAGCCCAAAGATAAAGCGTGAAAAAGATGGAAAAGTAACATTTCGAAGTGTTTGGGACTATCTTATAGGTTATGAGTGCCAAAAAAAAGAGGATAATATAGAGCTTATATTTCATATCAAGGTTGTAAATGGAAGTTATATCAAACCAGAGGATATACTTAAAGCATTTTCAGAAGAATATAATATTGAATATAAGATTATAAGAGTAGAAAGGGAAAAAGTAAATTATCAAAGGGTGATATAATGCAATGTGAAATTATAGTTGATGTCAGTTTTGGTGAGACACGAGTTGCAGTTTTAGAAGATAAAGAACTTGTTGAGATTTATGTTGAAAGGCAAGATCAACAGAGTATAGTTGGAAATATATACAAGGGCGTTGTTGAGAATATTTTGCCCGGCATGGACGCCGCCTTTGTAAATATTGGTCAGGACAAGAATGCTTTTCTATACTTAGGTGATGTAAACAGACTTGAGTTTGGCGATACAGAGGAGTACTACGAGATAAAGACAAATCCGCTCGCTTTGCGATGTGGTCAAGAAATAGTTGTGCAAGTAATAAAAGAGGCATATGACCAAAAAGGACCAAGAGTAACAACCAATATAACACTACCAGGTAGGTATTTGGTTCTTTTACCGAACACAGAGTATATTGGAATCTCAAAGAGGATAGAGCTTGAGGAAGAGAGAGCGAGGTTAAAAGAGATTGCTTGCAGACTGAAGCCAGAGGGTATGGGAATTATTGTCAGAACAGCAGCAGAGGGAAAGAGCGAAGAGGTATTAAAAAATGAACTTGAATTTTTGAAAAACCTTTGGCAGAAGATAAGACAAAAGAGCAAAGAAAGTGCACCTGTTCTTTTATATAAGGACTATGACCTTGTCTTTAAAGCGGTAAGGGATATGTTCACAAATCAGGTTGATAGGTTTGTGATAAATGACAGAAAAAAGTATAACAAGATAATAGAATTTTTGTCAACATATGCTCCAAGTCTTAAAAGTAAGGTTGAATATTTTAATCTTGCCACCAACATATTTGAGTATTTTCAGATAGAACAAAAACTGCAAAAAGCATTGTCAAAACGTGTATGGTTAAAAAGTGGTGGGTATATAGTAATAGACGAAACAGAAGCATTGACTGTGATAGATGTCAACACAGGAAAGTTTGTTGGTAAAAATGACGTTTCAGAAACAATCCTCAAAACAAATCTTGAGGCAGCAGTTGAAATTGCAAGGCAGCTGAGGCTTCGTGATATTGGGGGAATTATAGTTATTGACTTTATAGATATGAAAAATCCAGAACATCAAAAGCTTGTGCTGGAGACTTTGAAAGATGCTTTAAAGCGTGACAAGACAAAAACTGTTGTTGTTGGAATAACACCACTTGGGCTTGTTGAGATGACAAGAAAGAAAGTAAGACAGAGGCTCAGCTGTGTTTTGCAAACTTGCTGTCCGTACTGTCAAGGAACCGGTAAAATCCTGTCGCCTGAGACGGTTGCGTCACAGGTATTAAAAGAGATTGAATGGTACTTTAAAAACAGAGTTGAGGAAAAGTTTTTTGTTGAGATAAACACAAAGGTGTGCGAGGTTTTGAGAAAGGGTGAAGTTGATAGAATAAAAGAACTTCAAGAAAAGTACAAGAAGAGGATATACCTAAAGGCTTCTTCTAACATCCATATCAATAAGTTCACAATATGTCCTGTAAAAGATGCTGACCATTACATGGCGTTGTGTGGTGCACTTTCTGAGGGTGACGAGGTTTTAGCATTCGTTGAGGAAGAAGACAAGTTCAATTGCCAGAATGCTATTGGATATGTCAACCAGAACAGAATAGAGTTTGATAATGCTTCTGACCTTGTTGGTAAATACGTCTATGCAAAAGTCGAAAAAGTTTATGGTACCCAGTCAAAAGGCAAGATTTTAGAGGTATGCGAAGAGAATAAAGAGGATGTGAAGGAATTCTAATTTGGTTGAAAAAAGTATAAATTTTTTGATAAAATAGAAGAGCAAAATTTTATGGTGGAGGGAAGCAAATGGTTGAAGCGGGCGATTTTCGAAGAGGATTGACAATAGAGTACGATGGTCAAATCTTTCAAGTAATTGAGTTTTTGCATGTAAAACCTGGTAAAGGTGCTGCCTTTGTGAGAACAAAATTAAAAAATATAAAAACTGGCGCAATAATTGAAAAGACATTCAGACCTGATGAGAGAATGCCACTTGCACATATTGAAAGAAGAGAGATGCAGTATCTTTACAACGATGGAGAGCTTTATTATTTTATGGACACTCAAACCTATGAGCAGATAGCACTAAACCAAGAGATGGTTGGCGATGCATTAAAGTTTGTAAAAGAAAATATGACAGTTACAATACTTTCTCACAACGGTGTTGTGTTTGGTGTAGAACCTCCAAGATTTGTTGAGCTTGAGGTCATTGACACAGAACCGGGCTTCAAAGGTGATACTCAAACAAGTGCTACAAAACCTGCAAAGGTAGAGACAGGCGCTGTTATTCAAGTACCACTGTTCATCAATGTTGGTGATAAAATAAAGATTGACACCTCGACAGAAGAGTATTTGTCAAGAGTTTAATTTAATGGATTTTACAAGTTTTATATAAGTGTGTATAAACAATTTTTGATGGGTAAATATTAAGTATAGAAAGAGGTTATCTTATTTTTAGGAGGCTAATTTTATGGAAAACTTATATGAAAAGGTAGCATATTTAAGAGGTTTAGCAGACGGGCTTGGGGTGAGCGAAGAGTCAAAAGAAGGAAAATTAATAAGAAGCATCATTGATGTGCTGGACGAGTTTGCAGATGCTATAAATGAATTAGATGTGAAATACGCTGACCTTGAAGATGTGGTTGAGAATATCGATGAGGATTTAGAAAAGTTAGAAGATGAAGTTTATGATTATGATGATGAAGACTATGATGATTACTATGACGAAGAAGATGAGGACGAAGATTTAGTTGAAGTTACGTGCCCAAATTGCAAAGTGACATTCTACTTAGAAGAAGATGAGTACTTAAACGAGGACGAAATTGAATGTCCAAACTGCAACGAAGTTATCTACCTTGACGAGCTGGTTGAAGATTATGATGAGGAAGAATATGACGAAGATTATGAAGATGAAGATGAAGATGAAGAAAAAGATAAAGAAGGAAGACAAGAGAATGATAGAATTTAGAGTTTAAAAAAGCCGGTGACTTAATGTGCCGGCTTTTTGTTTATTGATGTCCTTTGATAGGTATGAGGTAATTGTTGTAGATTAACAAAAAGTTTTCATTTGATTGTGTATAAAATGTATAATAATAAGATTGTCAAATTATTGACATTGCCAAGTAGTTTAGATATAATCAAACTTAAATAATTATTTAGTTTTGCTGAAAGGGGTAGAATGATAACCATGAGAAAACCAAAGCTTTTAATGACGCCTGGTCCAACTCCACTTCCACCAGAGGTAATTGCTGCCATGTCACAGCAGATTATTCATCATCGAACAAAAGAATTTGGTGAAATTTTTTCAAGAGTTAACGAAAACCTAAAAAAGGTTTTTCAAACAAAGAACAACGTACTCACCTTTGCAGCATCGGGTACTGGTGCAATGGAAGCAAGTGCTGTCAATTTCTTTTCTGAAGGCGATACCGTTTTAGTTGTATCAGTGGGGGTTTTTGGTGATAGGTTTATAAATATATGCAAAACATTTGGTTTGAATGTTATTGAGAAGAAATATAACTATGGGGATGTTGCAAATATAGATGAAGTAATTGAAATAATTGAAAGCAACAGAGATATAAAAGGTGTGTTTATAACTCACAACGAAACATCAACAGGTGTTACAAACCCCATAGAAAAGCTTGCAAGGTATCTAAAAAATACAGACAAGATTTTAATTGTTGATGCTGTAAGTTCGCTTGGTGCAATTGATTTAAAGACTGATGAGTGGGGAGTTGACGTTGTTGTTACAGGTTCTCAAAAAGCTTTGATGTCCCCGCCTGGACTTGCTTTTGTTTCTGTATCAGATAAGGCATGGGAATTTTATAAGACTTCAAAATTGAGAAAATTCTACTGGGACTTTAAGAAGTACCAGGACAACCTTTTAAAAGAAACCCAAGACACACCATTCACTCCTGCAGTGACATTAATTAGAGCTGTTGATGTGGGACTGAAGCTTATTCTTGACTATGGACTTGAAAACAACTTCAAAAGACATGCAAGACTTGCACATCTTACCCAACTTGCTGCTGAAAAGCTGAATTTAGAACTTCTACCCAAAAAGGAATACTCTTCTGCTGTTATCACTGCAATCAAGTCTCCAGAAGGTGTTGATATAGAGAAGGTAAGAAAGATAATGAATCAAAAATATGACATAATGGTAACAGGAGGACAAGCATCACTTAAAGGGAAGATTATAAGAATTGGACACATGGGATACGTTGACGAGTTTGATCTTTTAAAGACAATTGAGTGTTTTGAGCTTGCACTTTTGGAGTGCGGTTATAAAAATTTTGAAGTTGGAGAAGCAACTAAAGCAGTGCTTCAAGAAATTGCCAAGGAGGTAAGATAAGTAAATGAAAGTATTGGTTACAGAAAGGATTGCAAAAGAAGGTATAGAGATTTTAAAAAATGAAGGAATTGAAGTTGACGAAAAAATAGGGCTTTCGCACGAAGAGATTTGCAACATTATAGGCGGCTACGATGCTTTAATTGTCAGAAGTGCTACAAAAGTAAATGAAGAGATGATTAAGTGTGGGAAGAACTTAAAAGTGATTGCAAGGGCAGGCGTTGGAATTGATAATGTGGATGTAGAAGCTGCAACAAAACAAGGTATAATTGTGGTCAATGCTCCAGATGGCAATATTATGGCGGCTGCAGAGCTCACAATCGGACTTATATTCAGCATATTCAGGTACATTCCACAGGCATATATGTCTTGCAAACAGGGGGATTTTAGAAGAAGTAAGTTCAAGGGCGTTGAACTATACGAAAAGACAGCTGGAATTATCGGATTTGGCAAGATTGGAGCGTTGGTGGCTGAAAGACTAAAAGCGTGCGGAATGAGAGTTATTGCGTATGACCCATATGTCTCTGATGAGAAGTTCAAAAAATATGGCGTAGAAAAGGTAGATTTTGAAACTCTCTTGAAAGAATCTGATCTTATAACAATTCACACACCCAAGACACCGGAGACTTATAATTTAATTTCCGAGAAAGAATTCAAAAAAATGAAAAAAGGTGTTAGGATAGTAAACTGTGCACGCGGTGGAGTTATCAATGAAAAAGACCTTTACAATGCGATAAAAGAAGGTATTGTTGCAGCAGCAGCGCTTGATGTTTTGGAGAAAGAGCCAAACTTTGAGCTTGAGAAACAGGAATATTACAACCCACTTTTGGAGCTTGACAATGTTGTAATTACACCTCATTTAGGAGCGTCAACTCAAGAAGCGCAGGTGAATGTTGCTGTATCTGTTGCAAAAGAGGTTGCAGCAGTGCTAAAAGGCGGCATTGCAAAAAATGCTGTCAATCTTCCTGCATTTGAGAAAGAAAAACTTGATGAGATTTTGCCATACTTAGAACTTGCTGAAGCAATGGGCAAGATTTTCATCCAAGCAGAAAGAGTCTTTGCGAAGAAAATAGAGATTATCTATAGCGGACAGATAGATGAAAAGATGACAACATGGCTCACACGTGCACTTTTGAAAGGCTATCTTGAGTTTTCTGTTCAGGACACTGTAAATTATGTGAATTCTCAAGTTTTAGCACAAGAACAAGGCATTGAGGTAATTGAGAGCAAAACACACGAAGGCGGAAAGTTCAAGAATATGATAACTGCAAGGTTTACAACAGATGAAAAGGTTTTAGAACTTGCTGGTACAGTTTACAACAATGAAGGGAGAATTATAGATTTCTTTGGATACAAAGTTGACTTCAAGCCAGAAAAGTACATGCTCCTTATTCAAAATATTGACAAGCCTGGTATGATAGGTAAAATTGGTACAATTGTTGGGGAGTACGGAATTAACATTGCTACAATGCAGGTTTCGCGCAACAAAAAAGGTGAAAAAGCTGTTATGGTATGTGAGATTGATGGGGCTTTGCCAGATGAAGCGGTTGAAAAGCTCAAAAATACAGATGGTATCTTGAGAGTCACAATGGCAAAACTATAAAAAGTTGCTATCGAAAAGAAAAAACTGAGAAAGAAAGGGTTTTGCAAAAGATGGCAAATATCAGAGCTTTTAGGGGTTTGAGATATTCACCTGAAGTCAAGTTAGATGACTGTATTTGTCCGCCTTATGATATAATCTCAGAAAGCGAGCGTGAGGAACTTTATAAAAAGAGTGAATACAACATTATAAGGGTTGAATTTGGGAAAGAATTTGAAGGTGACAATGAACAAAACAACAAGTTCACACGTGCAAAAAAGTATTTAGATGAGTGGATTCAAAAGGGAATTTTGAAATTTGATGAAAAAGAGAGTGTATATGTAATTGAGCAGGAATTTGAAGTAGAAGGCAGGCGATACAAAAGGACAGGTTTAATAGTTTTACTTGAACTTGTTGACTTTGAAGAAGGGATTGTAATTCCTCATGAGTTTACACTCTCCAAACCAAAGCAAGAAAGACTTAATCTTCTTAAACACACACGCGCAAATATAAGCAGCATTTTTGGACTTTATGAAGACAAGGAGTTCAATGTAAAACAAGTACTTGACAGTATCAAGGCAAAAAAGGAAGATATAAATTACAATGGAATTGGTACATTTGAAAGAATGTGGATTGTATCAGATGATGATATAATAGATAAGCTCAAGAAGCTATTTTCTGACAAGAAAATCTTCATAGCAGATGGTCATCACAGGTATGAGACTGCTTTGGAGTATAAAAAAGAGATGATGCAAAAAGAAGATTATAGCAAGGATGCGGATTATAACTATATTATGATAACATTGACAGCGTTAGAGGATGAAGGTATAGTAATCCTTCCAACCCACAGAATTGTTCTTTCAACAGATGTTGAAGAGAATATTTTTATTGAAAGGTTAAAGGAAAACTTTGATATAGAGGAAGGTAAGTATGAGCCTTTAAAGAAAAAGCTTGCAGCATATAGAAAGTATGCGTTCTTAGTGTATACTTACAATAGAAACTACTACTTAATAAAGCTAAAAGATCCTGAAAGAGCCTTGAAAAATGTTGAGGGAAGCAAAGCGTATAAAAACCTTGACGTTGTTGTTTTGCAAAAACTTGTATTAAATGATGTATTAAATATCACTGATGAGGATATATTACACCAAAGAAATCTGAAGTACACAAAGTCAGATAAAGAGTTAATTGATATAGTTGACAGTGGAGGAAAATACGGATTTATATTAAATCCTACACTTGTTGAAGAGTTAAAAGAAGTGTCGTTAAGTGGCGAAAAGATGCCTCAAAAATCTACCTACTTTTATCCAAAGCTTATGACTGGAAATGTAATATTTGTACATCAAAAGTAAGTAAGTGATAATTACAATATTTCAAAGGGAATACATATGTTTTAAGGTTTGGATATTAATACCTGGTAAGGTGTGAATATCCAAACCGTTTTTTATTAACTCTTATGATTAAAAAAGAAAGGGGAAATATTTGCAAGATGATTAAACTTGTTGCCACAGACCTTGACGATAGTCTTCTTTCAAAAGACTTGAAAATTCCAGAGAAAAACCTTAAAGCTATTGAGTTTTTAAAGCAAAATAATGTAATTTTGATATTGGCATCAGGCAGGCCTTATCCTTCTGTGAAAAAGATTGCGTATGACCTTGACAATTTTTATCCTATAATTACTTACCAAGGTGCTTTGGTATATGACCCCAAAACTGACCAAAAACTATATGGATGTGAAATACAACCTGATGATGCAAAAGATCTTATAAGGCTCGCAAAGGAAGAAAATATCCATGTCCATATCTACATTGACAATATTTGGTATATTGAGGGGTTCAATGAAAAGGTGGAGTATTACAGGAACCTAACAGGACTTGAACCTGTGAGGGTAGACAATTTTTTAGAGTTTGTAGACAGGCCTGTTACAAAAGTTTTATTCTTTGATGAACACGAGAGGTTGAAGAAATTGAGAGACAACCTTCCATCAGAGTTTTTAAAGAAATTTAACATTATGTTTTCAAAGCCTTTTTTCTTGGAGTTTACTGATATAAATGTCTCTAAAGGAAATGCTTTGAAGTTTTTAGCCGAGTATTATAACATAAAAAAAGAGGAGATTATGGCTATTGGTGACGGTGACAATGACATTTCAATGATTGAATATGCAGGTATTGGGGTTGCGGTTGAGAATGCTACGGAAAAGCTAAAACAGGTTGCAGACTTTGTAACTTTGAGCTGTGATGAAGGTGGCTTTGCACATGCTATTGAAAAAGTATTCAATGTTAAGTTTTAAAAATTTCACACATACAATAGCATAAAGAAAAGAAAATCTTATAAGTTAATAAGAAAGCGAGGGCTAATTTTAAAATTTAAAGAAAAATGATATTTTTTAAAAAAATATATTGACTTTTAAGATAAATCTGCTAAAATAGATTCTGTCATTTGAAGAAAGTAAATTCCAAGAAGGAGGTAGAGAAGATGCACGCGTTGGGCAGGCACATTATTGCAGAGCTGTACGGTTGTGACAAGGAAGTGCTCAACAACCGCGAGCTCATTGAAAAGATAATGGTAGAGTCAGCGCTCAAAGCAGGAGCAGAGGTAAGAGAAGTAGCGTTCCACAAGTTTTCGCCCCAAGGCGTGAGTGGCGTTGTGGTAATTTCAGAGTCACATTTGACAATTCATACATGGCCAGAGCTTGGATATGCAGCTGTGGATGTTTTCACATGTGGAGAAAGAGTAGATCCATGGCAGGCTTGCAATTATATCACAGAGATGTTAAAGGCGAGCCACATGACAACTACAGAGATAAAAAGAGGTTTGTTCGAGCAACCTGTCAAGGTAGCAAACCTGTAATAATACCTCCTTTTTGTTGAGGATAGATTTACAGGGTTTAAAGTTTTGAAGGGATGTGGAAAGGTCTTTTGGGAAAGAGCAAAGAGGAATTTTTAGTAATCTTTTTGTATAAAAGATTACTTGGTGGGAAAAATATTCAGTAGAAGACCCCCTTTACTTAAAAATATTTTTGGTGCACAAGGAAAAATAGCCTTGTGCACCTCTTTTTTATTTTTTCCACAAAACTTACAGCTCTGATTTTCTATCTGAGTGTTTCCTTTAGTCTCAAAAATATTCTATAATTATGGTGTAACTATTACTCAGAGTAACTAAAAACTTCTCTGAAAAGGGGGTTTGCTTTTTGAGCATTGTCTGTTTTGGAGAGGTACTGATAGATTTTTTGAATGTTAAAGACAACCTTTTTGAGGCAAACCCTGGCGGTGCCCCAGCAAATGTTGCAGCAGCTATTTCTAAATTTGGAGGAAAATCTTTTTTAATATCCCAAGTTGGAAATGATATGTTCGGAAGGATGATTCTGCAGACTCTTTCGAATTGCAATGTTGATATCTCATGTGTGAATGTCACAGATGAATATTTTACAACACTTGCATTTGTAAAGCTTGACCAAAAAGGTGAAAGGTCATTTTCATTTGCAAGAAAGCACGGTGCAGATGTTTACCTCAAAAAAGAAAATATTGACTTGGATAGAGTAAAGAGTGCAAAGATATTTCACTTTGGTTCACTTTCAATGACACATCCAGAAAACAAAGAGCTAACCTTTTACCTTTTAGAAGTTGCGAGAAAAAGCGGGGCAGTAATCTCATATGACCCAAACTACAGAGAACCTCTTTGGAAAAGCAGGCAAGAAGCTATTTCTGCAATCTTTTTGCCAATTGAAAAAGGTTATGTAGATATTCTCAAGATGTCAGAAGAAGAGGTTTTGTTGTTTGCAAAGAGCATTGATGAGTTTTACCAGATGGTAAAGGACAAAATAAAACTTTTTCTTGTGACTCTTGGAGAAAAGGGAAGTATATTTTTCTACAAAGGAGAGTCTGCAGTGGTTGAGACAATTGAAGTTGATGTTGTTGATACAACAGGATGTGGAGACTGCTTTGTTGGTATGACTCTTTTTGAGATTTCTAAGTACTTGCCGTTTGAGAACATAGACAAATCTCTTTTATACAACATAGTAAAAAAGGCAAACATAGCAGGGGCACTTTGCGCAACTAAAAAAGGAGCGATACCAGCAATTCCTGAATATAGTGAGGTTTTAGCAAGACTATAAGTTAGCTTCTGGTTTTTTAATTTTGTTTGAAAATAAAGGTACTGGAGGAAGTCAAAAATGAGAGCTATAATAACTGTTGTTGGGAAAGACAAAGTCGGGATAATTGCTGCAATTTCTTCCCTTTTGGCGGAAAACAATGTAAACATCCTTGATATCAGCCAAACAATTATGCAAGGGTTTTTCACAATGATAATGCTTGTTGATTTGCAAGGTGCAAAAGTGAAATTTTCTGAGCTGAAAGAGCTTCTAAAAAAGAGAGCTCAGGAGATTGGTGTTGATATTAACATGCAGCATGAAGATTTGTTCAATAGCATAAATAGGATATAACAAGGAGATGAAAAAAGGTGTTTACATCGCAGGAGATAATTGAGACAATAAATATGGTAAAGCAAAACAACCTTGACATAAGAACAATCACAGTTGGTATTAGCCTTTTTGACTGTGTATCAGAAAATCCTCAAGTTTTCATTGATAGGATGAAAAAGAAGATTGTAGAGTATGCTGGTAGCTTAAAAGAAGTTGCAAATGAGATTGAGGACATGTTTGGACTTCCAATTGTAAACAGAAGAGTTGCGCTCACACCAATTTCACTTTTGACATACGGGTTTGAGTGTAATGACCTAATAAAAGTAGCGATTGCAATAGATGATATTGCAAAGGAGATAGGCGTTGACCTGATTGGTGGATATTCTGCTTTAGTTCATAAGTCATATGACGAAAAGACGAAAAGGTTTATTTCTTCAATTCCTGAGGCATTAGCAGAAACTGAGAGGCTTTGTTCCTCGGTTGATGTAGGAACAACTAAATCTGGTATCAACCTTGATGTTATAGGTCATTTAGGTTATGTAATAAAAGAAATTGCTTACAAGACAAAAGACAAAGATAGCTTTGGATGTGCAAGGTTTGTTGTGTTTGCGAACGCAACAGATGACAACCCTTTTATGGCAGGAGCTTTTCATGGAGTAGGTGAGGGCGATAGTGCAATAAATGTTGGAATTTCAGGTCCCGGCGTTATAAAAAGAGCGGTAGAAGAAAAACAAGATGCTTCAATAGAGGAGATTTATGAAACAATCAAAAGAATGGCTTTTAAGATTACGAGGGCAGGCCAGCTTGTTTTAAAATATGCGTCAGAAAGGCTAAATATCCCAATGGGCATTGTTGATTTGTCTTTAGCCCCAACTCCAAAGGTTGGAGATAGCATTGCAGAGATACTTGAAGAAATAGGTGTCGAAAAAGTTGGCGGATATGGTACCACATTTGCCTTGGCAATTTTGAACGATGCGGTCAAAAAAGGAGGTGCCATGGCAGCAAGTTTCACAGGAGGGCTCTCAGGTGCTTTCATCCCTGTTTCTGAGGACTCTGGAATGGTAAAGGGAGTTGAAGAAGGGGCACTCTCTTTAGAAAAACTTGAGGCGATGACGAGTGTGTGTTCTGTCGGGCTTGACATGATTGTTGTGCCGGGCGACACAGAGCCGGAGGTCATCTCAGGTCTTATTGCTGATGAGATAGCAATTGGTGTATATAACAACAAGACAACAGCTGTAAGAATTATTCCTGCGTATGGCAAGAAAGAAGGCGATGAGGTCAATTTTGGCGGGCTATTGGGAAGAGCTAAGGTTATGAAGATAAATAAGTTTTCACCACATAAGCTCATTCACAGAGGTGGAAGGGTACCACCACCGATCATTTCTCTGAGAAATTAAAATTTAAGTAATCAGGAGGTTGCAAAATAATGCTTTTTTCAAAGATGCACGGGCTTGGAAATGACTTTATTGTGATAGATGCAAGAGGCAAAGAGGATATAGATTACAACTCTCTTGCAAAGAGGATGTGCCACAGACACATTGGAGTTGGTGCAGACGGGATATTGCTTGTTTTAGATTCTGATATTGCTGACATCAGAATGAGGATTATCAACTCTGATGGATCTGAGGCTGAGATGTGTGGAAATGGTATCAGATGTTTTTCAAAATATGTATTTGAAAGAGGAATTGTCAAAAAAGACAAGTTCAAGGTTGAAACATTAGCAGGGATAATAGAGCCAGAGCTCATTTTAAATGAGTATGGACTTGTTGAAAAAGTAAAGGTCAACATGGGGAAGCCAAGCTTTAAAAGAAAGGATATTCCGATGATTGGTGAGCCTGATGATACAGCAATAAATACCTCTATTTTTGTTGATGGTAAAGAGTATCAAATTACATCACTTTTGATGGGTGTTCCGCACACAATCTTATTTGTTGACGATGTTGAAAAGGTCGACATTTACAATTTAGGTCCAAAGATTGAAAAGCATGAGGCATTTCCAAGAAAGACAAATGTCAACTTTGTTCAGGTGATTGACAAGAATAATATAAAGGTGAGAACTTGGGAAAGAGGAGCAGGTGCAACATTTGCATGTGGCACAGGTTCTTGTGCATCTGTGATAGCCTCAAATTTAAATGGCTTTACAGAAAGAAAAGCAAATGTTCACCTTTATTTTGGAACTCTTGAGATAGAATGGCAAGATAGCGATGTTGTTTTTATGACAGGCCCTGCTGAGGAGGTATTTGTTGGGGAATATTTCGAATAAGGTTCAAATTTGATTGAAATTTTGCTGCCTTGTGATATAATTTTAGTATGGTTTTTATGGGCTTTTTGCAAGGAGGCAAAGACGATGAAAATTTTTTACGTCAAGATTGAGTACAAAGATGGTAAGAAAGTTGAAGATGTGTTTTTAACAAACGCCAAGGCAAAAGAGATGTGCGACCTTTTGCTTGGTGAAGACAAAGAAGGGAATATCAAGCTTGTTGAAACAAAGTGCAGAGAGGTTGATTTTTAAAACTGGGGAGGTTTTATAAGTAAAATGGCAAAGATTATACTGACAGTGTTAGAAATTCTTTTGGCGATAGCCTTAATAGTAGTTGTGCTTTTGCAATCAGGCAAGAGCGCAGGGCTTTCTGGGTCAATTGCAGGTGGTGCTGAGACGTTTTTTGGAAAGTACAAGGGAAGAACTCTTGATGCTATGCTTGGAAGATACACATGGATAATTGCAGCAGCTTTCTTTGTTGTGTCAGTGATATTGTTTTTTGTAATAGAGTAAACCTGAGGTTGCTTGTCGACCTTGGGTTTTTATTTTAACCATCTTGCGCGGTATATTTCAGCAAAACCACAACACAAAAGGAGGAAGTTTTAAGTTATGCAAATCACAAGAGAAATAGCCCTTGAAGAGGTCAAGAAGAGAATCAAAACTCCAAACCTACTTAAACACTGTTTGGCATGTGAGGCGATTATGAGAGAGCTTGCATGCTATTTTGAAGAGGATATGGATAAATGGGGAATATGCGGACTTGTCCATGACATAGATTATGAGGAAACAAAAAGTGACCCAAACTCACATAGTATGGTTGGTGCAAAAATCTTAGAAGATTTGGGATTTGATAAAGACATTGTGTATGCAGTAAAAGTTCACAATGACGCACATGGTCTTCCACGCTTAAGTCTTCTTGACAAAGCGCTTTACTGTGTTGACCCCACATCAGGGTTTATAGTTGCAGGTGCGCTGATTCTGCCGTCTAAAAAGCTTTCTGATGTAACTGTACCATTTTTGATGAACAGATTTAACGAAAAAAGCTTTGCAAAAGGAGCAAACAGAGAGCAGATAAAGGCATGTTCTGAGCTTGGGCTTGAGCTTGAGGAGTTTTTAAGAATATCTTTAGAGGCTATGCAGAAAATAAGTGTAGAGCTTGGACTTTAAAGAAAAAACTTTTAAAAAAGAGGATGTGAGATGCCCCGTGAGAAAGGCAAAGTTTGAAGAAAAGAAACAAGAAGTGTGGAGCTTAATCCAAGAAGAAAGCTATCATCCCATGACTTTTTCTGAGATTTTAGGTATCTTGGGCTGGAGTGGAAAAGATGAGCTTTTGCTCAAACGAATACTTGATGAACTTGAGCAGGAAGGCAAAATTGTTAGGACAAAGCGTGGAAGATACGGTCTTGCCGAGGAGATGAACCTTTTTGTTGGCACATTAGAAGTAAATCCCCGTGGATTTGGATTTTTGATTCCTGACAATCCCAATGTTCCTGATATTTTTATCTCAGCAGAAAATATGAACGGAGCTATGCATGGGGATAGAGTGCTTGTCAAGGCACTTTCTTTGCCTGTTGAAGGGAAAAAGGTTGAAGGGTATGTTGAGAGGATTTTAAAAAGAGGAATTACAAGAGTTGTTGGAAGATATGAAGACAGCAGAAACTTTGGATTTGTAATTCCAGATGACCAGCGAATAACCTATGACATATATATTCCAAAGAGCGGGAAAAACAAAGCAAAGACAGGGCAAAAGGTTGTTGTTGAGATTACAAGGTATCCTGAAAAGAGAAGGAACCCTGAAGGAAGAATTGTTGAGATTTTGGGATATGAAAATGCAAAAGGAGTAGATATATTATCAATCATTAAAAAGTACGAATTAGATGAAGAATTTCCAAAAGAGGTCTTAAAAGAGGTTGAGAATATCCCTGATGTGGTTTTAGAAGAGGAAATTGAAGGAAGAGTTGATTTAAGAGACTGGACAATCTTTACAATTGACGGTGAGGATGCAAAGGACTTTGACGATGCAGTATCTATCAAAAAGCTTCCAAACGGCAACTATCTACTGGGCGTTCACATTGCAGATGTCAGCCATTATGTAAAGCCAAATACACACCTTGACAAAGAGGCTTTCAGGCGAGGAACAAGCGTCTATCTTGTTGACAGAGTAATCCCAATGCTTCCTTTCAAGCTGTCAAACGGAATTTGTTCTCTCAACCCAAATGTTGATAGACTCACCTTTTCTGTGCTAATGGAAATAGACAAAAACGGCAATGTGATAAAGCATGATATATTTGAAAGCGTTATAAGAAGCAAGGAGAGGATGACATACACAAATGTAACAAAGATACTTAAAGAAGAGGACAAAGACCTTCTCAAAAGATATGAACACATAAGAGAAGATTTGGAGCTGATGAAAGAACTTGCACTAATTTTGCGCGAAAAGCGTATGAAACGTGGGGCTTTGGACTTTGACTTTGACGAGACAAAGGTGATCATTGATAAAAACGGCAAACCAATTGATGTCAGAAGGTATGAGCTCACAATCTCAAACAAGATAATAGAGGAGTTCATGCTTGTCTGCAATGAGACAGTTGCAAATCACTTCTTTTGGCTAAATGTTCCGTTTTTGTACAGAGTTCATGAAGAACCTGATCCAGAAAAGATATACCAGTTTGCGGAGTTTATATACAATATGGGCTATGTTCTGAAAGGAATTTCCAACAAGATTTACCCCAAGGCACTGCAAGCAATTTTAGAACAAAGCAGGGGCACACCAGAAGAGAGGGTAATTCACACGCTTTGTCTTCGCTCACTTAAAAAAGCAAGGTATTGTGAAGAAAATCTTGGACACTTTGGTCTTTCGACAGATTACTATTGTCATTTCACATCACCCATTAGAAGATATCCTGACCTTGTAATTCACAGAATTATGAAAGATGTTCTAAAAGGTAAGATGACAGAAAAGAAAGCAGAAAGACTTCGCCGCAAGATGCCTGAAATAGCAAAATGGACATCGCAGCGAGAACAGATAGCTGAAGAGGCTGAAAGAGAAACAGTTGAACTCAAGAAAGTAGAGTTTATGACAGACAAAATCGGTCAGGTTTTTGAAGGTATTATTTCAAACGTCACGCCTTTTGGCTTTTTTGTGGAGCTTGAGAACACTATTGAAGGGCTTGTAAGAGTGAGTTCCTTAGAAGATGATTATTATGTATTTAACGAAAAGACATATCAACTAATTGGAGAGAAGTCAAAAAAGGTGTATAAGATAGGAGACAAGGTGAAGGTAAAACTTATTGATGCAAATGTAGCTTTAAGGCAGATAGAGTTTACAATCGTGTGATTAGAAAAATTTTTAAAAATCCTTTAAGACAAGGGTGAAGGCTTATGCATATAGCACTTTATAGAAAGTACAGACCTAAAGTATTTGAGGATGTTGTTGCACAGGAGCACATCACAAAGACATTAAAAAATCAAATAAAACAAGACAAGGTAGCTCATGCGTATATCTTTACTGGACCGCGTGGCACCGGTAAAACAACTACTGCCAAGATAATGGCAAGAGCAGTAAACTGTCTTAATCCCAAAGACGGAAATCCTTGCAACGAATGTGAAGTGTGCCAGAGCATCTTAAAAGAAAAGACTCTTGATGTTTTAGAGATAGACGCAGCATCCAATACAAGCGTGAATGATGTAAGGCAAATAAGAGATGAGGTCAGATACCCACCTTCAATGTGCAAAAAAAGAGTGTATATAATAGATGAGGTTCACATGCTCTCCACAGGTGCTTTCAATGCGCTTTTAAAAACCCTTGAAGAGCCTCCTGCCCATGCTCTTTTTATTCTGGCAACAACAGATATACAAAAGGTTCCTGCTACAATTTTATCTCGGTGCCAGAGATTTGATTTCAAAAGAATCTCTGTAAAGGATATATATGAGAGGCTCAAAAAAGTTGTTGAGCTTGAAAAAATCTCGATTGACGACCAAGCACTGTATCTTATTTCTCAAAAGGCAGAGGGGGCATTAAGAGACGCCCTTACAATTTTAGAGAGATGTGTGAACACCTCTGATGAGCATATATCATACAAATTTGTTGCAAACTTGTTGGGCGTTACTTCAACAGAAATTGTGAAAGAGTATTTGAGTGCAATTGTTGAGAATGATTCTAACAAGGGCTTAAAAGTGATAAATAGACTTTGGGATGAGGGAATGGATGTCAATACATTTTTAGAAGAGAGCATAAAGATGTTGAGAAATGCTTTGATTTTGCGTTTAGGTGCCCAGAACATTTTACTTGACATGATGGATGAAGACAAGAGCTTTGTAACAAATATTTCTAACCTCCTTGATTCAAATAGAATCGTGTCTGTTATAAAGATGTTAATTGACACTGCAAATCAGATAAGATGGACAAGGTTTCCAAAAGTCTTGCTTGAAATAAACACAATAAAACTTTGTGATGTGCAGATGGACACATCATTTGAAGGAATAAATGAAAGAGTAAAAAAACTTGAAGCAAGACTTTCACAGATTTTAGAAAATCCGAATGCTTTGGCATCTTTAAAACCTGACAAAAGCTCTTTATCATCCAAAGTTTCAAGTGAAAATGTAACACTTTCGAGCTCTAAAGAAGAGAAGATAGTATCTCAACAGCCAGATGTTTCTGAGATTTTGGAGAGATGGGCAGAGATAAAAGAAGCGATAAAAGAGGAAAAACCGGGGCTTTCGCAGGTTCTGCAAAATGCAAGCATTAAGTTTGAAGGAGGCCTCAAAATCTGCTTTAAAGAGGAAGATAGTGTCTTTGCAGAGCTTTTAAAAAGAAACCTTGATTATTTCAAGTCTGTACTGAAAAAAGTAGTAGGGTACGATGGTGAGGTTGATGTAGAAGTAAATAGCAATGTTTCTCAAACCAAACAAGAAGTTCAATCTGATGAGGAAATTATAAGCAAACTCAAAAGCATTTTTCCTGATACAGAGATTACCATAAAAGAGTGAGGGAGAGAGAAATAGATTGAATAACAACATTTACATCATTTACGGCAAGGATGCAAAGTCAATGACAAAAGAACTACTAAAATATGCCGATGTGAAAAAGTACATTCCTAAAAATGCTAAAATTGCAATAAAACCAAACTTGGTAGTTGCAAAGCCATATACTTCTGGTGCTACAACAAATCCACAGATAGTTGAAGGGATAATTGAATACTTAAAGGAAAATGGCTATGGCGATATTACGATTTTAGAAGGTGCATGGCTTGGGGCATCTACAAAGAGGGCATTTGAAGTGTGTGGATATACTGAGATTTCAAAAAAATACAATGTTAAGCTAATAGATACAAAAGATGATAAAGCCAGAAAAGTAAATGTGGATGGGTATGAGCTATGTATTTGCGAAAGTGTATTTGAATATGACTACTTAATAAATGTTCCTCTTTTAAAAGGTCATTGCCAGACAAAGCTTACATGTGCCCTTAAAAACTTAAAAGGATTAATCCCTGATAGTGAAAAGAGAAGATTTCACACTCTTGGGCTTCACAAACCAATTGCCTATTTGAACAAAGCAATACAAACTCATCTTATAGTGGTGGATAGCCTCATGCCAGACCCTGACTTTGAAGAGGGTGGGAATCCTGTTGAAAAGGATTTTATTGCACTTGGTTTTGACCCAGTTTTGATTGATGCCTTTGCTGCAGAAAATTTGGGATATAGTCCTTATGATATAGAATACATAAGGCTTGCTGAAAAATTAGGGATTGGGAAGGCAACAGGTTATAATCTTGTAGAAATAAATCCTGAAAAAAAGCCGGGCTTGGCTACAAAAAAATCATCTATTGTCAGCAAGTATGCAAAGTATATCGAAGATATGGATGCATGTTCTGTTTGCTATGCAAACTTGATAAGTGCTCTTATGAGATTAGATGAAGAAGGGTATCTGAGAAAGATTGACAAAAAACTTTGCATAGGTCAAGGTTTTAAGGGGAAAAAGGCTGATGGAATTGGAATAGGAAGCTGCACTAAAAATTTTGATATTTCAATCTATGGCTGTCCACCAAAGTCAAATGAGATTGTTCAGTTTATAAAAAGCAAGGTTTAGTGAAATAAAGAGGAAGCGCATGCCAAAGACAGCGGCATGCGCTTTTGTGTTCTTAAAATACTTTTTCAACAGCCTGCGTTCTTTGAAAAATGAGCTATCCACAGAGTTATTGACATTATCCACAGTAATAAATTTTAACAGAAAGGATATGTTCTATTGTGGATTGTGTATATTTTTGTGGATAAAATTTTTGTGTAAAAAGTTCTGATTAGGTGGTATATATATAATATCAAACAAAACCTTCTACATAGAAAGGATGATGAGTATGATGAACTTTATAATCAGTGGCAAAAATATAGAGGTAACGGATGCACTAAAAGAGAGGATTGAAAAGAAACTTTCAAAACTTGAAAGGTATGTTAAAATGAACTGTGATGTATATGTGACATTAAGCGCTGAGAAGATTAGACGCATTGTTGAAGTAACAATACCATTTTACGGGATGATTTTAAGAGCTGAAGAAGAGAGCAATGACATGTACAGTGCAATAGATTTGGTTGTTGACACTTTGGAAAGGCAGATAAGAAAGTTCAAGACAAAGATTGCAAAAAGGGCAAAGGATGCAGAGTCTTTAAGATATATGACATTTGAAGAAGAAGCTCAGCAAGAGACAAATCAAGAGGAAAATGGTGAGTTTAAGATTGCAAAGACAAAGAGGTTTCCAATAAAACCTATGAGCGTTGATGAGGCAATTCTGCAGATGAACCTTTTGGGACACAGCTTTTTTGTCTTCCTAAATCAGGACACTGATAAAGTCAATGTGGTATACAAGCGAAATGACGGCGCATATGGTCTGATTGAACCAGAATATTAAAAATTGAGTGACAAAAGAAAAAATTCTATGAGACATCACTGCCCCCGCTCAAGACAAGTCGCGATTTGTCTTGAGCGGATTTTTGTTTGAAGATTAGTTCAATTAGTGATAAAATTATAACTTGAACATCTAAAAATTCAAAAAATCGAGGGAGAAAAAGGATGTTAAAAATTATCGAAAAACTAATTGGCAGCTACAGCGAAAGAGAGATAAAAAAGATCCTTCCGATTGTTGACAAAATTGAGTCGCTCGCACCAGAGTATGAAAGATTAACAGATGCAGAGCTGAGGCAAAAAACAGATATATTCAAACAAAGACTAAAAAATGGCGAAACCTTAGATGATATATTACCAGAGGCTTTTGCAGCTGTAAGAGAAGCAGCATGGCGAACCTTGAAGATGCGACATTTCAGGGTCCAGCTTATTGGCGGCATAGTTCTGCATCAGGGAAGAATTGCCGAGATGAAGACAGGTGAAGGAAAGACTTTGGTTGCAACCCTTCCAGCATACCTCAATGCTTTGGAGGGGAAGGGTGTTCATATAGTAACTGTTAATGACTACTTGGCAAAAAGAGACGCAGAATGGATGGGGCCTGTTTACAGGTTCCTTGGCCTTTCTGTTGGTGTGATAGTGCATGGCTTGACAAGCGAAGAGAGAAGAAAGGCTTATAACTGTGATGTTACCTATGGTACAAACAATGAGTTTGGTTTTGATTATCTGCGAGACAACATGGCCATTTACAAAGAAGAACTTGTTCAAAGAGAGCTCAACTATGCAATCATAGATGAAGTTGACTCAATCTTGATAGACGAAGCAAGGACGCCTCTTATCATATCAGGGCCAGCTGAAAAGTCAACAGACCTTTACAAAAGGGCAGATAATTTTGTAAGAAAGCTAAAACCTCTTTATTACAACAGTGACGATGACAAACAGATGCCAGACACAACTGGCTATGACTATATAGTAAATGAAAAAAGACACACAGTTGCTCTGACAGAAGAGGGAATTAGAAAGGCAGAAAAGTATTTTGGTGTTACAAATCTTGCCGACCCGGAAAATGCTACTTTGCACCATCATATAATCCAGGCACTAAAAGCTCATGCACTCATGAAACGTGACAGAGACTATGTTGTGAAAGACGGCCAGGTTATAATTGTAGACGAGTTCACAGGAAGGCTTATGTACGGTCGAAGATTTTCTGATGGGTTGCATCAGGCAATTGAGGCAAAAGAAGGTGTGAGGATAGAAAGAGAGAGCAAGACCCTGGCAACCATTACATTCCAGAATTATTTTAGACTATACAAAAAACTTGCTGGCATGACTGGTACTGCAAAGACGGAAGAGCAAGAGTTTAGAGAAATCTATAAACTTGATGTAATTGAGATACCAACTCACAAGCCAATGATAAGAATTGACCATCCGGACAAGGTTTACAAGACAGAAAAGGCAAAGTTCGAGGCAATTGTTGAGGAGATTGTTGAGACTCACAAGAAAGGTCAACCTGTTTTAGTAGGTACAGTGTCAATAGAAAAATCTGAGATGTTAAGCGAAATGCTAAAAAAGCGTGGAATTAAGCATGAGGTGTTAAATGCAAAGCACCATGAAAAAGAGGCGATGATAATTGCCAAAGCTGGTCAAAAGGGTGCTGTGACAATTGCAACAAACATGGCTGGGCGTGGTACTGACATTGTTTTGGGCGAAGGTGTTGCTGAGCTTGGTGGCTTAAAAGTGATTGGTACAGAGCGGCACGAAAGTAGGCGAATAGACAATCAGCTGCGCGGAAGAGCCGGCCGTCAGGGTGACCCTGGCGAATCACGGTTTTACGTCTCATTAGAAGATGACTTGATGAGACTTTTTGGTTCTGAGAGAATCAAGAGACTTGTTGAATCATTAGGACTTCCTGACGATCAACCAATTGAACACAAGCTATTATCAGATGCAATTGAAAAGGCACAAAAGAGAGTAGAGGCCCGAAACTTTGAGATAAGAAAGCATCTTTTGCAATTTGACGATGTTTTGAACAAGCAAAGGGAAATAATATATTCACAAAGAAGAAAAGTCTTAGAGGGTGAGAACTTAAGAGATTCTATCTTGAATATGATAGATGAACTTGTTGACTACAAGATAAAGGTCTACACAGGCGAAAGTCCACATCCTGATGATTGGGACATAAAAGGGCTTTTGCAGGACCTAAAATTTATATTCTTAGATGGTGAGCTTTCTGAACAAGATGCAAGGAATATGACAAAAGATGAGCTAAGAGAAAAGCTGATTTCCACTGCAAAAGAGAAATATTTGAAAAAAGAGCAAGAAGTTGGCGAACTTATGCGCGAGCTTGAAAGAGTTGTACTTTTGAAAGTTGTTGATATGCATTGGATGGATCACATTGACGCAGTCGACCAGTTAAGAGAAGGTATATCGCTTCGCGCAATTGGTCAAAAGGACCCAATAGTTGAGTTCAGATTTGAGGCTTTTGAGATGTTTGACCAGATGATAAAGAGAATCCAAGAGGATACCATAAAAATTATTCTCCATGCGAATGTTGAAAATATGCCACAAAGAGAAAGAGTTGTAAAGGAGATGTATGAAAACTCTCCATCAGATGCACCTGTGAGAAAACCTGTTGTCAAAACTCAAAAAGTTGGTAGAAACGATCCATGCCCTTGTGGCAGTGGCAAAAAGTACAAAAAGTGTTGCGGGGCTGTGTGAAAAACAAGTATATAAATAAAAATTGTGGAAAGGAGTGGTTTTTAGTATGCTTATGCTTGAAGAGATTTTGCAAAGGTTAGAAAAGGCAGAAGAAGATTTAAAGGAAATGAGGGTTTCTCTTTGACATAGATAGGTTAGAAGCAGAGCTAGCAAATCTTGAAAACAAGACATCAGATCCAAATTTTTGGACAGATTTGGAGAATTCCCAAAAGGTTTTACAGCAAATTAAAAGAATAAAAGACAAGATTGAAAGGTATCAAAAACTTTATTCTCAATGGGAAGATTTGAAAGTTTTGACGGAACTAAGCATTGAAGAGGGCAACATTGAAATGTCTCAGGAGCTTGAAAAAGAATTGGTCGATTTAGAAAAAAAGATAGAGGAATTCAAACTTGAGATACTTTTAAACGGTCCGTATGATAAGAATAACGCAATTTTATCGATTCACGCAGGTGCTGGTGGCACAGAAGCACAAGATTGGGCAGAGATGTTACTTCGTATGTACACACGCTGGGCAGCTAAAAAAGGCTACAAGGTCGAGACATTGGACATCTTACCGGGTGAAGAAGCAGGGATTAAAAATGTTACAATCAGGGTTGTTGGTGAGAATGCTTATGGGTATTTAAAAGCAGAAAAAGGTGTTCACAGACTTGTAAGAATCTCACCATTTGATGCGGCAGGAAGACGTCACACATCCTTTGCAGCTGTTGAGGTTTTGCCTGAAGTAGAAGACGATGCAGATATTGAAATAAAAGAAGAAGATTTGGAGATTGACACATTCAGAGCATCTGGGCCAGGTGGTCAGCATGTAAACAAAACAGAGTCAGCTGTGAGGATTAAGCATATACCAACTGGAATAGTTGTGACATGTCAAAATGAACGCTCTCAACACAAGAATAGAGAGATTGCTCTCAAAATTTTGAAAGCAAAGCTTTTAGAGCTCAAAGAAAAAGAGCGAAGAGAAAAACTACAAAAACTCAAGGGTGAGCAGACAGAGATTGGATGGGGCAACCAAATTCGATCATATGTATTTTGCCCATACACCTTGGTAAAAGACCACAGGACAGATGCAGAGGTTGGCAATGTTGAAGCAGTAATGGACGGTGAGATAGATGTTTTTATAAACGCTTACCTCAAAAAATTCAGGAATGAGGAGGAAGTAGCGTGAAGCAATATGTTATTTTCAATGTTGGAGATTGCAGCTTTGGGGTTGACATACTTGAGATTGTTGAAATTATAAAGCCCACAAAGATTGTAAAACTTCCAAGTGCACCACAATATGTAGAAGGTATTATTGATGTGAGAGGTACATCTGTTCCTGTTTACAATCTTGCAAAGCGACTTGAGATTGACTCAAAAGCAGAGACGCAAAAAATTATTATTGTACAGCTTTCTAAATTCCAGCTTGGATTTTTGGTTGACGATGTCTCAGAAATACTAAAGATTGAAGAGGACAAGATTGAAAAAGCAAACGAGAGCATAAAAGGTATCAAGCGCAAATTTATTGATTCTATTGCAAGAGTTGGCGATGACATGATTATAATACTTGACCTGAAGAATGTGCTTACAATGGATGAGGAAGAAGAAATTGAGAAGCATATTAAGAATTAATAACTAAGTTAAAATGGGTATATAGAGTAAGGAACAACATCCTTACTCTAATTTTTTTTTGGAAGTTAATAGGTGGTGGGCTGTATGAGAATATTGATTGTTGATGATTCTCCCCTCATTTACAAACAGATCAACGATATTATAAAATCAATGGAAATGAACTGGGAAATTTAGACAGTTGATACTTGAGAAAAAGCAATTGAGCTAATTGGTAAAGATGATATTGACATAGTATTTTTGGACATAGTTCTACCAGGTGTAAGTGGATTTGATGTTTTGAAATTTATAAGAAGAACTAAAGAATATGGTGATATTTATGTCATTGTTATGACATCGCTTGACGACGATGAAGTTATAAAAGAAAGCTTTAGCCTGGGTGCAAATGATTTTATAAGAAAGCCAATAAATCAAATTGAACTAACTTCTCGACTGAGAGCTGCTGTAAGGTTGAGAAACTACCAATATCTCTACAAATCAGCTTTAAACGATTTACAAGAGAAAAATAAGGAATTGATAGAACTGACGAAGAAGTTAAAAGAAACTCAAGATGTTTTAATCCAAAACGAAAAGATGTCTGCAATTGGTCAATTAGCAGCAGGTATTGCACATGAAATTAATAATCCTTTAGGATTCGTAATAACTAATATGGGAACATTAGGAAAATACATTGAAAAATTTAAAAAGTTAATAGAGGAGTACGATAAGGTTTAGTAAAAATATCTGTAAAAATATCTGTAATGGTAATCAAATAGATATGGAAGGTGTTATTGAAAATTGCAGGAGAATCAGTGAATTTAAAAAGCAATTTAAATTTGATTTTATTATAGAAGATGTAGACCAGCTTTTGAGTGAGACAATGGATGGACTGAGGAGAGTTGCACATATTGTTCAGACATTAAAGAAATTTGTACGAAGTGGGTTGGATGGTCAAGCAAGCTATGAAGACTTAAATGATATTATAGAGGAAACTCTATTGATTGCAAGAAACGAACTAAAATATGATATTGAAGTTATAAAAGAATATGGAGAAATAAGGCAAATTTATTGTAATCGTGGTGAAATAGGTCAAGTCATACTGAACATTTTAATCAATGCTGCTCAAGCAATAAAGTCACAGCCAAATAGGACACAAAAGGGTCATATTTGGATAAAAACATGGGAGGATTCTGATTTTGTATATTGTTCTATAAAAGACGATGGTCCTGGCATAAAAAAGATATACTTGAAAAAGATTTTCGAACCTTTCTTTACCACAAAGGATGTTGGGAAAGGAACGGGGCTTGGGCTAAGCATTTCATATGACATTATTGTTAACAAACATGGTGGGGATATTTGGGCTGAAAGTGAAGAAGGACATGGTGCTACTTTTGTATTTGAACTTCCTATAAAGTCGAAATTATTGGAAAATCAAATTTGAAAAGTAGTGGGATAGACGATGTCGAAATCAATCCTATTTGTTGATGATTAAATAAATATATTAAAGGCTCTTAATAGAGCGTTTTTGGATGAGGACTATGAAGTATTTTTTGCCCAGAATGCTGAAGAAGCATTAAAAATTATGGAAGAAAGCCATATTGATTTAATAATAAGCGATATGAGAATGCCGAATATTTCTGGGTTTGAATTGCTAAAAATTATTAAACAAAGATATCCTAGTACTATTCGTGTAATCTTGAGTGGATATGCTGACGAAAATCTTGTTTTCAGAGCTCTCCAAACAAATATTGCAAAGCTTTGCATTCTAAAACCATGGGATAATGAAAGACTTAAACAAATAATTAGAAATATATTCGAGTTGGAAGATTTGATGAAAGCCTTGACTTTGTCAGTTAAGAGGTGTTTTTGAGCTAACAAAAAATAACAAAGTCTTAATTTATGCGGGTTTCAAGAAGAGAAAAATAAAAAATTTTAAAAAATGTAGGGACAAATTTTAGCTTAATATATACTGAATTTGCTTGACTTTTTAAATATTTTGTGGTACAATATAACAAACTATCTTCAAGGAGTTGCCATATGTTTGTCAAAATTACTAATGCTGGCGGTTATCAGTATGTTAGGTTAGTCGAAAATTACCGTGAAAATGGTAAAGTAAAGCAAAGAGTACTATTTAACTTTGGTAGACTTGATATTCTCAAAGATGACCCCGCTTTTAAAAACATTGTAAAAAAACTATCTGATATTGTCGCTGAAACAACTACTGAGAATGCAAAAGCTGTTACTATTGAATCTGAAGAAGATATTTCGGATGCAGTTGTAAAAAACTGGGGATACATTGTATACAGAAAGTTATGGCAGGAGCTTGAAATTGATAAGTTTTTAAAAGGGAAAGCAGCAAAAGAGAGAAAGATAAAATTTGATGTAGACAAAGTAAGTTTTTTAATGACCATACAGAGATTGATAGAGCCAATGAGCAAACTAAGAACTTATCATCAGAGAAGCAAATATTTTGGATTTGAAGAGGATATAGATTTGAATCAATTGTACAGGTGTTTAGATTTTCTTGACAGTGTAAAAGAAGATTTAGAGACATACCTGTATCAGAGAAATAAAGACTTATTTAAGATGGTAGTTGATGTAGTGTTTTATGATGTGACGACAATATACTTTGAGAGTTGTAGAGCGGATGAACTTAAAAATTTTGGGTTTAGCAAAGACAACAAGGTAAATGAAGTGCAAGTTGTATTAGGGCTTTTGGTGGACAAAGAAGGCAGACCGATAGGGTATGAACTTTTTCCTGGTAATACGATAGATAGCAAGACGATGGTAAAGATACTGAGGAAGCTGAAGGAAAAATTTAGTATAGATAAGATAATAATAGTAGCAGACAAAGGGCTTAACAGCAGAATAAATTTAAAGATGATAAAAGAAGCTGGGTACGACTATATAGTAGCAAGCAGATTAAAGAATGCAAGTAAAGAAATTTTAGATGAAGTTTTTAATGAAGAAGGATATAAAAGACTTGATGGCAAAAGATGTTTGAATGCTGAAGAAATTTATGGTGATGAATTCAAATATAAGGTATTGGAAAGAACAAATATTGTCAAGGATGAAGAGGGTAAAGAGTTCAAAATAGAAGAGAATTTGATAATAACGTATTCAAGCAAGAGAGCCAAGAAAGACAAAGAAGACAGAGAGAGATTGGTAAGAAAAGCCAAAGAGCTTTTAGAGAACAAAGGAAGCATAACAGCCTTAGAAAAGAAAGGTGCAAGGAAATATTTGAAGAAGAAATCAAAATCAGAAGAATATGTATTGGATGAGGAAGCGATAAAACGAGATGAGAAATTTGACGGTTATTATGCAATTCAAACGAGCAAAAAGGATATGGATGTAGAAGAGGTTTTAGGAGCATATCACGATTTATGGAAGATAGAACAGTCATTCAGAGTAATGAAAAGCTGTTTAGAAGTGCGACCGATATATCACTTTACAGAAAGCAGAATAAAAGGACATTTTGTGATATGTTTTTTGGCATTTTTACTGCAAAGGACATTGGAATATATTTTGAGGAGAAAAGGTAAAGGAATAAGTAGTGAAAGGATAATGGAAGCAATATATTCAATGAACTTTTTTGAAATAGAGATAAAAGGGAAGAAATATTTGATAAAGCAAAAAATTGAGGGAGGAGCTGGAGATATACTGAATGTAATGAAGATAAAGGGTCCAAAAAACTTCATGACATATGAGGAAGGCTTAGAATTTATTGGTATTAGCAAATGATGTAGTGACAAAATTGAGGTCCATATTTTGTCAATCCCAGTCCTCCCAAGCTTTTTGAGCTTCAAACTGACAAAGTCAAGAAAATTATGGAAGAAAGCCATATTGATTTAATAATAAGCGATATGAGAATGCCGAATATTTCTGGGTTTGAATTGCTAAAAATTATTAAACAAAGATATCCTAGTACTATTCGTGTAATCTTGAGTGGATATGCTGACGAAAATCTTGTTTTCAGAGCTCTCCAAACAAATATTGCAAAGCTTTGCATTCTAAAACCATGGGATAATGAAAGACTTAAACAAATAATTAGAAATATATTCGAGTTGGAAGATTTGATGAAAGCCAAAAAATGTTTAGAAATAGTAAACAACATTGACTATATCTCTACATTAAAGGACTTATATCTCAAAATTACAAGGGTGATAGAAGACGAATTAGGTATAGATGAGATAATAAAAGCTATTGAAGAAGACCCTGCAACTTCATCTAAAATATTACAAGTTGCCAATTCAGCTTTTTACAATTTAAAAACTGCTTCTGTAAAACAAGCGGTAGTGTATTTGGGATTAGTAAATGTAAGGAATATAGTCTTGAATGCAACTGTTTTCGAGTGTTTACCCAGTGGAAGCAGCAAATCTTTGTTATGGCAACACGTTAATATTGCAAATAATCTATTTTATTACCTGTATGACAATGTTATAAAAAAAAGAGTCCATGACTCTTTTGCCTCTGCAGGTTTGCTTCATGGGATTGGACAATTGATTTTGCTTAAAGCATATCCTCAGAAATTTTTAGAATATCTTGATATCATAAAAAAAGAAAAAGGAACAATTGATTACGAAAAAACCGAGCTTGAATTGTTTGGAATCACTCATACAGAATTAGGAGCAGTACTATTAAATTGGTGGGATATACCTTATCCTGTAGTAGAAGCTGCTCTATTTCACCACAAACCATATGATGAAAGGATTATTCATAAAGAATTGGTTTGTACTGTTAATATTGCATGTTATTGTGCATGGGATATTTTAGAAATTCGGAGTTTTCAAGAATATCCTTTTTACTCTATTTTGCCAAGAAATTAAATTATGGTTTTTAGAGAATACTTACAAAAAAGAATAATTTGAGATGGGAGTTTGAGAAAAAAGAAGAAGTACACAGTATTATTTGTTGATGATGAGGATAATATTTTGAGCGCTTTAAAAAGAGCATTAGTTGATGAAGAATATAGGTGCCTTTTTGCAAAAAGCGGTGAAGAAGCATTGAAAATATTAGAAAAAGAAAATGTCCATGTTATTGTTGCTGACATGAAAACGCCAGAAATGGATGGTCTTACTCTGCTCAAAATTGTAAAGCAAAAATATCCTAAAATAGTTAGAATTGTATTATCAGGATTTACACAGCTTCCTCAAGTTTTGGCTGCCATCAACCAAGCAGGAATCTTTAGATTTATCACAAAACCGTGGAATGTAGAAGAAGAACTCAAAGTGGTAATAAATCAAGCAATAGAATATTATGTAATCCAAGAAGAGAAAAAAGAGCAAACAAAAACTCTTGAGAAAAGAAATGAGATGTATGTCAATGTTTTGAAAAACACAGAGAAAAAGTTTAGAGAGCTAAAGCAAAACTTTGACATTTTAAGAGATATTATTTCTTATCAAAATTCATATTTTATTCAGCTTTTAAAAACTGATAGAAAGAAAGACACTATTCTCTTCTTGTTGGAAAATATGAAAGAACAACAGCAAATTTCATTTCACTGTTACCCATCTATCCAATAAAGTTTGGCATGGAGAGGTTAATGAGAGATTTGAAAAAACTATTGAAGAAAAATTTGAAGGCAATAGCAAAATCAAAATAGAAGTAAAGAATACAGCAAAATACACTTTTGAAGGATATTACAGTGTATTATTATTTACATTAATTGAGATTATGATGATTTTGAATCAATGTTGACTTAGATTCGGTTACCACTATGAGTATTGATTGTGTTGACAATAAATTGGTTACTATAATTTCGATTCCAGCAAAAATAGAAGAAAAACCACTTCTATATATACTTTCGCTTACTCCTTTTACATCTGTGTTGAAAAGAACTTTAAGAATTAATACACAGAAGGAAAATAATGTAAATATTCAAATTGAATGTTCACCTGATTATTATTGAAAAAAACATTAACTAATACATAAAGTATACAAATTTTCGTGATGAAAATAATTTTAGCGACGTTTATAATTTTATAAAAACAAAAAATAGAGGTGGCTACTTGCTATGTCAAAGCCAATGACAATGTCCCAAAAGATTTTGGCATACCATGCAGGCAAAGAATATGTTGAGCCAGGCGATTTGATATTTGCAAATGTTGACTTAGTTTTAGGAAATGATGTCACAACACCTGTTGCAATAAAAGAATTTGAAAAGATAGGTGTTGATAAGGTTTTTGACAAGGACAAAATCGCAATAGTTCCAGACCACTTCACTCCCAATAAAGATATAAAATCTGCTCAGCAGTGTAAGATGGTTCGCGAGTTTGCTAAAAAGTATGAGATTACAAACTACTTTGAAGTTGGCGAGATGGGCATTGAACATGCACTCTTGCCCGAAAAAGGCCTGGTTGTGCCTGGCGATTTGGTAATTGGTGCAGACTCTCACACCTGCACATATGGGGCATTGGGTGCTTTTTCAACAGGAATTGGTTCTACTGACATGGCATGTGCAATGGCAACAGGAAAGTGCTGGTTCAAAGTCCCAGAAGCTATCAAGTTTGTTCTCTACGGCAAGAAAACTGGCTGGACATCAGGCAAAGATATTATCCTTCACATTATTGGTATGATTGGCGTTGATGGTGCACTTTATAAATCCATGGAGTATACAGGTGAGGGATTAAAATCTTTGTCTATGGATGACAGGTTCACAATTGCTAACATGGCAATTGAAGCAGGTGCAAAAAATGGTATATTTGAGGTTGATGAGAAGACAATTGAGTATGTAAAACAGCACTCAACAAAGCCTTACAAAATCTTCAAGGCAGATGAAGATGCAGAGTATTCAGAAGTTTACGAGATTGACATCTCAAAGATAAGGCCAACAGTTGCATTTCCACATCTTCCTGAGAACACAAAGACAATTGATGAGATAACAGAAAAGATTTATATAGACCAGGTTGTAATTGGTTCTTGCACAAATGGAAGAATTGAAGATTTGAGAATTGCAGCAAAGATTTTGAAAGGAAGAAAGGTTAAAAAAGGCCTTCGCTGTATCATCTTCCCTGCGACACAGAACATCTATAAGCAGGCATTAAAAGAAGGACTCATAGAAATCTTCATTGATGCAGGTTGTGTTGTTTCAACACCTACTTGCGGTCCATGTCTTGGCGGGCACATGGGAATTTTGGCAGAAGGCGAGAGAGCTTTGGCTACAACAAACAGGAACTTTGTTGGCAGAATGGGCCACCCAAATAGTGAGGTTTATCTATCATCGCCTGCCATTGCAGCAGCATCAGCGGTTTTGGGCTATATCGGCTCACCTGAAGAGCTTGGGATGAAGGGAGATGAAGAGTGATGGTTTTCAAAGGGAAAGCTCACAAGTACTATGATAATATTGACACAGATGTCATTATTCCTGCAAGATATTTAAATACATCTGACCCTGCTGAGCTTGCAAAACATTGCTTAGAAGATTTGGACAAAGACTTTGTGAACAAGGTTCAAAAAGGTGACATTTTGGTTGCAGGTAGGAACTTTGGCTGTGGTTCGTCAAGAGAACATGCGCCAATTGCAATAAAAGCATGTGGAGTTTCATGTGTTGTGGCAAAGTCGTTTGCAAGGATATTTTACAGAAATGCCATAAATATTGGTCTTCCAATTGTTGAATGCGAAGAGGCAGTTGATGGAATAGAAGCTGGTGATGAGGTTGAAGTTGACCTTGCCACAGGTATTATAAAGAACCTCACAAAAAATAAGGAATTTAAAGCAAAACCATTTCCTGAGTTTATGCAAAATATAATGAGAGCAGGCGGGCTGATAGAATTTGTAAAAGGAGAGTTGAAAAAAGATGCATAGGATAGCTGTAATTCCTGGTGATGGAATAGGTCCTGAAGTTATCGAGCAGGCACTGCTGGTTCTTGACAAAGTGTCTTCAAAGTTTGGAGTTAAATTTGAGTATATCTTTATTGACGCTGGCGGATGTGCCATCGACAAGTATGGGGTGCCAATTAGAGAGGAAGATTTGGAACTTGTTAAAAAATGTGAGGCAACACTATTGGGTGCTGTTGGCGGACCAAAGTGGGATGGACTTCCTGGAAATTTGAGACCTGAACAGGCTCTTTTGAAGCTCAGAGGGGGACTAAAAGTTTATGCTAACCTGCGTCCTGCTGTGCTGTATGATGAGCTAAAAGACTCATCACCACTCAAAAAGGAGATTGTAGACAAGGGCATTGATATTCTGGTTGTCAGGGAGCTAATTGGAGGAATGTACTTTGGACCAAAAGGAAGAGAAGTAAAAAATGGCGATGAAGTGGCTTATGACACAGAGGTGTATTCAAAAAGTGAAGTTAGAAGAATTGCAAAGGTTGCGTTCGAAGCTGCCAGAAAGAGAAAGAAAAAAGTAACCTCTGTTGACAAAGCAAATATATTAGAGTCTTCAAGGCTCTGGAGAGAAACTGTTGAGGAGGTTGCAAAAAATTATCCGGATGTGGAACTTGCTCACATGTATGTTGACAATGCTTCCATGCAGCTTGTGAAAGATCCGTCACAGTTTGATGTAATACTTACTTCTAATATGTTTGGGGATATTTTATCAGATGAAGCATCAATGATTGTAGGTTCAATTGGGATGCTTGCCTCAGCTTCCTTAGGCGAAGGCAGTGTTGGACTTTACGAGCCAATTCATGGCACAGCACCAGACATTGCAGGGCAAGATTTGGCAAACCCAATCGCAACAATTTTATCTGCTGCAATGATGCTGCGCTACAGCTTTGAGATGGAAGATGCTGCAAAGGCTATAGAAAATGCAGTAAAGATTGCTCTCAAAGAAGGATATAGGACAAAAGATATCTACACAGAAAATTGCAAACTGGTTGGAACAAAGCAGATGGGAAAAATCATTTGTGAAAATATTTAAAAGCTGCAGAGAAATTTCTGCAGCTTTTTTGTATTTATATTTTCAAAAAGGTAAGGTAAAATATAAACATCACGCACTCTAAATAAACGGTTACTGGGGAGGAGTGTTTTAATGAATTACAGGCCCTTTGGAAGGACCGATTTCAAAGTATCAGCTCTTGGTTTTGGCGCAATGCGACTTCCCATACTTGACGGTGACAACTCTAAGATTGATAAGGCCAAGGCTATTGAAATGCTTCGTTTTGCAATGGACAATGGAATCAATTACATTGACACAGCGTATGTATACCACGGGGGGAACAGTGAAGTTGTGGTTGGTAAAGCTTTGAAAGGAGGATATAGAGAAAAGGTCAAGATTGCAACAAAGCTTCCTGTCTGGCAGGTAAATAATTTTGATGATGCTGATAGGATTTTAGATGAGCAGCTAAAAAGACTTGATACAGGCTATATTGACTTTTATCTTTTGCACGCTCTCAACAAAGACCACTGGAAAAAGCTAAAAGAGATGAACATTTTCAGATGGGTGGAAAAAGTTATTAATGAAGGCAAAATAAAGTATATAGGATTTTCATTCCATGATGATTTAGCTACATTCAAAGAAATAGTGGATAGCTACAACTGGACATTCTGCCAGATTCAGTATAATATTCTAAACAGGAACTATCAAGCAGGAGAAGAAGGATTAAAGTATGCTGCGGCAAAAGGTTTAGCAGTTGTCATCATGGAGCCGCTTTTGGGTGGGAAGCTTGCAAAAGAGCCGCCTCAAGAGATAAAAGAGCTCTGGGAGAAAGCACCTGTCAAAAGAACACCTGTTGAGTGGGCTTTGGCATGGCTTTGGAATCAGAAGGAAGTATCAGTTGTTTTAAGTGGTATG
Organism: Caldicellulosiruptor naganoensis; assembly: GCF_026914285.1. Taxonomy (NCBI): domain Bacteria; kingdom Bacillati; phylum Bacillota; order Caldicellulosiruptorales; family Caldicellulosiruptoraceae; genus Caldicellulosiruptor; species Caldicellulosiruptor naganoensis. The sequence continues at coordinate 714,702 of NZ_CP113864.1, forward strand.
AGCACATTGGAGCAGGTAAAGCAAAATATCGAGTATGCAAGCAAATATGATATAGGGTGTCTTACAGCCGAAGAACTTGAGCTTGTTGAAAAGGTTGCGCAAAGGTACAATGAACTGAGAAAAGTCAACTGTACAGAGTGCAAATACTGTATGCCATGTCCACAGGGTGTTGATATTCCTTGGAATTTTAGCATTTACAATCAGGCAAGCATGTATAACATGTATCAGGAGATGAAAAATGATTATACAAAGAAAGAAAAAGAGAGAGCAGAAAATTGTGTTGAGTGTGGCGTTTGCGAGACAAAATGTCCACAAAACCTTCCAATAAGAGAAATTTTAAAAGAAGTTCGCGCATATTTTTCAAAGTAAAAATAGGTTATTTACTTTAAAGCGCATTTTGTGATAAAATACTGCATGTTGTGGGAAGAAAAAATTACTCTTCCCTTGCTCCCAAAAAGTGATTTGGGGGCCTTTAAGTCTATAAGGGAGGTGAAAGCTGTGGTTGAAAGAAAGTATGAAACAGTGTTTATAATAAGCCCCACACTTGATGATGAGGCAAGAACAAACCTCATCGAAAAGTTCAAGAACCTTATCTCAAGCAATGGGCAGCTTCTTACAGTAGAAGAGTGGGGAAAAAGAAGGCTTGCATACAAGATTAACAAGCATGCAGAAGGATATTATGTGCTTATGCAGTTTATAAGCAAGCCTGACTTCCCTCGCGAGCTTGAGAGGGTTTACAGAATCACAGATGGGGTTATCAGGTTTTTGATTGTAAAGCTCGAAAAGTAAGAGGGGGCGGCTTTTTTGAATAAAGTTATTTTAATGGGTCGCTTAACTCGCGACCCTGAGTTTAGATTAACTGCTAACAATACCCCCGTTGCAAACTTTACACTTGCTGTTAATAGAAGATTTAAGCGCGAAAACGACCAGGATGCTGATTTTATTCCCATTGTTGCGTGGAGCAGGCTTGCTGAGTTTTCGAAGAATTACCTAAAAAAAGGCAGGCAGGTAGTTGTAATAGGAAGACTGCAGCTTAGAACATGGGATGATGAGTCAAATCGACGACATTATATTACAGAGGTAATTGCAGAGGAGATATACTTTGCAGAACCAAAGCCAAAAGATGTTCCAGCAGAGGCTGAAGCAGATGTAAAAGAGGAAGATATCCTGCCAGACTTAGACGAAGAGGTACTTGACAGTGAGCTTGAAAACTTCTTTGAGGAAGATATAGATACCTCTTCGAAACTGGAACTTGACGAAAATCCAGAAGATGACTTGCCGTTTTAAATAAAAGTAAAAAACTGAAAAAGGAGGGAAGATGGTTGACAAATCAAAATCAGACCCAAACCCAAACTACTCAGACTGTAGAAAAGGTAAGCTCAAGACAGAAGAAAAAGAAAAGGGTTTGTTCTTTTTGTGTTGAAAGAATATACGACATAGACTACAAGGATGTAAATAGATTGAAAAAGTTCCTTACTGAAAGAGGCAAGATCATGCCAAGAAGAACAACAGGAAACTGTGCAAGACATCAAAGACAGCTAACAAGGGCAATTAAAAGAGCAAGAATCTTGGCACTTTTGCCGTTTATAGTTGAATAAATACTACAAGCCTCTATGCCTGAGACAGAGCATAGAGGCTTTTTGCTCTGTGTGCAGTTTTCTAAATTATAAACTACCTTTTTGTAACATAAATTTTGTATTTAAAACATCAATAAGCTACTCAAAAAGTTTTTCGCATAGTTATTCAAAAAGCAAAATTTATTTTTAGCATTCTGCTTGACACTATTATACATGTTGTAAAATTGTTGATTTAAAAAACTTTATAGTGATAAAATAATAGCAAAATAGTTACCCAAAAGAAGGTGATAAAAATTCCAGCCACCATCAAAGACATTGCTCGCTACACAGGCTTGTCAATTGCAACAATTTCAAAATACTTAAATGGAGGAAATGTGCTTGAAAAAAATAGAATATTGATTGAAGAAGCCATAAAAGCCTTGGATTTTGAAGTGAATGAGATTGCAAGAGGCTTGAGGACAAACAAGACTATGACCGTGGGTGTGCTTATACCTGTATTTGAACAGTTTTTTAGCACTATTATTTCAAGTTTGGAAACAATCTTGCTTGAAACAGGCTATAGCGTTGTTGTGTGCGACTATAAAGATGATGAGAAATTGGAAAAGGAGAGATTTGATTTTCTTTATAAAAAAAGAGTAGATGCTCTTGTAGTTGTTCCCACTTCTTTGAGGGGCTGTGATATAAGAAAAATTGTAAAAAGAGATATTCCAATAATAGCAATTGATAGACCAATTCCAGATTATGAGTGTGACACAATTGTTGTAAACAATTTTGAAATTTCATACAAAGCGGTAGAAAAACTTATCACTATGGGACATAGAAAAATTGGCATAATATGCGGTCCACAAAATATTTATACAGCAAAGGAAAGGCTGAGAGGTTACATTGAGGCACACAAGGATTATAACGTGGAAATAGATGAGGAGTATATAAAATTTAGTGATTATCACAGTATGGAATCAGGATTTAAAAAGATGATGGAGCTTTTAGAGAAAGATAATCCTCCTACTGCAGTATTCATCACAAATTACGATATGACTGTAGGGAGTATAATCGCTCTGAATGAAAAGGATGTCAAAATTCCCGATGAACTTTCTGTTATTGGATTTGACAGCATTGAAATAGCAAGAATGGTAAAACCACCACTATCTTTAGTGCTACAACCAACAGAGGAAATTGGCAAGGCTGCGGCTGAACTTATTTTAAAGAGACTAAAAGGTGATAAAAGCGATTTTCCTCTCTTTAAAAAGTTGGATGCACAACTTTTGATAAAAAAATCTATACGAGAGGTCAAGTGTTGATTTTATTGGTTTTAAGATGATTTAGAGTGTTTTTGACTTATTTTTTATTCAATTTATTTGTTATTGACAAGGAATGTATCAAAGAATATAATAAAATCAAAAATAAAATTTTCATTTTGTCATGGTTTGTGAAACGTTTAGCATATGGTGAGAGAGTTTTAGTGATAATTAACTTTCTATTTTTATAGTAAATAGAAAATTGCGATATACAATTAGGACTAACGGACAATTATATAAAAGCTTGGTGCAAAAAATTAGTTAAATATTGACAAGTTGTAAAATAGCATATATACAATAGCATATATACTTTAAAGACAGAATGAATAGCGTTATAATTATTTTTCTAAAACAAAAGCTAAACGTTTCATATACTTTCCTTCCATTTTGCCAATATAGTTTTGGATCTCAAAAACTGAAAGAAAGGAGAAATAGCAAAAATGTCAAATGAAAGATTGAATGTTTCATAGGTGAAAAAAGATTTGTTGAAGATTACCCCAAGGTGGGTATAAGACCAACTATAGATGGAAGATATGGTGGAGTAAGAGAGTCTTTAGAAGAGCAGACGTGGAGATTAGCAAAATCGGTAGCAGAATTTATTGAAAAGAATGTTTATTTGCCAAATGGCGAGAAAGTAAAGTGTGTGCTCCCTCCTCGGTGTATTGGTGGTGTTGTTGAGGCAAGAATGGCAGATGAACTTTTCAAAAAAGAGGGAGTAGGCCTTTCTATAACAATCACACCTTGCTGGTGTTATGGTTCAGAAACAATGGATATGACACTGGATATTCCAAAAGCTGTATGGGGATTTAACGGTACAGAAAGACCGGGTGCTGTATATCTTGCTGCAGTGTCGGCCGCTCACAATCAAAAAGGGTTACCTGTCTTTAAGATATATGGGAAGGATGTTCAAGACAAAGATGATTTTTCAGTTCCTCAAGATGTCCAAGAAAAGATTTTAAAGTTTGTAAAAAGTGCTTTAGCAGTTTCTATAATGAAAAATAAGTCCTATCTTTCAATTGGAAACGTATCGATGGGAATTGCGGGTTCTATTGTTGACCCTGACTTTTTTTGAGGATTATCTTGGGATGAGAGTTGAGTATGTTGACATGTCAGAGATAATAAGGCGAATAGAAGAAAAGATATACGACCAAGAAGAATTTGAAAAGCAATACAGTGGGTGAGGAATAATTGTAAGGAACGAGAAGATCCTAATCCACCAGAGAAAAGAGTTGACAGAAAAAAGAAGGATGAGGTATGGGAATTTGTAGTCAAGATGGCTATAATAACGAGAGATTTAATGGTTGGTAACAAAAAACTTGAAGCATTAGGTTATCCCGAAGGAGCACTTGGACATAATGCAATTTTAGCAGGATTTCAAGGACAGCGGCAGTGGACAGATCATTTTCCAAACGGTGATTTTATGGAAACAATTCTCAACTCCTCATTTGACTGGAATGGACTGAGACAGCCCTACATACTTGCAACTGAGAATGATAGCTTAAACGGTGTATGTATGTTATTTGGGCATCTTCTTACGAATACAGCTCAAATTTTTGCAGACGTTCGAACATATTGGAGCGAAGGTGCTATTTATAGAGTCACTGGATGGAAACCAGAAGGACTTTTGGAAAATGGGGTTATTCATCTTATAAATTCAGGTTCAGCAGCACTGGACGGAACAGGTCAGCAAGAGATTGACGGCAAGCCTGCTATAAAACCTTTCTGGGAAATCACTGAAGAAGAAGTTAGAAAGTGTTTAGAAGCAACAAGATTCTATTATGCAAATTTGGGCTATTTTAGAGGTGGCGGATTTTCAACAAAATTTGTGACAAGAGGTGGTATGCCTGTTACAATTTCAAGATTAAATATTGTTAAAGGGTTGGGACCTGTTCTTCAGATTGCAGAAGGCTGGACAGTAGAACTTCCTCCAAATGTTCATGAAATACTTGACAGAAGGACAGACTTGACATGGCCAACCACATGGTTTGTTCCAAAACTAACTGGCAAGGGAGCGTTTAAGAGCGTATACTCTGTGATGGAAAACTGGGGAGCAAATCATTGTGCAATAACCTATGGACATGTGGATGATTTGTTTATCACATTGGCATCTATTTTAAGGATTCCAGTTTGCATGCACAATGTAGAAGAAGAAAGAATATTCAGACCGAGTGCTTGGAGTGCTTTTGGAACAGAAGACTTAGAAGGTGCAGATTTTAGAGCATGCAAAAATTTTGGGCCACTTTATAAGAAATAATTTGTGTACAAGGAGGTCTTTTACACATGGAGGAGTATTTAAAAACCATCCAACAAGGTCCATTCTCACCAACATGGGAATCTTTACGACAATTCAAATGTCCTCAATGGTTTTTAGATGCCAAGTTTGGTATTTGGGCGCACTGGGGGCCTCAATCGGTTCCTATGTATGGGGACTGGTATGCACGCAATATTTATAGAGAAGGAGAGCCACAGTATTACTATCATTGGCGAAAGTATGGGCATCCATCAAAAGTAGGTTACAAAGACATTGTTCAGATGTGGAAGGCCGAAAAGTTTAATCCAGAGGAATTAATTGATCTGTATATAAAAGCAGGGGCAAAATATTTTGTTGCTCAGGCTGTTCACCACGATAACTTTGATAACTGGAATTCCCGATACCATAGGTGGAATGCAGTAAATATGGGTCCCCAAAAAGATATTGTTGGAATGTGGGCAAAGGCTGCAAGGGAAAGAGGGCTTCCGTTTGGTGTATCAGAACATTTAGCAGCAAGCTTTTCATGGTTTGCACCAAGCAAAGGATGTGATTCAAAAGGACCATATAAGGGTGTTCCATATGATGGAAATGACCCTGCCCATGAGGATTTTTATCACCCAAATAAGGACGAGTATGAGCTAGAAAAACAGCATGGAAAGATTGTCAATTGGTACTCACAAAGTGCACAGTGGCATATGAAATGGTTTTTAAGAATAAAAGATTTAATCGACCAGTATGAACCAGACTTTTTGTATTCAGATGGTGGTGTTCCATTTGGTGAGATTGGTCTGAGTATAGTTGCGCATCTTTACAATACAAGTGCCAAGAATCACGGTGGTATAAATCAAGCAGTGTACACTCAAAAAGACACAAATCCGGATGTGTATAAAATTGGTGTTTTGGACATTGAACGTGGAGCAGCCGAAGATATTCTACCTCATCCATGGCAGACAGATACATGTGTAGGTGGCTGGTTTTATGATGTAAGAGCTGTATATAAAACTGCTGAGCAGGTAATTGAAATGCTTGTTGATATTGTCAGCAAAGGTGGAAACCTTCTTTTAAACATTCCACAAAAACCAGATGGCACACTGGATGATGAGTGTCTTTATATTCTTGATGAGATTGCAAAATGGATGAAAGTAAACGCAGAAGCCATATATGCAACACGTCCATGGATAAGATATGGAGAAGGTCCGACAAAAGCTCAAGGTGGAGCTTTCCAGGAGAAAAAGCTCGAGTGGACAAAAGAAGATTTTAGATTTACACAAAAAGAAGGGAAAATTTTTGCTTTTCAAATGAAGTATCCAGAAGATAACAGAGCAATCATCAAAAGTTTGGGACTGTCAAGCGGTATCTCTGTCAAAGAGGTAAAACTTTTGGGTTTTGAAGATAAGCTTGAATTTGAACAGCTCGATAACGCACTGATAATCAAATTGCCAGAGAAGTACTCCAGCACAGGATATCCACATTGTTTTTGTATAAAGTAAAAACTTTCCTTTTTCAGGGCTATTCCAAAAAAAACGGGATAGCCCTGATGGTTTTATCTGCTTTTTAAAGTTTTTTTGCCCTTAAAATCAAATTCACAATACTTTTTGTAGTTTCTTTCAAAAGCCGTGGTGCTTCTTTGAGACATCTGTCAAGCGATGATGCCATATCAACGATAGAGAAAATTGAAGTTATGCCTTCTTTTGAATATTCTTCAAAAGGACAATCAATAGAACCTGAAATAACAATTACCATTTTGCCGAACTTTGCCCCAAGTCTTGCAATTCCAATTGTAGATTTTCCAGATAGGCTTTGTCTGTCAAATCTTCCTTCACCGGTGATGATAATATCTGCCCACTTGACATGTTCTTCTGCATTTGAAGCGCTGAGTATATAATCTATTCCTGATACGTATTGAGCGTTCAAAAAAGCCAAAAGTGCAAATCCTAATCCCCCTGCAGCACCAGCTCCGCTTGACAGCGATAAATCTTTTCCGAGATACTCTTTGGCAACATTTGCAAAATTCCTAAGTCCCATATCAAGAAGCTTTACAGCATTTTCGTCTGCCCCTTTTTGGGGTGCAAACACATACGCTGCACCGTTTTCTCCATAAAGTGGATTTGTAACATCACACAAAACTGTAAATTTTATCTTAAGAACATCTTTCAAAAATTCTGAATCATCAATCTTTTTTATTTTTACCAAGTTTTGCCCAATTGGTTTTAACTCATTTCCATTTTCGTCCAGAAATTTCATGCCAAGGCTATTTAGCATCCCAACTCCTGCATCATTTGTTGCAGATCCACCAATGCCAATGATGATTTCTTTCACTTTCTTTGAAATTGCGTATTTGATGAGCTCGCCAACACCGTATGTTGTTGTGTAAAGAGGATTTCTTTCTTCATCTTTTAAAAGAAGAAGTCCTGAACATTCTGCCATTTCAATAATTGCTTTGTCTTCAAAAAATCCTATCCTGCTTTTTATCTTCCTAAAAAGAGGGTCATTTACCTCAACTTCTTCTATCTTGGCACCGAAGATTTTAGACAGAGCTGTCAGAGTTCCTTCTCCACCGTCGGCAAGCGGAAGCTGAAAAACTTCTGCGCTTTTGTCAACCTCAATAATAGCTTCTTTTATTATCTCAGATGCAACTGAAGCGTCAAACGACCCTTTATATTTATCCGGTGCAACCAAATATTTCAATAACATTTCCTCCTTTCTTGTCAATCTTATCAATGCGAAGTTTACATTTATATTTTACCAAAATTCTTGTCAAATTCCTTGCATTTTTAAAATAAAAGTATTTACTTATGCTTAGTTAAAAATCGTTCTCCAAGCAATTGACATTGACAATATAATGTATTAGAATATTTAATGTTTTAAAATGAGGCCCCGAGTATGAGTTGATAACATAGATTTTCAGAAAACAAAATTTTAAAAGGAGTGAAAACAAGAGCGATGAAGACATACCTTGCAAAGCCAAATGAAGTTCCAAAGAAGTGGTATGTGATAGATGCAACAGGAAAACCGCTGGGAAGGCTTGCAGCTAAAATTGCTGTGATTTTGAGAGGAAAACATAAACCCCAGTTTACACCTAATGTTGACACTGGGGACTATGTAATTGTGGTAAATGCTGAGAAGGTTGTTTTGACAGGTAAAAAGCTTGACAAGGATGGATACAGATATCATACAAAATATCCTGGGGGACTTAAGTTCGTACCATATCGCAGACTTCTTGAAAAGCATCCAGAAAAGGCAATTGAGATTGCGGTGCGCGGAATGCTTCCTAAAAATAGGCTGAGAGATAGGTTCATGAGAAAGCTCAAGGTCTACAGAGGACCAAATCATCCACATGCGGCACAAAAGCCAGAAGTGCTGGAAATTTAGTTTTAGTTAGGGGAGGATATGAAAGTGGCACAGATAAAATACTATGCAACTGGTAGAAGAAAAACTTCTGTTGCAAAGGTTTGGCTTTCACCTGGAAATGGCAAAATTATTGTGAACGATAAGAACATGGAAGAGTATTTTCCTCTTGAGACATTGAGAATTATTGTAAAGCAGCCATTGACACTTACTGAAACACTCAACAAATATGATGTAATTGCAAAGGTTAAAGGTGGCGGGCTTTCTGGCCAAGCAGGTGCTGTAAGGCATGGTATTGCAAGAGCTTTAGTGCTTGCAGACCCAACCCTAAGACCTGTTTTGAAGAAAGCAGGATTTCTCACAAGAGACCCACGTATGGTGGAAAGAAAGAAGTACGGTCTCAAGAAAGCAAGAAGAGCACCCCAGTTCTCAAAAAGATAAGAAAGTTTTGGCGGCTCCTTTTTCAAGGAGCTTTTATTTTTGCAATTTAGAAATTTTTCTCTTTCACCTATTGACAATTCACAAAGAAGAGAATATAATAGAAATGTAATTGCCAATGGGGGCATACCAAAAATGGTATGTCCCCATTTTGCATTTTAGGCGGATATAGACTTTCAAAATAAGATTTGGGGGTGTTTTGGATGAACTATGCTGATATTGTATGGGTACTCATTTCAACTGCTTTGGTTATGCTGATGACACCGGCGGTAGGTCTTTTTTACGGTGGTATGGTCAGACGAAAAAACCTTCTTTCCACAATTACCATGTCAGCGTTGACTTTGGGGATAATTAGCATTGAATGGGTACTGGTTGGCTACAGCATGGCATTCGGCCCTGACAGGTTTGGTTTGATTGGCACCTTAGATTGGGCAGGACTGAGGAATGTGGGGTATAAACCAAATCCTGACTATGCAGCCACAATCCCACACCTTTTGTTTATGGCATTTCAAATGATGTTTGCTGTAATTACCCCGGCTTTAATTGTAGGTGCGTATGTAGAAAGAATAAAATTTAGCAGTTATATACTCTTTACACTACTATGGGCTCTGTTTGTCTACAACCCTGTTGCACATTGGGTGTGGGCAAAAGGTGGATGGCTCAAAGACTTGGGCGCTTTGGATTTTGCAGGCGGCACTGTTGTGCACATTACTGCTGGTGTGTCAGCTTTAGCACTATCACTTGTACTAAGACCCAGGAAAGATTTTGGTAAAGTTCAGATGGAACCAAATAATGTACCACTTACATTACTTGGGGCGTTTTTGCTCTGGTTTGGATGGTTTGGGTTCAATGGTGGAAGCAGTCTTGCTGCAAACGAGATTGGTGTCAACGCATTTGTAGTGACAAATGTTGCTGCTGCTTCTGCTGCAGTTTCGTGGATGATTATAAGCTGGCTTTACAAAAAACCAAGTGCAATTGGAATTGCAACAGGTGCGGTTGTTGGGCTTGTTGCAATAACACCTGCATCAGGTTATGTAAATGCTCTTTCAGCAATTGTAATAGGTGCAGTTGCATCTGTAATCTCATTCTACTTTATAAGACTTCGCGAAAGACTAAAACTTGATGAGACTTTGGATGTATGGGCATGCCATGGCATGGGTGGAACTTGGGGGGCAATAGCAACAGGCATATTTGCAAGCAAGGCGATAAACCCTAGCGGAAATGATGGTTTGATATTTGGAAACTTTAAGCTATTTTTAGTACAGTTAATTTCTGTAGCTGTTGTATGGGCTTTTACATTTGTAATTACATTTGTAATAGCGAAAATTCTTGACAATACAGTTGGGCTTGCTGTGACATATGAAGAGGAGACAGTTGGGCTTGACATATCCCAGCATGGCGAAGAAGCTTATGGCGGAATTTAATTTTGGGGGTGTTTTGAAATGAAAAAGATTGAAGCTATTATCAGGGAAGAAAAGCTAAATGACCTCAAGGAGTGCTTAGAAAAAGAAGGAATCTATGGTATGACAGTTATGAGAGTAAAAGGAAGAGGTATACAGCGTGGTATTACCCTGCAGTGGAGAGCTGGAAGCTATACCGTTGATCTTCTTCCGAAAGTTCTTGTGATGATTATTGTGAGTGATGAGAAGTTTGAAAAGGTGATTGACATTATTCTGGAGTGCTGCTCAACTGGCAACCCAGGTGATGGAAAGATATTTGTCTCAGAGGTAAGTGAGGTTATCAGAATTAGCAGCAAAGAAAGAAATGTAAAAATTTAGAAGTTTTAAAAAACATCAAAAATCAAAGGGGCTACCTGCTTAGTAAAAGTTTTTGCAAAAGGTAGCCCTTTATCTTTTTTGCATAATCTTTTTGTAAATCTCAAATTGCGTTTTTGCCATGTTCTCAGCAGAAAACTTTTCTTTTGCTTTTTGAGAAAGTCTTATGCCAAAAGTTGTAATAAGTTCTTTGTTATTTAAAAGAGTTTCTATTTTTTTAGAAAGTTCTTTATAATCTCCTACCTCAAACAAGAAGCCGTTTTCACCATCTTCAATAAGGTCAGGCACAGAACCTACTTTGCTTGAGATACAGCATTTTTCGAGAGCTGTTGCCTCTAAGATTGAGTATGGGAATGTCTCTGAATATGAACTAATTACATTTATATCTATTGCATTGAAAAAATCATATGGATTTTTTATGTTCCCAAGCAAAAAAACTCTATCATTCAATTTAAACTCATTTATCATATTTTGAAGAAATTCCTTCTGAGGACCGCTTCCACCAATTAGAAAAATCACATTAGGATTATCTTTAACAACCAAGTTTGCAGCTTTAATAAAAACATCCAATCCCTTTACTTTGTATAACCTACTTAAGTTTCCCACAATTGTTTTAGATTGATACAGGGATTTGTCGATGTATCTTGTCAAAAATGTATCTTTTTCTTCAAAACTTATCTCTTTGGCAAAGTCAAATCCGTTGTATAAAAGGAAGATTCTTTCTTCATCTATTCCTAAACTTTTAATCTTGCTGATTAAGGCAGACCCAACAGAAATAAAATAATCAAACCTTTTTAGTGAGACCTTGTTCAAGTACGAAAAAATAATCCTTTTATAAAACACATCCTGAAAATCCAAGTCAAAATCACTATGTATTGTTGTTATAAAAGGTATGTTTTTGACCTTCCTTTTGAGAAACATTCCGATAAAGTTTGCCCTTGCCCCGTGACAGTGAATTATATCGTACCCCTCATGCTCTATCATTTGATATATCTTGTGAACAACACTCAAATCAAATCGTGAACGTTGCGGGATAACATCTATGTCAATTCCAGCATTTTTTACCTCATCATAAAATGGTCCATACATAAAACAAATAATCTTCAGCTTAACCAGATTTTTTAGTTTTGAACAAAGGTTTATGATATGTGTTTTTGCGCCCCCAGTATCCCCACCGCTTATTAAATGCAAGACCTTCATTTTTTAAAAACAAACCTCCTCATTTTTACCATACCCATCAATTAGATTATATCATAACTCTTTATTAATAGGTGAAAATATGATAAAAATATATCGTATGGATTTAAAGAAAAGGTGATTTGAATTGAAAATGGTTTATGTCTGTCAAGAATGTGGCTACAAGACTTCAAAGTGGCTTGGAAGATGTCCAAATTGCTCAAGTTGGGACACGTTAGTGGGAGAATACGTAGAGGATAAGAAAAAAGATATTACAAAACCTCAACAAAGTAATTTGACACCTTTAAAGCTCTCAGATGTCGCAACAGAAGAAGAGAGGTTTTTATGTGGAATTGATGAGCTTGACAGTGTCCTTGGTGGAGGTTTTGTCAAAGGTGAGCTGATTTTGCTTGGCGGGGAGCCAGGGATAGGGAAGTCAACTTTGCTTTTGCAGGTTGGAAGTATCTTGAGCAAGAGGATGAAGGTATTATATGTCTCTGGTGAAGAAGGGGCAAACCAGTTAAAGATCAGAGCAGAAAGGCTAAAAATAAATGGTGATATTGAGATTTTGTGTGAGACAAACTTTGACCTTGTTGAAAAACTGATTTTGGAACTAAAACCAGAGTTTATCATAATAGATTCTATTCAGACAATGTATATTCCAGATAATCAATCAGCTCCGGGAAGTGTTACACAGGTAAGAGATGTGACAATGAAACTTTTGAAGCTGGCAAAAAGCTTAAAAATTACAATTGTAATTGTTGGACATGTTACAAAAGACGGACTTATTGCCGGACCAAGGGTTTTAGAGCATATGGTTGACTGTGTTTTGTATTTTGAAGGTGAGCGATTTAATACATTTAGAATTATAAGAGCTTACAAAAACCGATTTGGACCAACAAACCAGCTTGGAATATTTGAGATGACCGATAGCGGGCTTGTTGAGGTAAAAAATCCTTCAAGCCTCTTTTTAGAGAGTAGCTACAATGTAGAAGGAGTTGCTATTTACTCCGCAATTGAAGGGACGCGCGCTATTTTATTGGAGATTCAGGCACTGACCACCCCGACATCTTTTGGTACACCACGAAGGACTGTGACCGGAATTGACTATAACAGGTGTGTAATGCTTTGTGCAGTACTTGAAAAAAAAGTTGGTCTTCCTTTAAATGTTCAGGATATATATGTGAATGTTGCAGGTGGATTTAAGGTTACAGAACCTGCGGCAGACCTTGCAATTGTGTGTGCAATTGCCTCAAGTTATAAGGGCGTGCCAATTGGAGATAATGTGTTAATAGGTGAAGTGGGTTTAACCGGCGAGATTAGAGCAGTAAATAGCATTGAAAAAAGGCTAAATGAGGCTAAAAAACTTGGCTTTGAGAGAGCAATAATTCCAAAGAGGAATTCAGAAAATTTGTCTTCAGATTTTGGGATGAAGATATATGCAATGTCAAATATAGAAGAAGTATTTGATTTTATATTCTAAAAAAAGAGAGTGATTTTTAATATGATCTTAAAAGAATTAAAGGAAATGCTAATTAAAGAAGGTGCAAGTGACGTTGGTATTTCAAATATACATGAATACCTTCCAGCTGAACTAAAAATGTTTAAAACCTGCATAACTGTGGTTGTGAGACTTTCTGACGCTATTGTAAATGAAATTGTGGATTCACCCACATTTACATATTACCACCATTACAAGGCAGTAAATAACCTCATTGACCTTTTGACTTTAAAAGGAGTATTATTTTTAGAGTCAAAAGGCTATTTTGCGATGAGTGTTGCTGCATCACAGAGCGTCCATGGCAAGGACAACGGTTTTTCAGGAGTTTTATCTCACAAAATAGGAGCAGTTTTGTCTGGCATGGGTTTTATAGGGAAAAACAACCTTTTTGTTCACAATAGATTTGGTCCGAGGGTAAGGCTTGGAACAATACTTACAACATATGAACCAGAAGAAAAGATTGAAAATCATATAATAGAGCCTCAATGTGGACAGTGCAATCTCTGTATTATAAGCTGCCCAGCACAGGCACTTCGTGGAAGTACATGGTACTTGGGCATTGATAGAAATGAGATGATAGACCCCCATGCGTGTAGCACTTACATGAAGGAAAAGTTTAAGTATATAGGGCGTGGCCAGGTTTGTGGCATATGCATGAGGGTCTGTCCTTACGGAAGTGAGGTCAAAAGATAGGAATTTTATCTTCTTAAGGTGTATGTGTGGCAATTTGTTTTTTCTTTTGTGCCGTGAGCTGTAGAGCCACCACCATCAACTGATACTTCAATTGAAGGTGCTGTACATCTTTTGTTGTCCCAGTACATGCAATCAGAGACATTACAGGTTATTCTATCTGGCATCTTATATACCTCCAATATTGATGTGATTTTTAAGTTTTCCATAGATTATTCTCTGCAAATAATTTGAACTTTGTTCAAAACCAATATTTTAATTTTGGGTGAGAAAAGCAAATGAAAGATATTGTTATATCGGGATATTATGGACAATTAAATACTGGTGATGAGGCAATCCTAAGGGTTTTGGTTGATAAACTAAAAGAATATGAAAGAGAGAGCAATAGCAGTTTGAATATAGTTGTGTTGTCTTCAAGACCAGAGCTTACATCAAAGATCTATAATGTGGAGTCTGTGAACAGGAAAAAGATTCCTTCTGTTATAAAAGCAATAAAGAGATGTGACATTTTTATTTCTGGCGGGGGAAGTCTTTTTCAAAATGAGACGAGTAACAGAAGTCTTTATTATTACCTTTTTCAGATTTTTCTTGCAAAGCTTTTTGGCAAAAAAGTTTTTATTTTTTCTCAGGGAATTGGACCCATTAAAAGGTGGTATAATATACTTCTTTTCAAACATGTAATAAAACTTGCAGATTATATTACAGTAAGAGACTATGACTCATTTGATTTTTTGCATAAGCTAAAGATAAATAAAGAGATTGAACTTTCAGCAGACCCTGCCTTTTTACTGAATCCTTGCTGTGAGCAAAAAATTCAAAAACTTTTAGAAGAGTATAAAATAGATTTTAGCAAAAAAACAGTGGGCATTGTGGTAAGGAAATGGAAAAAGGAAAAGAATATGACTGACAAAATTGCAAAGATTGCTGACATTCTTATAGAAAATGAAGGGTACAATGTTATATTTATCCCTTTTCAGGGCAAATGGGACATAATCAAGATAAATGAGATTGTCTCAAAGATGAAAAATAGACCATACGTGCTAAGTGAAAAGCTATCCCCTCATGAGCTTTTAGGGATTTTTAAGAAATTGGATTTAGTAGTTGGGATGAGACTTCACGCTCTTGTGTTTGCAGCAAAGATGGGTGTTAGATTCATTGGTATTTCCTATGACCCAAAGATTGACAGTTTTTTAAAAATATATGGGTTTAAACCTGCAGGACATGTAGACAGTTTCGATGTAAACAATGTGCTAATTAGCATTCAATATATGCTATCTGATGGAAGAGCAGCAAAAAAGATTGATGAAATTACAAAAAACATGACTCAGAAAGCTGAAAAGGCTTTTGAGATATTAAAAGATGCTTTAAATAATATTAAAAAGAAAGACAGCATAAACATCTTAGGTGTGAGGATTGACTGTGTGAACTTTAAAAAGGCAAAAGAAAAGTGTCTTGAGTTTTTAAATTCCTCATCACCCCATATTGTTTTTACTCCAAATGTGGAAATGATTATGCTTGCGCAAAAGGATGAAAGGTTTAAAAAGATTCTAAACTCAAGCGATTTAAATGTTCCAGATGGAATTGGGGTTGTGTGGGCGTCAAAATATTTTGGTGAAAAACTGTATGAGAGGGTTACTGGCTTTGACCTGATGATGGCGCTAATGCCAGAGCTTGAAAGACAACAAAAAAGGGTGTTTTTACTTGGTGCAAAGCCTTCAGTTGCTGAAAAGGCAAAAGAAAATCTTTTAAAGATTTTTAAAAACTTAAGTATCTGTGGTACACACCACGGTTATTTTTCACAAGAAGAAAACGAGAAGGTGATAGAGCTTATAAAATCTTCAAAGGCAGACGTAGTCTTTGTTGCAATGGGCATGAAAAAGCAAGAAGAATGGATTTACAAAAATAAAAAGAAGCTAAATTGCAAACTTATTATGGGTGTTGGTGGCAGCTTTGATGTTTTGTCCGGTGAGGTAAAAAGAGCACCCAAGATATTCCAAAAACTTGGTCTTGAATGGTTCTATAGGCTAATTACTCAGCCATGGAGGTTTAAAAGAATGCTTTCTCTGCCTAAATTTGTACTTGTTGTTTTAAAAACCAGGGTATTTGGAGGAAGATAAATGACTAAAAGATTTTTCAGGGTAATATATGAATATGCTGCAATAACATTTGGTTCACTTTTGGTTGCACTGTCTTTAAACCTCTTTCTTGTTCCAAACAAGATTGCAGCTGGTGGATTTTCTGGTATTGCAACAGTTGTGTATTATGTTTCGCACTACAAGCTTCCTGTTGGTATGACAATGCTTGCTTTGAACATTCCTGCTTTTATCTGGGGTGTGAAGACAATTGGAGTAGATTTTGGAGTCAAGAGTGTGTACGGTACAATAGCCCTTTCAGTTTTGACAGACCTGACAGCTTTCTTGCCCTGTATTACATATGATAAGCTACTTGCTTCAGTTTTTGGTGGGGCGCTAATGGGTCTTGGCCTTGCCATTGTGCTTTTGTATGGGGCAACAACTGGTGGAACTGAGATGCTTGCAAGAATAATTCATAAGTTTATCTCCTTTATCTCAGTTGGACAGATTCTTTTAGGGCTTGATGTTGCTGTAATTGCAATGGCATCAATAGTATTTAAAAACTATGAACTTGGACTTTGGGCAGTTTTGACCCTTTTTGCATGTTCAAAGGTAATGGATGCCATCTTAGAAGGTGTCAACTTTGCAAAAGCACTTATAATAATCTCTGACAAGTCAGACATAATCGCAGAGAAGATTATAAAAGAGCTTGACAGAGGTGTTACAGGTCTTCATGGTATTGGCATGTGGACAAAGAAAGAGAAGAATGTACTTCTTTGTGTTGTTAAGAGACATGAAGTGAGCCGTGTCAAAAAACTTGTAAAAAGTATTGACCAAAGAGCTTTTGTGATTTTAACAGATGTTCGTGAGGTTTTAGGTGAAGGTTTTTCTGTTTAAGTAAAAAATGATTTAATGGTATAATGTAAAGAAAAAAGAAGTAAACCACCAGTTAATTGGTAAATGAGAATCCAAATTTCGTAAGGGAGGTTCAAGGTATAAGATGGACAAGGCAAAGGAGCTTGAGCTCAAAAAGATAGCAACTGAAATAAGAAAGAGCATAATTATTCAAACAGCTGAAGCTGGCTCTGGTCACCCGGGCGGTTCACTTTCTGGTGTTGAGATTTTGACATATCTTTACTTTGTTGAAATGAACGTTGACCCTAAAAATCCAAAAGACCCAGACAGGGACAGGTTTGTTCTTTCTAAAGGGCATGCATCACCTCTTTTATATGCGGTTTTGGCTGAAAAGGGTTTCATAAGCAAGGAGGAGCTAAAAGGTTTTAGGCAGATTTATTCAAGTCTGCAGGGCCATCCCGATATGAAAAAGGTGCCCGGGGTGGAAATGTCAACAGGGTCATTAGGTCAGGGATTGTCTGTTGCAAATGGAATGGCACTGGCTGCAAAGCTTGACAAAAAGGATTATAGAGTATATGTTTTGCTCGGCGATGGCGAAATCCAAGAAGGACAAATTTGGGAAGCTGCAATGACAGCTGCACATTACAAACTTGACAATCTCACAGCATTTTTAGATCACAATGGCCTTCAGATAGATGGTAAAATCACAGAGGTTATGTCCCCCGAGCCTGTTGATGAAAAATTCAGGGCATTTGGCTGGCATGTTATAAAAATTGATGGGCATGATTTTAACCAGATTGAAAAGGCTGTAAACGAAGCAAAGACAATAAAAGGGAAACCCACAATCATTATTGCTGAAACAGTAAAAGGCAAGGGTGTATCATTTATGGAAAATGAAGTAGGCTGGCATGGTACAGCTCCTAATAAAGAGCAGGCACAAAAAGCTTTAGAGGAGCTACAAAAGCAGCTAGAAAGTTTGGAGGTGCAAGGATAAGATGGCAAAAATAGCAACAAGGGAAGCATATGGTCAAGCACTGGCTGAGTTTGGTGAAGTGTACAAAGACATTGTTGTACTTGATGCAGACCTTTCAAAATCCACAAGGACAGAGATTTTCAAAAAGAAGTTTCCTGATAGATTTTTCAATATAGGAATAGCAGAGCAAGACCTTATGGCAACAGCAGCAGGGCTTGCAACATGTGGTAAGATTCCTTTTGCAAGCACATTTGCTGTCTTTGCAGCAGGAAGAGCGTATGACCAGGTGAGAAACTCCATTGGCTATCCACACCTAAATGTCAAGATTGGAGCATCACATGCAGGTGTATCAATTGGCGAAGATGGTGCATCTCATCAGATGCTTGAAGATATAGCATTGATGAGAGTAATTCCTGGGATGGTAGTGCTCTCTCCTTCTGATGCAGCATCCACGTATGAATGTGTAAGGCTTGCAATCGAGCATGAAGGCCCTGTTTATATTCGTTTGGGAAGACTTGGGGTTGAGGAGATTTACAAGAAAGGTGAACTAAAACTTGAGCTTGGGAAAGGTATTGTTCTACAAAAAGGGACAGATGTTGGAATTTTGGCAACAGGGCTAATGGTCCATGAAGCTATAAAAGCAGCAAAAATGCTTCAAGAGGAAGGAATATCGGTTTATCTTGTTGATATGCCGTGCGTAAAACCACTTGATGTTGATTTGATTTTAGATGTTGCAAAAGCCACTGGCTGTATTGTCACAGCAGAAGAGCACAATATCCTTGGCGGTTTTGGAAGTGCTGTTTCTGAGGTTTTGATTCAAAACTATCCTGTACCGGTAAAAATGGTTGGAGTAAATGATGAGTTTGGAAGGTCAGGAAAGCCTGAGGATGTTTTGAAATACTACAAGCTCACAGCAGAAGAGATTGTAAATAAAGCAAAAGAGGTTATGAAGATGAAAAGATAAAATATTATTCAATAGGTGAAATGCTGCCGCAAATTTTGGTCTGCGGCAGCTTTTTATTTTGTTGAGCTTGTGGTAAAATTTATTAGAGATAAATACATTGCATTTGTTGAAAACATACAAAAAAGTGGGGAAATTGCAATGGATGAGAGGTTGAGACTCAAAGAAAAGGTTCAGCATGGCAGTGCGGTGTTTCCTATAAATGTATATGAAAAAATATTTGTTCACGAAAACAATACTCTTCTACCTCACTGGCATGATGAATTTGAAATAGTATATCTTGAAAAGGGAACGGCAAGTTTTAGGATAGATGGCAAAGAGTATTTTTTAGGACCGAAACAGTTTTTATTTGTCAACTGTGGGTCAATTCATGGTGGAAAAGCAGAAGATAATCCTGAACCTTATGCAATTGTATTTAGTTTGAGCATGCTATTTTCCGAAGGTCCAGATATATGTAAAAGCAAATATTTGCAGTCTATTTTAGAAAGAAAACTAGTTGTTCAAAATAGTTTTGAAGATGAACACACAGGAGAACTAATTTCGAATATAATAACAGTGTGGAAAGAAAAGCCAAAAGGTTATGAGCTTTTAGTAAAAGGCTATTTGTTCATTATATTTTATAATCTTTTTAATAAGGGATATATAACAGCTGGTAATACTGACAGAGAGCTTGATTTGAAACTTGAAAAAATAAAGTCCGCGCTTGATTTTATCAATTCCAACTATTCATCTGATATAGATATTGACCTGCTCGCAAAGCTTGCAAACCTGAGTAAATTCTATTTTTGTCGTCTTTTTAAGGAAATTACTCATCTTACACCAGTTGATTACATAAATAAGTTCAGAGTTGAAAAAGCGATAGAGCTTATTAAAAACACAAACATGAGTATTTCTGAAATTGCATTTGAAGTAGGTTTTAATAATGTGAGCTACTTTATCAAAGTGTTTAAAGAGTATGTTGGTGTTACTCCATTTAAATACAAAAAAAATGTCTTATGTTAAGATGATTTTCATTTTACCCTAACTACTTACTAACAGTTACCTATCTTCAGCAAGAACCACTATTTTTGATAAGATTTACATTTTTCTATATTGATTAGAGCAAGGTATTTATACTTTTTTGCAATAGAGTATGAGAAGTGAGAAAAGAGGTTTTATATAATAAAACTTGATTGTTTCTAAATTTTTCATAAGCAATAACTGTTTTTAAACTAAGAAAAGGGGGAAATTAACAAAATGAAATTTACAGACGGTCTTTGGCGTGTAAAAGATGGAGTAAAATTGTATCATCCAGCCCATGTATATGACTACGAAATTTCGAGAGATTCAGTCACAATTTTTGCACCAGCTCACTTCATTACAAACAGGGGACAAACTCTACAAGGTCCTGTTTTTACTATACGTTTTTCTTCGCCTTTTGACAATGTTATAAGAGTGCAGATTTGGCACTACAAAGGACAAAAGGATAAGAAGCCATATTTTGAATTTCATCAAGAAGAAGGATATTGTCCTTTGATAGAAGATTTTTCAGATAATATAGTAATAACAAGTGGGAAGCTCAAAGCCACCATTAGTAAAAAAGGTGAGTGGGAAGTAACATATTACTATGAAGATAAATATCTAACAAAAAATGGTTATAAATATCTTGGTTACGCAATCATGCCTGACAATACTGCTTACATGAGGGAACAGCTTTCTTTGAGTGTTGGTGAGTGTGTTTATGGGCTGGGTGAGAGGTTTACCCCTTTTGTTAAAAACGGACAAGTGGTTGATATGTGGAATGAAGATGGTGGTACGATCTCTGAGCTTGCTTACAAAAACATTCCTTTTTACATCACAAACCGTGGGTATGGTGTTTTTGTAAATGACCCAGGGCGTGTATCGTTTGAAGTTGCCACTGAGAATGTGGAAAGAGTCCAGTTTTCTGTGGAAGGTGAATATTTAGAGTATTTCATAATTGGTGGCAGCAGCATGAAAAATGTTTTAGAAAATTACACAAGGCTGACAGGAAGACCGCAGCTTCCTCCTGCATGGTCTTTTGGACTTTGGCTTACAACCTCATTTACTACAAACTATGATGAAAAAACAGTTACAAGCTTTATAGATGGAATGATTCAAAGAGATATTCCACTTCATGTATTTCACTTTGACTGTTTCTGGATAAAGGATATGCACTGGGTTGACTTTGAGTGGGATAAGAGAGTTTTTCCAGAGCCTTCGCAGATGCTAAAGCGTCTAAAAGAAAAGGGAGTTAAAATTTGTGTTTGGATAAATTCCTATATATCTCAGTTTTCAAAACTTTTTGATGAGGGAAAAGAAAAAGGGTATTTTTTGAAAAAGCCAAATGGTGATGTATGGCAGACAGATGATTGGCAGCCTGGCATGGCAATTGTTGATTTTACAAACCCCGAGGCGTGCAGGTGGTATTCAGATAAGCTCAAAGAGCTAATTAAAATGGGAGTTGACTGTTTTAAGACAGATTTTGGTGAAAGAATTCCAACAGATGTTGTTTATTTTGATGGTTCAGACCCTCAAAAGATGCACAATTACTACACCTATCTTTACAACAAGACAGTATATGAGACGCTTCAAGAAACGTTTGGCAAGGGAAATGCAGTTGTGTTTGCAAGGTCAGCGACAGCAGGAAGCCAGAAATTTCCTGTACACTGGGGCGGAGACTGTTTGGCTTCATATGAGTCTATGGCAGAGACGCTCAGGGGTGGCCTTTCACTTTCACTTTGTGGATTTGGATTTTGGAGTCATGACATAGGCGGGTTTGAGAGTACAGCAACACCAGATCTTTACAAAAGATGGGTTGCATTTGGGCTACTTTCTTCACACAGCAGACTTCATGGGAATACTGTATATAAAGTTCCTTGGTTTTATGACGAGGAAGCGGTTGATGTTTTGAGGTTTTTCACAAAGCTAAGATGTAGACTTATGCCTTATATCTTTGCAAAGGCTGTAGAGGCAGCAGAAAAAGGAATTCCGGTCTTGCGACCTATGGTGTTAGAGTTTCCAGATGACCCAGCATGCGAGTACCTTGATAGACAGTATATGTTAGGAAGTAGCCTCTTAGTTGCTCCAATCTTCTCACCAGATGGCGAGGTTCAGTATTATGTTCCAGAAGGCATATGGACAAACATATTGACAGGTGAAAAGATTGTTGGTGGCAGGTGGAGAAAGGAAAAACATGATTATTTTAGCTTGCCGCTTTTGGCAAGGCCAAATTCTATAATTCCAATAGGAAGTTGTGACACAAAGCCTGATTATGACTATGCTCAAAATGTAACATTGAATGTATATGAATTGGAGGATGGGAAGACTGCTTGTGTAGCTGTAAAGAATACAAATGGCGAGACAGAACTTGAGTTAGAAGTAAAAAGAGACAATGACAAAATTTCAATAAATGTATTAAGAGATACTCAAAAGCCTTGGAGACTTCTTTTCCATGGACTTAAGTTAAAGTTTCAATTTAATGCTATTGTAAATCAAAAAGAAAATGGGAGTGAAGTAATTTTAGAAGCAGCAAGTAAAGAAGCGTTGTTGAGTATTGAAAAATAGAGTTAAAAATTTTCCATTGTTTGACCGTCATGGTTTTAGTTAAAATAAAATTAAAGAAATCAAATAGGTGAGAAAAGATGAAGCTCTTTTTTGCAAATTTGAAAATAAAGAAAAAGTTCATATTAGCCTTTGTGATTTCTGCTTTAATTCCCCAAACTATTTTGGGGATTATTCTTTTTTTAAACCTCAGAGCAATTGCTTTGGAAAATGCTATCAAAGACACAAGAAAAAATGTTGAAGATGTAAAAATTAAGCTTATGGATATTGTACAGAATACTGTTGATATTTCTAATAAATTATATCTTGATAAAAAACTTCTGAATATACTTTCAACAGAGTACAAAGATGTATCCAAAATATACGATGATTATATTTCATATACAGAGCTTTCCAATCTCATGTCTATTTACAACAAAAATATTCATGCAATAAAAATTTATGCCTTTAATCCCACATTGCTTGATACAGGCGAAATTGTAAAGGTTGACGATTATACGAAAAATCAGGAATGGTTTAAAGAAGCCATAAAAGGCGATGGGAAGATTTTATGGGAGCTTGTGTTTGACAATAATCCATTTCGGCCGCAGTATTATTTTAGCTTGATAAGGCTTATAAAAAACTCTTATGGTGAAAGAATAGGTGTAATGGTAATTTACATAAAGAAAGAAAAGCTTGAGGAAGTATTGTCATTGCACTTAAACACATTAGTTATTACTGACAAAGGAATAATCGTTGCTGCAAAAGACAAAGATCTTGTTGGTAAGAAACTGAATTTTAATTTTTCCTCTCAAGATGGCAAACTTATTGAGAATGTCAATATTGATGGTCAAAGAACAATGGCAATTTTAGGCACAATCAGTGCAAGTGAAAGCGGAAGCAGCTTTCTCAAAGTCATTTCCTTTTTCTCGAAGAAAGAGATATTTAAAAGGGTCAACAAAATAACTTTTATAACGTTTGTGCTTATACTTGTTAATTCTTTAGTATCACTTCTTCTTATGCTCTTATTTTCTAAACTGATAACTGACAGAATTGCAATCTTGAACAAAAAAGTGAATGAAATTTCGCATGGCAATTTGGATGCACAGATAAATATTTTAGGCAATGATGAGATTGGACAGCTCTCAGAGAATATAAAAACAATGGCTAAAAATATCAAAAACCTGATTGACCAGGTGTATCTGGCAGAGGTACAAAAACAGCAAATAATTGCTAAACAAAGAGAAATCCAGTTTGAGATGCTTTGTAGTCAAATAAATCCTCATTTTTTATTCAATACTCTTGAGGCTATCAGGATGAAGGCTTTTTGTACAGGTCAGTATGAAATAGCTCAAGTTGTTTATTTGCTGAGTAATTTGCTCAGGAAAAGTATAGAGATGACAATAGATTTAATAACTTTGGAAAAAGAAATTGAGATTGTTAGGGAATTTTTAGAAATTCAAAAGTTCCGATTTGGAAATAAAATAGATTACAAAATTGAAGTTCAAGATGACCTTCTTTCATCAAAAGTACTTCCGTTTATTATCCAGCCACTTGTGGAAAATTCAATTAGGCATGGTATTGAACCAATGATAGGAAAAGGAACCATTGAAATTAAGATATTTGAAAAAGATGGAACAATAAAGATAATTGTTACAGACAATGGTGCTGGAATGCCTAAGGAAAAGCTTGAGGAGGTCTTACAGTCGTTAGATAGCAAAGACAAAAGTCATGTGGGACTGAAAAATGTTTATCATAGACTAAAACTATTTTATGGGGAAGAGGCAAAAATTTTTATAAATAGTGAACTTGGGAAAGGCACGAGTATTGAAATTCAAATTCCAAAGAGGTGAAGAGGTTTTGCTAAAAGCAATTTTGATTGACGATGAGCCTATAATATTAGAGGGTCTTCAAAAAATTATTGATTGGAAAGCATTGGGATTTGAGATTATTGCCACCGCTCAAGATGGAATAGAAGGATTAGAAAAGATAAAGAAATTTAAACCTGAAGTTGCTTTAGTTGATATCAGAATACCTGGAATAGATGGGCTTTTGCTTATAAAAAAGTTGAAAGAGGAAGGTGTGAATACCAAAGTTATAATTCTTTCAGGGTATTCTGAGTTTGAGTATGCAAAAGAAGCAATTGAGCTTGGTGTTGAAAGTTATTTGCTAAAGCCTGTTGACCCGCGTATGCTTGAGCAGAAGTTAGAGAAAGTGAAACAAAAGATCAGTCAAGAGATTGAACTGCAAAGGGCAGTTCGGACCACTCAAGAAATCGGTTTGGAAAAAGTAATAGAAAAACTTTTGCTGGGGGCATTTGATGAGCATGAAATAAATTATATCAGTAGTTTTTACGGGCTCTTACTTCCATGGAATAAATATCAAGTTGCTGTGGTGGCGTTTTATAGCAAAAATAATCAAAAGATTATAGAAGAAAAGATATTTCAATTAAAAAGAGAGGTAGATTTGTTTTTAAAAAGAAATTGTTGTGGATATTCAACAATTATTAATCATAATATATGTATTCTCTTCAAAGATTTTTGGTATCCCTTCAATAGCAAAAGTATTAACATATTAAAGGAAAACCTGGTAAGAATAGTTGGCAACCAAGTGGTGATTTCAATTGGTAGTGAAGTAGATGATTACACTCTTATCAAAGAGTCGTTTAAGGAAGCAATAGAATTGCTTGAAAAGCGATTTCTATTAGGATACAAAGGAATTGTTTACATAGGAGAGTATGTGGAAAATATTGAAGGTAAAAAAGTCAACTTTGATAATAAAGAGTGTACTGAAAAATTAGCAATGGCTATTGCACTAAATGGGTTTGAGAGCATTAATCGGATAGTTGAAGAAAAGAGTGAACAACTTTTATACAGTAGAATGTCTGAAGAGGATATAAAGATAAATTTCTCAAACTTTTATATTGAGACTTTATATAAATTGTCGCAAAATGAGCTCTATAAACCTCTTGTTGAAAAATATCTTAGCCAAGAGATTTTAAAGAGTTTTTACATTCAGCCTACCTTAACAGAATTAAAAGGTTTGATAAAATTCTACTTTGTATCTCTTGCAGATGAGATTAATAAATTAAGTCCTGATAGCCTAAAACAAAAGATTGCTGACTTTATAGAGAGAAACTATTTTGCAGATATAAAATTAGATACAATTGCCAATGCTTTTGGATACAATAGCTCTTATTTTAGTAAGCTCTTTAAAAAGATTTTTGGAGAGAACTTCACAGTGTATTTAGATAGAATACGGGTAGAGAAGGCTAAAGTCTTTTTAAAAGAAGGATGTAAGGTATCTGAAACGTGTAAAAAAGTTGGCTTTGAAGATGTTGATTATTTTTGTTCAAAATTCAAAAAATATGTAGGGCTTTCACCAAAGGAGTATAAAGAAAAACAAAAAAATTGATAAATATATCAGAAAAGAAGCTACAAAAAATGGCTTCTTTTTTTGTTTTTTTAATGTCTAAACTGTAGGGTATAAGATGTCAAAAAAATAGGGTATTGTGATTTTATTTTTCTTTTTAAAATCATTTATGTCTGAACAGTGGGTTATAGAGTAAAGTTGGAGGTCTTAAAATGAACAGTGCAAAACTTTCAAAAAAACTGTGGCGGCAAAGATATCTAATTCTAATGATTTTTCCTTTTATCATATGGCTTATTATTTTTAGGTATGTCCCACTATGGGGTTGGATTATGGCCTTTCAAGATTATAAGCCTGGTAGACCTATTTGGAATCAAGAATGGGTTGGATTTAAGTGGTTTGTTGAGATGTTTCAGGACCCTGACTTTTACAAAGCTATGAGAAATACATTAATAATGAGTTTTATGGGTTTGATCTTTGGCTTTCCACTACCAATAATCTTAGCTTTACTTTTAAATGAAATAAAAAATATAAGCTTTAAAAGAACAGTCCAGACAATCTCATATCTTCCACACTTTGTTTCGTGGGTTGTTGTGGCAAGTTTAGTAAGCGAAATTCTATCGCCAAGTGGTGTGATAAATCAAATTTTACAAAAGCTTCATCTCACAAATTACCCAATTATGTTCATGGCAGAACCTCGTTATTTTTGGTGGATAGTCACATTTTCTGATATTTGGAAAGAACTCGGATGGAACACAATTATATACTTGGCAGCAATCACTTCAATAAATCCTGAACTGTATGAAGCTGCAACAGTTGATGGTGCGGGAAGATTCAGAAAGATGATAAGCATAACTCTTCCGGGGATAATGCCGACAGTTATAGTTCTATTGATTTTGAGCATAGGAAACATAATAAACATAGGTTTCGAAAAGCAATTTCTTTTAAGAACTGCGGCAACAAGAGATGTTGCTGATGTCATCGACCTTTATATACTTACATATGGTATCGGCACAGTCAGATACTCATTTGGAACAGCTGCAGGTGTTTTTAAGTCAGTTGTAAGTTTGGTACTACTTGTTTTTGCTAACTGGTTTTCTAAAAAGACAACTGGCTATCGCATGATGTAAAAAAGAAAGCTTGATTCAAGGGGGCATTTTAAAGTGAAAAAGAAAACAGCTGGGGATTTGGTCTTTGAAGTATTTAATTACCTACTAATGATAATTTTGGCAGTGGTCACTCTCTATCCTTTTTTACACGTTTTAGCTGTATCACTTAATGATCCTTATGATACAGTGAAAGGTGGAATTACGATATTTCCACGAAAGTTTACGTTGATAAATTATATAGAAACATTAAACTATCCTCAAATTCCGTGGGCTGTGTTGATAACTGTGCTGAGAACTGTTATTGGCACTGCAGTAGGTGTTTTGTCAACTGCTATGGTTGCTTATGTTATAAACAGGAAGGATTTTATTGCAAGAAAACCAGTTGCAATAATGTTTATTATTACTATGTATGTTAGTGGAGGCTTGATTCCTGATTACATGCTAATAAGAGGACTTGGACTTATGAATAACTTTTTGGTGTATATTCTTCCCGGTCTTATAAGTCCTTTTAATGTTATTGTTATAAAGTCGTATATGGAAGGGATTCCGCCCGATTTGGAAGAATCAGCAATGATAGATGGTGCAAATGACTTTTTGATATTTTGGAAAATAATTTTGCCACTTTGTGCTCCTGTTATTGCAACAATTAGTTTGTTTATTGCAGTTGGACATTGGAACTCTTGGTTTGATACATATCTCTATTGTTCAAGTGAACCAAAGCTTACCACCTTGCAGTATGAGCTTCAGAAGATTCTGTCTAATGCAACTGCATCTTCTCAAGTAGATTATTATAGTAATCTTGATCCTAACAGGACCATGAAAGTCACACCACATTCATTGAGAATGGCAATGACAATAATTGTAACGCTTCCCATATTGCTTGTGTATCCATTTATTCAGAGATATTTTATACATGGTATGACAATTGGTGCAGTAAAAAGCTAAATGTCAAAAAAGTTGTTAAAATTTTGGTTTTAAGCTGGTTACTCCAGCTTAAAATAAACTAAAAACATAAAAAAGGGGAGGTTTTGAAAAACTATGAGAATCTCAAAAAGATTTTTTGCAGTTATTTCGGTAGTTGTTATAATTAGCTTTGTCTTAGGTATTTGTTTAGTTGGTAATGCTGGGAGTTCAAAACTTGTAAAGCCTCTCAAACCAACACCTGAGGCAAAAAAGCCAATTACCCTCACTATGTACAGTGCTGAAACAAACCCAAATGATGATGGATTTAAGTCACCAGTTGCACAGAAGATAAAAGAACTTACAGGTGTTACATTAAAGATTGAGTATGCAATAGCTCAAGGTGCTGGTCAACAGAAACTTCAACTCATGGCTGCAAGTGGTGATTATCCAGACTTGGTATATGCAAAAGGAGACTTGCAACTTCTTAAGAATGCCGGTGGTATTGTACAGTTAGACAGTTTAATTGAAAAGTACGGTCCTAATATCAAAAAAGCATATGGTAAAAACCTTAAAAGACTCAGATGGAGTCCACAGGATCCACATATTTACTGTTTGGGAATTACAACAGACAATGACGCAACTTTGGATGTTAATGGCGGTTTTATGATTCAGCACAGAGTAGTAATTGAACAAAAGTACCCAAGAATAAGAACAATCAAAGACTTTGAAAATGCAATAGTCAAGTACTGGAAGAAACATCCTACTACAGATGGACTTCCAACAATTCCGCTCACACTTTGTGCTGATGACTGGCGAACTGTTATATCGGTTACAAATCCAGCTGTTCAGGCAACAGGCGCACCAGATGATGGAGAGTTTTATGTTGATCCAAAAACTTTGAAAGTAATAAGACATTATAAACGTCCAATTGAAAAAGAATATTTCAAATGGTTAAATCACTTATGGAACGCAGGAATCCTTGATAGAGAGACATTTGTCCAGAAAGACGACCAATATAAAGCTAAAATAGCATCTGGAAGAGTTCTTGCTTTAATTGATGCAGGTTGGGCGGTAGGTGAACCAATTACAGCTCTCAAAAAGGCAGGTAAGTACGAATACACATATGGTTATTATCCTGTTACAGTTAATGAAAAAATAAAACAATGTCCACCTGATGTAAAAGTTGGATATACAGGTGGTTGGGGTGTTGCTATAACAGTAAAGTGCAAAGATAAGGTAAGAGCAATTAAATTCCTTGACTGGATGTGCACAGAAGATGCTAATATCTTAAGACAGTGGGGTATTGAAGGTGTTCATCACACATATGTAAAGGGTAAGAGAGTATTTACACCAAAATATGACCAGATGAGGAAAACTGATCCTACATTTGCAAAGAAAACTGGTATAGGTCCTTACATTTATCCATTCCCAAGATTGCCTAATACGTATATTGATTCAACAGGCAATCCAATTGCGCCTGACACAAGAAAAGAAGATATAAGAAAGAACTATAGTGATGTTGAGAAAAAGGTGCTGTCAGCATATAAGGCAGAAATTTGGAAAGATTTGTTTCCAAAAGCTAATGAGTATCCTGAAAAGACATGGGGTTATCTGTGGATGATATCAATTGATGATCCAGAGATCAAGACAATTAACGATAAAATTTGGAATTATACATTATCAACAATTCCAAAGGTTGTTATGGCAAAAGAAAAGGATTTTGATAGGGTATGGAACAATTTTCTGGCTGGGCTTGAAAAACTTGGCAACAGCAAGGTTGAAAAGTATTACACAAAGAGAATCAAGCAAAATATTGAACTGTGGACAAAATAATTAAATTGATGTTATTTTAAAAATTGTGGATTGTGAAAGGGGCTGTCTGAAGATGGGGCAGCCCTTTTATTTTGTCATAATTTGTAGTATAAAATAATTAATATTCTCTTCTTAAATTGAGGGATTTGAGAATGTTAGAGGATGTACTAAAAATTATCTTTGCGATCTTAGCAGGTGGGCTTATTGGTATTGAGAGAGAAAATGTTCACAGACCGGCAGGTTTTAGAACTCATATTTTAGTCTGTGTGGGCTCTACTCTTGTTATGATGACATCACAGTATATTTTCAATGTATACTACAAGGGCCACGCAAACATAGATGTTGCGAGGCTTGGTGCTCAAGTTATCTCGGGTATTGGTTTTTTGGGTGCAGGAACAATTATAAAAGATGGTGCGACTGTAAAGGGTTTGACAACTGCTGCAACTTTGTGGGCTGTTGCATGTATAGGTTTGGCTATTGGCATTGGGTACTATAAAGGGGCTATTTTGGTAACAGCTGCTGTATATCTTACATTGATCTTTTTAAAAAAGTTTGAGGTGAGATTTGTTTCAAAGGGGATTTTGCGCGTGCTTGTTGTTGAAGGACAAAATCTTAAAAACTCTATACAAAAAATTGATTCTATTTTGTCTGCACACTCTATTACTATAAAAGACCTTAAGTTTATACACGAAAATACAGAAAAGATACATTATAAGATTTCGGTCTTGCCTGATACTAATATCAATCAGCTCATAACAGACTTATATCTTGTGGAAGGTGTTATGAGGATATTTTTTGAGTAAGTTCATTTGTGTTTTGAAAAAAATTTTAAATAATTTTTCTGAGGTTGTTGAAGAAAGATACAACCATCATAAGTAAAAATATCCACAAGAGAAATAAAAGAAATATTCCACTTATGATAAAATTTTAAAGTGCAATAACACAACAACTGCAAAGGATAATATTAAACCATGTACTTTTAGTATTAAAACCACAGAAGATAAAATTTTTAAAGATTTTTTGCTATTGATAGTATCAAGAGTTTATATAGAAATTTTTTTATCAAAATGCGACTGCATTTAAGAAATCTCCAGCATTTAGGGTTTTTTAATCCTCATTGGTATATTGTTCGAGGCTATAAATAATTTTGTGTAAAGTATAAGTGCCTCCTTCTTGGTAAGAAACAGAATATATATAAAAATATCCAAGAATGATGTTTTATGTTATGGAAAATACTTTGACAGAGGAGCGGTTCCCTGAATTGATTAAGAAAAAATGATATTTAAGGTGCTGATGACATTTAACAGAAGTTTAAAAGACTTATTTAAAGATGTTATTAAAAGCTTTTTAAGAACAGAAACTGATGAAGCTTTGGGTCGTAAAAAATATGATATTGGAAAAAACTATAAATTCTCGAAATGGATATACTCAAAAGGGTGTAAAAAAAACTAAGGTTGGAGAGAGAAATTGATATTGCGAAAGACAGAGAAAAAAGATTTAAAAACCAAAAAACAATTTCTAAATTGTTAGAATGACAATAAAGAAATGTTCTCGAACAAGTTAAAGATATCTGGCGGTATTGAAATTATTGCTGAGATAATTAATAAAATTACGGAAAAAATAATTCCAAATATAAGAGGATGTCAAAATAGACGGTAGAAAAGATATATCCGTTTATTTTCATAGATGCAATTCATTGTTAGATAAAAGAGAGAGCAGAATAGTTAACAAAGCTGCCTATGTTGTTTTAGACATAAATAATTGAATGCTATAAAGATGTTTCGGGTATATGGAATTGAGAAGGGTGAAAGGCTAAAATTCTTGACTTGGTGTTTTAGACGATTTAAAAACAGGAGGTGTAGAAGAGGGGGTTATTGTTTTGTGTTGGTGATTTGGATTGCATTAGAAATATAAGCGATATTTCCCAGATGTGATATTCAAAGATGCATTATTTCATAAGTTAAGAAATTCATTCAAACATGTTTCATACAAACATATACTAAGGAATTTTCAAAGGACTATAAAAAGAATATACCACGCAACCGATGGAAGAGAATCTTTAGAGAATTTTCTGTTCAAGTGAAAAAAGCTATGGGGAAAACAGTATTCAAATGCTTTCAGGAACTGGGGGAAACAACTGGATGTTTTTACTTTAGTTTCTAAGTTTCCCTTACAGGATAAGGAAGATAATTTATACCACAAGCGTTATAAAGTAAATTTATAGACAGTTTAGGAATGTGACAAAGACAAAATCAGTGTTTCCAAATAATATAAGGTTAGAGAAGATGTTTTATCTTTTAACAAAAAATTTTATAAGAAAGTGGTCACAAAGGTATAGAAATTGTGATATAATGTTAAAACCAGCTTTTATTAATGTGTTCTGAACATTTAAGAAAATACGTTCACATTTTAAACTGCTTCCATGGAAGCAGTTTAAAACAATAAAAATTACAAAGTAGTATAACCCAGCATAAAAATTTGAAATGGTAATACTAAGAAATATAAGGTAGACAAGTTTATTCTGAATGATTTCTCCACCACGAAGAATGGTTTTTCACATAAATACGCAAAATTATTTAAAGAACCACATCCTTGATTAATTTTACGACATACTACTGTCATTGATTGTTTTCTTGAGGGGGTTATTTTCAACCACAATATAATGCTTATATATATGCAACTATTCAAATTTTCTATCTGCAGTCACTGTTGCAATCATATCCTGACCAATACGTTTCTTGGACTTTTCTTTTCAACACGTATCCGAT
Organism: Caldicellulosiruptor naganoensis; assembly: GCF_026914285.1. Classification (NCBI taxonomy): domain Bacteria; kingdom Bacillati; phylum Bacillota; order Caldicellulosiruptorales; family Caldicellulosiruptoraceae; genus Caldicellulosiruptor; species Caldicellulosiruptor naganoensis. The sequence goes on from NZ_CP113864.1 coordinate 747,118, forward strand.
TTTTATGTTTGCTAAAACTATTTTTCAGGATTTGCTAATTTATAGTTCAAGTATTAAAATGAAATTGTATCTGATGTATAATAGAATTTAGACACTACAGAATGGGTAGTGGTTGAAGAATTACAACGGTAATAAAGCAAGCGAATATGCGTTGACAGCGAAAAGGAAATAAACTAGAGTACTAAGTGGTAAATGAAAAATAAAGTAAAAGTAAAGAAGCAAGTAACACAAAGTCCATCACTTCATTTTTATAACAGCTTCAATCAGGTGAACATAAGACTTAAGTTTAAGCTACATTAAATTAGAACGAAAAAAAGTATTCACTATTTACACCTATCGTCAAATAGATAAATGGCAACAACTCAAAGATAGCGAGCAGCAAAAAATGAAGAAAAGAGATATATAGTGGAAAAAGAAAATAACCTCATTGTTCACAAGCATATTTCGCTGTAACTGTGAAAAGGGAGTACAGATTTTTTGTGATTTCTTTGAAATAATTAATGACTCTCATTTCAAGTGCTTATGCAAAGATAAGCAATAGAATGAAGGAGGTAAATGCTAATATATGAAAAAACTTAGCTTGCAAACAAAAATTACAATTTTAACTACATTAATAGTAATTATATGTCTTACAATTTCTACTGTATTTACCATCAAAAATATAAATGTATCAATAGAAAACCAAATGGCAAACAATGTTATGAATATTGCCCGCAGTGTTGCTACAGATCCTTTCGTTATTTCTGCCTTTTACATGTCGCACCCGGAAAAGATTTTACAACCATATGCTGAACGGATTAGAAAGAACTCTAAGAATATAGAGTTCATCACTATAATTAACATGAAAAGTGTAAGGTATTCTCACCCAAACCCTCAAAATATAGGCAAAAAATTCGTAGGAGGAGATGAAAAGAGGGCGTTGAAAGGAGAAACATATATATCAAGAGGTATAGGTACATTAGGATCATCACTTAGAGCTTTTACTCCAATAATGGACGGCAATAAACAAATAGGGGCTGTAGCGGTTGGTGTTCTTACACGGGATATAAACAAAGTGCAATTGCAGTTAATAAGAAATATCCTCCTTACTATGATAATATCTATAGGAATTGGAACTGGCGGCGCATACTTTCTTGCTATAAATATAAAAAAAGAAATATTTGGGCTGGAACCTTACCAGATTGCAAAAATCTTTCAAGAGCGCAATTCAATCTTAGACGCGGTAGTAGAGGGAATAATTGCAATAGATAAAAAAGGAAGGATAACTCTAATAAATGATTCGGCTAAAAAGATTATTGGCCTCGAAGACAAGGAAGTTATCGGCGAGGAGATAGACAAGATTATACCTGACACAAGATTAAAGATTGTGTTAGATACTGGTATTGCGGAATATGATGATGAACAAGTCATAAATGGCATTTCAGTAATAACCAACAGAGTACCTCTTATCGTAAATGGGAAAATTGAAGGAGCTATTGCTAGTTTTAGACCTAAAACTGACCTTCTATCTCTTGGGGAACAACTTACCGGATACAAACAAATTGTGGATACACTAAGGGCGCAGGCTCATGAATTTATGAATCACATGCACGTTGTGGCAGGTCTGATAAAATTAAATCAGTTTGATGAAGCACTAAAATTTGTGTATAACGAAGTAGGAGCGTTACAATATTTTACAGGACAGATTACAAGAAGTATAAAGGACAGTAAGGTGGCGGCGTTACTACTTGGAAAATACAGTCATGCTTCGGAGCTGGGTGTAAAACTTTATTTGGATGAAGACAGTGAGTTGGAAATGGACCATGGTATAGTATCTTCTGGTGACATTGTATCCGTCTTAGGAAATCTCATAGAAAATTCTATAGAAGTACTTTCGGTTGCAGGGAAAGATGAGAAATTAATCAATGTGTACATTAAAGAAAGACCCACTTATATATTTATAAGGGTTTCTGACAATGGACCTGGCATAGATGAAAACATTTTTCCACATATATACGACAAAGGTTTTACAACAAAACCATCAGGGAAGGGTTTAGGTCTTTATATTGTGAAGCAGATCGTTGAAAGAAAAGGGGGCGAAATAGAAGTTAGAACAAGTAGAGGGCAGGGAACAACTTTTATTGTAAAAATCCCTAAAGGTAAAACAAATAGAGTAAAAAGTGAAGAGAGGAGGGATGAATTATGATTAACGTGCTCATCGTTGAGGATGATCCCATGGTGGCTATGGTGAATAAAAAATATGTGGATATGTTAGAGGGGTTTGCTGTAGTAGGAATAGCAAGAAATGCAGAAGAAGCTAAAGAGTATTTAAAAAAGAGAAAAGTAGATTTGCTTTTACTCGATGTTTATATGCCGAATGAGAATGGCATAGAGATATTGAAACAAATTAGAAAGGATGGATATAAACTGGATGTGATAATGGTTACAGCCGACAATCACAACAAAGATATAGAGGAGGCACTACGGTATGGTGTTGTAGATTATCTAATAAAACCGTTTGAGTTCTCAAGACTCAAAGCGGCTTTATTTAACTATCTTTATAGGTGTGAAAAAATTAAAAGTGGCAATAATCTCACTCAGGAAGAACTGGATTTTTTATTGAGACCAGGGAATGTACAATACAATGAGAAGAAGGGGTTTGACAGAAGAACAATGGAAAAAATAATTGAGGTTTTAAAGGCTTACGGCAGACCGGTTTCTTCTGAGGAAATTGCCAAAAATTTAAATATCTCACGTGTGACGGCGAAGAAATATCTTGACTATATGGAAGAACAGGGGATGGTGAAAAGTAAAATGCAATACGGCGGGGCGGGGAGACCAGTTACTCTTTATTATTACATATTTTGACATTGATTATTGACATCTTTGGTTTAAATACTAAAATTGAACTTTTTTAACTTGTAGGACAGATATTTTTAACATGGATGTTAAATTACTAATTATTTTACATAAATTCAAAAATTTGTAGATCTCACCTTTTTGATATAGGTTTATATTGAATAGGTAAATTGCTGTTCAAAAACTTTGAAAGTTTGGCTTGCCTTACTCAGAGGAGAAAATAACTAAAATCAAAAATGGTCTTCACAACGAACTCCTGCTTTCTAAACAGTGAGAACTGTGTAAGAAGTATCTTTGCACCTAATTAATGGCTAGAATAATGACAAATTGTAAAGAGGAAAAGAAGGTACCTTTTATTTAATACTTGCTTACAAAATATTACAATTCTATAAATTACACTATGGATTATATAAATATAGCTTTACACACTTTTGTTTGCACAATATTTCAAAAAATTTGATAATTTGGTTTATCTTTATACTTATCGTTTGTTTAAATTTCATAATCTTCATCTATTCTGTATTCTAATTTCCTCAAACTGTTTAACTTGTTTTTTACTGTGTAAACAAAACAAGCCTATTTATATTTACATACGTTTAAGTTTCTTTGGGCATTCCTCATTATTGCTTTCTTTGATTTTAAAGCTTTAATTGTCCTTTCAATTGTTGGAAAAACTTTCTAAATATTTTTGTGCTTTTATAAAAGCTATTTTCCATTCTTTTTTCATCTGGTTTTGCACTTCTTACTATAACTTTATCTCAAAAAACGTTCGGCAACCTATCTATTACTTTTATCTTAGACTTTAATTATTTACGTAATTGCTTTAAATATTTAAATAAACTTGAGTATTTCTCTCTGAAAGTGCTATATTCTATCTAGCATAACAACAGATAAAAAGGAGGATAGTTTATATGACCAAAGAAGGATTTAAAATTGCTGGTTTTTCATTATCTATTTTCTTAATTCTTACAATTATAATTTTTGCTAGTGTTTATTTAAATCTTTTGCCATCCAATATGGTAGGTGCCTTCGGCTTTATGATAGTGATTGGTGCCATATTGTGGGAGATAGGAAATCGACTTCCTATAATAAAAGACTACCTGGGTGGAGCTCCAATCGTTATTATATTTGGTACCGCTGCACTTGTTATGTTTAAGCTGCTGCCAGAAGGAACGATTAAAACTGTAAACGACTTTATGAAGACAAGTAACTTCCTGGACTTTTATATCGCTGCTTTAATCACAGGTAGCATATTGGGGATGGATAGGAGACTTTTAATAAACGCTGGCGCTAGATATTTCCCTGCACTTTTTGGAGGAATTATAGCTTCCCTTGGGCTTGTGTCGATTGTAGGGAAGCTAATAGGATATGGATGGAAAGAGGCTCTCCTCTATATAGGCATACCTATCATGGGAGGGGGAATGGGTGCAGGTGCTGTTCCTATGTCCAAGATATATGGTGGAGTCTTGAATCAGGATCCTACTTCTATATTGTCGCGGATGGTTCCAGCTGTAGCTCTTGGGAATGCTCTTGCTATCATTGCAGCAGGTATGTTGGACAGAATTGGAAAAATGAGGCCACAATTAACTGGAAATGGTAGAATAATGCCATCACAGGATATAAACATCGAAACAGAGAAAAAGTTTGGTCTCGACCTTACAATGATGGGTATGGGTATGCTTATGTCATGTACTTTCTACGTCCTTGGGAACATAATTGGTAACTTTGTGCCTTCAATACATCCATTTGCGTGGATGATAATTTCCGTTGCGGTAGCAAAAATTTTAGGACTTTTACCAGAGAAACTTGAACAAGCTGCCAGTCAGTGGTATCAATTTGTTGTGAACTATTGGACTGCTGCACTACTCGTAGGGATAGGCATAAGTTATACAAATCTTGCAGACATCATTGCAGCTATGTCATGGCAATACATACTTCTTGTTTGTGCAACTGTGGTAGGGGCTATTTTAGGTACGTGGATTATAGGCAAATGGGTCGGGTTTTATCCTATAGAAGCTTCAATAACTGCTGGACTGTGCATGGCTAATATGGGTGGTACAGGAGATGTTGCTGTGCTCTCTGCGTGCAAGAGGATGGAACTTATGCCATTTGCCCAGATATCTTCTCGCATCGGAGGAGCTATTATGCTCATAATCGGTGGATTTTTAGTAAGTCTAATCGGAAAATAGGATTATAAAAAATATGGAGACGCTAAAGTAAGTTGTTGTGGGAACATTTTAATATCACTCGATTCTGTTGTCATAGTAACACAAATAGGTGTTTAAAAAAAAGACGTGAAGAGTACCATTTCTGTAAGGTGTAAAAGTAAAAATTAGACAAGTTTGAAAATGTCGATTTTTTCTGAAAATGTACAAGTACTACTTTCTTTGCATTCAAGAAGTATTTTGTAATAACTCTAATAATCTTATAACGTTTACACGTAAATGAAAGAGGTTCCACAATAATAGAGGTAATAAAATTTATTAAAGTATCACGACCGAAGTGGGTAACACGGCAATCTCATCTTCAAGAAAGAAGAAAAGATACAAAAGTGTGACAATTGTAATTTAGAAAATCTTTTGTAAAAAAGAATCTTTAGAATTTTTAAACAGTAAACAAGGCTAGAAAGATTAGTAACAAAAACATTACTTTTTCTAATTTGAAGAAATCAGGAGGTGTTAAAAAATGGACATAAGAGAAGAGGCATTGAAGCTTCACAGGGAAAATAAAGGTAAGATAGAAGTGATAAGCAAGGTGTCGGTAAAAAATTCAGTTGATTTAAGCTTAAGCTATACTCCAGGGGTTGCCGAGCCCTGCAAGGAAATAAAAGCCAACCCTGAGCTTGCTTATGAGTACACTGTAAAAAGCCATATGGTAGCTGTAGTTACAGATGGTTCGGCAGTATTAGGGCTTGGGAATATTGGGAGTTTAGCCGCAGCGCCTGTTATGGAAGGAAAGTGCATTTTATTTAAGATTTTTGGCGGTGTTGATGCATTTCCTATCTGCCTTGATACCCAGGACGTGGAGGAAATCATTTCTACTGTAAAGAATATTTCACCAATATTTGGAGGAATAAACCTGGAAGATATTTCAGCGCCCAGGTGCTTTGAGATAGAAAAAAGATTAAAAGAAGAACTAGATATTCCAGTTTTTCATGATGACCAGCATGGTACAGCGGTTGTTGTTCTTGCTGCTGTGATGAATGCCCTTAAAATCGTGGGTAAGGAAATAAAAGATGTGACTGTAGTTATAAATGGTGCTGGAGCTGCAGGAATTGCTACCGCACGGCTTTTGCTAAAGGTTGGTGTAAAGGATATTATTCTATGCGATAGAAAAGGAATAATATATAAAGGTAGAGAAGGAAACGATTGGAGTAAAGAAGAAATTGCGCAGCTGACAAATAAAAGTTTAATAAAAGGGAAGCTCAATGACGCTTTAATGGAGGCTGACATATTTATTGGTGTATCAGGACCGAGCGTACTTACTAAAGAAATGGTTGCATCTATGAAAAAAGATCCTATAGTCCTTGCTTTGGCAAATCCTGTACCTGAAATATGGCCTGATGAAGCAAAGGCTGGTGGAGCAAAAGTTGTGGGTACTGGGAGGTCTGATTTTCCAAACCAAGTGAACAATGTTCTTGCTTTTCCTGGGATATTCAGAGGAGCACTTGAGGTCAGAGCAAGGGAGATTAACGAGGATATGAAAATTGCAGCAGCTACTGCTATAGCAGATCTTGTAGGAGAAGAGTTTAGTGCTGAGAATATCCTTCCAAAGGCTTTTGATAAGAGAGTAGCAGCCCATGTTGCATCTAGCGTAGCAAGAGCTGCTATGGACTCTGGTGTTGCTAGGTTGTCAATAGACCCGGACGAATTAAGGGAGAGAATGCTCAACTCATAGGTATGCAAATGAATTTTAAACTAAGAGAAAAAAGAGAGTAATATAAAAGAAGAAAAGAGCAAAATAAATAACGACACAAATGAAAAGTATCAAAAAAAATTTACGAGAATTTCTTGGTTTGGTGTGCCTTATAAATTTGATGTTTGCTAATTATTACCAAATAGCAGAGAAACTGAATAGATGGCTCAGGGATTATCGATTGCCATGATTAACCTAAATAAAGTATTCTTAAGTACTTGAGATTATCTACCTAATATCGATGCATAATGATGCTGACATATATTTAGCAAACAACAACTTCATTATATTAAACTTTCTGATATTTCCAATTTCAACGATGACAATGACAAGGACATTTTTAATACGAGGGCAGTAACTAAAGGTTGGTACTAAAGCCCTTAAGCTGTTTTTTTATATTTTGCATGACTTTTTTTTTGGGTTGTAAGTCTATGAAGTGAATGTTTTTAAGTATTATAGAGAAAATTATGTTTTTCGCTTTTTCAAAGTTAGGATATGCCTGATGACTCTGTTAGTAGCTGTTTTTGAAATCTTAACAATTTATGCTAGTTCAGAAAGTCTGTTGTTACTATTTTTGTCGGTAAAGGTTTGTTGAATTGTTAAGAAGTAACGGAAGCAATATCTGTGAGAGTAAAACTTTTGGCTATACTTAAAAGAAGATTTATGTTACTAAAAAAGACACTCCTTATGGTAAGTTTAAGAAATTTAATGGAATAAGATTTAGGGCTTTGTTTTTAGTTGGCTAAGATATGGAAAGTGAGAATGTATATAAAGAGGTCTTTATGGTACGGCATATCTTAAATCTGACAGAGAAATTGGTGCTGGTTGGTTGGACTTGACATATTCAGTAATAACAATTTGTGTTGGTGTAATCTGTTTTAGAGAGAGGCTGGAAATTTCATAAAATTTTGCGGAAATTAATGATATTTTAAATAAGAGAGTGTTTCTCTTTGATGTAACTGCAAACCTTTAAACTGTATCGAGATTTAAAAGGAGACAATAGCTCTTTAAGTAATTTGCTGGTTAGAAATTAGAAAATATGGAGTTGATTACAAATATACTGAAGAGTGGCAATGAGAGAAAGACAGTGTGAAATAAACTGGGAATGATAACGTAGAGACATGGTTTTAGACGATAAGGCCCTGCCGCAATATAGTATAAAAGTGAAATTACTGATTTCTGGTTAAATTAAAAAAGTAACAAAGAATTAGGCAGCATTTAAGGATATGTGAAGGAGAGTGAAAAAGCATATAATTTCTTAAATACAATATACTTTTGCAAAGATTTTTCCCAAAACGCTTGATAATATCTGAGTAAAGAAATACTTTTAAAAAAATTGTAGTGTGGTATAATTATCATTCAGAAAATTAAAAAATATAAAGGATGGAGGCAGGGCAGAATAAGGTGACAAAGGAGGACCAGAGCAAAACACCCCTTTTTGATGCTGTAAAAAGACACATTTAGAAAAACATCATCCCATTTCATGTGCCAGGTCACAAGTATGGCAGAGGATTGAAGGAGTTTACCGATTTTGTTGGACAGAACGTCATGTTAATGGACCTAAATGGCATGGAAGATTTGGACAATCCAAACAATCCGATTGGAGTTATCTACGAGGCAGAAAAGCTTTTTGCAAGTGCATTTGGTGCTCAATATGCCTACTTCTTAGTAAACGGTACAACAGCTGGTGTGCAGACAATGATAATGTCAGCTTGTGAGCCTGGTGATGAGATTATCTTGCCCCGAAATGCGCACAAGAGCGCGTTTGGTGGAATAATCCTAAGCGGGGCAATTCCTGTATATGTACAGCCAGAGGTAAATGAAAAGCTTGGTATTACAATGGGTGTGACAGTAGAGAACGTCAAAAAGGCTATTTTGAAGCATCCTCATGCAAAGGCTGTGTTTGTTATTAATCCAACATACTATGGTATAGCAAGTGATTTAAAGTCTATAACTCGAACTGCACACAAATTTGGTATGGCAGTTCTGGTTGATGAAGCGCATGGTGCTCATATGGGCTTTCACAATGATTTTCCACTGACCGCCATGGAAGTTGGCGCTGATATGAGCGCTGTGTCAACACACAAGACGGGTGGGTCACTTACTCAAAGCTCAGTACTTCTTTTGCGAGGTCACAGGATTCAACCTGAGACAGTAAGGCAAATTTTGAACCTTACAATGACAACGAGCTCATCCTATATCTTGATGTGTTCAATTGACGTTGCACGAAAACAGCTTGCTATGTATGGTGAAGAGATGTTAGAAGAGACTTTGAGACTTGCCAGGATGGCAAGAGAGGAAATAAACAAGATTGAAGGACTTTATGCATTTGGCAAAGAGCTTATTGGAACACCTGGTGTTTATGACTTTGATGAGACAAAGCTTGGAATCAATGTCAGAAGGCTTGGAATTACTGGTTATGAAGCTGAAAGAATTTTAAGAGAGGAGTACAATATACAGATAGAGATGTCTGACCTTTACAATATTTTGGCAGTAATTACTTTAGGTGATACACAAGAGAGTGTGGAAAAGCTAATTGAAGCGCTGCGTGATATGGCAAAGAAACTTGGTGTAAAAGATGTAAAGACTCCAACAATAGTGCTTCACTCACCACAGGTTATTGTTTCGCCACGTGATGCCTTTTATAGTTCAAAGAAGGTTGTTGAGCTTGACAATGCAGTTGGTGAGATTTCGGGCGAAATGGTGATGGCATATCCGCCGGGAATACCACTAATTTTGCCTGGGGAGAGAATAACAAAAGACCTTGTAGATTACATTAAACTTCTGAAAGAGGAGGACTGTCAGCTTCAGGGCACTGCTGACCCATATGTCAATACAATTAGAGTTTTAGGTACTGCTGATTGAGAAAAGTCTAGTGAGTAAGTGACTTTTAGAATTCATTCAAGAGAGAGTGTTGATGAATTGCTTAGTCCTTTAGTATATGCTTATATCGGCGATGCAGTGTATGAGTTATATGTAAGAAATAAAGTGATATCCGAGAATCCTGATTTGACTCCTTATCTTTACTACTTGAAAACTACTATGTATGTTCGGGCTTCAAGTCAAGCAGTAGCTATAAAAAAATTGTATGAAAAGCTTGACGAAAATGAAAAAAGGATTGTAAAGAGAGGCAGGAATGCGAAGACTAAAACCATTTCCAAGAATGCTAAGTTGAGTGATTATAAATATGCTACAGCACTTGAAACATTAATTGGTTATTTGTATTTAGAAAACAATATTGAAAGATTGGAGTATATTCTTTCTCAAGTGTATGAAATAATAACTCAAGAGTACCAAACGAGTAAAAACAACTAATTTTAGTATTAATCTTGAAAGGATTGATAAAAAATGATTAGTGGGTTAATAGTACTACTTTTGATTATTTTATTTTTGCCTTTTTTTGTTAAGGCAGTTGAACATAATTTAGAGTATTTTTTGTTCATAATGGGCATTATAGGTGTTATTATTTCAAAGCAAATGAGCTTAGATTTATTTGAACATATTCTTAAAAATCATTTGCTTTATTATATAACTTTTGCTGTTTTGATAGCAGGGATGTTGTTTTTCTTCTTTAGAAATAGAATAAACACAATGATAGAATTACTAACTCATAGAATTTCAATCCAGCTTTTTGTGTTTGTTATAATTGTTATTTTGGGATTAAGTTCAAGTTTTATTACTGCCATAATTGCGTCACTGTTATTAACCGAAATAATGCATCACATGCCACTTGACAGAAACACCAAGGTAAAGGTTATTGTATTGGCGTGCTTTGCAATTGGATTTGGAGCGGCATTGACACCAGTTGGTGAACCGTTAGCAACAATTACTATTTCAAAGCTTAAAGCAGACTTTTTCTATTTAGCAAGAGCAATTGGGTTAGAAATTTTTATCACAATACTGTTAATGGCTTTTTTAGCAGCTCTTGTTGTTAAAAAGGCAAGTAAAACAGATAAAGATGAATTTACAGAAAGTGCAGAGAGCATTAAAGATGTGTTTTTAAGGGCTTTTAAGGTTTTTGTGTTCGTATTTGCACTTGAACTGTTAGGGACTGCTTTTAAACCCTTGATAGATTTGTACATCATAAAGTTAGATGCCAAAATTCTTTACTGGGTAAACATGATTTCTGCAATAGTGGATAATGCTACCCTGGCAGCTGCAGAGATTTCAAGAGAAATGACAGATGAACAGGTCCGAGCAATTGTTCTTGGAATGATTATAAGTGGAGGAATGCTAATTCCCGGAAATATACCAAATATAATCTCTGCAGGAAAGTTCAAAATTAAAAGTAAAGAGTGGGCAAGGATTGGAGTTCCGATAGGTTTGATTTTGATGGCTGTATATTTTGTTTTGGTGTTTATAATTAAACTGTAAAAAATTTCAAAAACTTATGAAGGGAAGATGTAGTTAATGTACGATGTTACCAGCATATTGCAGATTTTACCACACAGGTACCCATTTTTGCTTGTTGACAGAATAATTGAGATAGAAGAGGGAAAAAAGGCAAAAGGAATAAAGAATGTAACAATAAATGAACCTTTTTTCCAAGGGCATTTCCCGGGCAATCCTGTAATGCCAGGTGTTTTAATTGTTGAGGCAATGGCACAGGTTGGAGCTGTTGCCATGCTCTCAAAAGAAGAATTTAAAGGAAAGACTCCGTTTTTTGCGGGTATTGATAAAGTAAGGTTTAAAAAGGTTGTAAGACCGGGAGATGTGCTTTTGATTGAAACAGAGCTTATATCTCTCAAAGGCTCAATTGGCAAGGCGAAAGCTGTTGCTTATGTTGAAGGTGAAGTTGTTTGCGAGGGAGAGCTACTTTTTGCAATTAAGTAGCTCTCCTTTCTAACTGAGTTTTAGCCTTTATAACCCTGATATCTTCACCAAACAGATGCAAAAACATGAAATACTCATGAAGCCTTCCCATTGTTTTGTCTGAGTAGAGCTTTAGCAAACCATCGATGTTATAGTTTGTTGTAATGATCATCTTCTTGTTTGTCATATAACGCTTGTCCAAAAGACTTTGAAATACACCATAACAAAACTCTGCACTTTTTCCCTCATTTCCAAGGTCGTCAATAATCAAAAGGTCCACTTCTTCAAGGCTTTTATACTCTTCATCGTCTACTTCATCGTATAGCCTTACCATTTTAGAGTACTTTTCTTTTAGAATCTCAAAGAATGAGATGCTGTCAAGAAATATTACCGTTTTTTTTCTGTCAATAATCTCTTTGGCAATACAGTGGGCTAAAAAGGTCTTGCCAAGCCCAGTACTACCGTAAAAAAGTAGTCCTTTTTGAGAAGGTTTGTCAAAGTTTTTGATAAATTTTTTTACTTCTTTTATAATGTTTAACATATTTTCATAAGGAGATATACCTTCCTGTGGGTCTATCTCTTTTGAATAATATTCTAAGTTAAAATTTTTAAAGTTATGCTCTTTTAGAATATCTTTTAACTTGCTCTGTTCATACAAAAGTTCTATGAAGAGCTGTGTTCTACATTTGCAAACCTCAATTCCGTTTTCACTTACAATAAAACCAGTGTCTTGGCATGCTTGGCATGTGTACTCAGGTTCTAAATAATTACTTCCAAGTCCAAGATCAATCAAAAGTTTTGTCCGCTTCTGAAGTAAGCTATCAAGTATCTTTGAGTACTTTTCTATCTCAGCTTGGTTTTGAGAAAGAGAAGCTTGTGAAAGTTTTAAACCTGCTTTTGTTATCTTTTCATTTAATATATCAAAATCTTTTGACTTGGAAGAAAGCTGAGCAATCTTTCTTTCTCTTGCAATTTCTGCATTTTGACGACGTTGCTGATATATCCTGTTTATCATCTCAATTATCTTCTTTTTATTCGTCATCATCGTCATCTCTATTACCTCTCAATGCCTTTTTATAAAGTTCTTCAAGAGCTGTATATGTAGACGGATCTCTTTCTTCATATAAAACTTTCTTAGAACTTGACTGTTTTTTGTTTTTCTCTCTCTTTTGTGCATTTTCAAGCTCAAACTTTTTGATTGCCTCTAAACTTCTTAGTCCTGCCTCATACCATCGCTTTATTATACCATTTACATAATTTACAGTGGGATTATTAACATTTTTTACCAGACTCAAAGCGTATATTATGACTTCTTCAGGCATCTTCCAATCATTTATCCAAACGTTCATAATCTCATCTTCGACCTTAGTCGGAGCTCTGTGATATATTCCAAGGTTCTGAAGTACAAGTCTCTTTATTCTACTTGTGTCCTCTTGTGACCTTATGTACTCCTCAGCCTTTTCAATGCTATCTATATTCAGCTCTTTCCATTTAATTGCCATTTGTTCAAGGTATTTAAGATTCTTATTATTCTTAGTGATTGTTACATAGTTTATGAGAAGATATATTACCTCAATAGGAAGCTTTAACCAATCATAAATTTCAAGAAGCACGTCTATATCATTTTTATTGAAAGTCCTGCAGTATTGCTTTTGAGCAAATTCAAGAAGTCCCCTGAATTTTTCGTCTGTTTCATAAAACCTTGATAAGTCTTCAGTTGTGTAGACAGGGGGTGTAGGTGCATTTTCAGGCTTTTCAAACTCAAGCTTTTCGTCCAAAAAATCAATTGTTATATTTCCATCTGCATCTTTTGTAAGCTTTATCAGTCTTCTTTCTGACCAAAATTCAAGTGCTTTGATTACATCACTCTCAAGAAGGTTTAGGTCATGTGCTATCTTGTTTATCTCAATAAATTCCACTTTATTTTGAAGCAAGAACTTTAGGTATATGTATACCTTCACGAACTCCCCGTCAGAAAAAGGCATGTGGTTTTTGATAAAGTCATAAGTGATTACAACAAAGTTTTGGACCTTTTGTTGAATAAAGACCTTTAGCATATATAAAAATGCCCCCTTTTTGTGATAAAATAATTTTATCACAAAATCATCTTTGTTTTTATACCAATAAAAGTCAATAGAAGAAGATGGAGGATAAAAATGAGCTTTAAGGTTGTTCTTTTATCGCATACACCCGACCCTGAAAAGGTTGTAGCAACAGCTGCAAAGCTTTGTTATTCAAATACATCAGTTGAGAATATTTATGATAAGCTCGATAGCGAAGCAGTTAAAAACTTTTTAAATCTCTTGATTGATGTTGGCCATGAATCTCCGCTTGAGCATGTGAGTTTTACATTTGGGATTGAGGGTGTTAGCAGGAGCTTTACACACCAGCTTGTCAGACACAGGATTGCTTCATATTCTCAGCAGTCTCAAAGGTATGTGAGGCTTGATGGGTTTGACTATGTAATCCCGCCAAGTATAGAAGAAGACCAAGAGCTTAAAAATATATTCATAGACACAATGAATGAGATTGCAAAAAGTTATAGAGTTTTGACAGAAAAGTTGCAGGAAAAACACAAAAAAGTTCTTATTAGCAAGGGTTTGAGTGAAAAAGAGGCTTTGAAGAAGGCCGAGAAGATGGCAATAGAAGATGCAAGGTATGTTCTTCCGAATGCGTGTGAGACGAAGATAATCATGACAATGAACGCAAGAGAGCTTTTGCATTTTTTTGAACAGCGGTGTTGCAACAGAGCACAGTGGGAAATAAGAAGCGTTGCCGATAAGATTTTGGAGATAGTAAAAGGTATTGCGCCAAATTTGTTCAAATTTGCAGGTCCCAAATGTATAAAGCTTGGCTATTGCCCAGAAGGCAAGTTTTCTTGTGGGGAGTATGATAAGGTCAGACAAAAATACCTTGGAAAGAGGGAAAAAGATGAGGACAATTGAGGGAAAAAATCCAGTAAAAGAGGCACTAAATAGCAGCACTCAAATAACAGAAGTATATATATCAAACACTGCAAAGGACAAGAGCATCTCTGAGATTATAAACCTTTGCAAACAAAAAGGCATTGTTGTGAAGTTAGTTGACAAGAACAAGATAGAAAAGATGGCGAAGACAAAAAATCCACAGGGAGTAATTGCAATTGCTCAGGAGTATAAGTACTGGGATATAGATGACCTTTTGCTTGAAGCATCAAATAAAGGCGAAAAGCCTTTTTTAGTGTTATTAGACGAGGTTACCGATCCACACAATTTTGGTTCAATTATAAGGTCTGCCCATTTATGTGGTGCCCATGGTATTATTATTGAGGCAAGGAATTCATGCCCGATCACCCCTACTGTTGAAAAAGCTTCAGCTGGTGCAATTGAACACATTAAGGTAGCAAGAGTTGTTAACTTAAGAAGAACAATAGATGAGCTTAAGCGAAAGGGTATTTGGGTGTACGCAGCAGACAACAATGCCACAAAGCTTTTGTATGATTGTGATTTTAAGATTCCAACATGTATTGTGATTGGCTCTGAAGGTAAAGGAATTTCAAGGCTTGTAAAAGAGGGGGCTGATTTTTTAGTGAAAATTCCCCAAAAAGGCAAGGTCAACTCTTACAATGCTTCTGTTGCGGCTGGGATTATCTTCTTTGAGGTTTTAAAACAAAGAATTCAAGAAGGAGAAGGAAAAGGTGCACTTGATGGTTGACGGCTACAATTTCATAAATGCTTGGAGCAAGTTAAAAGAAATTGCTAAGGATGATTTAGAAGTTGCGCGAAAGAAACTTATAGATATTTTGGCTGACTTTTCAGGGTATAGAGGGTGTAGGATAACAGTTGTTTTTGACTCACATTTAGTAAAAGGTGCTCAGCGGAAAAAAGAAGTTATAAATAACATAGAAGTGAGACGGCTGATAACTACATAGAAAAAGTATGTCTATGAAAATGCAAAGTATGAATCAATTGCAGTTGTGACATCTAATTACTTAGAGCAGCTTATGATTTTAGGGGACGGGGCTATTAGAATGCCTCCAAGAGAGCTTATATATGAGATTGAGAATTATAAAAAAGAGCTTGAGAGAAAGGTTAATGAAGAGGTAAGGAGAAAAGACAGACTTGAAGATACGCTTGATAGTAGCATCCTTGAAAAGTTAGAGAAATTCAAAAAAAGATTAGACCAAGCTTGATACACCTTTGGTGATAATATATAGTTATGATGTGGGAAGAAATCTTGTATGGTGAACATTTGACAAAAAAGGCTTAAAAATTAAGGAGGCATTTTGCCTTGACATCACAAAAACAACTTTTAAATTTCAAATAGTTGTACAGATGAAGAACTTGTAAAGTATTCGCGCGAGGGTATCAAAGAGGCTACAGAAGTGCTCTTAAATAGGTATCAAAACCTTGTAAAGGCAAAGTGTAGAATGTACTTTTTGATTGGTGCTGAAAAGGATGACATTTACCAGGAAGGTATGATAGGCCTTTTTAAAGCTGTGCGCGATTTTGATGAGAGCAAATACCCCACTTTTAAACTGTTTGCTGAGCTTTGTATTACAAGACAGGTGATAACCGCAATAAAGACTGCAAGCAGGCAAAAACATATACCTCTTAACACGTACATATCACTGAATAAACCCGTTTATGAAGAGAATGACGAGAGGACTTTGCTTGACACAATTGCTAACTCTTTTATCTCTGATCCTGAAGAAGTTATGATTACAAAGGAGGAGTTTGAAAACGCATTAAATATCATCACAGGTTGTTTAAGGCCATTTGAGTACAAGGTTTTAAATCTATACCTTGAAGGAAGGAGTTATCAAGAGATTGCAGAAATGATTCACAAGGATGTGAAATCAATTGACAATGCACTGCAACGTGTAAAGAAGAAGGATTGAGAAGTACTTAAATAGTTCTGAGTAAGAGATGTGAACTTTTAAAAGACAGAAAATAGAGTTTTAGGAAGATGGCTGCAGCGAAGTTGGGAGATAGGCTTGCGCAGGCCATCTTTTTTGTTTGTTGTAAAAATTTTAAACTATATTATAATATACTTGTCCAATTTTTTTCTTGACTTTGTCAGTTAAGAGGTGTTTTTGAGCTAACAAAAAATAACAAAGTCTTAATTTATGCGGGTTTCAAGAAGAGAAAAATAAAAAATTTTAAAAAATGTAGGGACAAATTTTAGCTTAATATATACTGAATTTGCTTGACTTTTTAAATATTTTGTGGTACAATATAACAAACTATCTTCAAGGAGTTGCCATATGTTTGTCAAAATTCTTGACTTTGTCAGTTAAGAGGTGTTTTTGAGCTAACAAAAAATAACAAAGTCTTAATTTATGCGGGTTTCAAGAAGAGAAAAATAAAAAATTTTAAAAAATGTAGGGACAAATTTTAGCTTAATATATACTGAATTTGCTTGACTTTTTAAATATTTTGTGGTACAATATAACAAACTATCTTCAAGGAGTTGCCATATGTTTGTCAAAATTACTAATGCTGGCGGTTATCAGTATGTTAGGTTAGTCGAAAATTACCGTGAAAATGGTAAAGTAAAGCAAAGAGTACTATTTAACTTTGGTAGACTTGATATTCTCAAAGATGACCCCGCTTTTAAAAACATTGTAAAAAAACTATCTGATATTGTCGCTGAAACAACTACTGAGAATGCAAAAGCTGTTACTATTGAATCTGAAGAAGATATTTCGGATGCAGTTGTAAAAAACTGGGGATACATTGTATACAGAAAGTTATGGCAGGAGCTTGAAATTGATAAGTTTTTAAAAGGGAAAGCAGCAAAAGAGAGAAAGATAAAATTTGATGTAGACAAAGTAAGTTTTTTAATGACCATACAGAGATTGATAGAGCCAATGAGCAAACTAAGAACTTATCATCAGAGAAGCAAATATTTTGGATTTGAAGAGGATATAGATTTGAATCAATTGTACAGGTGTTTAGATTTTCTTGACAGTGTAAAAGAAGATTTAGAGACATACCTGTATCAGAGAAATAAAGACTTATTTAAGATGGTAGTTGATGTAGTGTTTTATGATGTGACGACAATATACTTTGAGAGTTGTAGAGCGGATGAACTTAAAAATTTTGGGTTTAGCAAAGACAACAAGGTAAATGAAGTGCAAGTTGTATTAGGGCTTTTGGTGGACAAAGAAGGCAGACCGATAGGGTATGAACTTTTTCCTGGTAATACGATAGATAGCAAGACGATGGTAAAGATACTGAGGAAGCTGAAGGAAAAATTTAGTATAGATAAGATAATAATAGTAGCAGACAAAGGGCTTAACAGCAGAATAAATTTAAAGATGATAAAAGAAGCTGGGTACGACTATATAGTAGCAAGCAGATTAAAGAATGCAAGTAAAGAAATTTTAGATGAAGTTTTTAATGAAGAAGGATATAAAAGACTTGATGGCAAAAGATGTTTGAATGCTGAAGAAATTTATGGTGATGAATTCAAATATAAGGTATTGGAAAGAACAAATATTGTCAAGGATGAAGAGGGTAAAGAGTTCAAAATAGAAGAGAATTTGATAATAACGTATTCAAGCAAGAGAGCCAAGAAAGACAAAGAAGACAGAGAGAGATTGGTAAGAAAAGCCAAAGAGCTTTTAGAGAACAAAGGAAGCATAACAGCCTTAGAAAAGAAAGGTGCAAGGAAATATTTGAAGAAGAAATCAAAATCAGAAGAATATGTATTGGATGAGGAAGCGATAAAACGAGATGAGAAATTTGACGGTTATTATGCAATTCAAACGAGCAAAAAGGATATGGATGTAGAAGAGGTTTTAGGAGCATATCACGATTTATGGAAGATAGAACAGTCATTCAGAGTAATGAAAAGCTGTTTAGAAGTGCGACCGATATATCACTTTACAGAAAGCAGAATAAAAGGACATTTTGTGATATGTTTTTTGGCATTTTTACTGCAAAGGACATTGGAATATATTTTGAGGAGAAAAGGTAAAGGAATAAGTAGTGAAAGGATAATGGAAGCAATATATTCAATGAACTTTTTTGAAATAGAGATAAAAGGGAAGAAATATTTGATAAAGCAAAAAATTGAGGGAGAAGCTGGAGATATACTGAATGTAATGAAGATAAAGGGTCCAAAAAACTTCATGACATATGAGGAAGGCTTAGAATTTATTGGTATTAGCAAATGATGTAGTGACAAAATTGAGGTCCATATTTTGTCAATCCCAGTCCTCCCAAGCTTTTTGAGCTTCAAACTGACAAAGTCAAGAGAAATGATTCACAAGGATGTGAAATCAATTGACAATGCACTGCAACGTGTAAAGAAGAAGGATTGAGAAGTACTTAAATAGTTCTGAGTAAGAGATGTGAACTTTTAAAAGACAGAAAATAGAGTTTTAGGAAGATGGCTGCAGCGAAGTTGGGAGATAGGCTTGCGCAGGCCATCTTTTTTGTTTGTTGTAAAAATTTTAAACTATATTATAATATACTTGTCCAATTTTTTTCTTGACTTTGTCAGTTAAGAGGTGTTTTTGAGCTAACAAAAAATAACAAAGTCTTAATTTATGCGGGTTTCAAGAAGAGAAAAATAAAAAATTTTAAAAAATGTAGGGACAAATTTTAGCTTAATATATACTGAATTTGCTTGACTTTTTAAATATTTTGTGGTACAATATAACAAACTATCTTCAAGGAGTTGCCATATGTTTGTCAAAATTACTAATGCTGGCGGTTATCAGTATGTTAGGTTAGTCGAAAATTACCGTGAAAATGGTAAAGTAAAGCAAAGAGTACTATTTAACTTTGGTAGACTTGATATTCTCAAAGATGACCCCGCTTTTAAAAACATTGTAAAAAAACTATCTGATATTGTCGCTGAAACAACTACTGAGAATGCAAAAGCTGTTACTATTGAATCTGAAGAAGATATTTCGGATGCAGTTGTAAAAAACTGGGGATACATTGTATACAGAAAGTTATGGCAGGAGCTTGAAATTGATAAGTTTTTAAAAGGGAAAGCAGCAAAAGAGAGAAAGATAAAATTTGATGTAGACAAAGTAAGTTTTTTAATGACCATACAGAGATTGATAGAGCCAATGAGCAAACTAAGAACTTATCATCAGAGAAGCAAATATTTTGGATTTGAAGAGGATATAGATTTGAATCAATTGTACAGGTGTTTAGATTTTCTTGACAGTGTAAAAGAAGATTTAGAGACATACCTGTATCAGAGAAATAAAGACTTATTTAAGATGGTAGTTGATGTAGTGTTTTATGATGTGACGACAATATACTTTGAGAGTTGTAGAGCGGATGAACTTAAAAATTTTGGGTTTAGCAAAGACAACAAGGTAAATGAAGTGCAAGTTGTATTAGGGCTTTTGGTGGACAAAGAAGGCAGACCGATAGGGTATGAACTTTTTCCTGGTAATACGATAGATAGCAAGACGATGGTAAAGATACTGAGGAAGCTGAAGGAAAAATTTAGTATAGATAAGATAATAATAGTAGCAGACAAAGGGCTTAACAGCAGAATAAATTTAAAGATGATAAAAGAAGCTGGGTACGACTATATAGTAGCAAGCAGATTAAAGAATGCAAGTAAAGAAATTTTAGATGAAGTTTTTAATGAAGAAGGATATAAAAGACTTGATGGCAAAAGATGTTTGAATGCTGAAGAAATTTATGGTGATGAATTCAAATATAAGGTATTGGAAAGAACAAATATTGTCAAGGATGAAGAGGGTAAAGAGTTCAAAATAGAAGAGAATTTGATAATAACGTATTCAAGCAAGAGAGCCAAGAAAGACAAAGAAGACAGAGAGAGATTGGTAAGAAAAGCCAAAGAGCTTTTAGAGAACAAAGGAAGCATAACAGCCTTAGAAAAGAAAGGTGCAAGGAAATATTTGAAGAAGAAATCAAAATCAGAAGAATATGTATTGGATGAGGAAACGATAAAACGAGATGAGAAATTTGACGGTTATTATGCAATTCAAACGAGCAAAAAGGATATGGATGTAGAAGAGGTTTTAGGAGCATATCACGATTTATGGAAGATAGAACAGTCATTCAGAGTAATGAAAAGCTGTTTAGAAGTGCGACCGATATATCACTTTACAGAAAGCAGAATAAAAGGACATTTTGTGATATGTTTTTTGGCATTTTTACTGCAAAGGACATTGGAATATATTTTGAGGAGAAAAGGTAAAGGAATAAGTAGTGAAAGGATAATGGAAGCAATATATTCAATGAACTTTTTTGAAATAGAGATAAAAGGGAAGAAATATTTGATAAAGCAAAAAATTGAGGGAGAAGCTGGAGATATACTGAATGTAATGAAGATAAAGGGTCCAAAAAACTTCATGACATATGAGGAAGGCTTAGAATTTATTGGTATTAGCAAATGATGTAGTGACAAAATTGAGGTCCATATTTTGTCAATCCCAGTCCTCCCAAGCTTTTTGAGCTTCAAACTGACAAAGTCAAGAGAGATTGCAGAAATGATTCACAAGGATGTGAAATCAATTGACAATGCACTGCAACGTGTAAAGAAGAAGGATTGAGAAGTACTTAAATAGTTCTGAGTAAGAGATGTGAACTTTTAAAAGACAGAAAATAGAGTTTTAGGAAGATGGCTGCAGCGAAGTTGGGAGATAGGCTTGCGCAGGCCATCTTTTTTGTTTGTTGTAAAAATTTTAAACTATATTATAATATACTTGTCCAATTTTTTTTAAAAAGGAGGCCTAATAAAGATGAAAAAAATAACCTTTGGAACAGATGGTTGGCGTGGGGTTATTGCAGACGACTTTACATTTGACAACGTAAAAATTGTTGCTCAGGCTATTTCAGATTATGTCCTGGAAACTTACGAAAGTCCGAAAATAATCGTTGGTTATGACTATAGATTCCATTCAGAAAACTTTGCAAAGATTTGTGCTGAGATTTTAAGCTCAAATGGTATTCAAGTGCTATTTTCGCAAAATCCAATTCCTACCCCGGCTGTTGCACATGCAGTTGTGAAAAAAGGAGCAAGCGGTGCAATTATGATAACAGCAAGCCACAATCCATATTATTACAATGGAATAAAGTTCATACCTCATTATGGTGGTCCAGCAAATACGCAAATTACTGACAAGATAATAAAAAATGTTGAGAGAATCCAAAAAGAAGGGCTAAAAGATATAAATCCTGACAAAGATCTCATTGAGTATTTTGACTACAAAGAAGAGTATTTGAACGACATATTGAATCTGATAGACAAAAAAGCGTTTGAGGGCAAACAACTAAAGGTACTTGTAAATCCTATGTATGGTTGTGGGATAGGGTATATTGACGAGGCTCTAAGACGGCTTGGATGTGACGTAAAAGTAATAAACAACTGGCGTGACCCACTTTTTGGTGGTCATTTGCCAGAGCCAAATTTAGAGAATATGAAGGATTTGCTTGAGATTATAAAGACAGAGGAGTTTGATTTAGGGCTTGCAACAGATGGTGATGCTGACAGGTTTGGTGTTGTAAACCCTGATGGTCAGTTTATTTCAGCAAATGAAGTGATATTTATGTTAACAGATTATTTAATTAACACAAGAGGCAAGGCTTCCTCTGTTGCAAGAACTGTCGCAACAACCTCTATGATTGACAAGATTGCTCAAAAACATGGTATGAGATGCATTGAAACACCAGTTGGGTTTAAGTACATTGCAGAGTGTCTTATGAAAGAGGATGCTTTAATTGGTGGTGAGGAATCAGGTGGACTTTCTATAAAAGGGCATGTGCCGGAAAAGGATGGGATTTTGGCAGACCTTTTGGTTGCAGAGGCGGTTGCAAAGCTTGAAAAATCTCCAAGAGAGATTTTAGATAGAATTGAATCTGAGTATGGAAAGCTATATAGTAAAAGAATTGACGTTAGAACCACACATAGCAAAAAACAAGAGGCATTAGAGAGAATAAAGAATTTTGGCAAAGACAACGTAGCTGGGCTGAGGTGCTTAGAGTACAGGACAAGAGATGGTCTTAAAGTTATTTTAGAGGATGAGGCATGGTTTTTGGTAAGGGCGTCTGGTACAGAGGATTTGATTAGAATATATGCGGAGAGCAAGGATGCAAAGACTCTTGAAAATATACTTTCTGAGGTAAAAGAATATCTGGGTTTGTAGTTTTTTATACAGGATTGCTTATTGCTTAAGTGTAATAAAATTGAAGAATCTATGAATATGAATATTATAAATTTGCAAAAAGCACATTTGTGGAGGTAATTCGTAGATGACCAAATTAAAGGTTGCAGTTTTGTTCGGTGGAGTTTCAACAGAACATGAAGTTTCGATAATCTCTGCAAAATCGGTTATGCAAAACCTTGACAAGGAAAAGTATGAGATAATACCAATTGGTATTACAAAAGAAGGGAAGTGGCTTTTGTACACAGGAAAGATAGAAGATTTAGACAGCAAATGGACAATGTATTCAATTGAATGTTTTATCTCACCAGACAGGACTAAAAAAGCGCTTGTGAAGATAAAAGATGGTGAAGCTACCTTTATTGACATTGACGTTGTATTTCCTGTATTGCATGGATTAAATGGTGAGGATGGTACTGTACAAGGGCTTTTAGAGCTCTCGGGGATTCCGTATGTTGGATGTGGTGTGTTGTCATCAGCGCTCTGCATGGACAAAGCTTTTGCTAAAAAACTTGCTCTTTTAGAGGGGATTCCACAGGGCCATTTTTTAGTGATTTACAAAGATGAGTATCTTTCCAAAAAGGAATATTTCATCAGACGGATTG
Organism: Caldicellulosiruptor naganoensis; assembly: GCF_026914285.1. Lineage (NCBI taxonomy): Bacteria > Bacillati > Bacillota > Caldicellulosiruptorales > Caldicellulosiruptoraceae > Caldicellulosiruptor > Caldicellulosiruptor naganoensis. Next base: position 770,434 of record NZ_CP113864.1, read on the forward strand.
AAAGTGAGTTTTCGTATCCTGTATTTGTAAAGCCTGCAAATTCAGGTTCATCAGTTGGGATTTCAAAGGCAAAAGACAAAGACGAGCTGATTTTGGCAATCCATGAGGCATTTTTGTATGATACCAAGATTTTGATCGAAGAGGCTATAAATGCACGTGAGATTGAGTGTGCAGTGCTTGGCAATAGCGAAATTTTTGTGTCAGCCTTGGGAGAGATAGTGCCTTCGAGGGAGTTTTATTCGTATGAAGCAAAGTATATAGATGGCTCATCAGAATTAATCATTCCTGCAAAACTTGAAAAGCAGGTAGAGGATGAGATTAAGGAGCTTGCTATTAAGATTTACAAGCTTTTTGAGTGTAGTGGTATGGCAAGAATAGACTTTTTTGTTGACAAAGAAACTAATAAGGTGTATTTCAATGAAGTAAATACAATCCCTGGCTTTACAAGTATTTCGATGTATCCAAAACTGATGGAGTACAGCGGTATACCATATCCTCAGCTTCTTGACAGACTCATACAATTTGCAATTGAAAAGAACCAACAAAAACAAAGCATAAAATATAGCAAAGAGGGTTAAAGCCTATGGATACAAGACCAATTGGGATATTTGACTCAGGCCTTGGCGGGCTTACAGTCTTCAAAGAGATTGTAAATCTTATGCCAAATGAGAGCATAGTATATTTTGGTGATACGGCAAGGATCCCTTATGGATCTAAGTCCAAAGAGACAGTGACAAAGTTTGCCACTCAAAACACAAGGTTTTTGCTATCCAAAAATGTCAAGATTGTAGTTGTTGCTTGCAACACTGCGTCTGCCTATGCATACGAATATTTAAAAAGTCAGTTTGATGTTCCGATTGTTGCTGTCATTGAGCCTGGAGCAAAAGCTGCAGTCTTAGCAACAAAGAACAAGAAAGTTGGTGTAATTGGTACAGAAGGCACAATTGCAAGTGGTTCTTTTGAGAAAAAGATTTTAGAGTATGACCCAGAGATAGAGGTGTATTCAAAGCCCTGTCCTCTATTTGTGCCGCTTGTTGAGGAAGGGTGGGTCGATAAAGAAGTGACATATCTTGTTGCAAAGGAATATTTAGAAGAGTTCAGAGAAAAGGGAATAGATACCCTTGTTTTAGGGTGTACACACTATCCATTTTTACAAAATGTCATAAAGAAGATTTTACCAGAGGTAACTTTGATAAACCCTGCGCTTGAGACAGCAAAACAAACATATGAGGTTCTAAAACAAAACAATATGTTAAATAGCTCAGAGGAGGAGCCAACTTATTATTTTTATGCAAGTGACAATTTGAAAAAGTTCGAAGCAGTTGCTTCAATATTCTTAAATGAAAAGATAAAATGTGAAGAAAAGATTGATATAGAAAAATACTAAAACCAATGTTTTTGAGGTGAAAGTATGAAAAAAGACGTTTTGATTTTTGTCAAGGGCACCCAAGAATACCCCATAAATAGCCTTGAGAATAGCATAGAGTTTTTCACAGAAGGCACGTTTTATAAAAAAGGTGAAAGCTTTTATGTGACATATAAAGAAAGCGAGCTTACTGGGCTTGAAGGTACAACTACTACATTTAAGATTCAGCCGAACCATATAACATTAATTCGCTATGGCGATGTTACGTCAACCCTTATTTTTGAGCCGGGCAAGAGGCATATATCAACATATATCACTGAAGACGGTGTGATAATGATAGGAGTTTATACAAAGAAGATGAGGGTAGATTTGACCGAAAATGGTGGAGAGGTTTTTGTTGAATATGCCATAGATTTAGATTCGCATATGATGTCTGAAAACGACTTTTTACTCAAAATAAAAGAGGCAGGTGTAAAAAATTGAATTTAGTAAAACTTGCAAAAGACCAGATAAAAGATACCATTGAAAAGGCTATAAATACTTGCGTTGAAAAGGGCATATTTCAGCTAAACGATGTTGTTCCTCCAATAATGATCGAAAAACCAAAAGAAAAAGCTCATGGCGATTTTGCAACCAACATTGCAATGGAGCTTACTAGAAAACTCAAAAAAAACCCACGTGAAATAGCTCAGAACATTGTAGATAATATTGACCTGACAAACACTTTGATTGAAAAAGTAGAAGTTGCAGGGCCAGGCTTTATCAATTTCTTTTTCAAAAGACAGTGGCTTTACAAGGTTGTAGATGCTATACTTTCTGAAGGTGATGATTATGGCAAAGTAGATATTGGAAATGGGAAAAAGGTTATGGTTGAATTTGTTTCTGCAAATCCGACAGGACCTATGCACATGGGAAATGCGCGAGGTGGTGCGCTTGGCGACTGTCTTGCAAACCTTTTAAAATGGGCAGGGTATAAAGTTACAAAAGAGTTTTATGTAAACGATGCAGGGAATCAAATAGAAAAATTTGGACAGAGCCTTGAGATAAGATACAGACAGCTCAAGGGCGAAAAAATAGAACTTCCAGAGGATTGTTATCACGGTGAGGATATAATCGAGCGAGTCAAAGAATACTTAAACGAAAATGGGGATGATTTAGAAACTTTGCCTTCTGAGGAGAGAAGAAAAAAGCTTGTTGAGTTTGCGCTCAAGAGAAATATTGCACTGATGAAAGAACATTTACAAAAGTATGGCATCGAATATAATGTGTGGTTCCATGAGAGCAGCCTCTATACCAGTGGTGAGGTTTTTGAGACAATTGAGGAATTGAAAAAGAGGGGATTTACCTATGAAAAAGACGGAGCTGTATGGTTTGCTGCATCAAAGTTGGATGAAAATTTAAAAGATGAGGTTTTGATAAGAACAAATGGAATACCCACGTATTTTGCAGCTGACATTGCTTACCACAGGAACAAGTTTGAGAAACGAGGGTTTGACATTGTAATTGACATTTGGGGAGCAGACCATCATGGACATGTTCCAAGGATGAAGGCTGCAATGAAAGCACTTGGAATTGATCCTGAAAGGCTTGTTATAATCCTTATGCAACTTGTACGGCTTGTTCGTGGCAAGGAAGTTGTGCGAATGTCAAAAAGAACAGGTAAGGCTATAACCCTTATCGATTTGATAGAAGAGATTGGGAAGGACGCAGCAAGGTTTATGTTCAACACAAAATCGGCAGACACACATATTGAGATAGACTTAGACCTTGTTACACAGCAGACCCTTGACAATCCTGTATTTTACGTGCAGTATGCTCATGCAAGAACTTGTGGGATAATAAGGGCTCTTTCTGAAGAGGGGATTGTTCTAAATAAAGAAAAAATTAGGCTTGAGCTTTTGCAGCAAGAGGAAGAGCTTGAGCTGCTCAAAAAACTTTTGGAGCTTCCAGAAGAGATAGAGATTGCAGCACGCAATTTAGATGTTAGCAGGGTTACAAAGTACCTTTTAGATTTGGCCTCAATTTTTCATGCTTTTTACAATGCATGTAGAGTAAAAAATGAAAACGAAGAGCTAATGCATACAAGACTTTCACTTGTCGAATGTGTAAGGATTGTAACTAAAAATGTGCTGACACTTTTGGGTGTTGATGCTCCAGAAAAAATGTAAATAAAGATGGGGCCTCTTAACTATTTTTGACAAATGGTTAAGAGGCTTTTTGTTTACTTTGAATAAAATTTAGATTAAAAGTTTTTAATCTATTGTTAGTCTTTGAAACAATATGATATAATTTGAGTAGTAAAAAGCACTTAAGTTGGGAGTTATACTATGGATATATTTGCAATACTAATTAGAAATGTATTCTTTCCTTTAATGGAATTATTCAAAGGAAATAGGATTAGAAAAAAATTGAATATTTTGAGAAATAATCAATCAAAAAGTAAATTGGAGATTGAAAACATCCAGAAGGAAGAGTTAAAAAAACTACTTCTTTTTTGTCTGGAGCATGTCCCAGCATACAAAAAGTTTGAATATTTAAGAGAAAAAATTATGACCGAACCAGAAAACGCTTTGCTTGAATTTCCTATCTTAGAGAAAAAAGAGTTCAACCAAAATAGAGATTTGTATTTGTCTGACAAAGCAAATTTATCTCGCTGTATTCTCAACAAAACAGGTGGTTCTACAGGTGAGCCTGTGAAGTTTTACATAGACAGGGAGACAGTTGAGTGGTACGAGGCAGCAAGGTATTTGGGACTTTCATGGTGGGGGATTAATATTGGCGACAGGTGTCTTATGCTTTGGGCGTCCTTAAATGATATTGAAAATACAAAGAGTTTGAAAGACAAACTTAAAGAGCTTGTGTTGAAAAATAGACTGATAATCTCATCTTGGGAGATAAATGAAAGAAATATAAGAAATATAGCAAAGAAGATTCAAAAATACAAGCCTTCCTTTATATACGCTTATCCTTCGGCTGCTTATAAACTTGCAAGCCTTATTAAGGAGAATAAGATAGAGCTCAGATTAAAACTAAAAGGTGTTGTTACAACAGCCGAGAATTTATATAAATACCAGAAAGATTTGATAGAAGAGGTTTTCAAATGTCCTGTGATAAATGAATATGGTGCAAGAGATGGAGGTATTATTGCCTATCAATGCAGAAAAGGTAAGATGCATTTGATGACTCTAACAGGCTATTACGAGTTTGTCGATATTGAAGGTGTGGAGGATAAAAACAAAAAAGCTATTCTAGTTACAGACCTTCACAATTATGTAATGCCAAGGCTGAGGTATCGGCTTGGAGATGTTGTAACTTTGGATGACGAGATGTGTGACTGTGGGATAGGTTTTCCTACTATCAAGGAAATAGATGGTAGGATAGACGAGATTTTTGTGGCAAAAAGTGGTGAAATTTATGATAGCCATTTCTTTAACATATTAGCAAGAGAGATGGAGGGAGTGCTACAGTATCAGCTCATTCAGCATGATTTAGATAATATGACACTTAAGATTGTAAAAGGAAAAAGATTTGATGAAAGAGAAGTAGAACAATTTGTAAAGAGTATTAAAAGTAAGTTTGGCGACATTTCCATAAAGGTTGATTATGTAAATGAGATTCCAACTGGACCCTCAGGCAAAATAAGATATACAATCAGAGAATACAAAATCCCCATTATGAGAACACTTTTACCGTTGGTAAAAATTGGCGCAACAATGTTAGCTTTACTTAGTATAGATCTATGATTTAATACAACTACTTATTAATGTTATATAACTCAACAATGTAGGAAGGGAGGATGGTTGGAATGAACTTAAGAAGGCCAAATGCGAACGAAGCAACTGGTACATTTAACCGTTCAAGAGATGTTGTTCCTATGTCAGGACTTTGTACAAGGTGTGTTGATGGATGTCAGGGTAATTGTGAAATCTTTTTAGCATCATTTAGAGGAAGAGAGGTTTTGTATCCTGGACCGTTTGGCGAGGTCACTGCAGGTGCTGACAAAAATTATCCTGTCGACTATTCACATTTAAACATCCAAGGTTATGCAGTCGGCGCAAAGGGTCTTCCTGAAGGTGTTGAAGCAAATCCTGATACAGCAATCTTTCCAAATGTTGACACAACGACAGAATACGGTTGGGAAAAGAAGGTTAAGATGAAGGTTCCAATATTTACGGGTGCACTTGGATCAACAGAGATTGCACGCAAGAACTGGGAGCACTTTGCAGTTGGTGCGGCTATCTCAGGTATCACACTTGTCTGTGGTGAGAATGTCTGTGGTGTTGACCCAGAGCTTGAACTTACATCGGATGGCAAGGTCAAAAAATCTCCTGAGATGGACAGAAGAATCACAACATACAAGAGGTTTTATGAGGGCTGGGGCGAAATACTTGTTCAGATGAATGTTGAGGACACGCGCCTTGGTGTTGCAGAGTATGTCATTGAAAAGCATGGGCTTGACACAATCGAACTCAAATGGGGTCAGGGTGCAAAGTGCATTGGCGGTGAGATAAAGGTAAATAGCTTAGAGAGAGCTCTTGAGCTGAAAAAAAGAGGGTATATAGTACTTCCTGATCCAACTTTAAAAGAAGTGCAGGAGGCATTCAAAAAAGGTGCAATCAGAGAATTTGAAAGACATTCAAGGCTTGGTTTTATTGAGAAGGAAAGCTTTTTGAAAGAGGTTGAGAGATTAAGAAGCATTGGATTTAAGAGGATTACTCTCAAAACAGGTGCTTACTCAGCTGTGGAGCTGGCAATGGCGCTGAGGTTTGGTGCTGAGGCAAAGCTTGACCTGATAACAATAGATGGTGCACCAGGTGGCACAGGCATGAGCCCGTGGCCTATGATGAATGAATGGGGAATTCCGACATTTTACTTAGAAGCATTGGCATATCAGTTTGCAGAGAAGCTTACTAAAAGAGGTTTCAGAGTTCCTGACCTTGCAATTGCAGGCGGATTTTCAACAGAAGATGGAGTGTTCAAAGCAATTGCAATGGGCGCTCCATATGTAAAAGCTGTTTGTATGGGAAGAGCATTAATGATACCAGGAATGGTAGGCAAAAACATTGAAAAGTGGCTGAAAGAAGGTAATTTGCCAAAGACAGTTTCCAAGTATGGAACAACACCAGAAGAGATATTTATCACATATGAAGAGCTCAAAGAAAAATATGGTGATGAAATAAAGAATATTCCTCTTGGTGCAATTGGTATTTACACATTTGTACAGAAATTCAAAACAGGTTTGCAGCAGCTTATGGCAGGTTCGAGAAACTTCAGAATTTCTACAATCTCAAGAAAGGATTTGATTGCACTCACAGAAGATGCTGCAAAGATATCGGGTATTCCATACGTAATGGATGCGTACAGAGAAGAAGCAGAGAGAATTTTGGAAGAATAATTTCAAAATTGAAAAGTGATTATTTACTTTAAAAAAGCATCAAAGGGCTGTCCCCGAAAATATACAGAGGGTACAGCCCTTTTCTCACACTTTACTTTTCTCATATTTTAATTTTAGTGGAATACTATAAACGTTTATATAACGTAATTTGTAAGCCTACCTATTCCTTCTATTTCAACCTCGACCACATCACCTTGTTTCATTGGCCCAATTCCTGAAGGAGTACCGGTTATAATTACATCAAATGGTTTTAGAGTCATTATTGAGCTTATATAACTCACCAAGGTTTCGACAGGGAAGATGAAATTGTTAGTATTTGAACTTTGAACAACTTGTCCATTCAAGTATGTTTTGATGTTGCTATTATTTGGGTCAATCTCATCTGTTACAATAGGACCAAGTGGTAAGAATGTGTCGAATGACTTTGCAACCGTCCACTGACCATTTTTAGGCTGAAGATCTCTTGCTGTCACATCATTTGCACAGGTATAGCCCAATATGTATTTTTTTGCTTTGTCAGGTGTGACATTTCGACACTCCTTTTTTATTACAATTGCAAGCTCACCTTCGTAATCTACCTGTTTGCTCATATGCTCTGGGTATATAATATTTTCCATGTGTCCAATAACGCATGTTGAGGGTTTTAAAAAAAGAACAGGAGTTTGAGGGATTTCAAGTTTTAGTTCATTTGCATGGTCTTTATAGTTGAGTCCCACACAAATGACTTTTGAGGGTTTTACAGGAGATAAAATTTTCAAGGCTTCTTTTGGATAAGTTTCATTGCTTACAGTCAGTGGGTCTATACTTTTTACAACTCTTACCATATCATCTTCCACAAGTCCGAAAAATGTCTTATTTGCATAAAAAAATCTTCCAAGTTTCATTTATACTTGTCGCCTCCTACTATTGGATAACAACATTTTAGTTAAAATTATATAACATGGGTCTTCAGAATACAAATTTTAAATTGCAAGAAGACATATTGTAAACTTTCATATCAAGTGGTATAATAAAATTGTTAAAAAATAAACAAATACAAGCTAAACTGTTTAGTGTAAAGTTCATGTGGGTATAAACAGCTATATACTGCCTATTTGAGAATAAACAGTGTCATAATTAATCAATTCATTTTATTAATAGGTGGTGATTTAATTGCCAAAGGTTCTTCGGGCTGACAATATGAACAAGTGCCTTGGATGTTTTACATGTATGCTTACATGTGCTGCTGTGAATCATAACAATCATAACTTAGCAAAAAGCTCTATAAAAGTAAAGACAAGAGGAGGACTTCAGAGCAAGTTTGCAGCAACAGTATGTGTTGCTTGCAAAGAACCTGCCTGTGCAGAGGTCTGCCCAACAAATGCGCTTGTGAAGCGTCCGGGTGGAGGCGTAAGGCTAATAGAAGAAAAGTGCATTGCCTGTGAGAAATGTGTTTCGGCTTGTATTGTAGGTTCTATTCACATGGACTACGACAGGAAAATTCCTATAGTTTGCAAGCATTGTGGAGCATGTGTTAGAATGTGTCCTCACAATTGCCTGAGCATGGAAGAGGTGAGGGAGTAAAATGATTGGGACAGATTTTATAAGGGTTCTATATATAGACCTTACAAACAAAAAAGCAGATATACAAGAAAGAAAGGACTTGTATAAATACTTAGGTGGAGTCGGAGTTGCTGCAAAGCTACTTGAAGAAAACATGAAAAAAGACCTTCCGCCACTTGATGAGCAGCAACCACTTATTATCTCAATTGGCCCACTTTCAACAATATTTCCTGTTGTGACAAAAGCTGTGGCAACATTTATCTCACCTCATACAGGTGAGTATGGTGAGAGTCATGCAGGTGGAAGACTTGCCATGGCAATCAGAAATGCAGGATATGACGCAATTGTCATAACTGGAAAGGCCCAAAAACCGACATATCTTGTTATAACAGACAAGACTATAGAATTCAAAGATGCGCGAGCTATGTGGGGACTTGATGTTGAAGAAGTTGGAAGACTGATAAGAGAAAGAGAGCCAGGTCCTGGTAAAAGAAGTATTATAAGAATTGGAAAAGCAGGAGAAAATCTTGTGACATATTCGTGTGTGAATGTAGATACTTATAGGCATTTTGGAAGACTTGGGATTGGGGCAGTCTTTGGAAGTAAGAATTTAAAAGCAATGATGATAATGGGCGAAGAAGACTTGCCAATTTCCAATTTGAAAGAATATTTCAAGACATACCAAGAGATTTACAAAAAGGTCACACAAACAGACGCCATGGCAAAATACCATGAGCTTGGAACTCCGATGAACATCAAGGTTTTAAATGCTATAAATTCACTGCCAACAAAGAACCTTTTGCAGTCCAATTTTGAGCATGCAGATGACATATCTGGGGAGACTTTTGCAGAAAAGAATCTAATAAGAAAGGTTTCATGTGTCGGCTGTCCAATTGGATGTATTCATATAGGGCAGTTCAGACGCGAGTTTGACAAAGGATATGAATATGAGTCAATAGCAGTATCATACGACCATGAACTGATTTATGCTTTGGGAAGCCTTCTTGGAATCAAGACAACAGACGAAGTTTTGCAGATTATAGAAGAGGTTGAACTTGCAGGGCTTGACGCAATTTCAACTGGTGTTGTCTTGGCATGGGCAACAGAAGCACTTAAAAAAGGCCTTATCACAAGAGAAGATACCTTAGCTGACCTTGAATTTGGCAATACCATGGAATATATAAAGGCAATTGACAACATTGCAGAGAGGGTAAATGAGTTTTATTACACTATTGGAAATGGTTTGAAGGAAGCTGTCAAAAAATACGGTGGCGAAGAGTTTGCGCTTTTATACGGTGGAAATGAGATGGCAGGATATCACACAGGATATGCGTTTGCTCTTGGTCAGACTGTTGGTGCAAGGCACTCTCACTTGGATAATGCAGGGTATGCATATGACCAGAGTGCGAAAGAACTAAAGGATGAGGATATAATAGATTATGTAATAAAGGAGGAAAAAGAAAGAGCTATTTTGACATCACTTTGCATCTGCCTTTTTGCACGAAAAGTTTATGACAGACCAACAATTCTGAAAGCTCTAAATTCAATAGGTATTAATTGGACAGACGAAGACCTGACCCGCCTTGGCAATGACATCTTCTTTACCAAACTGAAAATTAAAAAGGAACTTGGCTATTCACTTGAAAATTACAAATTCCCAAAGAGAATTTTTGAAACGCCAACTCTTTGGGGAAAGATGGATGAGCAGAAGCTAAACAGGCTTTTGAAGATGTATATTGAAAGGGTGGAAAGAGAATATGAAAATTGGAGTAGAGGTAAATGATTTTTTCAAAAGATATGGCAGCAGAATTGGCAAGTTTGAGCTTGAAATAGAAGAGAACACAGATGTTTTAACCCTTCTTCAGAAGCTTAATATTCCAGCTGACAAAGTTGGATTTGTTATTGTAAACCAAAAAAAAGTTGACAATACTTATATTTTTTCAGACAATGATAGTGTGTATATTACTCCATTTGCAACTGGAGGATAAAGTTTTATGCAAAAAAGATTTTTAAAAAATATTGGTGCCTTAACTGAAGAAGGACAAAAAAGGCTTTTTGCAACAGTTGTTGCTGTTGTTGGTGTCGGTGGCATAGGCGGGTTTTTGATTGAAGGCCTAGCAAGACTTGGAGTAAAGAAGATTATAGCAGTTGACATGGATACATTTGATGAAACAAACCTCAACAGACAGGTGTTATCAAATATTAACAACTTAGGTAAATACAAGGTTTTTGAAGCTGAAAAGAGGGTAAAAGAGATAAACCCTAATGTGTATTTTGAACCCATAAAAGAAAAGGCATATTTAGGAAACCTTGAAATCTTTTTACTTGAGGCAGATTATATATTTGATGCAACAGACAACATGGAGATAAGAAAAAGTTTATCTGAGTTTGTACAAAGGACAGGTAAAATTTTAATCCACGGTGGCTGTGCTGGCTGGTATGCACAGGTTGCCATCATTACAAAAGACACACCTGGAATAGAAAGACTTTTAGGAGAGAAAAATGTTGAGGGTGCTGAAAAAGACCTTGGCAATCCAATTTTTGCACCAATGCTAACAGCAGCACTTGAGCTTTCTGAGTTTTGTAAACTGGTCTCAAAGCAAGGGGAACCGCTTGTTGGTAAGTGTTTACTTGTAAACCTTTTGACAAATGAATATAGAACTTTTGAATTTTAAAAAATCTTTCCGAGCCATTGCAACCTAAAAAGAGGGTTTTTCCCTCTTCATGGTGCTTTGGCCGATAGGGTGCAGGTTTGGGAAACCACTGCGCCTCCCGCTTTGGAAAGGAAAGATTTTAAAGGGTACTCTTTCCGGTTTATTCAAAGCGGGGGAGTACCTTTTTTGTTTTAGAAAAACTTAAAGTTTGACTATTAAAAAAGGAGTGCAAAAAGATGAAAAAGGCTATGGTTAAAATTGTTTTGGTATCTATTCTTTTAACTTTTATCTTTACATTTTCATTATATTCTTTTTCAAAACCTGTTAAAACATATAAGATAGCAACAACTACAAGTATATATGATAGTGGATTTTTAAGCTTTGTTGTTCCTGAATTTGAAAAAAAGAATAATATGAAACTTAATTTTATCTCTGTTGGAAGTGGTCAGGCTGTAAAGATATTCAAAAATGGGGATGCTGATGGAATAATCATCCATGAAAAATCTTTTTTAGATGACCTCAAGAAACAAAAGCTCATTCAAGGGTATACTCCTTTTGTTTCGAACTACTTTATACTTGTTGGTCCAAAAAGCAAAAAGAATTTATTCAAGAAGGTAAAATCTGTTCAGGCGGCATTTTTAATAATAAAAAATAAAAACTTAAAATTTGTATCCAGGGCAGACAACTCTGCAACGTATATTAGAGAGCTTGAGATTTGGAAACTGGCAAAAACAAAGCCAAATTTTAAAGGCTATATAAAGTCAGGTCAGGGGATGGGGATGAGTTTAAATCTTGCAAATGAAAAGGAGGCTTTTATTTTAACTGATGAGGCAACATTTTATAAAATAAAAGACAAACTTGATAAACTGGATGTTATATATCAAAATCCCAATGAAGAAATATTAGCAAACACATATTACTTTGCCTTTTCACCCAAAAAATCAGACTTGAGAGTATTTGACACTTTTTTAAAAAGCAGTGAGTTCAGTAAGCTTGTTAATTCTTTTAATCAAAAATATTTCAAAAAAGAGGTTTACAGAGCAGTAAAATAAAAAGGCAGAGGTAAACTCAATGCTTGCAAATGTTGTTGTCTCAACCCTGATTGTCTGTATTCCATCAACAATTGTTTCGATTATAATAGGCGTTCCAATAGGATACGTCTTGAAGATAAAAAGGTTTAAAGGCCGAAAGTTTGTGTTGAGGTTGGTATATACTCTCTCTGGTCTTCCACCAGTTTTAGCGGGACTTTTGGTATATATTATTCTCTCAAGAAGAGGCCCATTAGGTTTTTTAGATATACTTTTTACCAAATGGGCAATGGTTATTGCCCAGGTAATTTTAATTGTACCAATAGTTGTACTATACACATTGTCAGGTCTCAAAAATGTTCAATTGGTTTTGGACAACTTAGATTACTTAAATGTGGAAGGTAAAAAAAGATATTTTGCACTTATAAAAGAGTATTCAAAAGAGCTGGTTTATGCAACCATTCTTGGGCTTTCGCGTTCAATTTCCGAGGTAGGAGCTGTTTTGATTGTCGGTGGGAATATAGAAGGAGAAACTCGTATTCTGACAACAGCTATTATCTATGAAATTACAAAAGGAGAATTTTCAAGGGCGCTTTTGCTGGGTATGGTTTTACTCATTATATCATTTTCGTTTAATACCATTTTACAGATATTGCAGGGTGATATAGTTGATTGAGGTAAAAGAGGTTGAGAAGTATTTTGGAGACAGGTTTTTGTTTCGATGTAAAAACTTAAAGTTTGATAATAAAGGCTTATACATTATAAAAGGATCAAATGGATGTGGAAAAACAACATTTTTGAGGATGCTTTTTGGCAAAGACAAAGATTTTAAGGGGATGATCAAGAATACATTTAATAAAAAAGTTATGCTTCCGCAGCAGCCATATTTTTTCAAAGGAAGTGCAGCGTACAACCTTTCTTTGAGTTTAAAAGAACAGCCATTAAAAGAAGCTATAAAAGTACTAAAAGCATTTTCAATAGACCCTAATTTGAACATACACTCTCTTTCACTTGGGCAAAAACAGCTTGTTGCCTTTTTGAGAACATTTTATGCAAAGTCTGATGTTCTTTTTTTAGATGAACCAGATTCTTATCTTAGTAACGTTGTAAAAGATTTTATTTTTGAAAAGATAGAAAAAGATGCACAAAATAGGTGTATAATTATGGTGACACATGACTCACAAGAAATAAAAAACGCAAAGATCATTTATTTTGAGGACAATCAAATAATAGAAAAAGGTGGTTGATCATGAAGGTTTTAAAAACTTACTTTGAGGTGTTTGATATTTTACGAAATGAATTTTCAGACATTAACTTGAAAACAGAGACCATTTCTATAAAAGAAGCTACAGATATGATTTGTGCGAAGGACGTTATATCAAACATAGATGTTCCCAACTTTGACAAGTCAACTGTTGATGGATATGCAATAAGGTGTGAGAAGACATTTTCGGCAAACGATGAAAACCCTGCAATCTTTGATTTGATTGGTGAGGTAAAGACAGGGGAGATTCCAACTTTCGAGATTGGAGAGGGTCAGGCGGCGAGGATTTTTGCAGGTGGTTATGTGCCAGATGGCAGCAATGCCGTGGTCATGCTTGAAAATACCATTGAAGAAGATGGGAAGCTTTTTGTCTTTCGACCAGTAAAGCCAAATGAGAACATACTTAAAAAAGGTGAGGATATAAAGAAAGGCTGTGTTGTTATTAAAAAGTATCAAAAATTAAAAGCGCCTCAAATTGGTGTTTTGGCAGCAATTGGACAAAAAGAAGTTGAAGTTTTCTCAAAGCTAAAAGTTGGGATTATTTCAACAGGTGATGAAATAATCTCACAAGACCAGAATCTTGAAGGAGCCAAGATTTATGATGTAAACTCATATACGCTTTATGCTTCTTGCATTGAAGAGTACACAGTACCTAAATTGTATGGAATTGTGATAGATGATTATAATGCTTTGAAAGATGTGTTACTACAAGCCATTTTAGAAAACGACATTGTGCTGGTATCTGGCGGAAGTTCTGTTGGGACATATGATAACACACTGAAAGCTATTTCAAGCTTAGAGAATTCAAAAATTCTTGTTGATGGAGTTTCGATAAAGCCGGGAAAACCAACAATAATTGCAAAGGCTTTTGACAAAGCTATATTTGGGCTTCCAGGCCACCCTGTTTCTTGCCTTTTTATATTTAAGTTCTTTGTCAAAAAGCTGATTGACATTCTGCTTCATCAGCAGGATACATCAAAAAAAGTTTTAGCAAAGATGAAGACAAACTTTGCAATCTCAAGCGGAAGAACAGAGTTTGTATTTGTAAAGCTTATATACTCTGATGAAATTATTGCCGAACCTCTGTACGGGAAATCCGGTTCGATAAATCTTTTGAATAACGCATCAGGTTATATCAGAGTAGATAGTACAAAAACAGGGATTAAGGCAGGCGATATTGTTGAGGTGACATTGCTATGAAGGATTATCACTTTTCAGCTACACTTCCCCAAGATGCAAGAGATATAATTGAGAAAATATTAAAAGAATATTTGAGCCTTAAAACAGAGACCATTTCAATATACAAAGCGCATGGTAAATTTGTAGCAAAAGACTATCTTTCACTCAATACATCGCCTCCTATAGATGTTGCTGCAATGGATGGTTATGCAATAAATGCGGAGCAAACTTTTAATACCACAGATGCCAATCCTGCAATAATTGAAAACTTTAAAGTTGTCCAGACAGGAGAAAGCATTGAGGGTTTTGATGCTGTTGTGCCGTTTGAAGAAGCACAAATAGAAGATGGAAAGATTAAGATTTTCCAAAGTTACTATCCAAGACAGAATGTGCGTTCAAAAGGTGAGGATGTACAAAAAGACCAGTTTCTTGTTAAAAAAGGTGATTTTTTAACCTTTTTTGACAAGGTGTATTTGAAGGCTGGGGGCTATCTTGAAATTGAGGTTTACAAAATGCCAAAGGTTGCTTTTTTGCCAACAGGGGAGGAGCTTGTTGACATAGTTGAAAAAGAAGGACAGCTTGTTGAGTTCAATTCTGTCATATTCAATGATTTACTTCAAAGATATGGTTTCGAAGTTGGAATTTTTAAGCCTGTAGAAAACAATTTAAAAAAACTTACAGAGAAGATAAAAGAGCTTTTACAAGAGTTTGATATAGTCTTTGTAAATGCTGGGTCATCTAAAGGTGACCAAGATTTGACAGCCGAGGCTATATCGGCTTTAGGAGAGGTACTTGTCCACGGCATAGCCATAAAACCCGGCAAGCCAACAATTATAGGAAAGATAGAAAATAAGCTTGTAATAGGACTTCCTGGTTTTCCTGTTTCAATGTTTTTTGTTTTAAGAGAGATATTCTTAAGGTCATTTTTCAAAGCGTACAATTTAAATCCAAAAGAAAAAAGTATATTTGCCACACTTGAGAGAAGACTCTCATCTGACATAGGTTCTGAAGAATATGTGAGAGTTAGTATTGAAAATATAGATGGTAAGAATGTAGCCAAAGTTTTAAGAAGAGGAGCAAGTGTAATATCGAGTTTAAAGAGAGCAGATGGATATGTCACAGTTCCAATTAATGTGGATTTAATTGAAGAGGGAAGCTTGCTTGAGGTTAAATTGATTTAGAAAAAGGTGATAGTAAATGTATGATGGATTTTTTAGAAAGATTGAATACTTGAGATTTTCAATAACAGACAGGTGCAATTTCTTCTGCAAGTATTGCAGAACAAAGGAATCATGCGAAATTGAAAACAAAGATTTTCCAAAAGACGAGATTTTTAGAATTATTGCGGTGTTTAAAAAACTTGGTATAAAGAAACTGAGGTTTACAGGTGGTGAGCCATTTTTAAGAGATGACATATTTGATATTATAGAGTTTGCTGATAACATTGGTATAAAAAATATAAATGTTACAACGAACGGGTATTTAGATGAAGAAAAGATTGAGAAGATAGCAAAAAGCAATCTTTTGTCAATTAACATTTCACTTGACACTTTAGATAGGCAAAAATACAAAGTCTTAACTGGTGTGGACGGACTGGGTAAAGTAATAAGTTCAATAAAAAGCTTGTCAAGATTCAAGAAAGTAAAGATTAACACAGTTTTGCTAAGGTCAGTAAACTTTGATGAAATAGAGCACTTGATATTATTTGCTAAGGAGAATAATGTTGTTATAAGGTTCATCGAACTTATGCCAGTAGGAGTTGCAAATAGGATTTTTGAGAGTGAATTTGTGAGCATAAAAGAGGTTTTGAAAAGATTTAAGAATTTTCATGAAATTGAGAGCAGCGAAAACTCTGTTGCAAAATATTACTATCTCGAAGACTTTGACCAGGTTGTTGGGGTTATAAACGCTGTATCAGGACACTTCTGTGGCAGCTGTAATAAGGTAAGAGTCTCATCAAGAGGAGTTCTCTACAACTGTTTATTCGATAAAATAGGACTTAATTTGAAAGAGTATTTAAATGATGAAGATATTTTGATTGAAAAAATTCAGGAATTTGTCAAAAAGAAAAACTTTACAAGATTACCATCAACAGATTCAATGATGTTTAAAATAGGAGGGTAAAAGAAATGGAGTTTACTCATTTGAATAAAGAAGGAATGCCGCAGATGGTTGATGTATCAAATAAGGAAATAACCGAAAGAATTGCGAAGGCAAGTGGCAGAATTTATGTGGGAAGCGAGGTCATAAAAGCGATAGAAAAAAGCAGGCTACCAAAAGGTGATATATTCTCAGTAGCAAAGATTGCTGGAATAATAGCGGCAAAAAAGACATCAGAACTGATTCCGCTTTGTCACAATATATTTCTATCACACGTCGATATCTCATATTCGGTAAACAAAGAACAAGGTTATATAGAGGCAGTAGCCGAGGTAAAGACACAAGCCCAAACAGGTGCTGAGATGGAGGCAATAACTGCAGTTTTGATTTTTTTAGAGACAATCTATGATATGTGCAAGGCAATAAAGAAGGATATGGTGATTTCTGATGTGAGATTAATTGAAAAGATAGGAGGAAAATCAGGACATTATATCTTTGATAAAAGAAAAGGTTTTGCGAAGTTGATTTCAATAAACATAAGCAGACAAAAAGGTACACCAAAAGAGCCAGTTGAAGAGGCACATGTAATTGAGAATTTTGGGATAGAAGGTGATGCTCATGCAGGAATTTCCCACAGGCAAGTAAGCCTTCTTGATATGTCCAGCATAAAAAAGATGGAAGAGTACGGCATAAAAGGCCTTTGTTTTGGCAAGTTTGCAGAGAATATTACAACAGAAGGACTGGATATAAGCAAAATCCAGCTTGGTACAAAGCTAAAGATAGGAGATGATGTAATACTTGAGATAAGCCAGATAGGGAAAAAATGCCATGGATATGGATGTGAAATAGCAAGGACGGTTGGCGTTTGTATAATGCCAAAAGAGGGACTGTTTGCAAGGGTATTAAAAGGTGGTAAAATAAGGGTAGGAGATATTATAGAAATTTTAGGCTAAATCACTCTATCTTACCACATTCCCTCTCATTTTCAAGCAAGATATTTAATCCATGCTCTAAAACCGGCAGCACTGCCTCAATACACTCTTTTACTGCCTTTGGTGAGCCGGGAAGGTTGATTATGAGGCTATTTTCATATATTCCCGAAACTCCGCGCGAAAGATAACTTCTTTTGTTAATTTTGCCTGTCTCATGCCTGATGAGTTCTGATATGCCCGGTGTTTGTTTTTGGATAACCTCAAGTGTTGCCTCAGGTGTAACATCTCTTTTATAAAAGCCAGTGCCTCCAGTTGTTAGAATTAGGTTTGCACCAGCATTTGCTGCTTCTACTATAGCCTTTTTTATTTCTTCTTTCTCATCTGGCACAACCTTGTAGTACACATTTGAAAACCCCTGAGCTTGTAAGAGATTTATTATCTCTTTTCCGCTCAGGTCTTCTCTTTCTCCTTTTGAGCCCTTGTCTGAGCATGTTATCACTGCAAATGTAAATGCCATTTTAAACTTTCCTCCTTTTTTCAAAACTATTTTTCCTCATTTAGATTTTAAACTGCCTTACAATTTGTTATAATTATATAAGATATCATCTTAATTTTAAAGAGGGTAAAGTTTTATGGTTGAAATAAGGCAGATGAATCCTTCTGAAAGACATTGGGTTAAAAAACTTGTAGAACAATATGGTTTTCAGTTCTATGATAATGCGATAACTCATGTTGTGGATGATAAAGGTAATATTATTGCAGCTTCGCAGCTGGCGGTAGAAGAAACTCAAGCTCAAATTTTATCAATTGTGGTAGAAGAAAACTTTCGCAAGATGGGATTTGGCGATGGACTTTTGAAGATGCAAATAAATCATTGTTATAAAAACAACATTCCTATTATCAAGGTAAAAAAAGGAATGGAAGATAGCTTCTTTAAAAGAGTTGGTTTTATCGAAGATGGAGATTGGCTTATCTTAGATGTGCAAGCATTTTATTTGAATTTGCACTGCAAGTAAAAGTGGTATAGAAAGAGGGTTAGATATGAATCTTGATTACGAATGGTTTAAAAAGAAGATTTTGGAGTATGTAGGAATAAATCTTTCGTATTATAAGGAAAAACAAATGAAAAGGCGAATAGAGTCTTTAATGAAGAAAAACGGCTTTCAAAACTATGCTGACTACTACAGTGCTCTGACAAAAGACCAAAGGCTTTTTAATGAGTTTATTAACTACCTGACAATAAATGTCTCTGAATTTTACAGAAATCCACAACAGTGGGAAATACTTGAAAGAGAAATTATGCCATATATTCTCAAAAGGACAAAAAGACCAAGAATTTGGTCAGCTGCCTGTTCAACGGGTGAAGAGCCATATTCAATTGTCATGCTTCTGACAAGGTTTTTCCCTTTAAGCGAAATAAAGATTTTAGCAACGGATATTGATGATGATGCTTTAAGGAAAGCAAAAGAAGGAGTATATCTGAAAAAAAGTCTTGAGGCACTGCCTCAGGAATTTGTAAGAAGGTTTTTTAGAGAAAATGGAGAATTATATTACATAAGTGATGAGATAAAAAGGTGTGTTGAGTTCAAACACCATGACCTGTTAAAAGACCCTTATCCAATTGGAATGGATTTGATTGTATGCAGAAATGTTCTTATTTACTTTACAGAAGAAGCAAAGGATATGGTATATAGGAATTTTAACAAATCTCTTGTGATGAATGGTATTTTATTTGTAGGTTCAACTGAGCAGATAATAATGCCTCAAAAGTATGGACTAAAGTCAATTAGAACATTCTTTTATGAAAAGGTGATGAATATTTGAAAGCAAAAGAAATTTCATATGCTGGGTTGATGGGAGCGCTTAGTATAATTTTTTTGTTCTTTGCTTCAGTTTTACCAAAGGGAAATAGCTTGTTTTACATTCTCTCTTCGGTTTGCATAATGATAATTGTATGGCAAAATAGCATAAAACTTGGTTTTCTTACGTACGTTGTAGTATCTTTACTGAGCTTAATGATTGTACCAAACAAACTTGTAGCTGTGCTATACATTCTTATTTTTGGGCTTTACCCGCTGTTTAAGGCTATATGTGAAAGAGGTTTTCCAATTTATATTGAGCTTGGTTTAAAACTTTTGTTTTATAATGTTGCGCTAATTATTTTATATTTTGTGTTTAAAATAATAATGAAAGAGATCCCGAATTTTAAATTTGGAATAGCTTTGACGGTTGCTTCTTCTGAGGTTATCTTTGTACTTTATGACTATCTTCTTACACTTATTTTACAAAAGCTAAAGAGTCTCAAAATTCCTTGGAGGGGAAACTAATGACAGACCTTATAATAAAAGATGCGCTTTCGTTTTTGATTTCGTTCGTTTTGGTAACAGTTATAACACCATATATCCAAAGAAAGTCAATTGAGATAGGGTTTGTTGACAGACCAAATCCGCGAAAGATTCATTCATATCCAATTCCTGTAACAGGTGGAGTTGCTCTGTTTGTTGCATTCTTCGTCTCCCAGTTTTTGATAAGAGGCATAAGCCGTGAATTTTTAGGTTTTTTTATAGCATCAAGCTTGATTTTGGCAATTGGTCTTGTTGATGACTGGTATAAATCTCAAGGTAAAGAGTTTAGCGCTCTTCCAAAGTTTTTGGTGCAGATATTGGCATGTTCAATAGTTTTTTTTATGGGTATTCAGATTGAAGGAATAACGAACCCGTTTACACACAAGTTCATAAGCTTTCCGGTGTGGTTTCAATATATAGCAACTGTAATATGGCTTTTTGGTGTGACAACAGTAATAAACTTTATTGATGGGATAGATGGTCTTGCTGCAGGTATTACTACAATCTCAGGTACTACTTTGTTTTTTGTTGCTCTGATGAACCTCAGCATAATTTCAACAGCAAGGGTTTCAACTTACATGGCGGCAGCACTTGTAGGTGTTGCTTCAGCTTTTTTGATTTTCAACCGCCACCCAGCCAGGATTTTTATGGGCGACTCAGGTGCTACATTCTTAGGATTTGTCCTTGGGACAATTGCTGTTGAAGGGACATTTAAGGTGGCAACAGTTGTGTCTTTGATTGTGCCAATCCTGACATTGGGACTTCCTATATTTGATAATCTTTTTGTCATATTCAAAAGAATTAAGGAAGGAAAACCTATTCACAAAGCTGACAAAAGTCAGGTCCATTTTAGGCTTCTTGAAGCAGGCTTGAATCAAAAGCAAACAGTGCTATTTTTGTACTTAGTTAGCATTTGTTTTTCGCTGACCTCTCTTATCATAATGCTTTTGGCAAGAAGATAATAAAGAATTCTTTTTCTTGTTCTAAGCCACCCTCATTTTAAATATGCTAATAAAAAGATTAACATAAGTCTATGAAAAGAGGGTGGTTTTGGAATGAGAAAAAGAATTTTTTTGTATTAATTCTTTGCTTATTGTTCTTAACCTCTTGTAGTATAAATAACTTTTTATCTACAATAGCTCGGGATGACGTGTATCAAAATTCTCAAAGTACAAAAACTGAAATAAATTTTGAAATTGTAGACAGTGACGTTTATACTCTTTATTCAACTGAGCAGATAAGTACTGGCAATTCTTCGAAAATTCTTAGCATATTTTTGTGACAAACACAAAAACCTTGTATTAGCAAATGTTTATACTGAGAAAACTTTATCTGTGATGAAAAAAGGGCTTGAACTTTCTGTGTTTTCACCACAGAGGCAGAGGAAACTCAGAAATTTTGGGCTTTTTTGTATATTTCCCGATGACATTGAGATAAATTCTATTAAAGTTGAAGGAGATTGTGCTAAAATTGATTTAAATTCAAAGTTTTATCAAAAGAAATATTTAGATTTTTACGTTAAAGCGATAGCGTTTTTTATTACCTCATTTGATAACATAAAAAGAGGTTTAATTTTTACAAAGATGGAACATCTTACAATAAGACTCCATTTTTGCGACGATCACATGACCAGCTAATTTTGTTTGTACCGCAAAGGGTTGAAGATAATATCTTTCTTGTGCCAAAGTGGGTAGGTATTCCACAAAATTATAAAAACACACTTTTGACTTTTGGTTTGAGGCAACTGATAAAAAGTCTTAGCTATAGATTTTCTAAACTAAATGGGTTAAAATTGAATAATGTAAATCTAAAAGAGAAAACCTTATATATTGATTTGTCAAGCCAGATTTTGAATCTAAAAGGAAGTAGTGAAATTGACACAATCTTATCCTCAATTTGTTTTACAGCAAAAGAAATTGACAAGTCTATACGGTATATTAAACTCTCTGTAGATGGCAAAGAAGAATACCTTGACCAGTACCATTTAAAAGATAAAATAGATGTAAGCCAGTTTGTATTAAAATCCTATAAATCTAAAACTGTGAAAGGAAGGTAAAGAGCCATGAGACCAGACCAGAGAGCATATAATGAACTTCGACCAATAAAGATAACACGAAACTTTATAAAATATGCTGAAGGTTCATGCCTGATTGAGATGGGCAACACAAAGGTAATTGTCACTGCAACAATTGACGACAAAGTACCTCCTTTTAAAAAAGGAAGTGGTGAGGGCTGGATTACTGCTGAGTATTCAATGCTTCCAAGGGCAACCCAGCAGAGAAATGTAAGAGATATAAATAAACTCAGGCTCAGCGGCCGAAGCCAAGAGATACAAAGGCTAATTGGAAGAGCTCTCAGAGCTGGTATAAACTTTAAAGCATTGGGTGAGCGTGTGATAATTCTTGACTGTGACGTTATTCAGGCAGACGGGGGTACGCGAACAGCTTCAATCACGGGCGGATTTATTGCGATGTTTGATGCCTGCAAAAAGCTTTATGATGAGAAAGTGATAGAAAATTTCCCAATCACAGATTTTGTTGCAGCAGTCTCTGTTGGGATATGTGACGGGGTTGAGATGCTTGACCTTTGTTTTGAAGAGGACTCCAAAGCCTCTGTTGATATGAACCTTGTTATGAACGACAAAGGAGAATTTATTGAAATTCAGGGCACAGCAGAGGGTGCTGCTTTTACCCAGGAGCAGTTTGAAAGGCTACTTGAACTTGGAAAACAAGGTATTCAAAAGATTATTGAAATACAAAAAGAGATATTAGGGGAAGATAGTAAACTTATTGGGAGTGTTCCTAAGGATGAGAAAACTTCTTGTTGCGACCAAGAATAGAGGAAAGGCAAAAGAGATAAAAGAGCTGATTGGAGATTTTTTTGACGAGGTTTTGACTCTGAGCGATTTTGAAGGAAATATCAACATAATTGAGGATGGAAAGACTTTTGAAGAAAATGCCTTAAAAAAGGCAAAAACTATATACGACCTTTACAGATTACCAACTTTAGCAGACGACTCTGGCCTTGAAGTAGATGCACTTGGCGGAAGACCTGGAGTGTATTCTGCAAGATATGCAGGCGAAAATGCAACAGATGAAGAAAGAATTAAAAAGCTTTTAGAAGAACTAAGGGATGTTCCTTGTGAAAAAAGGGGTGCACAGTTTGTCTGTGTGCTTACATTTATTGATGAAAATGGCAGAGTATATCAGACAAAAGGAATATGCCGAGGAAAAATTGGTTTTGAACCAAGAGGTAAAAATGGGTTTGGGTATGACCCTGTATTTATTCCTGAAGGCTCTACTTTGACATTTGCAGAGCTTGAAAGTGAGGAGAAAAACAGGATATCACACAGAGCTAAAGCTTTTGAAAAACTAAAAAGGATTTTGGGTGAGATTTACAATGAAGATATTAGTTCTGAGTGACACACATGGAATTACTTATGATGCTGAGAGGATTGTAAAAAAGTATGAAAAAAATATTGTTTTATGCGTTCATCTAGGAGACCTGGTGAAAGATGCTGTATATCTTCAGAATAAATTTCCAAATCTCAAATTTGAGATAGTACGAGGGAATAACGACTTTACAAAAGATTTTCCAACAGAGAAGATTATTGAAGTTGGGGGTAAAAAGATTTTAATAACACATGGTCATATGTATTCTGTGAAGTCTACATATGAGCTTATTGTTAACCACGCAAAGGCTTTAAAAGTTGATGCAGTGTTTTTTGGTCATACACACCAGCAAGAAGAGTTTTACTCTGACAACATTTTATTTTTAAACCCTGGCAGCTTAGCACTTTCAAGAGACGGCTCTAGGTCATATGCTATTGCGGAGGTAACTGCGTTTGGTGTTGTAGCATATTTAGAAAAGGTGTGAAAGGATGTTAATAGCAAAAGGTGAACTTGTAAATATAAGGGAACTGAGGTGGGGAGATCTAAAATATCTCCAAAAATGGTCAAATGACCCAGAGGTGGCGTACTGGGCACGTGGTGTGAAGGATGCTCCTTATACATCTATTGGAGAGTTCAGAAGATGGTATTATTCGCGTTCATCCTCAAGTGTTAAACGGTTTATAGTTGAGACAAAAGACAGAAAACCAATTGGTTCTATTTCTTACCGCGACTATGACCCTATAAATAAAGTTGTTGTGCTTGGAATTCACATAGGCGAAAAAGAGTATTGGGGGAAAGGTTTTGGCACCGACGCAATAAAGGCATTTGTAAAATACCTATTTACAACCCTTGATATAAACAGAATAGAGCTTGACACATTTGATGACAATATAAGGGCTATTAAAGCTTATCAGAAATGTGGGTTTAAAATTGAAGGGGTTTTACGTGAAGCAAGGCTTATTGATGGAAAGTTTCATGATGTTATCATAATGGGTATGACAAGAAAAGATTTTGAGAAGATAGCAAACCAGAAATAATGAATATGAAATCAGTTTGAAATCTATAAAGGGAGGTAAGAAAAAGGTGCTTGCTATTGAACGAAGACAAAAGATAATGGCAATGCTAAATGAAAACAAGAGTGTACTTGTTCCAGAGCTTGCAAAGCTTTTCAATGTCACAGAAGAAACTATCAGGCGCGACCTGGAGAAACTTGAAAAGGAAGGACTTTTAAAAAGAACATATGGCGGTGCAGTCTTGGTTGAAAACTACAATGTTGACATTCCATTTGAGTTCAGAAATGTAACAAACATTGAAGGTAAAAAACAAATAGCTCTGACTTTAATAAAGTATATCGAAGATGGCGACACACTTGTCATGGACTCAAGCACATCAGCTCTGCAAGTTGCAAAGCTTCTCAAAACCAAAAAGAAAATAACAGTCATTACAAACTCTGAGCAGATAATAAATGAGCTCAAAGTTTTTGAAGACATCAAGGTGATTTCGACAGGTGGGACGCTGAGAAATAGGTCACTTTCGCTTGTTGGGCCTATTGCAGAGAATACTTTGAAATCTCTTAATGCAAACAAGGCTATAATTTCATGTAAAGGGTTTGACATTGAAAAAGGCTTTACAGAGTCAAACGAGCTTGAAGCACAGGTAAAAAAGATGATGATTGAGATAGCAGAACAGGTTTATATGATTGCAGACCACACAAAGATGAACAAAACAGCACTTGTGAACATTGCAACACTTGATGATGTAGACTTTATCTTCACCGACAAGGTACTGCCACCAAGTCAAGAAAATGCAATAAGAGAGAAGAATGTTGAGATTGTATACTGTTAAAAGTAAAGGGGCTGCCTGGGATTTTTGAAGCAGCCCCTTATGTATTATCCCAAAACTTTGCCCTTTATTTTCCGTTGCTATTCAAAAGATGTAGTTTAAACTTATCATGTATAGCTCTTACTGCCTTTTCAGCATCCTTTTCGTCAATTAAAACAGAAATCTTTATTTCTGATGTTGAAATCATTTCAATGTTAATTCCTGCATCATAGAGTGCTTCAAACATCATTGCAGCAACGCCTGGGTTGTTGACCATTCCAGCACCTACAATTGACACCTTTGCAACATTGTCTGCGTATGTTATATCCTTTGCTCCAATTACATGCAGGTTCTTTGTCAATACATCTAATGTCTGCTTGAGATTGCTTTTTGACACAGTAAATGATATATCTTTTGTCTTTTCTCTTCCAATTGATTGCAAGATTATATCAACATTTATATTCTCTTTCGCAAGTAAAGAGAATATCTGGAATGCCTTTCCTGGCACATTTTCAACTCCAATCACAGCAACCCTTGCTATATCTTTGTCACAAGCAACACCTGACACAAGCAGTTTTTCCACAGAACTTACCTCCTTTACAACTGTTCCTTCATTGTCATTAAAAGATGACCTGACAACTATAGGAATGTTATATTTTTTTGCAAGCTCAACAGACCTGTTATGAAGAACCTTTGCACCCAGCGTTGCAAGCTCTAACATTTCATCATATGAAATCTCTTTTAGCTTTGAAGCATTTGGAACAATTCTTGGGTCTGCAGTATACACACCATCAACATCTGTATATATTTCGCACTTGTCAGCTTTCAAGGCTGCAGCTAAAGCCACGGCTGTTGTGTCAGACCCGCCACGACCCAAAGTTGTGATGTCATCGTACTTGTTTATTCCCTGAAAGCCGGCAACAACCACTATGTTTCTTTTGTCAAGCTCTCTTTGAAGCCTTTCTGTGTCAATTTCTTTAATTCTGGCATTGGTGTGGTTACTATCTGTCTTTATTCCTGCCTGCCAGCCAGTAAGTGATATTACAGGATACCCGAGCTTTTCAATTGCCATTGCCATAAGAGCAATTGATATCTGCTCACCTGTTGAAAGTAGCATATCCATCTCTCTTTTAGATGGGTTTTCATTTATCTCTTTTGCCTTTTCGATTAGCTGATCGGTGGTGTCGCCTTGAGCAGAGACAACAACCACTACCTTGTTTCCTTTTTCATACTCGCTAACTGCCCGCCTTGCTGCTCTGAATATTCTCTCTTTATCTGCAACAGACGTTCCCCCATACTTTTGAACAACTATTCCCAATTTTTGTTCCCTCCCTTTTATTTAAACTAAAAGATTTCTTTAAACTTGTATAGTCGGTTTGATAATATTATATTACACTTTTTTAATAATTGCCTTATCTCTTAAAACTACTGCTACTTTGCACAGAAAAGACTGTAGCACCACTGTTATCAGCTTCTAAAATCATCAAATCCCAGTTAGCTTTCAACTCTAAGGACTTGAGTGCATTCCTAACATTCTGCTCAAAAATATCGTAGTTTTCATCAATCAGTGCTATTATAGAAGGACCAGCACCGGATAAGAATGCTCCTTTTGCACCAAACTCTAAAAATAAATTTACAATTTTATCAAAGTCAGGAATAAGTTTTTTTCTGTACGGCTGATGAAGTCTATCTTGTGTTGCAGCAGGCAGAAGTTCGTAGTTTCCTGTTGTAATTGCGCTTGCAAAAAGTGCAGCTCTTCCAACATTGAACACAGCATCTTTAAACTCAATATACTTTGGCAGAATATTTCTTGCATACTCAGTAGAAAGCTGAAAGTCAGGGATGAACACTGCAAACTTGAGTCTGTTTGGCACAACAAACTTAATGTAGTTTACCTTATTTTCTTCCAGTACTGCAAAGACAAGTCCGCCAATCATTGCAGGTGTTGAATTGTCAGGATGCCCTTCCATCTTAGCTGCCAAAAAAATCATCTCTTCTTCAGAAAGCTTTCCACCACACAGAAGGTTTGCAGCATAAATTCCACCTGAGATACAGGCAGCAGACGAACCCAACCCACGTGTTAGTGGAATTTCATTTATAAGATTTATCCTCAACCCCTTTGGGTACCAGCCAACCTCGTCAAATACAACCTTCATGGCTTTGAAAACAAGGTTATTTTCATCTTTGGCGATTGATGGGTCGTCTGGGTTTGAGGTTATGATCAATCCTTTTTCGATTTCTTCCACTTCAATAATATTATAAAGTTTTAGTGCAACCCCCATACAGTCAAATCCGGCACCAAGGTTTGCCGATGATGCCGGGACCTTTACAGAAATCATTTCTATAACTTACCCCCAAGCTACTTAGATTTATTCATTTATTCTAAGCCCTTTTATATATTTTCATCATATCTGATGATAGATAAAACCTTTTCAATAGCAGGTAGTTTTTCAAGTTGTGATATCTTCTCTTTGAATTCTCCTTCTTTCATCTCATGTGTGACAAACGCAAACTCACTTTCACCAATTGGTTTGTGAGTATTTACAATCATACAGTCATTGAAAATAATTGAAACTGCGTCTTTTGCCTTTGATAGGTCTTTGTACTTTACTCTTACAAAGAATCTGCATGAAGTTTGATCTATATCCAAAACCTTTATATCACCAGAGATTCCCCAAGTGTAGACATATGACTTGTCGATGTGCTTGACAATGTCAATTATATCTCCCACCACCGCACTTGCAGTTGGAAGTTTACCAGCGCCTTGGCCATAGAACATCACATCGCCTATTGCATCACCTTTTACTAATATTGCATTAAATACATCATCGACATTTGCAAAAGGACTTTTTTGGAGTATCATAAGTGGACTTACCCTCGCAAAAACAGTTGTGCTATCTAACTTTTTGCTCATAGCAATGAGTTTTATTGTGCACCCGAGCTCCTCTGCATATTCCATGTCTTCTTTTGTAACTTTTGAGATACCCTCTGTATAAATATTCTCATAGTTTACATAGTGAGAGTATGCAATTGAAGATAAGATTGCAATCTTTCTGCATGCGTCATGCCCGTCAACATCGTTGCTTGGGTTTCTCTCTGCATACCCTTTTTCCTGGGCCTGTTTTAGCGCCTCCTCAAATGACAGTGAGTATTTGTTCATCTGTGTCAGGATATAGTTTGTGGTGCCATTTAAAATTCCTGCAATCTCTGTTATTTGATTTCCTGCCAAACAGTTCTGAAGAGGTCTTATAATAGGTATTCCACCGCCAACACTTGCTTCAAAGAAATAATTTATATTCTTCTCCTTTGCAATTCTCAAAAGCTCTGGTCCATACTTTGCAACAAGTTCTTTATTGGATGTTACAACATGCTTTCCTTTTTCTAAAAGCTTTTTTGTATAAGTATACGCAGGCTCAAGCCCACCAATTGTTTCAACGACAATAGAAACCTCATCGTCATTTAAAATTTTGTCAAAGTCTTTAATAATCAAATCTTTTGCAGGATGGTCTGGAAAGTCACGAATATCTAAGATGTATTTAACTCCTATCTCATCGCCAGCTCTTTTAGCAATTGATGCTGCGTTTTTTGTCAAAACTTCCCACACACCTGAACCAACAACACCAAATCCCATTATTGCAATCTTTACCAATTCAAATTTCCCTCCTTTTTGAAAACTTTAATATTCTTCTCTTCCTAATATTTCAATCTTCTTAACTCCGTCAACCTTTTCAATTTCTTGAATCAGCTCTTTTACAGACTTTGTCATCTCAGATGTTCTAATGGATATTGTAACAGTTGCAACTCCACCCAAGGGAATGTTTTGGTTGATTGTAAGTATATTTGCGTTTGTGTCAGAGATAATGTTCAATATTTTGGAAAGAATACCGGGTATGTCTTGAAGAACAAGTGCAAGCGTTATTATTTTTCCTCTTGAACTTTCAAAAAAAGGGAATATACAATCCTTGTATTTATAAAATGCACTTCTTGAAATTCCAACAATTTTCACAGCTTCGTTTACGGCCTTAACCTCACCCTTTTCTAAAAGCTCTTTTGCCTTGATGACTTTTAAAAAAACCTCTGGCAAAACACTCTCCTCAACTATATAGTACGTGGCATCTTTCTTTAGCATTTTTGTTGTTCACCTAATAAAGACAAATGTCTTTATGAAATGGATTTTAGCATACTCGAAGACAAAATTCAAGTATAAAAAAAGATATTTTATTTCATACTAAATGGTAGAAAAGGAATTTTATACGATGGTTAAGCTTTCAGATATCATTACAAAGTATAGTATTCTAATGTTTCTCTTAAGTGGTATTTTAATATTTATGTTTGATATAAGGGAGCTTAAATCGAAGAATTTAAAGAGAGAGATCAAATTAGCAAGAATCACGGCAAGTGTTTTGATTGTAATTGGTATTTTCTTTTATATAGTAAAACTTTTTATCTAAAAGTGGTGATTTAAAAGATGAGATTTTTTGAAATTATAAAAAGAAAAAGACAGAGAGAAAAAGGATATCAGTGCTTGCATGAAAGCAAATTTGTTAAAGCAAAAGATGAGATTTCAAAGAAGATTGATGACAATCTCAACTACCTAAAAGAACTTCTTGTTGACAACGACGATATTGTATACAGGGAATTTTATTGTACAAATGTCAAGTGTGCAACAGTGTTTGTGGACGGTTTTGTTTCAAGAGAGATTATAGACAGAGATGTTATAAAGCATCTTATGATTGAGACAACCCTGATGGATGAAGATATAAATCAGATCAATGCATATGAGAAGATTTCAAACCATATCCTTGCAACTGCTGACATAAAAGAAGTAACGAGTTTTAAAAATGCCATTTTGGATCTTCTTTGTGGAGAGAGGCTTCTTTTTGTGGATGGAAGCGACAAGATTATTCGAATCTCAACCCGAAACTTTCCAAACAAAGGCATCCAACAGCCAATTACTGAAAATGCTGTAAGAGGTCCAAGAGACAGCTTCAATGAAGTTGTAAGGTTTTCAACAGCTGTTATTAGGCGAAGAGAGAGAGATACACGCCTTAGAATAAAAAATATGGAACTTGGAAGACGGTCGCAAACTGATATATATCTTGTGTATATTGACGACATTGTTGATAAAGACGTTTTGAATGAAGTTAAACAAAGGCTTTCTAAAATAGATATTGATGCGATAATTGATGGTGAAATGATAGAACAGCTGATCGAAGATGATGTCTTTTGCTTTTTCCCAACCATCCAGCACACAGAGAGGGTTGACACGGCAGTTGCAGCCATTTATGAAGGAAGAGTTGTGATTTTGTGCGACAATACAAACACTGCTCTCATTGTTCCCGCAACTATTATGACTTCTATTCAGCATGCAGAGGATTATTACGAAAGATGGCATATAGCAACGGTTATACGGATACTGAGGGTTATTGCCGCAACTGTTGCTATGACACTCCAAGGATTTTATATTTCAATTTTATCATTTACACCAAGCATGATTCCACCTGACTTAGGGCTCTTTATTGCTGCAACAAGAGAAGGAGTGCCAATTCCTGTTTTTATTGAAGCACTTTTTTTGGAGTTCATGTTAGAGCTTTTAAGAGAGGCAGGTTTGAGACTTCCCGGACCGATTGGCCAAACAATTGGGATTGTAGGAGGCTTGATTATAGGACAGGCAGCAGTTCAAGCAGGAATTATTTCGCCTATTATGGTCATACTTGTTGCAACAACTGCAATTGCATCGTTTGCAGTGCCGGCTTATAATCTTTCAATATCCTTAAGACTGTTGAAGTTTGTGTATATACTTGTTTGTGCAGCACTGGGTCTTTATGGATTTATACTTTTGAGTCTTATTATATTAGGCAATTTGGTTAAACTCAAAAGCTTTGGTGTACCAATGCTTTCACCATTTGTCTCGTTTGAAATTATGGACTACAAGGATGCAATTGTAAGGCTTCCCACAAGATATCTCTGGGCAAGACCTATTTTTGCAAGCACACAGCAAAAGATAAGGATGATGTATGAGCGAGGTCAACCATCGAGTGTGGCAGGTGAAAATAGATGATAATAAACGACAATGACAAGATATCCAGTTTTCAGTGTTTTGTCCTTTTTGTATCTGTCATGATTGGAATAGGTATTATGTTTATGCCATCAGGAGTTGCAAAATATGCTGATCAGAACGGCTGGATTGTAGTGCTGCTTGGCGGTACAATTTCTTTTTTGGTCTTTTTGCTTCTATTTAGAATTTCAATGTCAAATCCTGATGTCACCTTTATAGAGCTTTTAAATTCTGCTTTTGGTAAAGTACTTGGCGTTGTTTTTTCTTTTATTTATGTTGTCTATTTTATAGTTTTTTCCGCATTTGAAACAAGGCTAATTGCTGAGACAGCAAAAGAGTTTATGTTTAATCTCACACCTACCGAAGTTTTAATAATTACATTTCTTTTGACGTGTGCATATCTTGCAAGATATAGTGTTGAGGTCATAGCAAGAATGTGCGAAATTCTCATGCCAGGAATTGTTGTGATTATAGTTATCTTATCATTTTTTGTATATCAAAGACTTGATTTTTCAAATCTTTTGTCAATTTTGAATATTCCTTTCAAAAAGTTAATTCAAGGTATAGGGAGCACAATATTTAGTTTTTTAGGGTTTGAGGTTTTTCTTTTCTTCCTGCCGTATATAAGAAGAAAGGATAAATTAGTCAGAAGTGCTTTATTTGGTTTTTTAATAACGGTTTTTATTTATGAGGTAATAGTAATATTTTGCACTGCCGATTTTGGTTCAAAAGAGATGCAAACTCTGGTTTGGCCTACTTTAAATCTTTTTAGAGATGTGACAGTTTTAGAGATTGTAATAGAAAGACCCGAAAGCATAGTGGTTGCTCTGTGGATGATAACAACGTATACAACAGAGATTATATTTTTAATGGTGGCAAGCTTAATTTTAGCAAGGATATTCAATACAAAAGAACATAACTTTTTTGTATTTGCCCGGCTTCCGTTTATATACATCCTTTCTTTAATTCCCCATAACATTTTACAAACTCAAAAATATATGGATTATTTCAGCTACTTTTTTGCAACCTTTGTTGTGTTGATATTGCCACTTATAACCTATGTTGTGCTTGTCTTAAAAAAGAAGGTGAAGAAGACATGAAAAGCTTGGAAATATCAGGTTTAGTACTGATGCTTTTTATAATAACATTCACTTTCACAGGGTGCTGGGACAGGATTAAGATAGAAGACAGGAGATACATTTTAGCGCTTGGCGTTGATAAATATGATCTGAGTGATTTAAATAAATATGAGAACAAAAAGTACATTGACCTTGAAAAAAAGACCGAAAAGTTTCCACCAGACCAGAAAAAGCCAGAGATCAAAACAAACCGGAAAGGCATTGACCCAAAGACAAAAAGAAAGGTCAAACCTCCTTTACCAACAAAAGAAAATCTGTATAAATACTCTGTTACTGTGCTTTTTCCAAATCTCAGAATGATGAACAAAGACTCAAAAGCTGATGAGCAGATGAGGTTTTTGTTTGTAAGGCCAACAAATAGTGTGCTTGGTATAAGAAATTACCTTGAAAGAGATATAAACAAAAGACTTTATTATGGGTATCTTAAGGTTGTTGTCTTAGGAAGAGGCTTGGTAGATAATCCAGAACTTGTTAAAGAGGTTTTGGACACGCTGTATAGAGACAAAGACATTCCTCAAAATACCTTTTTATATGTTTCAGAGACAACTGCAAGAGACACTTTAAACACAATGCCTCTTGTCCAGCCTGTGACAGGAATTCACCTTTTTGAGATTTCAAAAAACGCAACGGTCTATGGAAGGATTATAGACACACCTTTAAGCAATGTTATAAACAGCTTTATAAACTCCAAATGTGCAGTTATCTCAAGAGTAGAACCAGGCGTTGAGACGCTGAGAGTAGCTGGTGCGGCAGTTTTTAAGAACTACAGGTTTGTTGGGTGGCTTAATGAAAAGTAGCTAATTATCTACAAACTTTTGATGGGTAAGGTAAAACATACGTTGATTGATGATTTGAAGTACAAGTCCACCTATGTTCCATTTATCACCACAGAGGACTAGACTAAAAAGAAGTTAGAAAGCAAAGATGGTAGAATAAAGGTCATATACAATATCCGAATTGAAGGTGAGGTAAACCAATTTGTATTTCAAAGTGGTTATAAAGTTTTAGATGACCCTATGAGAAGCTATATACAAAAAGGACTAAATGGTATTATAAAACAGAAAGCAGCTGAACTTGTGAACCTTCTTAAATTTAAATACAATGCTGATATCTTAGGTATTGGTGACTTAATATCAAAAAGAAGGCCAAAAGATTGGGAAAGGCTTAAGAAAAACTGGAATGATGAGTTTAAAAAGATTGATATAGTAGTTGTGCCTGATGTGAGAGTTAGGAGAAGCGGCACCATTTATTAAGGACAGACATGTATAAAACTTTTCTTTTGTGGCAATGCTAAAAGAAAGAAAAGTTAAATTGAGGAGAGAAAATATGACGCTAAGTAAAAGAAAATTCAAGGATATCTCTTTGCAGCTGTGTTTGCCCTACTATGTTTTATTTCTTCTATTGGTACTTGAGCTATAAAGAACTTGGTATCCTTCGAAATGATTTGGCAGACAAAGTTGTAAGGATTCATATTCTTGCAAATAGCAACTCAAAAGAAGACCAAGATTTAAAGATATATGTGAAAGACAAGCTAATTTTTTATCTTTCAAGCAGAATTGATTATTCAAAAGGCAAGACATATGTATTAAAACAAATTTCTCTTCAAACCCCCCAAATAGAAAAATATTTACAGCAGCAGATAAATCAAAGAGGATATAACTATAATGTAAAAGTAGCCATACAAAGAAATTTATTTCCAAACAGAATCTATGACGGCTTTCTGTTTCCTTCTGGTGTTTATGATGCTGTTAAGGTGTTCATTGGTGAGGGAAGTGGAAGTAACTGGTGGTGCGTAATATTCCCGCCGCTTTGTATTGTTGATGAGGCAAAGTTAGAACTTCCAGAAAAGGCAAAAAAGGAGCTTAAAGAAATCACTTACAAAAAAAGAGTATATAATTGCCACGAGCTACAGCAGCGTTGATAAGATGCCTGTAAAACTGAAACTCAAAGTATATGAAATACTAAAGACAAAGTTTTACAAAGAAGCATGGTTCAAAAGAGTATTTAAGAGCATATAGAAAAGCCCTTTTATTTCCCTTTGTGGAGTAAAAGGGCTTTTTTATTTTTTTGAAAGATTTGATATGTAGGTATTCAAAAACTATTATTTTTTTTGATATACTAAATATCGTGAACACAAATTTTAATAAAAGAAACAGGAGGATATGGGATGAATCTGAAAGAAAAATTCAGACACGTTTTGAATTTTCCAAAAGAGGGTATAGATTTTATTGATATAACAACAGTTTTGCAGGACAAGGATGCATTCAAATACGCAATTGATTCTCTAGTAGATTTGGTAAAAGACCTTGACTTTGACCTAATTGTTGGACCTGAGTCAAGAGGCTTTATCTTTGGTGCACCAGTTGCGTATGTCTTGAACAAAGGTCTTGTACTGGTCAGAAAAAAGGGCAAACTTCCTTATAAAACCGTATCTGTTGAATATGAACTTGAGTACGGCAAGGATATTCTTGAGATGCACATTGACGCAATACAGCCCGGGCAAAAGGTAGTCATTATAGATGACCTTTTAGCAACAGGTGGTACAACACTTTCGAATATAAAGCTTGTTGAGAAACTTGGTGGCAAGGTTGTGGGTATTGCATATCTTGTTGAACTTACCTATTTGAATGGAAGACAAAACTTAAAAGGATATGATGTGAGGTCTGTTGTCCAGTTTGAGTCTTCTTTGATTTAAAATCTTTTAAAAATTTAAAAAATGGACCAAAAATAAAAGTGGTCCTTCGAGGTGAAATAGTCTTTGGAGGAGAAATTTGAACAGCTGATAAAAAAGGTGAAGAAGTACGCAACAGAGGAAGATATCAATTTAATCAAAAAGGCCTATGAATTTGCAAAAAAACATCATGACGGGCAGGAAAGAAGTTCTGGTGAACCATATATAGTACATCCCTTAGAAGTTGCGCTGATTTTAGCTGACCTTGAGCTTGATATTGCATCGATTGTGGCAGGGCTGTTGCACGATGTTGTGGAGGATACCTCTGCGTCACTACAACAAATCGAACAAGAGTTCGGTAGCGAAATTGCATCTTTGGTTGATGGGGTTACAAAACTTGGCAAGCTTGAGTTTACAAGCAAGCTTGAGCAGCAGGCAGAAAACTATCGTAAGATGCTCATTGCAATGGCAAAAGATATAAGAGTGATTTTGATAAAGCTTGCTGACAGGCTGCACAATATGAGAACTTTGAAGTACTTGCCTCCTGAAAAGCAGCGTCAAAAAGCGCAAGAGACAATTGACATCTATGCACCGCTTGCCCACAGACTTGGAATTTCGAAAATAAAATGGGAACTTGAGGACTTATCTCTTCGCTATCTTGACCCAGAAGGGTATTATGACCTTGTTGAAAAGATAGCAAAAAAAAGAGTTGAAAGAGAGGAGTATATCCAGAGGATAATTAATCTTATATCTGAAAAACTTAAAGAAGCAAACATTGAAGTTGGCCAGATAGATGGAAGACCAAAACACTTTTACAGCATATACAGAAAGATGAAGCAACAGGGAAAAACATTAGAAGAGATTTACGACTTGTTTGCTATAAGAATTATTGTAAACTCTGTAAAAGATTGCTATGGAGTTCTTGGCATAATCCATACATTGTTTAAGCCAATGCCAGGCCGTTTTAAAGATTATATTGCAATGCCAAAACCTAATATGTATCAGTCACTTCACACAACAGTAATAGGACCTGAAGGAGAGCCGTTTGAGGTTCAGATTAGAACCTTTGACATGCACAGAACAGCAGAATATGGAATTGCTGCACACTGGAAGTATAAAGAGGGAAGGATAAAGTCTACTGATGAGGATGAGAAATTTGCATGGCTCAGGGAACTTTTAGAGTGGCAAAAAGAGCTAAAAGATGCAAAAGAGTTCATGGAGTCTTTAAAAATCAACCTCTTTTCTGATGAAGTATTTGTGTTTACACCAAAAGGCGATGTTATAAGCCTGCCACAGGGTTCAACTCCCATTGACTTTGCATATGCAATACACAGCGAAATAGGCAACAAGATGGCAGGAGCTAAAGTCAATGGCAAGCTTGTGCCAATTGACTATGAGCTCAAAAATGGTGATATTGTTGAGATTATAACATCACCCAATGTCCACGGTCCTTCTCAGGACTGGCTAAAGATTGTTAAAAGCCCTCAGGCAAAGAGCAAAATCAATGCGTGGTTCAAAAGGGAAAGAAAAGAAGAGAATATCCAAAAAGGGAAGGACATCTTAGAAAAAGAAATCAAGAAGATGAATCTTCCAATGCAATATGCCTTTAAGGAAGACGTCTTGCAAGCAGTTTCACAGCGCTACGGATACAGAACACCTGAAGACATGTTTGCAGCACTTGGCTATGGTGGAATTACAGTTGGCAAGATTGCCCTAAGGATCAAAGAAGAGATAAAAAAATACATTAAAGAAGACGAGAACAAGGAAGTTCAGATAGAAAAACCAAAGCCCACAAAAGCGTCTTCTAACAACGGTATTTTAGTAAAAGGTGTTGAAAATGTGCTTGTGAGATTTGCAAAGTGCTGCAATCCTGTACCTGGTGATGAGGTAATAGGGTATATCACAAGAGGAAGAGGCGTTTCAATCCACAGGCGTGACTGTCCTAATGTTGAACAGTACTTAAAAGAGCCTGAGAGGATAGTGGAAGCTGAGTGGAATGTTACAAAAGATGCAAAGTTTGATGCACAAATTAACATTTTAGCAAATGATAGAACGGGCATTTTGATGGATATAACAAACCTGCTTGGTGAGAACAAGATTTCAGTAAAGGCAATTCAAGGAAGAACAACACGCGACAGGATTGCAAATATCAATTTGACTGTTGAGATAAGCTCAACAGAACAGCTTGAAAAGATAATAAGAAAACTTCGAAAAATTGACAGCGTATTTGACGTTCAGCGTGTAAAAGGAGGCTAAAGCATTTTGAGAGCAGTTGTACAAAGGGTAAAGAGAGCATCTGTTGTTGTTGATGGCGAGATTGTTGGGAAAATTGACAGAGGACTTTGTGTATTGGTTGGTGTAGCGAACGATGATACAGAAGAAGATGCAAATTATCTTTGTGAAAAGATTGTAAATCTTAGGATATTTGAAGATGAAGCATCTAAGTTTAATCTATCCTTGAAAGATGTAAATGGAGAAATTTTGGTTGTTTCAAACTTTACAGTTATGGGTGATGCAAGAAAGGGAAGACGACCAAATTTCATGTTTGCGGCAGACAAAGAAAAAGCAGAAAGGCTTTATAACTATTTTGTGAACAGGCTAAAAACACTGGTGGGCAGAGTTGAGTGTGGAATTTTTCAGGCTCATATGGAAGTTGAGATTGTAAATGACGGTCCTGTTACAATTCTTCTTGACAGCAAAAAAGTCTTCTGAAGGTTTTGTTTTATAAAAGTAGAGGGGGGAAAGAGTTTAAATGTTTTTTAAATGTATTGAAGTTGGGGATATTTTGACAAACTGCTATATATTTGGTGAGAAAGAGGTTGTGATAATTGACCCGGGAGATGATGCAACAAGGATTGAAAGTGTAGTTGTTGAAAATAATCTTGTGCCGTCTGCAATACTTCTTACTCACGGCCATTTTGACCACATCTTAGGCTGTCATTATCTAAAACAAAGGTTTAAGATTCCAATCTACGCACATGAAGATGAAATGGTGATATTACAGAATCCGAATTATAATCTTTCATATATGGTGGGGAATGAGGTAATAATAAATTGTGATAAGTATTTCAAAGATGGTGATATACTTGAATTTGGAAACCTGAGGTTGAAAGTTATCCACACACCTGGACACACACCCGGTTCGAGCTGTTTTTTGTATGAAAATAATATCCTTTTTTCAGGAGACACACTTTTTAAAGATTCTTTTGGAAGGTGCGACCTTCCACTAGGAAATGAAGGACAAATTTTTGAGTCTATAAAAAATAAACTCTTAATTTTACCAAAGAATGTAAAAGTATATCCGGGTCATGGAATTCCTACTACAATAGATGAAGAGTTGAAAAATTTTCAAGAGAAATAATAGGCCAACTTATAGCTGATAAAGAAAGCTATAAGTTTTTTATTTTATGTTTTTAAAAGACATAATTTTAAAAAGGGGTAACTCAAAGTTGAAGATTACATACTATTCAAATAGCCAAAAATTCTTATATGATTTTCAACATATAATACGAGCATTTTATCCGAATGCAGAAATAAACTTTGGAAGTGGTGGGGATATTCATTTTAAGGCGCAGTTTGAAGGCTTTAATGTTACTATAAAAGCACAAGAGCCTGGTAAAGAACTTGCAGCAAGAAACTTTTTGCTCACAGAAGATGAACATGAATCAAAGAGAATATTTGGGAAAAATCTTTATGACATTTTAAAAGCTTTAACTAATAAAGAACTTCCGTGGGGTATTTTAACGGGGATAAGACCAACTAAAATTGCATATCCACTTGTAAAAGCTAATATGCCAGTTGAAGAAGCTTCTAAGTATTTGCAAAGAGAATACTATATATCTAAAAAGAAAAGCCTTCTTCTTCTTGAGGTTGCTAAAAATGAAATTGAGGTTTTAAAGAGGGTTGACTCTTTTGCTGCGTGTTTGTACATTGGAATACCCATCTGTCCAACTAAATGTTTGTATTGTTCATTTTCTTGTCATGAACTCAACAAAAAGATAGAGTCACTTTTAGACCTATACACTCAAGCGCTTTTGACAGAGCTTGAGAGGACATATAAACTGATTGAGAAAAATGAAAATAAGATAGTTGCTATCTACTTTGGCGGAGGAAGCCCGGCTGTTTTAGGTGTTGGGAATGTAAAGAGGATTTTTGAAAGTTTACTTGCCAATTTGAATAAAGAAGATATTCGTGAGATTACATTTGAGGCGGGAAGACCAGACACTATAAACGAGAGTCTTTTAGAACTTTTAGCACTTTACAAAAAGGATTTTAATATGAGGCTTTGTATAAATCCTCAGACATCAAATGACAGAACACTTCAAATAATAGGTAGAAATCACTCATTTGAGGATATTAAAAGGGCATTTGAGCTTGCAAGAGAATATGGGTTTGAGAACATAAACAGCGACGTGATTTTAGGTCTTCCGAACGAAAAGGAAGAGGACTTTCAAAAGACAATTTATGATGTGCTAAGTCTAAACCCTGCTTCAATTACCGTTCATACGCTCTCAATAAAGAGAGCTAGTGTTTTGAGGTTCAAGTGGCAGGACTATTGGTTCATGGACGAAGGCACAGTGAACAATCTTCTTGATTGGACAAAATCCATCTTGAGCGAAGAAGGATATATTCCTTATTATATGTACAGACAAAAGAACATGATAGGCAATTTTGAAAATGTTGGATATTCAAAAAGAGGTTTTGAAGGGCTTTACAATGTCATGATAATGCAAGAAAAGCACAACATATATGCTTGCGGTGCAAAAGCTGTTTCGAAATTCATATTTGAAAATGACAGGATTGAAAGAGTATTCAATCCTGCTGATATACAACTTTACATCTCGCGAATTTTAAATATTTAAAAAGTCTTTGGGGAGGGCAAGTTTTTTTGCGTTACCAACAACTTCTTGAAAGTTGCACAATTTGTCCTCGGGAGTGCAGGGTAAACAGACTCAAAGGTGAGATGGGGTTTTGTAAAATTGCAAATGGGATTAAGCTCTCAGATGCGTTTTTGCATTTTGGAGAAGAACCATGTATTTCAGGCAAAAACGGTTCTGGCACTGTGTTTTTCTCAGGGTGTAATATGGGCTGTGTGTTTTGCCAAAACTATGAGATTAGCCAAAAAAGGTTTGGCATGTATATAGACGTTGAAAAGCTTGCAATGATATTTTTAAACCTTCAGGCAAAGGGTGCTCACAATATAAATCTTGTCACACCCACAATCTATGTTCCTTATATAATTGATGCGCTTGAAATTGCAAAAAGAAAAGGGCTCAATATTCCTGTTGTTTACAACACATCAGCCTATGAAAAACCAGAGACGATAGAGCTTTTAAGAGGGTATGTGGATATTTTTTTGCCTGACCTAAAACATTTTGATGATTGGATAGCAATAAAATATTCAAATGCTCCTTTGTACTTTGAATATGCCACAAAGTCAATCTTAAAGATGTATGAACTTGTTGGAGATGTAAAGATAGAAAATGGTATAATGAAAAAAGGTATCATAATTCGCCACTTAGTTCTACCGATGCACACGGACGATTCAATAAAGGTGCTTAGCTGGATAAGAGATAACCTGAAAGGGAAAGTACTTTTAAGTCTTATGAGCCAATATTATCCGGCTTACAGAGCGGGGGAATACAAAGAGATTTCAAGAAGGCTTACAAAAAGAGAGTATCAAAAGGTTGTTGACTTTGTTTTAGAAAACGGCCTTGATTACGGGTATATTCAAAGCTAAGAATTAAGCATTCTTCACGTTTGATTTGCAGAGTATTATTAAATACAAAAGAAAGGATGGCAACAAAACCATGATAAAAACTTTAATAGTATTTGGTACAAGACCTGAGGCAATCAAGATGGCACCTTTGGTAAAAGAGCTTCAAAGTGATGCAAACTTTGAAGTTCGTGTGTGTGTAACAGCTCAGCACAGGCAGATGCTTGACCAGGTTTTGGAAATATTTGATATAAAGCCGGACTATGATTTGAACATTATGAAACACAACCAAAGTCTTTATTCTGTAACAGCTGATGTTATATTAAAATTTGAAGAGGTTTTAAAAAAAGAAAAGCCAGACATTGTTTTGGTGCATGGTGATACAACTACAACCTTTGCATCAGCTTTATCTGCCTTTTATTTTAAGACAAAAGTTGGACATGTTGAGGCAGGGCTGCGCACTTTCAATAAATTCTCACCTTTTCCAGAGGAAATGAACAGAAAACTCACAGCAGCTCTTTGTGATATTCACTTTGCACCCACAAAAAGGGCAAAACTGAATTTATTAAAAGAAGGAATTAATGAAGAAGACATTTTTGTCACAGGAAACACAGTGATTGACACCTTAAAATACACTATAAAGAAAGATTATAAATTCAGAGAACCAATTTTAAATGAAGTTGACTATACAAAAAGGATAATAACACTCACTGCTCACCGGCGAGAAAATTTTGGAAAACCACATGAGAACATATTTGAAGCAGTGCTGAGTTTAGCAAATGAATTTGATGACATTCTTTTTGTGTACCCTGTACATTTAAACCCTAACGTTAAGGATGTTGCAGAGAGGATTTTGAAAAATCATCCACGAATTATTTTGATAAATCCTATTGATGTTGACGATATGCACAATCTTATGGCAAAAAGCTACTTGGTTATGACAGACTCTGGCGGTCTTCAGGAAGAGGCACCTTCTTTGGGCAAGCCTGTTGTTGTTTTGAGAGATACAACAGAACGTCCTGAGGCAGTTTTGGCGAACACTGTCAAGGTTGCAGGAACTGATAAAGAGAAGATAGTGGAGATATTGAGAAAGCTTTTGAGTGACAATGAAGAGTACTCTAAAATGGCTCATGCGGTAAATCCTTATGGAGATGGATTTGCTTCAAAGAGAATAAAGGACGCACTTTTATACTATTTTGGCTACAAAAATGAAAGACCAGAAGAGTTTAAAGGAAGTGATATGTACGTTTAGTATCTTTACATAAATCTTAAAAAGACCGATTAAATAAGTGTGAAAAAAGTTATTTAAGAATTATTTTCAAGGTGGGATTATTAATGTTGTACAGGATAGTGAAAAAACTTGTTGCTATTTTGTGTATTGTGGGAATTTTGATACCGCATTTTAATTTACAAGGTTATTCTCAAACCTTGGGCTCTTCATTAGGCTTGACTGTTGTGCGAGATGTCAATGGTGTTTATAAAATAACTAAAAATTCTATATCAGTAAAATGGAATGCTGTTGAAGAGGCTGCTTATTATACAGTTGAAGCTGCTTATTCAAATAGTCAAATAGATTTTTCAACTGCAACAACCAATACATATTGTGATATAACAAATCTTAAAGCGGCAACGCTTTACAAAATAACAGTGTCTGCAAAAGATGAAAGTGGTGAGGTAATAACTACGCAGTCCATTTATGTCATTACAGAGTTTAAGCTATATGCTGAGCCAGAGCCAGATCCTGCAAAAGAGGAGGATATTCCACTTGGCTTTGGAGGAGATAAGCCAAAGCTTATTATAAGTTTTCACAAAATAAATATATCTCTTGATTACCAGAACGATATAGGATTTAGAGGATATAATGTGTTTGTTGGAAAAAGTCAAACAGGTGCTGATGCCAATCAGTATTTTATAGACAGCAATACGAATGAAATATATAAATACTTAAAAAGTGGAAATCTAACTATTCCAGTTGAGCTTGTAAGGGATGGCAAGAAACAATTTGCTTCAGAAGACAAAGGAATAGTGAGTATGACAGTTTATGACAAATATGATGGAATAGATACCCCTGAGCTTTATCCGGGAACGATTTATTACATCATCATGAACCCCAAAATGGACAACACCAGTGTTATATACAAACCACTTAGCAACATATCCTGCCCCACTTTGATGCAAGTAAGTGCCGCTAAAATAGGCGAAATTGAAAAAGATGGTAAGATTTTGGCTTTGGTGAGAGTGCAGTGGAAAGGAGTTGACCCTGGAAATTATAAACAAGATGAGATAAAGTATCAGGCATACTATGCAACAAATGCGAACGAACTGCCGCGAGATAGCCTGCCTCCTCAGAACATCTTTGCAACAACTTCCTATAATCAAAATGAAGCCTATATACCTGGTCTTTCTATGACAACAAAGTATTATTACATTAGAGTTGAGGCAGTTTTTGCAGACGGGACTAAAATTCCATCTGCTTTAATTAAGGTTTCAGTGACAGAGCTCGGTGACATTCCGCCAACACCAAGAAACTGTCAAGCTGAAACAGTCTCCCAGACAGAAATTAAAGTATCATTTGACAAGCCTGTTTCTGATGATGTGTATTACAGGTACCAGATTTGGTACTCAACCCAGTACAATGACGTATTGGATGCAGATAATAATCCTACAGTGTATAAACTGGTGTACATATCTGAAAACTACAATCCCAATATAGATGGGTTTGTTTCAAACAATTTTGAAATTTCTCAAGATGGGAAAAGGTATAGTTATCGTGTTAAAAATCTTAAACCGAACACAGTTTACTATTTCAAAGTAAGAATAATCAATCTTTCTGACCTAAACAGTCCAAAAAAATCGGATTTTTCCCTGGTATTTGTAGGAACAACAAAACCAATACCAACCTTAGTTGTCCCACCAATTGATGATAATTTTATAACT
The DNA here is from genome assembly GCF_026914285.1 of Caldicellulosiruptor naganoensis. Taxonomy (NCBI): domain Bacteria; kingdom Bacillati; phylum Bacillota; order Caldicellulosiruptorales; family Caldicellulosiruptoraceae; genus Caldicellulosiruptor; species Caldicellulosiruptor naganoensis. The sequence goes on from NZ_CP113864.1 coordinate 813,973, forward strand.
AAGATAGAAGTTGATAAAAATAAGATTACAATCTATACATATCAGGATAAGTTTTTGGAGGATGTGCGTGCTAATGTATATGACTATGTGAGAAATAGTGTCGGGCTGAACTATCAAAGTGTAGAGGAGTCTGTATATTATCATGTATATGTATGCAAATATACATGGGATGAAAACAAGATACTATTTTCTTTTGAGATTTCAAGCGAGGAATTAAAAGGTCAGAACAAAATTGAGGTATCTGGTCTTGAACCAAATACTGTTTACTATATCAGATTTAAAGTAAAGGTTGTACTTCTTGATAAAAGCTATTTTTCAGGCTTCAGCAAGGCATATGTTGTTGCAACAAAACCAGAACCAGTTCCTCCTACAATTTCAAGACCTGAAATTCCTAAAAACTTTATGATAGCTCCAGAAAATGGAGCTTTGACCCAGACCTCTGTTAAGCTGAGATGGAATACAAAACAGAATCAATCATATGTAATCCTACAAACGTTTAAACCCTTAGAAGATATTAGTTTGAGCTTAGATGAGACTATAAAGTATTTTACCAATACTTTGAAGCAAAAGGTTGAGATTTATTCGCAGAACCAGTCGGGTAGTTTTGTAGTTCAGCAAGTGGTATATGATGTATACTCTCAGAATGCCTCAGTCGGGGCAAGAGTTTATATAGATGTTACATCACCTTGTACTTTCACAAACCTTGCTCCCAATACCCTGTATTACTTCTCAATCAAGGCAATAGAGAATGGCATGGAATCTTTCTGGGGAAGTATAGCAGTTACAACATCACCTATTGAAAAACCTGAAAACTTAGTTATTTTTTTACGAGATCCAAGTGGACATGGACTGACTATACAATGGCAAGGCAATCAAGCTTATGGGTATCAGGTATTTGTAAAGGCAGAGACGGATACGGTATTCACTATGGTTTACTCTGGCAACATTTCTCCTTTTTCTATAATTGACTCAAAGACAGCGCTGTTTAGGTATTACATCGGAAATCTAAAATCTAATACACTTTATCATATAAGAGTGAGAAGTATTCATATTCCTACAGGGAAAGTATCATTGTTTGCAGAAGTCTTAGCAAGAACACTTTTTAATCAGAGTGATTTTGAAGAGCAACAAAGGAAAATAAAAGAACAAGAAGAAAGCAGAATAAGAGAAATTCAAAACCAGAAACAGCCCATTATGGTTATAGAAAACAGCTCTGATAAGTATTTTCTTTATCTTATTGACCAAAATGCTCTTGATGAGATAGAAAGGTCAAGTAGTAGTGAATTTGTGATTGACTTTACAAGGGCGACCTATAGCAGTGCAAAAGGTCAGGTTCAGTTTTCCTATAAAGTAGCTGATAAGCTTGAAAGGATGCAGAAAAGTCTTGTTATAAAATACAGGAATGTAACTATAAAAGTGCCAGCTGGGGCTTTAAATGTCCCCGAAATAGAAGTTCTTTCTAAGAGGCATAACATTGAAAAAGGAAATATATTGCTTTTTGCAGAGGTTAGCAGAGTTTCGGGTATTTCTGTGCCATCAGGGTATGAATTAGATTCAGACGTTGTGAACTTTAAACTGGGTGCTAAGTACTATTACAACGATGAAGTTCTTATTTCTAACCTTGCAAAGCCGGTAAGTATTGTAATTGTTTATAATCAATTAATTGTACTTCCAAATGAAAAACGGGTTGTGTACAGCTTTTCGGATAATGCTTTTGTAGACAAATTCAATATAGACAAAATAGCAAATAAGATTGTGTTTAATGTTACCAAAACGGGTTCGTATGGTATTCTGAAAGCTTCAATCTCATCAAATTATACAAGCAGTAAATACAAAGACGATATAGTTTATCTTGCTTACAAATATGGTCTTAGTGATTTGTATGTCAATTTTTCGAAGACTTTAACTCAAGAATATGCAAATGAGCTTTTGAAAAAAGTATTTTCAACTCAGCTTGAAAATATTAAAAATGGAAATCTTACACGCCAAGAAGCAATTTATCTTCTTGCAAGGCTGTATGAGACAAAAAAGAATATGTTAGTAGATAGCATTCTAGTTACTAAATCAACCAATTTCAATCCAGATGGTAGGTATAAAAAATATATCTTAGCGATGATGTCAATTGGAGTTATTGACACTGATTTAAATCCAACTGATTATATACTTGTAGATGAGTTTGTTCATTATATTGTCAACTTAGAAAAACTTTTAAATTACTAAAGAAAGATTGGGTGATCAGAGGATGAGATCTTTTCTAAAAGAGATATTTTCTTTCTTTTTATTGATTTCATTTATTTTAACTTTGATGCCTATTTCAGCAGTTGCACAAACGGTTGTCCTTCCTGCACCATCACAGCTTACAATTGAAAGGCAAAATAATTTGCCAAGGATAGAAGTTGGAGATGATGGTACAATTACAATATATTTTTCATGGCAATATTCATACTCTGATTTTGACTACTTTGAGTTGTATTTAGGAGATGATCCAAACAAGTTTAATTATGGTTATACAATTTACAAGAACGCTGATCCAAATCTCACGCAGACAGATGCACAAAGTTATGTTTATAAAGTTCAAGGACTTCCAAACGGACAAAAGATACCAAGTGGTACAATCTTTTATGCAAAGTTGAGAGCAGTTAAGGTGCTTCAGCAGCGGACAGGAAATGTTGTGTACTATTCTCCTTATTCTAACACAATAGTTTTTCTCACTCCTATATTTGTGGAGGCAGCAACTTCTTCTGAAACTTCAATTGACATTGTTTGGGATGATGTTTACTATGCAGGAGAAAGAATTGACTATGATATATATGTCTCAAAAGACATAAGCTTTACAACACCTACTAAATACCAGATTGACGGTGAAAGGATTACACTTTTGCAAAGCCAAAAACCAGGGGGAAGAGTGGACATTCTCCCAAACAGGAAATTAAAATACACAGCATCAAATCTTGCACCAAGCAGTCTTTACTATGTAAAGGTTTTGCCGAGGAATTTACCTTCTGAGATAATTTGGAGAGATCCTCAAACTTATACTCCTCCGAATTCAAAGGTAATTGGTGAGGCTGCAACCTATATTCAGGCCGAGGCACAACGAATTGCAGACAATGTAGTTTGGCTCAGGTGGGCAAAGGTTAGCATTGCTGAGGGAAATGATTATGAGATATACAAAGGTAGTAAGGACCAAGTTCCCACCTTAATTGGAACTGTTTCAACAAATGAGTTTTTTGCAATGGTAAATATAACCGATGATGTATTTTTCAGGATTCAAGTGGATGTAATTGATGCATTTGGGCGCAAAGTTTCAATAAGGTCTCCTGATTTGTATGTACATCCATACACACTACCTTATGCTCCACCAGCAGCAGAGGACCTGACAGCTTATCCAAAAACTCAAGATACTATAACTCTGCGGTTTAAGATACCTTCTGATAAAGAAGTGGTGTATGACTTTTATTACAAAAGATATCTTGATACAAACTCAGATTTTGCTTTGTATCTGTCCAACTACCAGATGACAGAAAGGGATATTGAAAAAGATACTAACAACATCCCCACCGGATACTATAAATTGGATATTACCGGCCTTGAGAAGAATACTGTCTATATCTTGAAAGTGGTAGTAAAAAAGAGATTTTTTGACTATGAATCTGGTAATTACATTTACAAAGAGTCAGCACCAGCTGTAACAATCTCCTATACACTCTCTGGTGATATTACCCCACCTACAACCCCAACATCACTTTCAGTTGTATACTCTACGTATGACAGTGTAACACTTTCTTGGACGCCTATTTACATTGCAGGCACACAACCACCTGTGGTTGACCAGAGCATATCATATGAAGTGAACTTTGCAGTCTATCAGGATGGTATGGACCTTGGAAATCCAGAAAGTTTTGACCCAACAAGTTTACAAAAGGTTATTCTTTCAAAACCTCAGATTGACTCAAATGGAAAGGCAACTTTTAGGCTTGGTAATCTAAGTCCTGATACGCGGTATGTGTTGTTCGTAAGGGCAATTAGAGAAATAGATGGGATAAAATACTATTCCCTGCCTTCAAATGTAGTTATGGCAACAACCTTTCCAAAATATGAACTTCCTCTTCCATCGAGGCCACCAATAGTGGAAAACTTAAGCGTAGTTTCCACAACCTATAACAGCGTTACTCTTTCTTGGCAGTATGTAGAGAATGTTTATTTTGAAATTCAAATCTCAGAAGACATAAAAAATGCAAGTGGCTGGAGGACAATTTCTGACTCTTTCAAGCCTTCTATAAAAGAGATTGACTATCAAGCTGGTATTTGTTATTTTACAGCTAAAGATTTAAAGCCAGATACATTGTACTACTTCAGGGTAAGGTCTTATATTGTAAAGGACAATCAAAAAATTTATTCAGATTATTGTAGTCCAGTATTTGGAAAGACACAAAAAATTCCTCCACCAAAGACGCCGGTTGCCTTTGGAATAAAAGATTATGGAAAGGACTATGTAGTATTTGTATGGGAGATTTCAGAGCTGGGAAGAAAATATATGATTGAGATTGCAGACAACATTGCTTTTACGAATTCCCAAAAGTACACAACTGATGTAGACGTGACGGAGTACAAAGTTGAAAAGCTCAAGCCAAACACACGTTACTATGCGAGACTTTTTGCAATTGGTTCAGACGGACAGCTGTCTTTGGCAACTGAAATTATATCATTTGTTACAAAAAAGGATGTAAGCGAATATACAGGTGTATTTGAACTTATTGAAGATACAACGGTTCCTATGGTGATAACTGAAGATATCTCAAACAGAACAATGTCTATTGAGATTACCTATAAGTACGTAAATACTTCTTTGGATGCAAAAACTGTTGTTGTTGATTTTACAAAGAGGACAAATAGTAATATTATTCGGTTTGTATTAAAGATAAGATATGACGTTTTAGGTGCTTTGATAAGGTTGAATAAAAACTGCCAGGTTATTTTAGATGGAGCAAGTGCAGTGTTCGATTTTAGTAGTCTTTATGTGGATGAGCTAAAAAAGCTTTCAATTTCTAATTTTTCACCAAGTAATCTATATATACAGCTTTCTTTTGAAAAAAGTAGTGAGAAGTTCAATATTCCAAATGCTATTTCAGAAATTTATGACATTAAGTTTTTAGCGTTGACATCAACCCAGCAAATTGGTATTAGCAGTTTTAACTTACCGATAAGTTTTACTCTTAAAAATAAGGAGCCATGGTCCTCGTTTATACCTTACGAATTTGACATTTTAAATATGAACTGGAAGATAGCAACTGATTACAAAGTTTCAAGTGATAAAAGGGATATTTCTTTTGTACTAGAATCTCCGCAAGCAGTTGTTATTACACGAAAGATTTTTTACAACGACATTATCCAAAGTAGCTATGCAACAAAGTTATACTATTTATTCCAGAGCATACCTTGTGATGATTCAAGTGCTACCATAGGTATAAAAAGTCCTGTGGGCAAATTAGAACTTGCTTCATATTTGGTTTACTTCGCAGAGAAGAAAAGACTTTATAGATTTGAAGTTATAAAGGAATATGCAGAAAAAGCATATAGAGCAGGTATTATTAGCAGTATTGATGACAATTCCTATCTTACAAAAGAAGCTGCTGTTGATATGCTAATTAAATTTTATGAGATTTACACAGGCGATGAGATTGATATCAGTGATGTAACATGGAAAAAACTTGGAGTGGATAATATGTATATTGATTCGGTAAAGAAAGCTTATAAAATGGGATGGCTATTTGACTATGCAACATTTAATCCCAAAGAGACTGCAACAAGAGAATACATTTTGGCTGTATTTTATCACATTACTCAAAGGATATCTCTAGATTGAGGAGGTTGTTTTAAGGTTGAAAAAGAGAGTTTTTGCTATACTTCTATTTGCTTTTTTCTTATTTTCTACAGCTTCAGCTTTTGCAGCTGATGTGTGGTGTAAGGTGGAGTACTATTACAATGGAACAAATTATACTAAGGTTATCCTTTACTCTAAAAGTAACAAAACTTATTATGTAAAAGGATTTACGAGGGATTCAGATAGTCAGGTAAGCATATTTTTTTCAGATAAAAAAACTTTTAGTTCTGAAACAAATACAGTACTCATACCACAAAGCATGTTTCTTATGCCCATAAGAGTAATATTAGTAAACTCAGATGGTTCTCCTTTGTTTAATGATGTTAAAGATTCCCCCTATAAAGATTCCATTTTATACCTTGCAAGTATTGGGAAAATTGATGGTTACAAGGATGGAACATTCAAACCTAAAAAGAGTGTCACACGTCAAGAGTTTGCAAAACTTATTGTCAATGTATTTGATATAAAAGTAGAAAAGAATATTACCAAGTACTCTTTTGCAGATATAAAAAACTGCTGGGCGAAAAATGAAATTGAGACATTGGCTAAGATGGGAGTAATTGCTGGCATTAAAGGAAAAAATGGAGTTTTGTATTTTAAACCCCAAGATGGAGTTACCTATGAGCAGGCAATTACTGTTATTAGTAGATATTTGAAGTTAAAAGCTATTTCAAAAAAAGATTACAAGTCTTGGGCAAACGAATATATAAATGCCTTTGTTGATAATAACCTTTTGAGTGAAAAGGAGGTAAAGTCGTTAAAATTAAATGCGTTTGCAACACGTGAGTGGATTGCGTATATTTTGAGCAAAGCTGTATTAAGATGAACACAATATGAAATTTAAACAGAGTATTGATAAAAATAAAAATGGATGTATAATTAAAACGTATGTTTTTAAATTCACTCAATGAAAGGAGTATGAAAATGAAGCATAAAAGACTAATTGGTATGGTGCTTGTTTTAGTATTCATAGCTACATTTTTGAGTGGTTGCGGTTCAAAAGACCAGAACCTTTCTACATTACAAAAGATAAAAAAGAATAAAGAGTTTGTGGTTGGTATGGACAATACATTCCCACCAATGGAGTTCACAGATGACAACAACAACACAGTTGGCTTTGATGTTGACCTTGCAAATGAGATTGCAAAAAGACTTGGAGCAAAGCTCAAAATTGTTGCAGTTGACTGGAGTGGAATTCAAAGTGCTTTGAAGTCCAAAAAGTTTGATGCCATAATTTCATGTTTTAGCATCACAGAAGAGAGAAAGAAAGCATTTAATTTGGCTGGTCCATACCTATACATCCGTCAGGTTATTGCTGTTAAAAAAGGTGATAATTCTATTAAGACTTTTGAAGACTTAAAAGGTATAAAGATAGGTGTTCAGGCCAACACGACAGGTGATAATGCTGTTCAAAAGATGAAGTTTATAAACTATGACAGAGATGTGACAAGATACGAAAGGATAACCGATGCTTTTAATGATTTGGACATTGGTAGAATAAAGGCTGTTGTGATTGATAGTGTTGTTGCATATTACTACAAAAAACAAAATCCTGAAAAGTTTGATATAGCACCTGCTCAACTTGAAAAAGAGCCAATTGGGATTGCACTCAGAAAAGAAGATAAAGACCTTTATGAAGAGATTCAGAAGATTTTGAACCAGCTCAAAGAAGATGGAACAATCGCAAAGATATCGAAGAAATGGTTTGGCGAAGATATTACCAAGTAAATAGAGGTGGCATAAGTTGGCTGAAAATGTCATAATAAAATACTTTCCTGTACTTTTAAAAGCAAGTGTTGTTACAATTGAGCTTACTGCAATTGCAGTAACCATTGGTCTTATTTTTGGCTTGATTGCAGCTTTGTTTAGGATTTCAAAGCTAAAAGTTTTGAACTTGATAGGCAGCTTTTATGTTTGGCTTTTTAGAGGAACGCCACTACTTTTGCAGATATTCTTTATTTACTATGGTCTTCCCAAAATTATTCCCGCACTTACACTACCAGCGTTTTTAGCAGGAGCAATTGCTCTTATTATTAACTCTGGAGCATACACAGCAGAGATAATAAGAGCTGCCATCTTGTCTATTGACAGAGGTCAGTATGAGGCAGCAAAAGCACTGGGGATGACATACCTTCAAACAATGAGGTTTGTGATTATTCCACAGACATACAAAAGACTTATACCACCTATTGGCAATGAATTTATTGCGCTATTGAAAGACTCATCCCTTGTGTCAACAATAGGAATGGTTGAACTAATGCGTGCAGCACAGCTAAAAGCATCTCAAACAGGAAGGGATGCAGAGATTTATATTGCTGCGCTTATTATCTATTTAGCGCTTACCACAGTTTTTTCGACAATATTTAATTGGCTCGAAAAGAGGCTGGGGAAATATGAAGGACAGTGAGATGACAAAAAAGAAGATGATAATAGCAAAGGACATTGTCAAATACTTTGGACACAACCTCATATTGGACAAGGTATCATTGGAAGTTGACAGAGGAGAGGTTGTAGTAATTATAGGACCTTCTGGTTCAGGCAAGAGCACTTTTTTGAGGTGTCTTAATCACTTAGAGAGGATTAACTCAGGGTACATCGAGATTGATGGGTTTGTGATTGAAGACAAAAGGCTTCATGAAAAACACAAAAAGCACAGCCCAAAGGAGATAGCAAAGTTTTGTTCACAGATAGGGATGGTGTTTCAGAGATTTAACCTTTTCCCTCACATGACAGCACTTGAGAATGTCATAATTGGTCCGATTGTTGTCAATAAAATGAAAAAAGAAGAAGCAATAGAAATTGGGCTTGAGCTTCTTGAGAAGGTGGGACTAAAAGACAAGGCAAACTCATACCCTGCCCAGCTTTCTGGTGGGCAGCAACAAAGGGTTGCAATTGCAAGAGCTCTTGCTATGAAGCCAAAAGTGATGCTGTTTGATGAGCCGACATCAGCGCTTGACCCAGAACTTGTCGGAGAGGTTTTAAATGTCATGAAAGAGCTTGCCAATGAAGGAATGACAATGCTTGTTGTAACTCACGAGATGGGGTTTGCTAAAGAGGTTGCTGACAGAGTTGTGTTCATGGACAAAGGGAAGATAATCGAAGAAGGGCTACCAGATGAGATTTTTACAAACCCGAAAGAAGAGAGAACAAGACAGTTTTTGCAAAAGATATTGTGAACAGTTTAAAGAAAATAAGCTGTTTAGCTGGATTTTTAAAGGGCTGTCTAAAAGCAATATTGGCAGCCCTTTAAGTTTATGTATATAATTATAAATGAAAGGAAGATAGTTTAAATTGAGCACAAGAAAAAGAATTTTGGCGGATGGAATACTTCTTTTTGTCACAATGGTGTGGGGAAGTTCATTTGTGCTTATGAAGAATACAATCTCCCAGCTTCATCCTTTGACATTTTTGGCAATAAGGTTTTTATTAGCATGGCTTGTTGTCACAACAATATTCTGGAGAAATCTTAAAAACTTAAAGCCAAAAGAGATAGTTTATGGGAGCATAATAGGGTTTTTTCTTTTCTTAGGAATGGCTCTGCAGGTTGTGGGTTTGAAGTATACATACGCTTCAAAATCAGCATTTATAACAGGTTTGACAGTTGTTTTGGTGCCTATTTTTGCAGGTATAATTGAAAAAAAGATTCCCAGAGTAAATGTCATAGTTGGTGTAATTTTTGCTTTTGTAGGGCTCTTCCTTTTAAATGGAGCTAAAATCTCACATTTTAACTTTGGAGATTTCCTTACCTTGCTTGCAGACTTTGGATTTGTCTTTCAGATTATATTCATTGACATCTTTACATCAAAAGAAAATGTGAGTACAATCAACATTGCAATATTTCGGCTCATGAGCGCTGCTGTTTTGTATATTATATTTTCTTTGGTCTTTGGAGTAAATCCTTTTAGTATCAAGCTTACATTAAATTCAATACTTACAATCTTAATCACAGGCATTTTTGGAACGGCTCTTTGCTTTTACAGCACAGGTTTTTGTTCAAAAATACACAACACCAACTCACACAGCTTTGATATTTTCTGCTGAGCCTGTGTTTGGTGCGATATTTTCTGCAATAATTCCTTCTACAGTCACTCACACAACTGAAATTTTGCCTTTGATTTCTTACATAGGATGTGGTTTAATCTTGATTGGTATGATCATAGCAGAGCTAAGCTTTAATAAAAATCTGGATATGGAGTTGAGCTGAAAAAATGGAGATAGTTTTCTTAGGTGGTGCTAAAGAGATTGGAGCATCTTGTGTTTTAATTAAAACTGGTGGTAAGAACATCTTGATTGACTCTGGCATAAGAATGAAAGAAGACAAGCTCCCAAACTTGCAGCTTCTTCGAGAGCTTGGTGGAGCTGATATCTGTCTTATTTCACATGCTCATCTTGACCACATAGGGAGTCTTCCGCTTATTGCAAGAGAGTATCCTCATATATTCTTCTATACTAATCAGCCAACAAAAGATTTGGTAAAAGTACTTTTGTACGACAGCTTAAAGATTATGGACTCAAAAGAAGATGAGATTCCTATCTATGCAGAAAAGAATGTTGAAGATTTGCTTGATAGAACAATCACATACGGGTTTAATTATACATTTGAGCCTTTAGAAGGGATAAAGGTTACTTTTTTCCCTGCAGGACATATCCTTGGTGCTTCGATGATTTTTATACAAACTCAAGAAGGAAGCATTCTATACACTGGAGATTTTTCAACTGACAAGCAGCTTACTGTCGACAAAGCATCAATTCCTAAAATAAGACCAGATGTTGTAATTTGTGAGTCAACTTATGGTGACAGGCTTCACACAAACAGAAGCTATGAGGAAGAAAGATTGTTTAACAGTATATATGAGTTTATTTCAAAAGGTGGCAAAGTATTAATTCCTGCATTTGCAATTGGAAGGGCTCAGGAGATAATTTTGATTTTAAGAAATTACATGAAAAAGAAAAAGGTAGAGTTCAATATATTCATTGATGGAATGGTAAGAGAAGTCATAAGAGTTTATAAAAACAATCCAACCTTTTTGTCTTCAAGATATTACAAAAAAGTATTGAAAGGTGAAGAGATATTTTTATCAGAAAACATCAATGTAATTACTGACAAAAAACAGAGAGAGGAGATTATGTCCTCATCAGACCCTTGTGTTATTATTTCAAGCTCGGGAATGTTAACTGGCGGTCCTTCTGTATTCTATGCAGAGAAATTAGTAGAAAATCAAAATGCGCTGATTGCAATTACAGGGTATCAAGACGAAGAGTCACCGGGAAGAAAGCTCCTTGAGCTGACTGAGCTTCCAGAGGGTGAGAGAAAGATTGAACTAAATGGCAAGGAATATGAAGTAAAGTGCAAGGTTGAAAAGTATGGCCTTTCTGCACATGCAGACAGGGACAGTATTTTGGGATTTTTAGCAATGCTAAAACCGAAAACTGTGGTTTTTGCTCATGGAAGTGAGGAGGCAATTTCACAAATTTCAGATATGGCAATAAAAGAGATAGAGGCTGCTGTTTTGATTCCGCAAAATGGTGAGATAAATACAATTTCAATTGAAAAACCAAGAAGACAGCTTTCATTTTTTAATGTCAAAAAGTTAAGTAACATTGAACCTCTGAATGAAGAAAATATCAAAAGTCTGTGGGAATATCTTCTTGAGAATAAACAAGAAGCAAACCATATTACAGCAGAGCATGCAGTTCTGATTTGGAATGGGAAACAGTTTTTAGAAAGAGATGAGGTAAATAGGGTATTTGAACTTTTAAAATCTTCCCCATATTTTGAGCAAAATCCACGAAAACCTTATCTTTTTAGGATTTTGTCAAGAACTGAAGTTGAAGACAAGCTGAAGCCAAAGCCTATGGAACAAAACAAGATGAGAGAGCTTGCTTTTGAAATGTTTAAAGATTTTGGACTTTACAAGGTTGGAATGGATATCGAAAATGTTGTTGTGACTTTTTATTTTAACTTTCCACACATAGCAAATAGGCTTGAAGATAAAATAAAAGAGTTTGAGGAAAAGACCCTGTGGAAGGTAGAGGTAAATCCAAATGTAAATCTAACATATGCTCAAAAATATCTACAAAAGTTATTAGAAGATGAAGGTGTTAAGCTTTTAAAGTTTTCATACAATCCTGTGATAAACGCAATTGTAGTAAAACCAAACAAAGAGTTTGATTCGATGAAGGATATGTCCTCTAAATTTTTTGATGAGACAGGCATTGAGCTTATATTTGACATTGAAAATAAAGAGGATTGTACAGCAAGACTTCAAAATAAAGACAGGATGGAGCAGAACAAGGCTTTGCTTCTGATAGACCTGTATTTTGAAAATGAAAAAGACAAGGTTTACAAAAAGAGCATAAAAGAGGGTGGAAAATACATTGAACTATCATTTGTAACACCCTTTGTTGCCGAAAAGTACAAAGATAAGCTCAATGAACTTTCGCAAAAAACCGGCTGGGAGATAAGGATTTCACAGACAATAAACCAGGTCGAAATGGTAAATATTTTGAAAGATATTTTAACTCGGTATAACATCGATTTGGTGAAAAATCCAAGTATTTATCCTACAACAAGGGAAGTTAGAGTAAAATTGGCAGAGGAGATTGATAGTAGTATTATAAATGAAATCATGAATGAGTTCTTTGATAGGACAGGCTTTTATTTAAAAATTTGACTAATCAGTTTAACAAAAAGAGAAAACAGATGAGTATAAAAGTAACTTGTTTGTAAGAAGGTGATTTAGATGTAAACTGATAACCACAAAGCTTTACACCTATGCTGACTATCTTGGATTTCCTGAAGATACGAGAGTAGAGCTTATTGATGGTCTTATTTATGATATGAGCCTTGCACCTTCAAGGGTACATCAAGAAATTATAGCAGAGTTGATAACAGTATAATCAATCCCTATGGCCAAAATGTTTTGGTCTATATATAATTACAATAAAACAATCTGTATTAAGGTGAAAAAAGTGTGTTACATGGTATTCATAGTCTCTAAGCATTAATTAATTTCTACTTTCGGCTCGCTTGAAAAATAAAAATTGCTGCAATGCTTCTTGCCAATCCGGCTTAACAATGCTTTTTCTGGGCATAAAAAACCACCTCACGCAAAATTTAAATTGCGTTTGGTGGTCGCAGCTTGTGAATTTAAATCCTGCCACCTTCTTAAAATCCTGCACCCTATTTTGCTTGTAAAATTGACTGCAGGACTTGGTGCTTTTTAATCCCAATTTCCAACTTTTGCTACCACCTTCAATCCTTGATACATCCCACTTGGCACGCCCGGGGGGACTCGAACCCCCGACCACAGGATTCGAAGTCCTACGCTCTATCCTCTGAGCTACGGGCGCATCTTCATATTTTCATTTAAATTATAAAATCAAATGTGCAAAATTGCAACTCTTTCTTGTACTTCTTAAAATCCCTTATATCAATCTTAAAATTCAATGCTCTAAAATATCTTAACAGCTATCAACCGGGTTGATATAATATAGATAAACTCTGATGAAAAAATAAAAATTAGCAGGTTGAAAAATTTAAATGACATTTTTAAGTGTTATTAGCTTTTGAGCTAAATAATTACTAAAAAGGAGGATAAAATTCTGTGTCTAAAATCAAATTAAAAAAATTCCTTTATGGCGGAGATTATAATCCTGACCAGTGGACAGAAGATGTTTGGGAACAAGATATTGAGTTTATGAAGTATTACAATGTAAATGCAGTGTCAATGCCAATATTTTCATGGGCTCAGCTTCAACCAAGTGAGGACAAGTTTACGTTTGAATGGCTTGACAGAATAATTGATAAGCTCTATTCAAATGGTATTCATGTCATCTTAGCAACACCAACAGCATCTCAACCTGCGTGGCTGTCAAAAAAATACCCTGATGTGCTGCCTGTTGATATCTATGGACGAAAAAGAAAGCATGGGGCAAGGCAAAACTACTGTCCTAACAGCAAAAACTTCCAAGAGGCTGCAAAAAGAATTGTTGAGGAGATGGCAAAGAGATACAAAGACCATCCGGCAGTTATAATGTGGCATATCAGCAACGAATACGGACCATATTGCTATTGTGATACTTGTGCAAAGGCTTTTCGAGAGTGGTTAAAACAAAAGTATAAAACCTTAGATGAGCTGAACAAGCGCTGGAATACTGCATTTTGGGGTCATACATTTTATGATTGGGATGAGATTGAAGTTCCATCATATCTTAATGAAGAGTATGAATATATGCCAGGCAGACAAAAAAGCTCATTCCAAGGGCTTTCACTTGATTATAAGAGGTTTATGTCTGATAGTTTGCTAAATCTTTATAAGATGGAAGTTGAGATTATCAAAAAATACATGCCAGATGTGCCTGTTACAACAAACCTTATGGGCACATTTAAACCACTCGATTACCATAAATGGGCACAGTATATGGACGTAGTTTCTTGGGACAATTATCCTTCTATCAAAGACTCTCCACATTCTATAGCTTTCAAGCATGACCTTATGCGGGGGCTCAAAAGAGACCAGTCTTTCATATTAATGGAACAGACACCAAGCCAGACAAATTGGCAGTGGTATAATTCAGCAAAACGCCCTGGAATGATAAGACTTTTGAGCTATCATGCGATAGCTCATGGTGCGGATTCTGTGTTGTATTTCCAGTGGAGACAGTCGGTTGGGTCGTGTGAAAAATTCCACTCTGCAATGGTACCTCATGCCGGGCACTTGAATACAAGAGTTAGCAAAGAGCTAAAACAGATTGGCGATGAGCTTTTGCGCTTAGATGAGATTTTAGAATCAGTAAACAAGAGCGAGGTAGCACTTTTATTTGACTGGGAAAACTGGTGGGCACTTGAAGAGAGTATGGGATTTAGAAACGACATTTCGTATTTAGAGCACATTGATTCATATTACAAGGCTTTGTATAAACTCAAAACAAACGTAGATGTTATTGACCCAACTGAAGATTTATCAAGGTATAAACTTGTTGTTGCACCACTTTTGTATTTGCTTGATAGTAATACTGCAAAGAATATAGAAGAGTACGTGAAAAATGGAGGAATATTTATTACCACCTTCCTCTCAGGTCTTGTTGATGAGAACGACAGGGTAATTCTTGGAGGATATCCTGGCTGGTTCAGAAAGCTTTTGGGAATCTGGATTGAGGAGATTGATGCACTCTTTCCGGATATGAAAAACGCAATCATTCTTGAAAAACCGCTTGGAATACTTGATGGCAGGTATGAGTGTGACTTTATATGTGATGTCATTCACTTAGAAGGTGCAAAAGCACTTGCATATTATGAGCAAGATTATTACAAAGGAATGCCTTGCGTTGTTGAAAATACTTATAGAAATGGAAAGGCAGTGTATATAGGTACAAGACCTGAGCAGAGGTTTATAGAAGGACTTATTAAGTATTACGCTGATATAGCTGGTGTAAAACCAATTTTGCCTGTACCAGAAGGTGTTGAGGTTACAAAACGAACAAAGGATGGAAAAGAGTATATTTTCCTTTTAAATTTCAATAATTACGATGTATGTATTGATTTGCCACAAGAATTCTATGAACTGATAACACAAAAAAACTTAAGCGGCAGAGTAATGCTGAGTGCAAAAGAGGTCATGATATTAAGAAAATAAAGCATTTTTTACCGCAATTCGCTAATTATATGGGGCTCTTCAAATTGTTTTTTGAAGGGTCCCAGTTTTTTTTTGATGTGACCTTAACTATTGAAATAGAATATATATTCGGTTATTATATAGTTATAAAGTCAAAGAATAAACAAAGAAGTGATTGAAATGGATATCCTTGAAAAACTTCAGATACTGGGTGCAGCAGCAAAGTATGATGTTTCTTGTGCATCCAGTGGTAGCAAACGAGAAGTAAATTATGGTATTGGTTCAACTTTTACAGCGGGTATTTGCCACAGCTGGACAGATGATGGCAGGTGTATATCTCTTTTGAAGATTCTCTTTACAAACGAATGCATCTTTGACTGTGCCTATTGTATCAATAGAAAGAGCAATGATATAAAAAGAGCAACCTTTACTCCTCATGAAGTTGCTGAGCTTACCATGAATTTTTACAAAAGAAATTACATTGAAGGGCTTTTTCTAAGTTCTGCTATCAAAAACTCTCCTGACTGGACAATGGAGATGTTGTACAAAACGGTATATCTTTTGCGACACAAGTATCAGTTCAATGGATATATTCACGTAAAAGCAATCCCATATGCATCACTCGATTTGATTAGGAAAACAGGCTTTTTAGCAGATAGAATGAGTGTCAATATTGAACTTCCGTCTGAAAAGAGCCTGAAGCTTCTTTGTCCAAACAAAACAAAAGAGAGCATTTTAAAACCAATGGAGTTTATAACAAGAGTAGGTGAAGAAGAAAGAAATTTTGTCTCAGCAGGTCAAAGCACTCAGATGATAATAGGTGCAACAGAAGATAGTGATCGAAAGATTATTACACTCAGCCAGCATCTTTACAAAAAATTTAAGCTCAAGAGAGTTTACTATTCTGCCTATACACCTGTGAATGATGATCCAAGGATTTTAAAAGTGGAAAAACCGCCTCTTTTAAGAGAACATAGACTATATCAGGCAGACTGGCTAATTAGGGTCTACAATTTTACTGCTGAGGAGCTTTTTGAAAAAGATGAAAACCTTGACCTTGAAGTTGACCCAAAAGTAATGTGGGCACTCAGACACCTTGATAAGTTTCCTGTTGAGGTAAACAAAGCAAGCTATGAAGAGCTAATAAGAGTGCCGGGAATAGGGATAAAAAGTGCGAGAAGGATTATCAAAAACAGAGTATTTCATTCTCTTGACTTTGATGACTTGAAAAAGATAGGGGTTGTCTTAAAAAGGGCAAAGTTTTTCATAACCTGCAATGGTAAGACTTATGAAAGACATTTGATTGACCTTCAGCCAGAAAAAATAAAATTGCAACTGACAGAAAAAGCAGCGGCTCAGCAAAGAATGCAGCAGCTTTCCTTTTTTGATAAAGAGATTTTCACATCAGTGATAACTGGGGAGATTTAGAATGTACAATGTTTTTTTGTATGATGGAACATTTGACGGGCTTTTGACATGTATAGATGAGATTTTATCCACACATATTAATGAAGATGAAGTTGTCATTGTAGAAAAAGATAAATATCAACCCATGTTTTTTGATAAACCAATTTATGTAACTTTGGATAAAAATAGAAGTCAGGAACTTAGGCAAAAAGTAATAAATGTTTCTGATAAGATGATTTTTAAAAAGATATATTATTGTTTTCTATCTGAAAGTCAAAACAAAGAAACGTATATCTATAAGTATATAAAGCTTGTTTTAAAGCATGGCAAAAAAGTTAAATACCTTTACCATGATGATGTTGTCAATTTTGTTGAAAAGGCATCAAAGAATGTAAGCAGAGAAATAGGAAAGTATATGGGACTTATGAGGTTTAATGAAATAAAGGGTGGAGTACTTTATGCTCAATTTGAACCCACAAATGATATCTTGGTTCCTATTTCTTACTTTTTTAGAGAAAGATTGAAGAGTTTTAAATGGATCATACATGACAAAAAAAGGAGCAAACTTTCGATTTATGATACCAGAATGATAAAGTTTCTCAATGGAATGAATTTAAATGCAAGCTTTTCAGATAATGAGAATTTGTATCAAAAGCTGTGGAAACTTTATTTTAAGACCATGGCAATTGAAGAAAGAAAGAATTTAAAATTACAACGGCAAAATATGCCAAAGAAATATTGGAAGTATTTGATAGAAAAAAATTAGGTGTATACCTTGTTAGGCATGGTGGTATACACCTAATCTTTTTGTACTACACCCATCTCCTTTATTTTATTTATGGGAGAGCAGTTTTTATATTGTAAGTATTAATCTCGTTTTTTCTTTCCATTTCCTTTATTCGCATTCTTATTTTTTACTTTTTCATTCTCTTTTTCTCTATTCTTTCCTTCCTGAATGTTCTGGTTCTTATTTAATATCCGTTCTTTCTCTTTTCTTTATTTAACTCTCTTTGAATATTTTTATTAAAAATAGGTGGTACAGGTGGTTTTATTTTGAAAGAGGCCTTAATTGTACCTTCGATTTTCTTTAAAATATCAACATACAAATTCTTAACCTCAGTTATTTTATCAACCTTTTGCTGATAAAGAGTTATTAAGCTATTTAGTGCTGTTACCATCTTGTTGTAGTTATTTTCCTTTTTAGCTTGTTCATATTCCTTTGTTTTTACCTTTATTTGTACATTTATCTGTTCAATCTGATATACTTTATCCTTTACAACTGGTTGAATTTGGTCAACTAACAATTTGATTTGGTAGACTGCTTGGTTAACAGTTGTTTCCTTTTCGTTCTTATAAGTTTCTTGGTACACTTTAAGTTCGTTTAATTTCTGAGTAAGCTGTTTCTGATACTCGTCGATTTGAGAGGGTGAAAATTTCTTGCTTTTTATATTTCTTTGAATTTGGGAAATTATTTTGTTTGTCTCGTTGATTATTCTTTGTAATTCTCTGTCAAAGAACTTTTTATCATATTTTTGAGCAGCTACGATATAACTGTTAATCCTTGCGCGCAAGTGATTAACTTCTGCGTTGATTTTATTGAATGTAGCTTTTAACTGATTAATTTTGAGAATTAAACTAATGATATTCTTTTTCTGTTCTTTTGTTAGCTTTTTAGCTTCTTTAAGGCTTATATTGTCATTGCTAATTGGTGGAATGACCTCTTGTGGAGTTGTAGAATAAGTAGAGTTATAAGTGGTTGACGATGTTGATGAACCAGTTGAGCTTGAAACAGGATTATACGTTTGTTCGTAAGTGGTTTTCTCATATGTGATATTCACTGTGGTCTGATAAGTTGCATTTGCTGTTGTGTCGTATGTTGCACTTGCAACAGTTTGGCTATTTGTACTAATTGATGATGAAGTATTTTGATCAGCAAAAACTGGCAGTATTATTGACAGTCCAAACATCAGGACAACTAAAAAGGCAACAATTTTTCTTTTCATAGGTGATTGAACCTCCTTGCTAAATTTTTCTTTTCTCTAATACATATAATACCCTATACATATAGATTTTTCTTTTCTTATATGTTAAAAAAGTGTGTAAATTTTAAATAGACAAATAGCATATTTTATTGTAATATTTCAAATGAAAATTTAAATATTATAAAAGGGTGAAAGTTAAATGAAATACGATATAATCATTGTAGGAGCAGGTCCATGTGGTATATTTACTGCATATGAGTTGATAAAACAAAACAAAGATACAAAGATAATTATGTTTGAAAAAGGAAGAGACATTGAGTCGCGTGAGTGTCCAAAAAGAATTACAAATGTATGTGCAAATTGCAAACCTTGCAATATAACAACAGGCTTTTCGGGTGCTGGGGCTTTTTCTGATGGTAAACTTTCACTTTCTCCGAACGTAGGAGGAAGAATTCAAGAATATGTTGGTAAGAGCAAAGCATATGAGCTAATCAAATACGTAGACAATATCTACCTTGAAAATGGGGCTGATAAAAAGGTTTATGGCACAAATAGTCAAGTCATTGAAGAGATTAAGAGGAAGGCAACTGTTGCAAACCTCATGCTTGTTGAAAGCCCTATAAGGCATTTGGGTACTGAAGAGGCAAAAAAGATATATAAAAGACTTCAGGATTTTCTTTTAAACAACAATGTGGAGATAAAATTTAAAACTCCTGTCAAAGACTTAATAGTTGAAAATAACAAGGTTATAGGTGTAATAGCAGAGGATGAAAAAAGCTACTTTGGGAAAAATGTAGTTGTATGCGTTGGTCGTGAGGGTGCAAGCTGGCTTTCTAAGATAATAGAAAAATACAATATTCCGTGTGATAACAATAGAGTTGACGTAGGTGTTAGAGTTGAGACGCCTAATCACATTTGGAAAGGCATTACTGAGCACTTGTATGAAAGCAAATTTATTTATTACACAAAAACTTTTGACGACAAGGTAAGGACATTTTGTATGAACCCAGGCGGATATGTTGCAGTTGAGCACTATGACAACTTGGCAGTTGTAAACGGCCACAGCTATAAGAACATCAAAAGCGACAATACAAACTTTGCATTGCTTGTCTCGAAGCACTTTACAGATCCGTTCAAAGACAGTATAAAATATGGAAAGTACATTGCAGAACTTGCAAATATGCTCTCTGGTGGCAAAGTTCTTGTCCAGCGGTATGGTGACTTTATAAGAGGAAGAAGGTCTAATGAGGAGAGAATCAAGAGAAACTCTGTGGTTCCTACCTTGCAAGATGCAGTTGCAGGTGATTTGAGCCTTGTTTTGCCTTACAGAATAATGCTTGATATAAAAGAGATGATAGAGGCTTTAGATTATGTTGTCCAGGGTGTTGCGTCGTTTGATACACTACTTTATGGCGTTGAAGTAAAGTTTTATTCAAATGAGGTAAAAGTAAAGCAAAACTTTGAATGTACTACAATCCAGAACCTTTATTTTGGAGGCGATGGTGCGGGAATTACAAGGGGGCTTATGCAAGCAAGTGTAAATGGTGTTTTGATTGCAAGAGATATTGCAGCAAAGCTTTAAATAGTTGTGTTAAGAACAGAAGGGTGGTCTGAAAAAAAGGCCACCATTTTTGGTTTTTGCATTTGGGATATAATATTTCAGAAAAGAGGTGAAGATGCTTTGATAGATTTGCACATTCATACAACCTTTTCAGATGGCACATATTCACCAGAGGATGTGGTTGTGCTTGCAAAAGGGAAAGGTCTTTTTGCCATTGCAATTACTGACCATGACACAACAGATGGTGTAAAGATGGCTTTGAAAAAAGGACAGGAGATTGGAATGAAGGTTATTAGCGGGGTTGAAATTAGCGCAGATTTTGAGATTGAGATGCACATATTAGGACTTTTTATAGATGTTGACAATACCTCATTGCAAGAGAAATTAAAAATGCTTGAGGGATTCAGAAAAGAAAGAAACCCAAAAATAATAGAAAAACTTAGAAAAATGGGATATGACATTTCAATGGAGGATGTTGAGAAGGTTGCCTCAGGTGAGGTGATAGGAAGACCTCATATTGCCCGGGTACTTGTTCGAAAAGGATATTTTGAAAACACAAAGGCTGTGTTTGAAAATTTATTGGGCTTTGGCAGGCCTGCCTATGTCAAGAAAGAGAAGCTAAAACCCTATGAGGCAATTGAGGCTATAAAAAGAGCAGGTGGACTTGCAATATTGGCACATCCACACAAGTATTTGTACCTTGAAGAAGGACCAGAAAATGTATTTGAAGAGTTGAAAGAATATGGCTTGGATGGAATTGAGGTTTATCATTCAGACCACACCGACAAAGAGACAAGACAACTTCTAGAGATTGCTAAAAAACTTGACTTTTTAATCAGCGGTGGTAGCGATTTTCATGGTGATAACAAGCCTGACATTGAGATAGGAAATGGCAGGGGTAATTTGAATATAGGAAAAGAGATTTTAGAAGAATTAGAGAGAAAGGTAGCACAAAGATGAAGAGAAGTGCTTTGGTTTTAACTGTTTTTCTAATCACTGGCATTGTACTTGGGAGAAATTTATCTAATTTGGGTTTGTTGTTCTTAATTGTGAGTATTGCCTCAATTTCTTTTTTTGCCTTGAATTTTTATTTTTTAAGCAAGAAAGTTGACACAATACTTCTTTTATTGGCAATAGTCTTTTTTGCCTTTGCTTCTATCAAGACATTTTATATCTTTAACATTTTTGAGCCAGATGAATTATTGGATGGCAAGGAAGTAGTTGTTTTGGGCAAAGTTTCTTCTTTCCCAGAAGTTGATAAAGAGAAGATTTCTTTTTATTTAAAGACAAAAGTGAATAAAAGATATGTAAAAATAAGAGTTACGACTGATTCAGATAAAACGCTATATTATGGACAAATTGTAAAAGTATATGGTAAATTAAAGATACCGAAAGGAAAAACAAATGAGTTTGGATTTGATTATGGAGAGTACTTAAAAGGAAAAGGTGCATTGTATACTCTCTATGCTAAAAAGTTGTATGTTGTTTCTAAATCCAATCATATTCTAACTTATCTTAACATGTTTTCAAGTAAATTGAATTGCCTTATAAGTAATTCTTTTGATGAAGAAATATCGGCTCTTTTAAAAGGCTTAATCCTTGGCAATAAATCTACAATTCCTGATGATATGTACAAAGATTTCCAAAGAAGTGGGCTTGCACATCTTCTTGCTGTTTCAGGTGGTAATGTAGGAGTGCTTTGTGCGGCTATTGAAATTATATTCAGAAGAGTTTTAAAGGTGTATGGAAGAGGAGTAAATCTCATAATAATTGGCGTTATAGTCATATTTGCAATCATAACAGGCCTTTCTGCCTCAGTTGTAAGAGCTTCTATCATGGCAACAATATATTATCTTGGTAGGATAATCTATAGAAATCCGGATACAATAAACAGTTTGAGCATCTCGGCACTTTTGATGCTTCTGGTAAATCCTCTTTACCTTTTTGACATAGGATTTCAACTTTCTTTTTTGAGTGTGCTTTCTATTGCATTATTTTACAAAATGATTTATGAGTATTTGGTAAGCCTAAAAATTCCAAAAAGTATCTCTTTACTTTGTGCAGTTTCCATTTCAGCTCAAGTTTTGATTTTGCCACTTTTAGCTTATTACTTTTGCGAAGTTTCATTGGTTTCCTTTTTGACAAACCTTATTGCAGTGCCTTTAGCAGGAGCGTTGGTACCAATAGGACTTGTGTATTACATGCTTTTGCTATTTAGAATAGACCTCATTGTACTGAAGTGGGTGCTATTAGTAATTGTCAAAGTTTTAATTTGGGTTTCTCGGCTTTCGCATATAAGATTTTCATATATAAAGATTGCATTTTGGGATGAAAAGTTAGTCATTGCCTATTACATACTAATTTTGCTCCTGCTCTATAAAAAAGTTATTCCAAAGTCTATAAAACTTTTAATGTATTCAACTATTTCAATTCTTGTGCTAATATTTATTTTACAGATAGTTATAAACTACAATAGACTGAGTATCAGCGTAATTGATGTGGGGCAAGGAGATAGCAGCCTTATAACATACAAAGGATTTTCAATGCTAATTGATACAGGGCCGACCAATGAGGATTTTAGCTCTCTCAAACGTGTAGTTTTGCCATATATCTTGAAAAGCAATGTATCAAAGATTGATGTCTTGGTCCTTACACACAAACATAACGACCATATAGGTGATTTTGACTATCTTTTAAATGAGATAAAAGTGCATGTAATTGTGACATCAAGAGAGGTTTATAGTGAGAATCTTGATAAATTAAGGGATAAATGTGTAATTTTAGTAGATAAATTAAAAGGCCTTTCTTACAAAGACTTAAAAGTCTTTTTCTTTCCACCAATTGAACAGGACTCAAATTCGTCTGTGCTGACAAAGATTGTTTTAGGAGACTTTAGCATGCTTTTTACAGGAGATGCTTCATATGAGTCAGAAAAGGAATACATCAAAAGATATAACTTGCGGGCAACTGTATTAAAAGTGGGTCATCATGGTAGCAGCACTGCAACATCTGATGAGTTTTTAGAAAGTGTTAAGCCAAAGGTTGCTGTGATATCTGTTGGTAAGAACAACATGTTTGGACATCCATCAGATGATGTCTTGCAAAGGCTTAAAAAGCGAGGAATAAAGGTATTTAGAACAGATTTGAACGGCACAGTCAAAATAGTGAAGACCAAACATAGGGTTTTAATAAATCCTTATATGAGGTGAGAAAAGGTGGACAAGTCAAAAGAGATAATAAAAGAGTTAAACTCACAGCTTCTAAAGAAGGAGTTCAAAAAGATTTACCTGTTTTATGGACAAGAGATATTTTTAATTGATGAATACGCAAAAAGAATAAGCAGGGCAATTGTAAATGGGAACACGAACAACATTGTGAAGTTCGATGGCGAAGAGGCTCGTTATGAGGACATAATAAACGAAATGATTTCCATGTCGTTTGATTTACAACCCCGAGTGCTTATATTCAAAAACTTTTTCAAATACTACACAACTAATACACATTTAAACCTCTCTGCAGTAATTGAGAAACTAAAGGACCTCAGGATTGATAGCGTGTATATAATCTTTAAAGAGTATGAGGCAAAAGAAAACAAACTGTTTAACAGCTTAAAATCAATAGCATTCTCTGCTGAGTTTACAACACCGTCAATGCCAGATTTGATAAAATGGGTTCAAAACATCATGGCAAAAGAAGGCAAGGCCATTTCAGATAACACGGCACAGGAAATTATCCTGCACTACAACAAGGACATGATGCTTATATACAACTACCTTCAAGTGCTCATTTCATACCTTGGAAAAAGGAGCAAGGTTACACATGATGATATTTTGAAGACCTTGACAGACAATCCGCAGGACCATATCTTCCAAATGCTTGATGCTTTTGCTACAAAAGATGTAGAAAGTGGTTTTAGATATTTAAAAGAATTATATCAACTTAAAACAAGCAGTAGCAAAATTTTTGCTCTTATTCTCCGCCACTTCAAAATTCTGGGTATGATGAAAGAGATGCAGGATAAAAGCAAAAAAGAGATTGCAAAACAGCTTGGAATACTTGAGTTTTTTGTTGACAAGTACAAAAAACAATCTGAAGCTTTTACCATAGACAAAATTAAAAATATTATTCAAAGAACAATTGAATATGAATACATGATAAAAAGAGGACAGATTGACGATGAGACAGCACTTGAGATGCTTTTGTATCAGATTGTCAGATAAAGAGGTAGAAAATATAAAAAGGCTATCCACAACAGAGTAGCTGGACAGCCCTTTTTCTTTATTGAGCTTTCTTTTCTGGTTGTGGTGCGGACAAAGCAGCGTACTTGTTGATGAGTTTCATAAGTCGAGATTTCTTTCGAGATGCATTGTTCTTGTGTATAACACCTTTTGCAGCTGTCTGGTCAATTAACTTTGCAGCTTGTGAATAAAGCTGTCTTGCCTTTTCGATGTCACCTGCCAAAAGCGCTTTCTTTACCTCTTTAATAGCCTTTTTCATCTTCATCTTTTGAATTTTATTCTCAAGAGTTCTGCGTCTTATAACCTTTATCTTCTTTTTAGCAGATTTTGTATTTGCCAAAACTTTTCACCTCCACTCAAAAATTAAGACTAATTGCTATTTTACCACGATAAAAATAAAATTGCAACAGATGTGTTGCCATAGGTTTAAAAACAAAAGGTAAGGATCTTTGCCTTACCAGCCATTACAAATTTATATCCAAAATCAGACTAAATAGCAAGAGAATTTATTACATTTTTGATAACCTGTGCAGAGTTTTTCAGTTTTTCTTTTTCTTCGTCTGTCAAGGGTACGTCAAAAACCTTTACAACTCCACTTTTATTAACAATAGCAGGAAGTGACAAAGCTACGTCATTTATTCCATAAATATCGTCAATTATTGAGGATACAGGTAAAATTGAATTTTCATCTCTTATGATTGCTTCAACAATTCGTCTTACTGCTAAAGCAATTGCATAATAAGTTGCTCCTTTTCTTTCAATTATCTCATATGCTGCATTTTTTACCTTGTTAAATATCTCCTCTTTGACCTCAGGTGAGCAGTTTTTGCCGCACAAGAGACATTCTTGCATAAAATTCACACCACCAATGTTTGTGAGACTCCATGCTGCAATTTCACTGTCTCCATGTTCACCCAAGATGTATGCATGGACGTTTCTCACATCAACCTGACAATGCTGTGCCAAAAGGTATCTAAACCTTGACGAATCCAAAACTGTCCCGGAACCCAATATTTGGTTTTTGGGCAGACCCGAGACCTTATACATTACGTATGTCAAAACATCAACAGGGTTGGTTACCATAAGTAATATAGCGTCAGTTGTGTATTTGATTATATTTTCAACTATAGACTTTGTAATCTGTGCGTTTTTGTATGTAAGATCAAGCCTTGTCTCACCTGGTTTTTGATTTGCCCCAGCTGTAATTATTATTATATCTGCATCTTTACAATCTTCGTAATCTCCTGCCCATATTTTTACAGGCTTTACAAATGATATCCCATGGTTTAAATCCATTGCTTCTCCTTCAGCTTTTGCCCTGTTGGCATCAATCAACACAAGCTCTGTTGCAAGTCCAGCGTCCATTATCGCAAAAGCAGTTGATGAACCCACAAAACCAGTACCAATAATAACAATTTTACCAGGTTTTCTCACAACGTATTCCTCCTGCTTCATTTAACTTTCTACCTTAATTTTACCCTTTGAACACAACGTTTAAACTGAGATAAAAATTTTTTAACATGCAGAACAGAATAAATATAAAATGGTTTTCGATTTCCATTTGAATACCATTTGTTTTTATCCTTCATTTTTAAAGGATGGAATAATGAAAAAATAGGAAAGTGATCTAATAAGTATAAACAGATACATGCATACAATTCAAACGATTGAAAATTTTTTTAATAAATTCAGACAATTCAATGGCGTTACATGTGTTGATTATGCAAAAAGTTAGTGCGATAATTATCAACAGTAAATTTTGAGATGAATAATTTATAAATATTCAAACAATTGCATAAATGTACATGTCTTATCTACAATAAATAATTCTAAAGGAAAGAGAAAAGGTGGCAAGATACATATTAAAAAGACTACTGTGGTCAGTTATATCTTTATTTGTAATTATAACTGTAACCTTTTTCCTTATGAGAATGATACCTGGTGGGCCTTTTACAGGTGAAAAGACTCTGCCCGAGCAGATTCTAAAGAACCTGAATGAAAAATATGGGCTCAATCAGCCTATTTGGGTTCAGTATGTAAAATATCTAAAAAGTCTTTTGCATGGTGATGTGGGAATTTCAATGAGAAATCAAGGACGAACAGTGAATGAGATTATCGCAGAAACTTTCCCTGTTACTGCAAAAGTTGGTATTATTGCAATAATTGTGAGTTTATTGGTTGGAATTCCTTTGGGAATTTGGTCGGCTGTCAACCAAGGAAAATGGCAGGATAATCTCTCGATGGTCTTAGCTACAATATTTATAACAATACCTAGCTTTGTTCTTGCAATAATTTTGATGTATATCTTTGGTATAAAACTTCAGCTTGTCCCTATAATGGGTTTAGATGAGCCAAGAAGTTACATTCTGCCGGTAATAACTTTGGCAGCGTATCCGATATCTTTTATTGCAAGGCTTATTCGAAGCAGTATGCTTGAAAGTTTGTCCCAAGACTATATAAGGACTGCGAGAGCAAAAGGACTTTCTAACTTCGTATTTATATACAAGCATGCATTGAAAAATTCTTTGATACCTGTTGTAACATATTTAGGGCCGCTGATTGCAGGAGTTCTAACAGGTAGTTTTGTGGTTGAAAAGATTTTCTCAATCCCGGGTATGGGAAGGTTTTATGTTGATAGTATCTCAAACAGAGACTACTCACTTGTAATGGGAACGACAATATTCTATGCAGCCTTTTTGATACTTATGAATCTCATTGTGGATTATCATCTATGTATTTATAGACCCACGTATCAAACTTGAGGATTGACTTTAAGGGGGCAAAGAAGATAATGGAGAATATATCGAGAGATCTTTTTGTACCAGTCTCAAAAGAAGAAAAACAGTATGAAACTATAGTCCGTCCAAGCATGAGCTATTGGCAAGATGCGTGGAGAAGGCTCAAAGCTAACAAGGTTGCAATGGCTTCTATGTGGGCAATAGTATTTTTTATAGTCCTTGCAATAGTTGGGCCAATGGTTATGCCATATAGGTATGATGAGCAGCTTCGTGGACATGAGGCGTTAGGGCCATCGCTTAAGCACTTGTTTGGAACTGATGAATTAGGAAGAGACCTTTTTGTAAGATGTCTATATGGTATGAGAATTTCCCTGTCTATTGGTATTGTTGCAACAATAATAAACATTGTAATTGGTGTATTGTATAGGGGAATTTCCGGATATATAGGTGGAAAAGTTGACAACATAATGATGAGAATAGTTGATATTTTATACAGCGTGCCCTTGATGATTTACGTAATTCTTCTTTCAGTGTCACTAAAGCCTGCGTTAGAAAAGCTGTTTGATAAATATGCCTTTTTAAGCGGACTTCAAACAGTAGGAGCACCACTTGTTTGTATCTATATCGCCTTGGGATTAACATATTGGATATCAATGGCGAGAATTGTTCGTGGTGAAATTTTGAGTTTAAAACAGCAAGAGTATGTGACAGCTGCAAAGACAATTGGTGCAAGTGGCCAGAAAATTTTGCTCAGGCACCTTATTCCAAATGCCATGGGGTCAATCATTGTTACAGCTACACCGCAGATTCCAAGCGCTATTTTTACAGAATCTTTCTTGAGCTTTATAGGGCTTGGTGTTGATGCACCTGTTCCATCGCTTGGTTCTCTTGCATCCGATGGAATAAATGGGTTTATATATTACCCTTACAGACTATTTTTCCCATCCCTTTTATTGTGTTTGATAATATTGGCATTTAACCTGTTTGGAGATGGACTTAGAGATGCACTTGATCCAAGAATGAGGAAGTAATTATCTTCATAACTAATAGAATTTGAGGTGAAAGAAGTTGGCCAATAAGCTGCTTGAAGTTAAAAACTTGAAAACCTCGTTTTTTACCCATGTGGGTGAAGTCAAAGCAGTAAACGATGTTTCGTTTGATGTATATAAAGGACAGACGGTAGGCATTGTAGGTGAATCTGGAAGTGGCAAGAGTGTAACATCAATGTCTATAATGAGACTTATTGCGCCACCAGGAAAAATTGTAGATGGTCAGATTATATTTGAAGGAAAGGACCTTTTAAAGCTGTCTGAAAAAGAGATGAGGGATATAAGAGGGAATAAAATCAGTATGATATTCCAAGACCCAATGACCTCTTTGAATCCTGTTTTTACAATAGGAAATCAGCTGATTGAGGCGATAAAGATTCACAACAAAGTTTCAACTGCTCAGGCTAAAAAAAGAGCGGTTGAGATGTTAAGGCTGGTTGGAATACCCAGCCCTGAAAGAAGACTTTCTCAGTACTCTCATGAGTTTTCGGGTGGTATGCGCCAAAGGGTAATGATTGCAATGGCACTGTCTTGCAATCCAAAGCTTTTGATTGCGGATGAGCCAACAACTGCGCTGGATGTTACGATACAGGCGCAAATATTAGACCTTCTTAAAAAACTTCAGCAGCAGCTAAAAATGTCAATCATACTTATTACACATGACCTTGGAGTTGTTGCTGATATATGTCAAAAAGTTATTGTTATGTATGGTGGAATAGTTGTGGAAGAGGGAAGTGTTGATGATATATTCTACAATCCAAAACACCCTTACACATGGGGACTTTTGAGGTCTGTGCCAAAGATGCACTTAGGACTCAAGAAAAGGCTTGTTCCTATTGAAGGTCAGCCACCAGACCTACTAAAGCCGCCAAAAGGATGTCCTTTTGCACCACGGTGTGATTATGCAATGAAGGTGTGCTTAGAGATACGACCACCATTTTTTGAAGTAGGCGATGGTCATCAGGCAAGGTGCTGGCTAAATCATGAATATGCTCCCCAAGAGCTACTTAGCAGGGCAAAGGCAGCAAACGAGTAGAGAAAAGAGGCAGGTGAAAAAATTTGGAAGAAATCCTGATTGAAATAAAGAACCTCAAAAAATATTTCCCTGTAAAAAAGTGGATTTGGCAAAAAGGCTTATATCAAAGCGGTAGACGATGTTAGCCTTTTTATAAAAAAAGGCGAGACGCTTGGTCTTGTTGGTGAAAGTGGATGCGGAAAGTCTACAACTGGAAGGACAATACTAAGGCTTTATGAACCCACAAGTGGTCAGATTATATTCAAAGGCAAAGACATAACAAAAAAAAGGACATGCTACCTTATAGAAAACACATGCAGATGATTTTCCAAGACCCTTATGCGTCTTTAAACCCAAGAATGACTGTAGGTGATATTATAGGTGAACCACTTGAAATTCACAACATTGCAAAGGGCAATGAGAAAAAAGAGAGAGTCCAAGAGTTATTGAGGCTTGTTGGGCTAAATAGCGAACATGCAAACAGATACCCTCATGAATTTTCTGGTGGGCAGAGGCAAAGAATAGGGATTGCGAGGGCGCTTGCTGTTGAGCCTGAGTTTATAATCTGTGATGAGCCAATATCAGCACTTGACGTTTCCATTTAGGCTCAGATTGTAAATATGCTTGAAGACCTGCAACAACAGCTTGGGCTGACATATTTGTTCTTTGCACATGATCTTTCAATGGTAAAGCATATAAGCAATAGAGTTGGAGTAATGTATTTAGGAAAACTGGTGGAACTTGCAGAGAGCAATGAACTTTATGATAAGCCTTTGCACCCATATACACAAGCACTGCTTTCTGCAATACCTATTCCTGACCCAAAAATTTCCAGAGAACGAACAAGGATTATATTAGAGGGCGATGTTCCAAGCCCGCTAAATCCGCCAAGTGGATGCAGATTTAGAACAAGGTGTAAATATGCATTTGACAGGTGCAAGGAAGAAGAGCCACAACTAAAAGATGTTGGGGCTGGTCATTACATAGCTTGCCATCTGATGGATAGAAAGTAGAGGCAAGCTGCGTAAAGATAAATAAAAAATTTTTACAAAAAGGAGGAGAGTGTTTATGAGAAAGCGTCTTATTGCTGCGTTTATTTTGGTGATGTTTTTGGTAACAGGTCTGTTTATTAACTCTAATTACAAGTCAACAGAGGCAGCTTCAAAACAGGTTTTTACCTACATCAACGGTGCTGAGCCAAAAACTATTGACCCTGCTTTAAATACTGCTGCTGATGCTGCAAACATTATCATTAATGTATTCGAAGGTTTGACAAGGGTTAATGCGAAAGGTGAAACTGTACCTGGTATGGCTGAGAAATGGACGGTTTCAAAAGATGGTCTTACTTACACTTTCTATATAAGAAAAAATGCAAAGTGGTCAGATGGCAAACCTGTTACAGCATATGATTTTGAGTATGCATGGAAAAGAGCTTTAGATCCAAAAACAGCTTCAGAGTATGCTTATCAGCTTTACTACATCAAAAACGGTCGTAAATTTAATGAAGGAAAGGCAAAAGCATCTGATGTTGGTGTAAAAGCTCTAAATGCAAGAACATTGCAAGTAAGATTAGAAGCACCAACACCATATTTCTTAGACCTGACAAACTTCCCAACATACTTCCCTGTAAGAAAAGATATAGTTGAAAAGTATGGTGACAAATGAGCAACTGACCCAAAAACGTATATAGGCAATGGTCCATTTATAATGACAAGGTGGGTTCACAACTCATATATTGAATTTAAGAAGAATCCTAACTATTGGGATGCAAAATCAATCACACTTGAAAAAATAGTATACAAGCTTTCAGAAGACGATAAAGCAAACCTCTTAGCATACGAAGCAGGACAGGTTGACGGAGCAGAGTCTGTTCCAACAGAAGAGATTCCAAGATTAATTAAACAGAAAAAGCTAAAGATTTGGCCACTTCTTGGCACATATTACTATGATGTCAACTGCAAACTAAAACCGTTTAATGACTGGAGAGTAAGAGCTGCACTTTCACTTGCAATTGATAGAACATATATCGTAGAAAATATAGGGAAACTTGGACAAAAGCCAGCAACAGGATTTGTACCATATGGTATCAAGGGTATTTCAAAAGACTTTAGAGTAGAAAGCGGTCATTACTTGCCAGTTAGAGCTGATTTAGCGAAGGCAAAGAAATTATTGGCTGAAGCTGGCTATCCAAACGGCAAAGGCTTCCCAGAAATTGAAATTATCTACAATACAAGTGAAGGGCACAAGAAGATTGCAGAGGCTATTCAAAACATGTGGCAGAAGCTAGGAATAAAAGTAAAACTTTCCAACATGGAATGGAAGGTATTGCAAGAGAGAAGACATAAGAAAGATTACATGGTTGCAAGAGATGGATGGCTTGGTGACTATGTTGACCCAATGACTTTCTTAGACCTATTTACATCATACAGTGATAACAACAATACCAACTGGAGCAACAAGAAGTATGATGAACTTATTGATAAAGCAAAGAAGACAGCAGACAGAAAACTGAGAATGCAATACATGATGCAAGCAGAGAAGATTTTGATGCAGGAGTATGCTATTATTCCAATCTACTTCTATGTAAAAGGACAGCTTCTGAGAGACTATGTAAAGAATTACTACATCTTTCCACTTGGATTTAACTACTTCATGTACGCAAAGATTGTAAAGTAAAAAAAAGTGAAGTAAAATATTAAGGGAAGAGCTGTTATAAATTGAGATAGCTCTTCCCCTTTTGCTTTTAAAAAGATTGGTATTTTACGTTTTCAAAATCGAGTAAGGCAGGTGATATTTTGAATGCTTAAAATAAATCTTAAGAAAACTCTGAGTTTACTTATTCTTATAAGCTTTTTGATGCTTTTACTGCAAGGCTGTTCCAGCAGTTCAGATGATATTAACAAAAAAGTAAGAATTGTTCTTGTTGGCAATTTCATAGGCGATGATAATGCACAAAAATTGATATCTGAGCTTGAAAAAAAGTCAGGCGATAAAATCTATATTGACCAGATTCTCTACACAGGAGATACTCCTAAATCTGAACAAGAATTTGCATTTATGCAAAAACTCATGGTGATGCTTGCAGCTGGTGAAGGTGATATTTATATCCTTGATAAAAAACTCTTTACAAATTATGCTCAAAATGGAGCATTCTATTCCTTGAGGTCTTTTGTAAGCAAAAACAAACTAAATAAATTTATTGATGATACATGTTACGTTAAGGAAAAAGACAAATCCACAAAGGATTTATATGGCATTAAGGCAGACAACGTTGAAATACTTAAAAAATATGGATTTGATACAAAAAACAAATACATTGCTATCTATGTAAGGAGCAATAAGTTTTCACGTGCACAAAAGGTACTGCTTGCTCTTTTAAGTAGTAAGTAAATAATTAACAATAAGGTATATTCCGTAGAAAATACACTTTTCTGATGCATCAAAAAAAGGTGAGTGCAAAGGATTTTCTCCTTTGCTATTTTCTCTTATTCCAAGCCTAAAATAAAGTGAGGGAACTTCTTGGCAGTAAAATGCAAAGTCTTCAGCTGTAAAACTAATTTGTGCCTCTTTAACATTTTCACTGTCAAGCAGCCTTTTTGCTATATTTGAAAACTCTTCAGCAATCTGAGGATTGTTAATCAAAGGTGGATATTGAAAGTAATAATTAACATTAACTTGACAATTATATTTTTGAGCCGAAAACTTTGCCAGATGTTGTATGCTTTCGTATATAAATTTTTGAACCTCACTATCAAATGTCCTCACAGTACCTTTTATCTTGCATGTATTTGCAATGACATTGTAAGTCTCCCCACTGCAAATAGACGAAAATGATACGTGAAAAGGAGATGTCTTTTTAGAGTATGCACAGAAGAAGTTGTTCGCACTTTGTATAAAGTCTATTGCTGGGTAGATTGGATTTTTAGTAAGCTCTGGCATTGCGGCATGTCCACCTTTTCCAATAAACTCTATTTCAAAATCGTCCACACTTGCCATGATAGCACTGTTTGAGATCTCAATTTTTCCAACATCAAGGTTTGGCCACACATGAAACCCTATCATTTTTTTTACGTCTGGATTTTTAAGCCCTCCTTCTTCAATGACTTTTTTAGCACCACCAGGACCTTCTTCTGCAGGTTGAAAAATAAATTTCACACATTTTTTATATCCAATGTCAACTAATGTTTTTGCAACTCCAAGTACAATTGCCATATGAAAATCATGGCCACAAGCATGCTTGGGTTTTCCATCAACAAGTATTGCGTCCATATCAGCTCTGATGGCAATACATTCATCTGAGTTATTAATGACTCCAATTACTCCTGTTTTTGCAACTGGATAGTTTTCTATTCCCCATTCAGTTAATTTTTTTCTTATAAATTCTTGTGTTTTATATTCTTCAAATGAAAGCTCAGGCGAGTTATGCAGCTCTTTTTGAATATTTTCAGCAACTTTTAGATTCTTCTCAATTGCTTCTCTAATGCTATTTGGTCGCAATTCCATGGGTTATTCACCTTCCTTTTGTAGGATTGAGTTTAGAACATCTCTTATCTTTTCAATTCCAGTTTTAAGTTCGAGGCTGTTGCAATCTAAGAAGCTAACTCTGAAAAAGTTGATAGAATTTGGTTTATGATAAAAACATGTATGAGGCTGTATCAGTACCTTTTCAGCTTTTAGCTTGTTGTAAATATATGCTGAAGAGGTTTTTGGTGGCAGTAAGAATGATACAAAAATACCTTTTGGATTTTGTGTAAATAGCCTTTTTGAGAGGTTATATTCTTTAATCAAATCTAGAAACAGTTTCCTCTTTTCTTGGATATATGATTTTAGTTTTTGAATATACAAGTCAAAATGATTTTTCAAAAAGTACGCAAAACATACTTGAATAAACAGCGATGTTGAGATATCTGCTGTAGATTTAAAATATGCAACCTCATCGGAAAACTCCAGGGGTGCCACCACAAAACCAATTCTTAAGGCTGGCATAGTAATTGTTGAAAAGCTTTTTATATAGAAAACCCTGTCTTGTTTATCATAAGCTTTTATAGGAAAACTCTCTTCTTCTGTTGCTATATCACTCAAAAAATCGTCTTCAATGATATAAAAGTTGTATTTTTCAGCAATCTCACACAAATATTTTTTGTATTCCTCAGTATACGAAATGCCGGTTGGGTTTTGAGAAAATGGAATTATATAAAGGGCTTTCGGAGAAAATTTTTTAACATAGTCTTCAATTTGGTCCATTTGGTCTATGTCGATTCCAATGATATTTAGGTGCATATTATTGAAAATATGATATGCCCCCAAATACGAAGGGTTTTCCATAAATATTGTATCGCCTGGTTTTAGGAAACTTTTTGCCACTATTTCTATTCCTTGCTGAGCACCAGAGACAATTATTACATTTGAAGAGTTGGTATAAATTTTAAATTTTTTTAAGTAGTCTTCAACCAAATATTCCTTTAAAGGATTTTTAAAAGGTTCAACATAGTCAAAAATCTGTGGACCAAAGCTGTCAATGGCAGCATTTATAGATGATTTAAACTCTTCAATAGGATATAAACTATATGGCAGTTTTGAGGATGCAAGGTTTATAGTTTCAACTGAGGAGGACAGTAGTATTTCTTCTTCAAATATCACTTTATCTTGATATTCGTTGTACACAACATAATATCCACTTCCAGGAACTGCTTTAATATATCCTTCAATCTGAAGTTGATTTAAAGCCTTTGTAACAGTGGAAAGATTGACTTTTAATTCCTTGCAAAGTTTCCTAACTGGCGGAAGCTTTTTCATATAGCTATACTCACCGGATAAAATCTTTTCTTTAATAGCTTCATAGAGCTGAACATAAAGAGGCTTTTTTGAACTTTTATCAAACTGTATTGATACACACATGGCTATCCTGCCTTTACACAGAGTTTATTTTAATTATAATAAAATGGACAAAAGGGTTCAATAAATTATATCGATACGGAGGTGCAACTTTATGAGCGAAGTTGTGAATGTAAATGAAAGATATGAACTGAATAAAAACCTTGCGCAGATGCTAAAAGGCGGTGTTATTATGGATGTAACATCGCCAAAAGAGGCAGAGATTGCCGAAAAAGCAGGTGCTGTGGCTGTGATGGCACTTCAGAAGGTTCCAGCTGACCTAAGGCGTGAGGGCAAGGTTGCGCGCATGGCAGATCCGAAAATCATTTTAGAGATTAAGAAGGCTGTTTCAATTCCTGTTATGGCAAAGGTGCGAATTGGTCATTTTGTTGAGGCACAGATTTTAGAAGCTTTGGGTATTGACTATATAGATGAGAGTGAAGTCTTAACACCTGCTGATGAGGAGCATCATATTGACAAATGGAAGTTTAAAGCTGCTTTTGTCTGTGGTGCAAGGGATTTAGGAGAGGCACTCAGAAGAATCCAAGAAGGTGCTTCTATGATAAGAACAAAAGGTGAAGCCGGCACAGGAAATGTTGTTGAAGCAGTAAGGCACTTGAGAAGGATTAACAAACAGATTGCTTATGCAGCATCTTTAAATGAAGATGAGCTTTACGCATATGCAAAGGAATTAGGTGTATCATATGAACTTTTGAAGAAAACTGCTGAGCTAAAAAGACTTCCTGTTGTGAACTTTGCAGCAGGTGGAATTGCAACACCAGCTGATGCAGCGCTTATGATGCAGCTTGGAGCAGATGGTGTGTTTGTTGGCTCTGGAATATTTAAGTCAAAAAACCCCGAAAAAAGAGCAAGGGCAATTGTCATGGCAACAACTTACTACAATGATCCAAAGATCTTGGCTGAAATTTCGTATGATCTTGGTGAGGAAATGGAAGGAATTGATTTAAGGGGCTTGTCGGCCGACCAACTTTTGCAGTTTAGGGGGAATTAAACGTTGAAGAGAATTGGAGTTTTGGCATTTCAAGGTGGAGTTATAGAGCATGTAAAAAAAGTTGAGGAACAAGGATGTGTGCCGGTTTTAGTAAAGAAAAACGAAGATTTAGATGGAGTAGATGGTTTGATTTTACCAGGTGGAGAGAGCACAACAATAGGAAAGTTTTTGATAGAAACTGGGATGAAGGATAAAATTTTAGAGCTGGCAAAACAGGGTCTACCAATGTGGGGAACCTGTGCAGGTGCAATTCTTTTGTCAAAGAGTATAAAAAACCAGGGCAGTGGTGTTTTGCCATTGCTTGACATAGTAATTGAAAGAAATGCTTATGGCAGTCAGCTTGACAGCTTCAAAAAAGAGGTTTTTGTGCCAAGGTTAAATAAAACAACTGAATGTGTTTTTATAAGGGCCCCAAAGATAGTTGAGGTTGGCTCAAATGTTGAAGTTTTAGCGCAGCTTGACACTCCTATTGCTGTGTTGCAAGGGAAGATTCTTGCAACAACATTTCATCCTGAGCTCACTTCTCAAAATTATTGGCATTCTTTCTTTATTGAGAATGTGGTAAAATAAACTTAAAGTTGTTTTCTTTCTTTTTCTTTTTTTTCTTTGAAATTTTCTTCTGGCTCAAAAAATAAGCAAAAACTCGCGTTATATTTTGATGGTGGGCAAATATGGGTTTTTAGGCAGTATCCATCCTTTTGATATTTACATGGATACGAACAGGTAATAAAACTCATGTTTTGTCCCCTCCCACTTTTATTTTTTGTAGTTTTTCAAATAAAATTTGAGTAATTTTTTAACAAAAAAAGGGGAATAATTTCAAAGATGATATTCAATGTAGGGGTTGATATTGTTGAGGTTGAAAGATTTAAGAGTATGAAAAGATTTGACAAATTTTTGAAAAGAGTATTTACTCAGAGGGAACTTGAATATATAAGTTCGAAAAACTACAATATCCAGACAATAGCAGGGTATTTTGCGGCAAAAGAGGCTGTTGCAAAAGCACTTTCAACAGGAGTGGTGTTTGGATTTAAAGACATTGAAATACAAAAAGATAAAAACGGCTGTCCAAGGGTAATACTTTATAACAAGGCAAAAGAAATTTGTGAGAATTTAAAGATCAAAAACATTGTCCTTAGTATCTCTCATCAAAGGCTGGTAGCTGTTGCATGTGCAGTTGCTGAAAAAGAGGAGTGAGAAAAGATGTATGTTCTAACTTCTCAGCAAATGAAAGAGATTGATAAAAAAGCAACAGCTGAAATTGGAATTCCTGAAGTTGTTTTGATGGAGAACGCTGGGTTTTGTGTATTTGAAGAAATCAAAAAGGATTTTGGATGCTTGAAAGACAAGAAGATTGCCATTTTTTGTGGTAAAGGGAACAATGGCGGCGATGGTTTTGTCACTGCGCGCTATCTATTAGAAGAGTCAAAAGATGTTCATATATTTATATTCGGTGAAGAAGTAACACCATCTTCAAAAGTTTTCTTACAAGTATTAAAAAACTTAGGGGCTGACATTCAAAAGCTAAATGAAGAAGTAATAACAAGCCTTTATCAAAAGAAATTTGACATTGTGGTTGATGGGATATTCGGGATAGGTCTTACAAGAGATGTTGAGGGGCTGTACAAGCAGGTAATTGAGTACATAAACTCATCGAAAGCCTATGTTTATTCTATCGATATTCCAAGTGGTGTTTGTTCTGACACAGGTAAGATAAAAGGCGTTGCGGTAAAAGCAAACAAAACAATTACCTTCATGTATCCTAAAGTTGGAAATATCCTTTATCCGGGGACGCATCTTTGTGGTAAGCTAATTGTAAAAGACATTGGTATTCCTAAGGTTTTAGCAGAGAATGTAAATACTAAAGTTTTGACTAAGGAAGAACTGAATCTTGAAAAGCTCTATCGCTATCCTGATACACACAAAGGTGACTATGGAAAAGTTGGGGTTGTAGCAGGGTCAAAATTCTTCCCGGGTGCTTCCATTCTTTGTGCAAATGCTTGTGTTAAAAGTGGATGTGGGCTATGTTTTTTATTCTCACCAGCTGAGAATGTAGTTACGCATAATTTTAGATATCCGGAGATAATCTTGATGCCAGTTGAAAGTAAAGATGGTATAGTAACTTTTGAAGGGTTCAAAAAGAAAGAGGAGTTTTTGCAAAAGCTTGATGTCATTGCATTTGGATGTGGTCTTACCCAATCAGAGGAGACTGAAAAGATATTGATTCATATTTTGAAAAACTTTCAAATACCTATTGTAATAGATGCAGATGGTTTGAATGTTTTGGCAAAAAGTGAAGAGCTGCATTCTCTTTTACGTGAATATGAGGCATGCAAAATATTGACACCACATTACAAAGAAGCATCAAGAATACTTGGATGTGATGTGGATGATGTGGCTAAAAATCCCATTGATGCAGCTCTTGAAATTTCAAAAAGGTTTGATTGTGTGTGCATTTTAAAAAGTGCAAGAACTATAATTACAGATAGTCACAAAGTTTTTATTAATGTCCTTGGTAATCCTGGTATGGCAAAAGGTGGAAGCGGAGATGTTCTGACTGGAATAGTTTCAGCAATGCTCTCTCAAGGGTATGACGCCTTAGATGCAGCCAAACTTGCTGTTTATTTGCATTCACTCTCTGCTGATATCTTGCTTGAAAGAAAAACAGTGCAAACTATTTTGCCTTCAGAGATAATTGAAAACCTTGATATTGCTTTCAGGAGAGTAATTGAGGATTGATATAAAAATAGAGAAAATGTTAGAATCAAAGATACTTTCTTTTATTGTGATTGCAATACTGATCATGGTTTTACTTGCCTCTTGTAAAAGCGGCAGCACTCAAGGCACACTTAAAATCTATCCAGATTACATTGCAAAAGGATCTGTAGAGATAGTTTCCAATAAATTGGTATCAAAATACTATTTTTCTGAACAAAGAGTAAATGGAAAGGTAAAAGCAGAATTTCAAAAGGACGAAAGAAAAATAAAGATAACCAAGGAAGATGGTAAAATTATATTAGAGGGGAGAGAGTTAAAAAACATTGCAGAAGATATTTTTTGAATACTATATTGATAAGCTTATAAATAGCGAAAAGTACTCTATAGTGAAACAAGCCGAATCTACCATAATAACACTTGAGTTAAAAGATGATATCAGATATTAGCACTACTATTTTGAGAATTGAAAGCTAAAAAAGATAGCTGTAATCTATCAAGATGAAAGATTTATAAAGACAATCTACCTGACGGAATATAAAAAGTTCAGAAAGGGATGAAAGAAAGTTGTATTTGTACAGCCGTGTATGGGCAGAGATAAACCTTGATAACCTTATTTACAACATCAATAACATCAAAAGAAAGATTTTGCCTAATACCCAGATTATGGCTGTTGTCAAAGCTGATGCGTACGGGCATGGAGCAATTGAGGTATCAAGGGTTTTAGTTAGAAATGGTATTAACATGCTTGCTGTTGCAATAATTGATGAGGCACTGCAGCTGAGGCATTACAACTTTGATGTTCCAATTTTGATATTAGGATTTACTCCTTTTGACCTATCTGATCAGGTTGTTGAAAATGACATTAGTCAAACAGTCTATACATTTGAGCAAGCGTATTATTTAAATGAGGCTGCAAAAAAGGTAGGGAAAAAAGCAAGGGTACATATCAAAGTTGATACTGGTATGGGAAGGATTGGTTTTTTGTGCAATGAAGAGAGCATAGCTACCGTAATAAAGATAGCAAATCTTTCGAATATTGAGCTTGAGGGTATATTTTCTCATTTTTCTTCAGCAGATGACCCGCAGTCTGATGATTTTACATCCGATCAATTTTTAAAATTTGAAAACTTTGTGAAAGAACTAAATAAAAATGGGGTATACTTTAAATATAAGCATATTGCAAACAGTGCTGCGGCAATCCGTTTCCCCCAGTATCAACTTGATATAGTAAGGCTTGGGCTTGTACTTTATGGGCTTTATCCAAGTGAGGCTGTGAAAAAAGAAATTGATTTAAAACCTGTTATGTCTATCAAAGCGAAAGTAATCAATGTCAAGGAGGTACCCAAAGGATATCCTATAAGTTATAACAGAAGATATATAACACCATGCAAAAGTAAGATTGCTACAATACCCATTGGTTATGCTGATGGTTTTACGAGAGTTGGAAGTGAGAAGAGGTATGTTCTTATCAATGGAGAGTATGCGAAGGTTGTAGGGAATATATGTATGGACCAATGCATGGTGGATGTAACTCACATAAAAGATGTCAAGATTGGTGATGAGGTTGTAATCATAGGAAGACAAGGGGAAAAAGAAATTACAGCAGATGATTTGGCATCGCAAATTGGCACTATAAACTATGAAGTGATATGTTCTGTAAGCAAAAGAATTCCACGCGTTTATATCAAGGATGGGCGAGTTGTCAAAATATTAAACTACATCTTATAAAAAATTTACATTGATTTAAACTACTTAAAGAATTTATAATGGTAATAAGCTCATCCGCTATTCCGCTTTGATTGTTTCTTGTATATTTTGTTCTGTAAGGGGGAAATTAGATGCTGCAGATACGAATTATGAAATATCTTTTGCAATATAGCAGTATGGATTTGTATGAAAATGGCTTTTTGAGACCATTTGCACAAAGAAGAAGGATGCGAAGAATTGAAAGAGATCTTAAAAGTTGTTATAAAAAATATGCAGATTTAAACAGGACAATTGCAAATGAATGGTTAGCTCTTGACTTTGAGGGGCTTGTCAAGTATGAGAATATAATATATGAAGACTTATAC
This sequence comes from Caldicellulosiruptor naganoensis, assembly GCF_026914285.1. Lineage (NCBI taxonomy): Bacteria > Bacillati > Bacillota > Caldicellulosiruptorales > Caldicellulosiruptoraceae > Caldicellulosiruptor > Caldicellulosiruptor naganoensis. The sequence goes on from NZ_CP113864.1 coordinate 855,137, forward strand.
CATGATTTTTATAAATTTGAAGAAAGTAGGATAGCGGAGAGTGAAGAAAGTGCTGCAACAAAATCAAAACCAAAATCAGACGTTTGAAATTAAAAGAGGAGACATATTTTATGCCGACCTTGCTCCGCATGTTGGGTCTGAGCAGGGTGGCATAAGACCTGTGCTAGTGATTCAGAATGATATTGGGAATAAATACAGTCCAACAGTAATTGTTGCTGCAATAACTTCACAGATTAGCAAAGCAAAGTTTCCCACCCATGTTGAAATCCATGCAGGTGAGTTTGGACTTACCAAGGACTCTGTTATTTTGCTTGAACAGATAAGAACAATTGATAAAGTAAGACTTAAAAACAAGGTTGGCAAGCTTTCTGATGAGGTTATGGAAAAGGTAAATAGGGCTATATTGATTAGTCTTGGGCTGATAGAATGGACAACGGAGGGATACGATTGGAAAAAGAAAGAAGGCGCTGGTATAAAAAAGGCTTAAATCTAACAATAGTAGCTATTGTATTGCTGGCAATAGGCAGTGGAGTAATTTTTGCATCTAACCAGTCAATTGACAAGGACGCACTCATAACATATGGATTTTTCAAAAAGCAAATTGACCAGTTAGAGAGTTACATAAATTCGAGGATAAATGAATTAAATACAAAAATTAACAAAGTAAGCAACACCACATCGAACAATGCTGAGGTTGCCCAGCTTCAAAAACAGCTTTCTACTTTAACTTTAGAACTGGAGAAACTAAAAAAACAAGTTTCTGATTTGGAGACGAAGATAAAAGGGCAAAATCAGGCCCAAGGTCAATCAAAAAGTGGTTTTACTTCTACAAAAGGGTATGAGGTAATAAAGTTGCCAAAAGGCAAGGTTATTGTATTTGACGCATCGACAGAGTTTATTGTAAGGGTAGGAAAAGCGATATCAATAGTTCCCAAAGGAACATCTATAATTGATTTGACAGCTGCAAAGGATATTGGAAATGGTGTACAGCTTCCTGCAAATCATTTATTATTGGTGGTAAAAGGTGACGGGAGAGGATTTAAGGCTGTAAATGATGTATGGGTAATAGTAAATGGTGGGTATAAAATAAAATAGCAGGAGAGTATGAGAGAATGAAAATAAGTGTAATTTCAGCAGTGGTGGCAGGTTTTTTGTCTTTTTTCTCACCTTGTATTCTTCCACTTGTGCCCATTTACATTCTTTATATCTTTTCACAAAGAAGAGGCAAAATAAAAAGTGGATTTTTATTTGTACTGGGATTTAGCATAGTATTTGTTGCGCTTGGAAGTGTGGCAGCGCTGTTTGGAACTCTATTTTCCCAGTATAAATGGGCAATTACAAAGATAGCAGCAATAATCTTAATTTTGATGGGTCTGGTGATGCTTGACTTGTCACCAGATTTTTTCAAAAGGTTTTTTATACCTATAGGAGGTAATGGTAACGATCAAAAAGAAAGAACTCCTCTGATTTTAGGGATGCTTTTGAGTATCAGCTGGACGCCTTGTGTAGGACCAATTTTGGCATCAATTTTAAGTTTGGCTGCTGTGCAAAAGACTTTTGTAAAAGGGGTGATGCTTTTAGTATTTTATTCTATTGGTTTTGCCTTGCCATTTTTATTAGCTTCTCTTTTTACAGAAAGGCTAAAAGGCTTTTTTAATTTCATGAACAGACATGTCAAAACAGTAGAGTATTTAACAGGAGTCCTGATGATAGTTTTTGGAGCCCTTGTCTTTTTCGACAAGATAAATATCCTGAGGTGATAAAATTTGAATCAGAGGTGAAATTTTATGTTGAATCAAAGGACAAAAAGTGTTATCTTTATAATAGTTGCAGCACTACTTATTGGTCTTTTAATTTATCAATTTATACCACGAACAAAGTCGCAAATAAAAGTTGAGGGCGCTGTTGATTTTACGCTTGAATCTGTTGATGGTAAAGAGTATTCAATTTCAAATTTTAGGGGCAAAAAGGTGATTTTAAACTTTTTTGCTACTTGGTGTCCACCATGCAAAGCTGAGATTCCTGATTTTGAAAGGTTTCATCAAAATAATAAAGACATAGTTTTAATTGGAGTGAATATTCAAGAGGACAAAAAGACAGTTGAAGAGTTTTTAAAATCAATGGGAATAAGTTACATTGTGCTTTTAGATAAAGATGGTAAAATTGCTTCAAGTTTTGGCATAGATGGGATACCTACAACATTTTTATTGGATGAAAATGGCAGAGTAGTAGCAAAAAAGGTTGGTATGATGACATACGATGAACTTGAGAGATTTATAAAACAAAAATAGAGGGACTGAAAAAGATGCTTTACAATGAAAGACTTTTGTACGGGGATTTATGGGTTGAAATAAATGGGTCGTTAGCATCAATAGGTATTACCAAAAGTCTTGAAAGAGAACTTGGAGATATTGTCATATTTGAATTTTTAAAAACTAATGGTTATCTTCAGCAGGGTGAAGAATTTGCAAAGATTGAGACAATTTATAAAACATATACATTAAAATCTCCTATTAGCGGCTTTATAAGACGTGCTAATTGTAAGTTGTGTTATGATCCTACTATATTAAATTTATTTCCAGAGGAGACAGAAATAATTAGTATAGACATAGAGCAACTTGTGTGATATAATGGTACAAGTGAATATTTACAGATAAAGGGGTTGGGAATACTGATGAGAATGGGTAGAAGAATTGTTGCTATTGTTGTATTGATTGCACTTGCGATAAGTCTAATACCACTTTATTCACATGCTGCGGACTTTCCGGTTACAGTAAAAGATGGAAAAGGTAATAGCATTACAGTAAAACAAAAACCTCAAAGAATTCTTTCGTTGGCGCTTCAGACAGATGAAATTCTTTTGAACATGGTTTCACCAAGCAGAATTATAGGTCTTTCTATATTTGCAGATGATAAGAACAATTCAAACGTTGTGAACTTGGCTAAAAATGTGAAAGGTAGATATTCAAGCAATGACATTGAAAAGATAATTGCTGCAAAGCCTGACCTTGTAATAGTGCCCTATTACATTGACAAGGCTAAATATGACCTTTTAAAGAAAGGTTTAAGGTGTCCTATATATGTGAGCTTAAATCCAAATTCGTTTGCGAATATAAAGCAGGAGATTATCAATCTTTCGAAACTAACAGGTGAAATTCAAAAGGGGCAGGCTCTTATAAAATACATGAATGACAAAATAAATGCTGTTCAGAAAAAGGTAAAATATCTCAGAAAGAAAAAATATGTTCTTTTCTACACATATTACTTTAACTCTACATATGGCAAAAATACTACCCAACATGAAATAGCAAAATATGCAGGAGTTATAAACATAGCTGCTGTTGCAGGTTTGAAAGGCTGGCCAACAATTACAAAAGAACAGATTTTAGAGTGGGACCCAGACATAATTGTCATTCCATCAGTTTCATATAATCCTAAGGAAACTTCTCAGCAATATGTAGAGAAATTCAAAAAAGACCCTGCTTTCAAAAACTTGAAAGCTGTTAAAAACAATGCAGTAATTATACTTGACGACAGGCACATTCAGACAGTTTCGCATTACATTGTAGAAGGTGTTTACGACTTAGCAAAGGCTGCTTATCCATATCTGTTTAAATAATACGAAAGATTTTGAAGTGGTGGTAAGTATTGAAAAAGGTTTTTGTAGTACTGTGCGTAATACTTTTAATAGTATTTGTGATATCAATAGGGGTGGGAAGTGTATTTATCCCTCCCCTTCGTGTTTTAAAGGCACTTTTTTCACTCATTGGTTTTAAAGTAGCTGGGGTCAACGAGATGGATTTGACAATCATAGGCCAGATTAGACTTCCCAGGATAATAATTGCTATGATTGTGGGCATGAGCTTGTCTGTTGCAGGAGCACTTGTGCAAGGACTTTACAGAAACCCTATGGCAGACCCAGGAATAATTGGAACATCAAGCGGTGCGAGCTTGGGGGCAATTTCATGTATAGCCCTTTCACTAAATACAGTAAACATATTTTATTTGCCTGCTTTTTCATTTGTAGGGGCTCTTTTAGTTTCTTTTTTGGTATACAGGCTTGCAACAAAAAATGGCAGAACCCCAATCTTGAATTTAATTTTAATTGGTATTGCTGTATCTACTTTTATTTCTTCAATAAATTCACTTATCCTTTCAAACATCAATCAGTATCAGGTGAGCGAATATATATTTTGGATGCTAGGTGGGCTTGATAGCCGCAGCTGGACACATGTAAAGATAAGTTTTGTACCTCTTGCTCTTTTGATACTGTGTTCACTTATTTTTGCAAAGAGGATAAACATTCTAATATTGGGAGAAGAAGAAAGCTATACAATTGGTGTTAACCCTGAGAGACTCAAAAAACGGCTTTTAATTTTAGTTTCTCTTTTAACAGGAATTGCAGTTTCAGTATCAGGTGCGATTTCATTTGTGGGGCTGGTAACACCACATATTTTAAGGCTTATTGTAGGAAGTGATTATAGAAAACTCATTCCTGCCTCAATTCTGGGCGGTGGGATTTTTTTGACAGTGTGCGACACAATTGCAAGGGTATTGTTTTCACCAATCGAGGTAAAGGTTGGGATTATAACCTCAATTGTTGGTGCACCATACTTTTTGTACCTTTTAAAAAAGCGCGAAAATGAGGTGACAATCTAAAAACTATGCCTCTTTATATCGAAAACCTTAAGTGTGGATATGCAAAGCCGATAGTTGAAGTTGAAGATAAAATAGAATTTGAAGAAGGAAAAGTATATGGGATAATTGGACCTAACGGCAGCGGAAAGAGTACATTTATCAAGGCTTTGGCTGGGGTTGCTAAAGTTTTCGAGGGGAAGGTTTATTATAATCAAACAGATATTTTTTTGCTTTCTGATCTGCAGCGAGCAAGGATAATTTCTTACATGCCCCAGAATATATTTTCAAACTTTCCTTTTACGGTATTTGATGTTGTAATGATGGGAAGATACCCTCATGAAAAAAGTAGATTTTTAAATGACAAAGAGAGCAAGAAGATTGCTGAAGAAAAGATAGATATGGTAAATCTCACGAGCAAGAAGCAATCAAGTATTCTGCAGATTTCAGGTGGTGAGAGGCAGAGAACTTCATTTGCAAGGGTGCTTGCGCAAGAGAGCAGGATTTTGCTTTTAGATGAACCTAATTCAAACCTTGACATTACACATCAAGAAAGGATTTTAGATATTGTAAAAAATGAAGTAAAAACAGGCAAGATTGCTATAATGGCACTTCACAATATAAAGCTTGCAGCGAAGTTTTGCAATATTGTATTTTTGATGAAACATGGCAAGATTGTAGATTTTGGAAGACCACAGGATGTGATAAATCCAGAGAATATAAAAAAGGTGTACAATGTAGATGCCATCGTATATAAAAATCCTTTTGGAATATATGACATAGAACTTATTCAAAAAGAAGACGAAAATGGTATTCATGTGCATGTTGTAGCAGGTGGTGGTGCGGGACAGGAGCTTTATAAGATTTTAGTTGAAATGGGGTTTAAAGTTACAACAGGTGTTCTTGCTACAAACGACACTGACTATGAGACCGCTCAAGCTCTATCAATTTACACCATTTTTACAAAACCGTTTATGCCAATTGGAGAAGAAGAGTATATTGAAAATGTTGAGTTTATAAAGAAAGCAGACTTCTGTATTCTTTGTAATATTCCATTTGGAATTCAGAATATAAAAAATCTTGAAGCGCTACGGTTTGCAAAAAAACTGTTTATTATAGAAAAAGAGGATATTTCAAAGCGTGATTTTACCGGTGGTATTGCCACAAATCTTTATAATAATCTCAAGGAAAAAGCTGTGGTTGTAAATAGCCTAAAAGAGTTAAAATCTCTACTTCAAAAAGAAAACGCTAAAATTTTAGGGAGGTAATGTAAATGAATCCAAACAAAAAGTGGTGGATTGATATAAATCTTGAAACTTTAAAGAAAAATCTAGAGGCGAGAAACTTTGAATGTTTTATTGTAGAGAGGAAGGAAGATGTTGTATCTTTGCTTGAAAAGATAATAAAAGAGGGCTCAGTGGTTTCGTGTGGAGGTTCAATGACGCTTTTTGAGTGTGGGGTAATTGATTTTTTGAGAAATGGGAAGTTTAACTTTTTAGACAGGTACAAAGAGGGTTTGAGTGCTGAAGATATAGGAGAGATTTACAGAAAATCGTTTTGGGCAGATTACTATCTAATGTCAGTAAACGCCATAACACTTGATGGTAAACTCATCAATATTGATGGCAATGGTAACAGACTTGCAGCTTTGATGTTTGGACCAAAAAATGTGATAGTAATTGTGGGGATAAATAAGCTTGTTTTGAACGAACAAGAGGGTATAAACAGGGTGAGAAACATTGCATCACCTATGAATGCAAAAAGACTCTCAAAGAACACACCTTGCAGTTCTTCAGGCAAGTGCCATGACTGCCTGAGCAGCGATTGCATATGTAGCCACATTGTGGTCACAAGAAGACACCCGGTAAAAGGGCGTATAAAGGTTATAGTTGTAAAAGAGGATTTGGGATTCTAAGTAATACTATAGAAACATTTGTGTAACAATTTCGTAAAAAAAGGTTGACGTAATACCAAAATTATAATAAAATAGTAACATCAAAATAATTAATAATAGTGGCTGAATGCATGGGGTGATTTGTAAAATTTGCCCCATGCAGCGGGAGAACCAGCTTTATAGTGGGGTGAATCGGCAAGCTTTGGCTGCCGTAGGGATGTCCTTCTTGTCCCGAACCCGTCAGCTAATCCCGTAAGCCCAAAAAGAAGGGAGTATTTTAATGAACACAAAAGCTTTAATTGGAGTTTTGGTGTTTTTGTTGTTTATAACATGGAGTATCAAAGGTTTTGCAAAGACAGCAGAAGCAACAACTACGGTTAACATTCGAAGTGCTCCTTCAACTTCTGCAAAGATATTAGGAGTTTTTCCAAAAGGCTTTAAGGCACAGGTTCTAACATCTTCTGGTGGATGGGTCAAGATTTCGTATGATGGTATTGTTGGATACGTTAAAGCTGATTACATAAAACTCACGAAAGATGCTAAGGTGTCAAATGTAGTAAAAAGTTCTGCGACATCAAAACAAACGGTTGCTCAGATGCCAACAGCAACAGTTTTAAAAGACAATGCAAGAGTCAGAAGTGATAAGTCAACATCCTCAAAGATACTTAAGACTCTATCGAAAGGTAGTAAAGTATACATTTTGTCAAGAGAACAAAACGGGTGGATAAAAGTAAAAACAGCAGATGGCGTAGTTGGATATATGGCATATTACCTTTTAAAAATGTCGAGTACTTCTTCTACAAAAATGTCTTCACGTGGTGGGTATGACAGAGAAAATGAGGTAGCTTACAACGGCACATTAGCTGACAGAATACTTGAATTTGCCAAAAACTTTTTAGGTGTACGTTATCGCTATGGGGGGTCGTCTCCTTCGACAGGCTTTGACTGTTCAGGATTTGTACAGTATGTGTTTAGAAACTTTGGAATAAGGTTAGAAAGAACGGCAGCTGACATGGCAGCATCAAACGGTGTGAGAATTTCACCGAGCGAGTTAAAACCTGGGGATTTGGTATTTTTTGACACAGACGGTGGAAGGAACTATATAAACCATGTAGGAATTTATATTGGTAACGGACAGTATATTCATGCATCAAGTGCAAGAAGATGTGTAACAATCTCAAACCTTACCTCAAAGTATGGTACATCATTCATGATGGCAAAAAGAGTAATAAGGTAAAAAAAACAAAGGGGTTTCCCTGCAAGAAAGGAAAGCCCCTTTTTAAGTGCAACTATACATTAATAGTATCTAATCTTTTCCTGCTTTTATTTGCGTCCTTTTTCACAACAGGCAGAATAAATCTTTTCACATCATCTTCAGATGAAATATCTCCAGATATCTTGTAAAGCTCCCACTCTTCTTTGTGCACAATCTCACTATTCGGAGATAAATTGTAAAGTGGACTTAAGGTTTCCATCTCAAGCATAAAATCTGTTGTATATGTTTCGTACGAAGACCCAAAGTCTGGATACTCAGCACCTTCTATGTGATTGTAATATTTTATGAACAAGTCGCCTTCGTTCAGATAACAAGCCCAACCATCTAAGTTTGGATATCCAATTTTAAAAGCAGGCTTGCAGTTTGGATCTTGCTTTAAAATAATAAAATCTTCACCCCACACAACTCTGTGATCATTGAGTTTTGTATATGGCCAAATGACAAGCGGGTAGCTTGGCAGAAGTCCAGCATCGATCTTTGGAATTGGCATAATTTCAACTCCGCCAGGTCTCATTACAGAAAGTGCCCATGCAGCAACTTTTACATCAAAAAGGCCGTTGTTCTTTATCTTGTATGTAACATATGCTTTTGGCAAACTTTTGTCAAGCTTAAATTCAACTATCTTTTGAAGCTTTGTCCACTCTTCGGTTGGCTGAATTAGTACAATTCCATCAGGCAGAATTTCATATTCAATAGGTGTATTATCGGGGTAGTATGATCGTGGCATTGCCTCTGGGCTGTGCCAAAGCCTTGTGCCGCCATAAATTCTCCATTCATCTCCGCCTTTTTTACCAGCTTGGTCTTCAACAATGCAAAATACATTTTTACCACCCTTAAAACCAAAATAAATTATTCTTGGGCCGACATCTGTTGTGACAATAGCTTCAACTTTCTCATTTGAAATCAAAAAGCAGTTTTCCCACCCTTTAAATTCTACTTTTTTGACCTCAACCATTTTTTAATTTCCCCCTTGTAAATTGTTTTTGAAAAAATTCCAACATTAGAATATAATTTAATTATACTCTACAGAAAAGATTTACTCAAATCTACTTTTAAAAAAATTGTACTTTATCATCTTTTTAGCCAGAAAAGTTTTTAAGGGGAGATAGAACGTAAAATGCTAAAGCGCTTTAAACCCGATATTATCTGTAATAGCATATTTGAAATTGACCTAAAGAAATTGAAGTCAAGAGGCATTAATTATCTTATCATTGACATTGACAATACTTTAGTACCTTGGGGCGAGCTTGAGGTAAAAAGTGAAGTATTTTCTTGGATAAAAAAGGCACAGGAACTGGGGTTTAGAATATGCCTTGTGTCAAACAATCAAAAAGAAAGAGTAAAAAAGATTGAAAATATTTTAGGGCTCCCGAGTGTGTACAATGCTAAAAAACCTTTAAAATCTGGTTTTTTAAAAGCATCTTACATTCTTCATGAAGGAAAGAAAAACCATCAAACAGCTGTGATTGGTGACCAGTTTTTTACAGATGTAATAGGTGCAAAAAGGCTAAAACTTTTTGTGATTTTAGTAAGACCGCTTAAAGAAAGGGAGTTTTTTGTAACACGAATAAACAGAATATTTGAAAAGGGGATATTAAAATACTATATGAAGGATGATGACAAATGAAGAAACTCTATCTTATTGGAAAGAGCTTAAAACACTCTATCTCTCCTCTTATTCACAATAAAATCTTATCTAACTTTGGTATTGATGCAGTTTACTCAAATGTTGAATTACCTGATTTTGAAAAGCTAAAAGAGTTTGTTGAAATGGTTAAAAAAGATGGCGATGTTGTCGGATTTAACATAACAATTCCCTATAAAGAGGATATTTTGGAGTTTTGCGATGAGGTTTCTGAAGATGTCAGAATAATTCAGGCTGCCAACACCGTAAAAAAAGAAGGTGAAAAGCTTGTTGCTTATAACACTGACTGGTTAGGTTTTAAAAGGAGTTTAGAAGAAGTAGGAATTGATATAAAAGACAAAAGGATTTTAATCTTAGGTGCTGGTGGTGCAGCAAAAGCTTGCATCTATGGACTTTACAGGATGGGTGTGAAAGAGGTCTTTGTTGCAAACAGAACATATGAAAAGGCAGAAAGCTTAAAAGAGGTTTTTCAAGACATTTTAAAAATCCTTCCAGTAGAATGGCTAAGAAGATATGAGTTTAAATACGATATAATTATTAACACAACATCTGTGGGAATGTTTCCGAATATTGAAAGCAGTCCTTTTGAGTTTGAAAACTATGTGGCTGGCATACCAGTTTTTGTATATGATATGATATACAATCCTCCTAAGACCACTTTTTTGGAAGAAGCCGAAAAGAAAGGGTCAAAGACTGAAAATGGTCTTAAGATGCTTGTGTACCAGGCAGTTGAAGCTGAAAAGATTTGGTTTGATATAGTAAATCTTTCTCAAAGTTTTTTACTTGAAATCCTAAAGGAGTGCGAGAAAAAAATATAGCTTGGAAAATATAAGGCTATAGGGTATTAAGACATACAAGAGGCATGTAGATTGGAGGTAAGTTGCTCATTTAAGAGAGGTATGTAACAAAAAAACGATAAGTCTCAAATTTCTCCCAAATATGCTAATACAATTTGCAATAACCTTTATATTAATGGAAAATCATTTGTTCAACAAGCTATTACATCCCCCGAAAACACAGAATATTAAGACTTTCGGGAACTATATCCTAAAACTTTTTCTTGTTAGAGCAAAATCTATAGTAATAGGATAACAAAAAGAGAAATACCAGCAATAAAGCAACAATGTACTCAAAAATCTTTTTACATGTTTTTTTAAATACTCTCATTATTTGTATCCATTTTAGTAAACACCTAGAACTTATATAAAATATAGTTTACCCCTTGAGCACATAAAGTTGCAAGTATTTTTGCAATTAAAATTGAGTTTGCCAGATATAGCCTTGAAAGTTTTATCATTACAATTGAGAGTAGCAATGAGATAATATTTGTAAAGGCAAACTTTACTACCTTTAGTATTATTATACGTCCTTTTGTGCTATCTTCAAATGTTCACTTTTTGTTCATCAAAAAACTGTTGACCATACCAGCCGTGTAGCCAAAAACCTGACTGAAAGAAGAATTAAAATGCAAAATAGAGTAACAAACAAAAAAGACTGCAAAATCAATTGTTGTGTTTATAACCCCTACAATTGAAAATTTGACAAGTTCAAGTAATTGATTGACCTTTGAATGAATTTTTAAAATAAACTTTCTTTTGAGGGATACATTACTCATGTTCATCTTTTGCTATCTCCTCAATAAGATATAGCGGTCGTCTCTTTACCTCTTTATAAATCTTCCCTATGTACTCACCAATCAATCCCAGTGCAACAAGCTGAAGCCCGCTTATAAACCAAATTGAAATGGTTAAAGAGGTCCAACCTGCAATGGCTTGTCCTCTTATCTTCTGAACTATTGCATATATCAAAATTGCAATGCTGAGTAAAAACATCAAAAAGCCTGCAAAAGTTATATATTTTATTGGCTTTACAGAAAATGAGGTTATTCCTTCAAAGGCAAAAGAAAGCATCTTTTTGAGAGGATATTTTGTCTTACCTGCAATCCTTTCTTGTCTTTCATAATACACAATTGTTGATTTGAGCCCAATCAGGGGAATTATTCCTCTCAAAAACAAATTTCTCTCTTCAAACTGCATCAAAAACTCCAAGGCTTTTTTACTCAAAAGCCTGTAATCTGCATGGTTATACACAATTTCAACTCCAAATGCCCGCATCAGCTTATAAAAACTCTGTGCTGTAAACCTCTTGAAAAATGTATCAGTTTTTCTGCTGCTTCGAACACCATACACAACATCATACCCTTCTTCAAACTTTTTGATAAACTCGTCAATTACGTTTATATCATCCTGCAAATCAGCATCCAATGTAATTACACAGTCACAAAACTTCAGAGCATAGCTCATTCCAGCCATCAAAGCATTTTGATGGCCACAGTTTCTCGAAAGTTTTACACCAACAAACCTTATGTCTTTTGTTGCCTCTTTTATTAGCTGCCAAGTTTTGTCTTTACTCCCATCATCCACAAAGATAATTCTGCTGTTTTCGGATATTAGTCCCTTTTTCAAAAGATCGTCAAACTTTTGCAGCATCTTCTCAATTGTATAAGGAAGCATTTCTTCTTCGTTATAACATGGGATTACGAAGTATACTTTTGGTAGCATGGTATAAATCCTTTCTTCGTGAATTTTTATTAAATTATATCTCACCTTTTTCGGAACTTCAACTTATAATTATTGAAAGAAAACTATTCTGTTTAATGGATATAAAATTTCAGAAATAACCAATTATTCGGAATAATCATTAATACTTTATCTTCTGCAAGAATAATGCAGGAATTTCTCAACATTTTTGGCAATAAAAAAATAAAAACTCAGCAGACTACTTCCACGTAACCAAGTAATTAAAAGTATCAATACCACTTCCGGATGTTAGACATTAAAAAATTTTCTTTCTTAGTAACAGAATGAAAATGAAAATTTCATAAAGTAAATTATAGGTTAAAGATTTGACAGCATTGTTAGAGCGAATAATACTTAATTCCTTTCTGGTACTATTTATATGTATTTTAACATAACAGGAAATTCGCTCAGTAGTTGAAGTAATTAAACTAATAATTGTAATAGATAATATAGTTAAATACTATAAAAAAAGTAATGGAAAGAATTGTCAACTTCTGTAAAACTTTAGAATCTCTATGGTGTTGTGGTTTCTTAGATAGAGGCAGTTTTCAATAAAAAAGTAACTAACAACGTTTAGCGCTATTCAAAAATTTTTTAATTGCACAATTAATTTAAGCGTAGTATAATAAAAAATAAGAAAATGTGTAAATTTATTTGCAAAAGGTTCACAAAAATATATGAAAAATATTCGAGGGGGTATGGGTGATTGAATAAATTAGAAAAATTTATAAAAGAAAATGTGGGAATGTTGGTAGGCGGAGCTTTAGCTCTTATTTTGATTCTATTTATTTTAGAGGTTGGAATTGTCAAAGCTATACTTATAACAGTAGTTGTCATTGTTGGAATAATATTAGGTAAAAAGTTTATAACGTATGATAAAATAAGAGAATTTCTGAAAGATAAGAATTGAAATAAACGAAAGTTCAAATAAAGGGGTAGGTGTATCAGAGTGAAAATCTTAATTGTGGATGATGCTGTTTTTATACGAAAGGTTTTAAGGGGAATATTACAAGAATTAGGAGAAGAAGTAGTGGGAGAGGCTTCAAGCGGAAATGAAGCTTTAAGAATGGTTAAGGAATACAGACCTGATGTGGTGACTTTAGATATTACTTTGCCGGATATGAGTGGATTAGAGCTCTTAAAAAAAATAAAAGAAGTTTCATCCTCTACGCAGGTTGTAATGATTACAGCAATTAGTAATCATGAGGTTGTAAAAGAGGCGATGAAAGTTGGAGCAACAAATTATATCACCAAACCGTTTTCCCGGGAAAAAGTTGAAGAGGTTCTGAAAAAAGTAGAAAAAAATATTCAAGCATTGTCTCAGATTGAAAGAAATATGACAAACGAGGAAAGTATAGGTCAGAAAGAATTAAGTCAAGCGACAATTGAAACACCTGGTGTGGAAGATGAAAGCAAAAACGAGAAAGTTGCTAGAATTGATGAATTCGTAAAAGTTGAAGGTGAGGGAGGTAAAAGTAAAGTTGATACAACTGAAATTTCAGATGTTCCAGAATTGACCCAAGATCTCTCAGAAAAAAGAAATGAAACAAATATTCAGCAAGAAATCAGCGAAAAAGTTTCAGATTTGATAGAGACAAAGATGGGTGTGTCAGATGAGTTTCTTGAGGATGAAAAAGAAGGAAGTGCTACAAGTGTTTCTTACGACGAAGACAAAGGTGAGGAGATAGATATTGGTATTGTGACTAATATTGAATTTGAGCAGAAAGGTGGAGAAGATATCCTTTCAATTTGTACAAACAAAGAAATAGCTTACAATGTGGGGAGAATGAAATTAGGGAATGGAGTAATAGTTACTATCGAGGGGTGCTTTGTAGCATCAAATGTCAAACATGAGTATACATTTGAGAATAGTCTTGTTGAGAAAGTAGAAGTAAAAGAAATAAATGGAAATGTATATATTATGGTCCTAACAAAAGCTAAAAAGTTTGATATTCGTGAAAGAGAAGGGAAGATATCAATAGTTCTCAGAAGAAGCAAAGGAGTTATTTCATACAATAAAAATAATAAATTCATAATGATAGATAATGTGGTGCCTTCCAGTATTCAAGTTGATGCTATCTCCGAGAAAGAATACACCATCAGGATTTCTACCAGTGACATAATATTTAATGAGGGAGAAACTAAAGTAGAGGATTTTATAGTAGACAGATATATAGTAGAAAAGAGTGAAAAGGGATATGATGTAAAAGTTATTTTATACAAAGAAGCAAGACATGAAATTATTGAAGGAAGAACATCGGTTGGAATAAAATTTGTGGAAGTAAATATTTTGAAAGATATCTTAATACATCATTCTGACGAGGAAACACTAATAGAACTTGTAACAAACTCAAGTACTGTGCCTGTAGTATTGGAGCATGATACCGAGAACGGGGTTGCATATGCCTATTTGCATGGTTATATTGTGGCCAAAACGTTGCTTGAGAGAAACTTTGAATTCGAAGAGGAGTATCTTGAAAGTCTTAAAATAGTTGAAGATAGGGAAAAAGGCCAGTCGTATCTTGTCATCTGCTCACCAGTAAAAAGGATTTCGGTTGTAAAAGAAAAAGGCAGAACGTTTATTTCAATAAAACCTAACAAAGCTTTTGTGCTCTACAATTTGTTCCAGGAATGCATTGTATTTCAAAATATACTTCCTGAGGAGATTGAAATTAACCATAACCAAATTCAAAACACGATTGAGTTTCATGTCAATAACAAATATGTAAATTTATTGAAAGATCCTATTTTAAACAGTGAGCAATTTGAAGCGTTCAGTTCTATTGAAATAGAAAGAGTGGGAAAGGGATATAGCGGAACAATTGTTCTTAAAAATAAGAGTAAAATCGAGGTTGCACTGTCAAAAGATAGGACGTCAACAAACCTATTTATAATACCATATAGAAAGTTGAATAAAATCAAAGCATTTGAATATGAAGAAAATGGTCCAAAAGCATCTTTAACTCTCAAGGGTGAGGGAGAAATAAAGTATTTAGCAGAAAGAGACAAAGAAAAGGGTGCTGTTACTATTAAAGTTTTAACTGCTTCTTTATGTAATATTGAGCAACCAGTAGTTGAATTTAGAGAAGGCTGTATTGAACGGGTAGAGTTCTATGAGCAAGAGGAAGATGTGATAATAAACATTTATAGCAAAGTGGAAGACTTTAATGTAAGATTAGAGAATTCAAACATAATTGTTGAGTTTGAAGCACAAGTTGTAACAGTTAATCCAGTTATTGGAGACGATATGGTAGTATTTGAACTGTCCCGGATAGATTACGATGATGCGGATGTTATAAAAGACGATGAAAATAATATGTTAATCGTAAAAATAAGAAGAAGGGATATTTACATTGAAAAAGGGATCAAATATTTGCAAAGCAAGGTTGTCAAAAGATATCAGGTAGCTCAGGAAAATGGTTATAAACTGTTGATTGATACTGCTGACCAAGTCAGATACTCTGTAGAAAAGAAAGAAGATAAAATATTTTTGACAGTTGAAAAATGCCCTGTTCTTGAAAAGGTTGAAGTTAAAGAAGTTAACGAAGAGCTGGTGCATGTTGAGTTGCATTTCAACAGAGGAGGAATTAAACCACAGAAGGTTGAAAAAAAAGATGGAAAACTTAATGTCTTGTTAGGAGAGGTATTAACTAAAGAAAAAGATATTGTGTGGAGTACCAAATCAAGGAAAGTTGTTAAAAGTATAGATTATATAAGCAGCGAAAGAGTACTTATTTTGTCCATAGAGCATGCTTATGCATTTTGGCAAGTAGTAGTAGAGAACAATGTTATAAAACTTATTTTTGAAGTGAAACATTGTGAAATCTTGGTTGAGGATGAATATATCAAGATACAAAATGTTGAAAGCAATAAAGTGCAAATCTTGAAATTTGAAGATAATGGTTTGCTAATTGCTATAATTCCACAAAGCGCAGCTTTTGTAACTTCTAATTCTCTCAAACTTACTTCAAATAACGTTTTGTATTCTGCAATTGAGCAAGATATAAATCAAACAGAATGGAAAGTTTACGTATTATATAAACCAAACATGATGTTTGAGTCAGAAATTGACAATAATGACGTAATGATAAAAATAACCTCGAAAAGAAACAATTTTGCTGAGAGTGAATTAGGAACATAGAAATAAGGGAAAAGAGGGGAGATTATTTTGCCAAGAGAAAGAAAGAGAATTGGAGATGTTTTAGTAGAGGCAAAGATAATTACACCTCAGCAACTGGAAGAAGCACTTAAAATTCAAAAGCAGACCAATAAAAAATTGGGCGAGATATTGGTTGAGAAAGGCTATATAACAGAAAATGAGCTAATAGAGATTTTAGAATTTCAGTTAGGGATACCTCACATAAAGTTAGATGTATATCCAATTGACCCTAAGGCAGTTGAAGCAATTTCTGAGTCAATTGCACGAAGACATACCGTTTTGCCGGTAAGTTTTGCCGAAGATGGAAGCCTGATTGTGGCAATGGCCGACCCTCTCAACATATTTGCTATGGAGGATATTGAGATTTATTCAGGCAGAAGAGTACGGCCACGAATTGCCAAGGCATCCGATATTAAACGTGCGATCGAAAGGTTCTATGGTAAGCAAGAAGCTTTAAAAGCAGCTGAAGAGTTGCAAAAAGAAAGTAGCGAAAAGGACAGCCAAGCCAAAAGAGCTACTGTTACGCCTCGATTCCAGCTTGGTTTGGAAGACGGAACAGAAGGACCTATTGTAAGACTTGTCAATTCCATTTTTGAACAAGCTATTACATCGCGTGCAAGCGACATTCACATTGAACCGTTTGAGAACGAGATAAAAGTCAGATACAGAATAGATGGTGTATTGTATGATGTCTTGAAGTTAGATATTGGGATATTGCCATCACTAGTGGCAAGAATTAAGATTGTAGGTAATATGGACATTGCAGAAAAGAGGATACCACAGGATGGACGAACAACTTACATTTTTTCGGATAAAATATATGACATGAGAATCTCCTCTTTACCATGTGTTTATGGTGAAAAGATTGTTGTGCGTGTGATAGACAAAAGTGCATTTGTGCGTTCCAAAACTGAGCTTGGCTTGACTGAAGAGGACGAAGAGAAATATAACAAGCTGATTGCTGCGCCACATGGAATAATCTTGGTCTGTGGTCCCACCGGTAGTGGTAAGTCTACTACGCTTTATACTATTTTAAACGAACTTAACACTGGAACGCGCAACATAATAACCGTTGAGGATCCTGTTGAAAGTACTATAGAAGGTATTAATCAAGTTGAGGTCAATACCAAAGCAGGGCTAACATTTGCAGCGGCGCTGAGATCAATCTTGCGACAGGACCCGGATATAATTATGATTGGTGAGATCCGAGACAGAGAAACAGCTGACATGGCAATCAGGGCTGCTATTACAGGGCATTTAGTGTTGTCAACCATTCATACAAATGATGCAGCAAGTGCAATTACAAGGTTGGTTGACATGGGGATAGAAAACTTTTTGATAAGCTCGTCGTTGGTAGGGGTAATATCACAGAGATTGGTAAGAAAACTGTGTCCATACTGTAAAGAGCCTTATGAGCCATCAGATGAAGAAAAAATTCTTCTTGACATAAAGCAAGATGAGAGTGTAAAATTATACACAAAGAGAGGATGTCATATATGTGATAAAAAAGGTTATTATGGTAGAACAGGTGTATATGAAATTCTGATTGTGACAAAAGAGTTGAGAAAACTTATAAACAAAAAAGATGTCAGCAGTGAGGAGATAAAGGAACTTGCTGTCAAAGAGGGGATGAAGACACTCCGAGAAGCGTGCAAAGAGAGAGTTTTGAATGGAATTACATCAGTTGAAGAATATCTTAAGATTACTTATGCACTTGAATAGTATTATGAGTAAGTACAAGAGGGGAGATTAGGGGAAGGAGGAAGCAAATACTTATGGATATTAATTCAATTCTCAAAGAAGCATTTCTCAAGGAGGCATCAGATATACATATTACACCAGGTGTTCCTCCAATTTATCGAATACACGGCAGATTAGTACGGGCAGACGATTCAATTTTGACGCCTGAAATGGTAGAGGAGTTTGTGCGACAGATCACCAACGAAAACCAGTTTAAAATTCTTGAGCAGAAAGGTGAGATAGACTTTTCTTACGGCATAAAAGGCGTAAGCAGATTCAGAGTAAATGTTTATAAACAAAGAGGTTCATATTCTATAGCTTTTAGAATAATTCCAGTAAATATACCACCATTTGAGACACTTGGCCTTCCACCGGTATTGAAGGAATTTACAAAGTTGAACAAAGGACTTGTTTTAGTTACAGGTCCAACTGGTTCAGGAAAATCCACAACTCTGGCATCATTGATTGATATAATCAATAAAGAAAGAGATGTACATATAATAACCTTGGAGGATCCAATAGAGTATTTGCATAGACACAACAAGAGTATTATCAATCAAAGAGAGATAGGTAGTGACACACTCAGCTTTGCAGATGCGCTGAGGGCGGCTTTGAGAGAAGATCCTGATGTAATCCTGGTTGGTGAGATGAGGGATTTGGAGACAATTGCGATAGCTTTAACAGCTGCTGAAACAGGACACCTGGTGTTTTCCACACTTCACACAATTGGAGCGGCAAAGACAATAGACCGTATCATTGACGTTTTTCCACCCCATCAACAGCAGCAGATAAGAATTCAGCTATCAACAGTTTTGCAGGGAGTTGTTTCTCAGCAACTTTTGACCCGTCGAGATGGTAAAGGTAGAGTTGTTGCGACAGAGGTAATGATAGTTAATCCAGCAATAAGAAACCTCATTAGGGAGGCTAAAACATATCAGATTCAATCAATTATTCAAACGCATCAGCGACAGGGCATGATAACAATGGAGCAGTCACTCATAGACTTGTACAAACGAGGTCTTATCACCCGTGAAGATGCGTTCAACTATGCTACTGATTTTGATTTTATGCAAAGACTACTCAGTGCATAAGCTTTTCAAATGCTTTTTAGGTTTGGTGGTGTGACAAATAAATTTGGGATGTTAAGGAGAGTAGTGAGGTATGCCGGAGTTTGTTTACAAAGCAGTAGATAGCAGTGGTAAAAATGTTGAGGGGACAATATTGGCAGATACAATTGAGCTTGCAGCAGAAAGCCTTAAGAGACGTCAGCTATATATAATAGACTTGCGAGAAAAAGGAGTATGGCAGAAAGATATTTCAGTTCAGTTGCGAAAAAAGATAGCTATAAAAGACTTAGCAGTGTTTTGTCGCCAGTTTGCAACAATGCTTATGGCGGGTATACCAATGGTAAGTGCGTTAGATGTCATTGTTGAGCAGTTCAAAGGGAAGTATTTGGGGAAAGTATTAGAAGATATATATAAAAGAGTGCAAAGTGGAACAATGTTATCAAGAGCTTTGGCAGAAAAAGCTGAATGTTTTCCACCAATTTTGATAAACATGATTGAGGCTGGTGAGATGTCAGGTTCTGTTGATCAAGCACTTGATAGGATGGCTACCCACTTTGAAAAGGAGTTAAAATTACGCCAGAAAATTATAAATGCCTTGATATACCCGGCAATTGTTATTCTTGTTGCAATAGGTGTATTGATAATAATGCTCACATTTGTTGTACCCACTTTTGTTGGAATTTTTAGCGAGCTTAATGTTGAGCTGCCTGCAACCACAAGGTTCATAATCTCCAGCTCCAATTTTATGAGAAACAATTTAATTTTAATAATTATAGTATGCATTTTATTTGTGGTAGCTTACAAGGTAATTAGAAAAACCGACAAAGGTGGATTTTATATAGATAAGTTCAAACTTCAAATTCCAGTCATAGGTAAGATTATCCTTGGACAAATTGTAACAAGGTTTACAAGAACACTTGGCACGATGACAGCAGCAGGTGTTAGTATAGTGATAGCTCTTGAGACAACAAAAAATGTCATGACAAATGTATTTGTGGAGAAGAAGTTTGAAGAGGTTATCGACAGGGTGCAGAAGGGAGAGGGTTTGAGCTATCCTATTGCTGATGTGGGGATTTTCCCAAGGCTTGTTGAAATTATGATAAGAACTGGTGAAGAAAGTGGTAATTTGGAATATATGCTTAATAAGGCAGCGGATTATTATGAGAATGAAGTTGAAAATCAGGTAACAAGGCTAACATCAATATTTGAACCTATAATGATTGTGTTGCTTGCTATCATGGTAGGTTTCTTGCTGGCATCAATAATCTTGCCGATATTCAAATTGTATGGAAGCGTTGGTGCGTAAAAAAACTCAAAGATGTATAAAAAGGCGGGGAAAATTAAATTGAAAAGAAAAGGATTTACCTTAATTGAGCTGGTGGTAGTGGTTGCTATCCTGGGTGTGATTATTGCTATAGCCGTCCCCCAGGTTTTAAGAAATATAAATAAGGCAAGAAGAGCAGCTGACATTCAAAATGCAAGACATATTGCATATGCCTTCTATCTTTTTAAAGAAGAAACAGGAGTAAGTTTAAATGTGCTTATACCTGATAACAATTTTCACAAAATTGACTCAGATGTTGTAAGTTTAAGTCCTCCATATAGTTTAAAGCTTAGCGATTATATTTCAGGAGGCTTGCCAAAACCAGTTTACCGGCGTTCCTACTACTTCTACTATAAACTTGATACTGTACTAAAAGTTTATAGTGGTGATGGAACAAACTTTTATGAGCTTTTTCCAAATGTTGATCCTGGTTACTAAAAATTTAAAAAACAAGAGGGGGCGATTTGAAAGATGATGGCTTGGCTTGTAAAGCAGGTTAACAGCAAGCACAAAGGTTTTACATTAATTGAGATGGTTATAGTTGTTGCAATAATTGCAATCTTGATTGCAATTGCGGTACCTCAAGTATTAAAACAGATAAACAAGTCAAAAATTGAGGCTGATAAGGCAAATGCAAAGAATATTGCTACAGCTATTCAGCAATGGGTTTCAGAAGGAAATGTGTTGAATGGTACAACTAACTGGGTGAAAATAGAAAATACTGTCCCTATTAACACTGGTAACGGTATAGTAGATTACTTGGGTAGTGGACTTCCAAAGACAAAGCTGAAAAATGGAGATTTTTATTATCAATATGATGCAACAAATCAAGTATTGAGAATAGGTGCTGAAAATTCTGCTGGTGCTGTTGTTGAGCTCTATCCGTCTCCAGATCCAAACTACAAATAATAATTGTTTTGTACTCTTAATTTAATTTTGAAGGAGTATACTAAAGATGTTAGAGGCAGTAGTGGGAACGTTGGGATTGGTTATTGGCAGCTTCCTGAATGTATGCATCTACAGAATACCTCGAGGGGAATCAATTATATTCCCCTCGAGTCATTGTCCAAATTGTGGAAAAAGAATAAGATGGTTTGATTTAATCCCTGTCTTAAGCTTTATTATCCTGAAAGGGAAGTGCAGGTATTGCAAAAGTCCAATTTCACCCTTATATCCGGCTGTTGAAGCTTTGTGTTGTTTGCTTGCGGTAGTAAGCGTAAAAGTGTTTGGTTTGAGTGTATCAGCTTTTTTATTATTTTTGATAGGCTGTATCCTGTTATACATTTCAGTTGTAGATTTCAAAACTTACGAGATGAGCGTAACAAGTATTCTTTTGCTTGCCATTTTAAAGTTTGGGTTTGAGGTGAGTTTAAAAGGGGTTTCAAAAACCTCAATGACGTTTGTGGTGCTTGGACCAATTTTAAATGCTCTTCTGGTAGGGCTTATATACTTAATTACCCGGGGCATTGCTATGGGGTTAGGGGATGTTTTACTTTTGATGGCAGGTGGTATAGGGTTTTCGGTAAGACAGGCAATTGTGTGCAATTTCATAGCATTTTTTGTAGCGTTTTTATATGTTTTAGGTTTGAAGTTTGTTCAAAGCATTTTAAAGGGAAACGAGAAAAAGAGGGAGATTCCGTTTGGTCCGTTCATATCAATTGGCATATTTGTGTCAACAGTGGCAGGTGAAAGGATTGCTGATCTTTACTATCAGCTAATAATAGTGAGGTAGGTATTTGATGTATGTTGTAAAAAATCTGATGGAAGAACTTGTTCAAAAATACTATGAGAAAATAATTGATGAATTGGACGTTTGCAAATGCGAAAAATGCAAAGCCGATGTAATGGCATTGGCTCTGAATAGACTTCCACCTCGGTATTGTGTGACTGAAGATGGTAAGATGTTTGTGAAATTAAAAGAATTAGAAATTCAATTTGAAGTAGATATAACTGCTGCGCTGGCAGCAGCGGCGTATATAGTCAAAAATAATATGAGGCATGAAGAAAGGGATTGTAAGAATGAAATATAGAGGTTTTTCTCTTAGTGAAATGATAATTGTAATAGTTATAATTGCTATATTATTGGCAATTGGGATACCTGCATATCTATCATCTGTTCGTCGTGCAGAAGTTAGAAATGTTGCAAATGGGTTGTCAGATGTGATTTCTATGCTGTATGAGTACGAAGATAAAGAAGCAGTTTATGACAAATATTTTGTTAAAATTAATAATTACATTATACCAGATCCAGCAACAGGTGAAAGGTATTTACAGATTCAACTGATAAAATATGTGGGTGGAACAGAAACAGTATTAAAGGAATTAAAAAGCAAAACTGTTGAATTAAATTCTGATATAATTGTTACGGGAGCAGGGCCAGTTGCCACGTATTTGTATTATGACAAAAATGGAACATTATGGAAGTTCTCAGGTTCTCCTGGTCTACGAGCCAACGAAAGTCATTATCAAAATACAAATAAAGAAATTGTGGTAAAAGCAAGAGGGGCAACAAGTGGTTATCAGAAAAGAGTTATTATTAAAGCGTTGCCTCCAGGGAGTGTTGAAGTTAAATGAGATGTAATTTGAAAAGAAAAAGTAATTTTAAATTAAAAGGTTTGACGCTTGTTGAGCTAATAGTAGTTGTTGCAATTGTAGCAATAATCCTTGGCGCAATTTATTCTTTTTTTATACAGAACTTCAAAGTAGCACAGGAGAACATTAACATAGCTAGGATTGAGGGTGAAGCAAAAAGATTAAACGATCAGGTAAAACAATGGCTGTCAATGTCTGACCAGTCAACTATTAATTATATGGTTGTTGGTACAACTAAACAAGTAATAATGGATGTGTATCAAAATGATTTGCCAGCACTAACTGCACGACCTGATTTTAGAATTAAACTTATATATGATTCAAGTTCAAAGAGTATTAGCATTGAAAAGGATTTTTTGACATCTTCAAGTGGTTCTTCGGTTCCGTCACCTGCGGTATTCATCTTTTTAAATGGTCTTGTTGAAAGATTTGATTGTGTTTATGTTTCAGATTTAAAGATAGTAATAGAATATGAGGTTGTAGTAAATAAACGTGGAGCTAACCGTATAACCAGAGTGTACAAAGTTGAACATGTTTTTAGAAACTTTTAGTCTGCAAAATGCTTATATGTATAAGTGAATTTTACATAAATCATAGAGGTGATTTATAGTGAGCGAAAAAGTTGTTGTTGAGATTGGAAAAAACTACATTAGAGTGGTTGAGGGAAAATATCACAACGAGACCATTGAAATTGATAGATTTTTTGAAAAAAATCTTGACGATAATATAATTAGAGAAGATATTAAAGTTGATGATGTACTTTTGCAGATAGAACTTAGAAGCTTTTTCAATCAAAATAAGGTTGGTAAGAAAAATGTGAATGTAATATTTTCAGGGATTTCTAACATTTTGATAAGAGAACTGGAGATGCCTTATGTTGCCGATGACAAAGTGTACAATATGATACGCCATGAGGCAAGACAATATTTCCCAATTAACATAGATAATTATGTACTTGATTATAAGCAGTTAAGAATATTTAATGAGGGAAAAGTTAAAAAGCAAAAGGTATTAATTGTTGGTGTACATAGATTCTTAATCGAAGGTATAATAAATGCTTTTAGAAATGCAGGAATAAAAATATCTAAGATTGATATTGAACCAAACTCTATTGTCAAATTATTCAAAATAGAAAGGAAGCTGAATAAACAAACAGATGATAATTCATATCTAATAGCAAATATTACTCGAAACGGGGTTTCTACATCAGTTGTTGCAAATAACGAGCTCTGTGCCACAAAACTGTTTCCGCTTGTTCAGCTGGAAGAGATGTTTAAGGAAAATTCAGAACAATCTTATGATTATGAATTTAGCTATATTGAGGATCTCATTTCTGAAAGTATAATCAAGTTTTATGACTTTGTACGAACGAGAGAAGAACCGATAACAGATATTAAAAAAGTATATTTAACAGGAGAGGTATGTCAACATATTGATATCAGTGATATTTTAAAAAAGAGAATTAATATGGATGTAGAACTTATGAGCGGGTTTAAATCTATTAAGAAGATTGGGACACAAGAAAAAAGTGTAATGTTTAGTTATGTAACAGTTTTCAGTGGGTTAATTTAAAAGATATAAGGTATGGACATTATAGAGCAAAGGAGGCAAGAAGTGGTGCCGGTTCTAAAAGATATAAATTTATTAGAGGCATATAGTAAACAATATAAAGTAGGGAATGAAAAAGCAAGCAGTGTAATGATGATTACTTTATTGTCGGTAATTGGAATATGTGCTTTAATATCAGTATTTATATTTGTTCAGATAATTTCCTATTCCATGAAAATCAGCAGTACTACGACAGAAATAAACTCGAAGAGAATAATTGTAAACAAGATACAGAAAGATTTAAAGATAAAAGAGGCATATGATATAAAAATTGGGTTTGTTAATCAAAAGAAAAATGAAAACCGAAAGTTAAAGGAATTGCTTACTACTCTTGAGAAACTAACTCCCAAAAATCTGACATTTGAGATGCTGCAGATAGAAAATAACAAACTTAATTGCAGGGTGGCAAGCAAGAATGTTGAGAGTGTAGTTCAGTTTGTTTACAGCCTATCTAATGATCCACACTTTGCAAATGTAGTATTTAATGGTGCAAATGATGTGGAAGGTATCAAAAAAGCTGATGTAAGTGCTGATATAAGATAAGAGGTTTTAAGAATTTTAAGATCAGTTTAATGAAGGTGGGGAAAGGTAGCAATGGGTTATAAACTGAGCAGTAGAGAAAAAAATTTACTGATTATTGGGTTAATAGTGATAATTGTAGTGGTTTTTTATTCATTTGTATATAGTAACTTGTCTCAAAGATTAGAGAATTTAAAAACACAGTATGAAACCCTTACTGCAGAGCTTTCAAGGTTGAATATGATAATAAGCAATTATAACGCACACAAGGCAGAAATTGAAAATGCGAAAAAAGAGTATGCTAAACTAAAAGATATTATTCCGCCAAATCAGAATGCTTTGTTTTGTGTTGTAGATTTAAAAAGACTCTTAGAAACAGTGAAGATTAGTACTTCTTCATATATGTTTGAGCCTTCCCAGAAAATTGAGCTTGGAAATACAAAAAATTTGGGTGACCAGTTTTATCCATATTATCTATCATCACGCCAAACCTGGAATTGTGAATATGAAAAAATACACACAATTCTTGATAAACAACCGAATTTTGCGCCTTTATTTACAATTGATTCGCTTAACATGACAAAAGCAGAAAACAAGTTAACGGTAAATGCAGTGATAAAATTTTACGGATTTAGCGACCCGCAAAGTCCAGCGCGTGAGTTTGTTTTGAATAAGACAATTAAGAGCAGTCCAACTGGAAAAAATAATTTATTTAAATAAGGTGAGCTCACATGAAGGTAAAGGGTTTTTCGTTAATAGAGGCTATAGTTGCTGTTGCTATATTTGCTATAATATTGATTCCAATTGGTATTGCATTTAACCAGTCAATAAGGGTAACCTCAAAGTCAAAAGAGAATATGGATATTGCACAGGTTTTGAACAAAGCAATGGAAAAAATGTATGCTGATATGGGAAATGATGATAGTCATTTTGCGGATGTAGTATATTCATTACCAGACTATAGTGGTAGTGAACTTGAATTTGGCAATGACAAATATAAAGTAAAATATACTGTAAAAAGGATTGATTGTGATTTCGATTTAATACTTGTAGCTGATGCTTCAAATACAATGTCAGTATACCAAAAAGTGTACGATGCAACTTATGGTGGTGTGAAATATGACCTTAGTTTATCTATTCCTCCAAGTTTAAGTGGAGTTGTAAATATAGAAGTTTATAAGGAAATAAGCGGAATAGACCGAGCTGAGTATAGATTTAATAATATACCATTAATAGTTAATAATCCCAATTTTAAAATTTACTTTATTGACAATACTTCTACTGTAAATTGTAATATTGATGGTGTCTTTGAAATGAACGGGGGAATTCGAACATCAAATTACACTACTCAACTATTAGAAGTATGGTCTAAAAGCTTTACAGTAGGTTCTGCGGCATCTCCTACACCAAGTCCGACAGCAAGTCCAGCTGGTAATTTTACCACACAAAGGTCCACAGTGAAATTTATTTCGTACACCAATTCAAAATTTTACCATCAGCTTTTTGAGGTAACCATGGAAATTTGGAACGAACAAAAGAATAGAAAAGTGAGGGAGTACAAATTTATTGTGAGGGGGTAAAAAGGGGATGCCGGAAAAAATTAGTTGTTTAAAAGACAAGATGTTTATTAAAAAGGTTGACGGATCTGTTTTGATTGTGGTGATAATAGTTATTGCTGTTCTGAGCACAATATTGCTGGGGACGATGTCTGCTGTGTTGGCATCACTGAACCAGAGCACATCTATATATCAGAAATCTGCAACAGGCTATGGAGCTGAAAGTGTAGCAGAGGAGTTTTTGTATTATTTTAATCAATTATTGGAGGCTGCAAAGGATATAGCATATGATTATTATTACAAAGCGGATGGGACACTGGAAAATACAAGTCCTGGCAGAGTAAGATTGTTATTGGGAGACGAAAGTTACGAACCGGGGAAGATATTGGATGATTTGCGACACGGGAGGATAACTCAAGATGTAGCAAAGGACAAGGTGTATAAAGGTATTGAAGCGATAATAAAGGATGAGGTAAGCCGATTTATGAATGATGTGGGCAGTGATGCTTCTGTAAAGGTAGAATCTTTACCGTTGATGGAGTTTAAGAAGTTATCTGACTTGGTGCAGTTATGGATAAGACCCCATTATGAGGGTTTGACTGGATATAAATTTGATGGTATTACAGTTAATGCATGGTCAGGTGCGACAGGAAGTTCTCTACCTGACGGTTATACCATTTACATTGATGTTTCCAAAACAAGAGCTGTAACTTCGTCGGATAAAGAAGTAAAAAGAACATTGCGATTAGACTTTAAAATACTTGGTAACAGTGGAAGTTCACAGAACATAATCTTGAATCCTTCACCAACCACAGTGCCTTCATCACCGATTGATTATGCAATATTTTCGAAAGGTGCTCTTATTACTAACAAAAACCTGACTGTGGAAAATGGCAGTGTTTATTCAGGCGGTGACATGACGATTGACGGTGGTGCAGTATTTGATATTGACAATTTGATCTCAAAGGGTGATTTAGTAATAAATCAAGATACTGACACGCGCTGTAGAGACAATAATATAAATGTGCGAAACATAATTTATGTAGAAAAAAACTTAAAAACAAACAGAGCATATCCGCGCTTGACAAATATTCGAGCAAGAATAATTTATGTTGTTCAAGATATACAACTATATGGTGCAGGGAGTTATGAATTTAATCAATTGTTTACAGATAATAATGTCGTTTTAGCTGGAGCGGGAGTGAATATGAAAATTTCTGGATTAGCAAGTATAACAGGAAGACTTGAGATTACTAATGGGGCAACGGTTACCTTGCAAAATAACAGTGCACTTTACTGCAATTCATTGGTAGTACGCAATGGTTCCCGCTTGATTCTTGAAAGTGGAGCCAGATTATATGTAGCAACAAGTCCTGATCCGCTAACGATAATGTCCATACAGAATTATGGAGGGACAATTTCATTTTCTTCTTCTTTTTCATATCCCTCTCCACCAGCTGAAATTGACGAGATAAGAAATCGGGATTATACCAGTGGTTTGCTAACAACACCATTGCCAGCTGATAGTGTAGGCAGTAACCAACTTGGAAGTACTGCAGATACATCTCAAGCCCCACCGCAGATAGTAATATATGGTGAATCTTTTATTAACGATAATGAAGCAAGGATAGAGATATCAGACAGATTGGGATTATCAATTGTTGATTTCTCAACACTTCAGCTGCATTTAATTTCAAGAGGAAACATTACATTTGTGGGTGGCGGCTTAACCATTCTGAATGGTTCAATTATTTCCCTTGGTAATACTTTCAATATTAACACTATGGGAAATCCATATGCAGGACTAACGTTGAAGTATCAAATGCCAAGCCCACCCATTCAGCAAGACATTGAGAGTAATACAGGTATTCAACCATCTCAAACAATATATACGGAAGCTGATGCAGTCGGAAGAAAAACTTTATATAACATTTTAAGACGAAACATTGTTATAAAGTAGTAGATGTGAGGATAATAAGTTTATTTAAAACAATGACGAGCGTGGTTAATTGTAATGCTCATTCAGATGGTTGTGGAGGTAGTCTTTGCAGCTTTAAATTAATAAATTTAATTACACTTGAATACAGGAGTTGAAAAATGTGCTTGAAAAACTCTAAGTTTTGTGAGATAATAATATACAGAGGATTGTGATTGCCAAAAAAGTAAAGGCATATATCGAAAGGGCAAACCTGTCGAAAGGCAGGGGCGCAAAGCCATGGGCCTGTCGGAAGTAAAACTTCCTATGGTTGCCAGGCTGCCGAAAATATGCCAAGAGATGAGTGAGATATTTAATTATTGGCAAATGGCATCTGGCGACCGCCAGATGCTTTTATTTTTATATCCATTGTTGTTTTAGTAGCAAAGAATTAATGAACAAGTGGGAAGTACGGAGAGAGTTAAAAGGAAATAGAAAATTATTGTTAGCGTTGTATTTAACTATAGTTAAGAGTTTAAGGAAGTGTGTGAAATGTTGAGAACAAATTGGGAGACCTTTAGTAAAAAAGTATTCAAAATAAATTTGAATGGAAGTGCTTTAATTATTGTGATAATAATAATTGCTATTTTAAGCACAGTCTTACTGGGGGCGATGTCGGCTGTGTTGGCATCGCTGAACCAGAGCACATCTATATATCAGAAATCTGCAACAGGCTATGGAGCTGAAAGTGCAGCCGAGGAGTTTTTGTATTATTTTAATCAACTGTTAGAGGATGTGTTAATGATAAAATAAAAATGTACTGAAAGTGGAATATAAGGATGTACAAAATTGTACATTGATATGATATCCTTTCTCATAGTGAGGAGGGATATCAAATGCAGAACTTAACAGCACATTTAAACATGATAAGGGCGATGAAAATGAAACCTAACTTTTCAGAACTTGCAAGAATATATGGGATGGATAGAAGAACAGTTAAAAAATATTATGAGGGTTATGAAGGAAAACCTAAGAATAGAAATAAACCAAGTAAATTGGACAAATACTATGATGAGATAAAATCAAAGCTTGCTATTAAAGGAGTTACAGTCAAGGGTGTTTATGAGTATTTAAAATCAAAAGATGAGACAATTGGAACATACTCAAACTTCAATAAGTATGTTAAGAAAAAAGGATTAAAGCCAGAGAAGAAAATAAAAGGTCACCCAAGATTTGAGACAGATCCAGGTGAGCAAGCGCAAGTTGATTGGAAAGAGAATATAAAGCTTGTCTCAAGAAATGGAGAGGAGTTTATCATTAATGTTTTTGATTTTAAATTAGGTTATTCAAGATATTGCTGCTTTGCGATAAACAGGACAAAAACTCAAGAAGAATTAATAGAAACTCTAATAAGAATATTCAAAGATATAGGCGGAGTACCGAGAGAGATTTTATTTGACAATACAGCAGCAGTTGTTGATATAACAGGTGAGAAAATTAAAGTAAATTCAAGATTTAAAAGTTTTGCAAAAGACTTTGGGTTTGAAGTGAAACTGTGCAAACCAAGACATTCGTACACAAAAGGAAAAGTTGAAGCAGCAAACAAGTTCATAGATTGGATACTGCCATATCAGGGTGAATTTGAAACAGAAGAGGACTTAGTAAGGATAATAAAAGAGATAAACGCAAAGGTAAATACCCAGCCAAATCAAACAACTCAAGTTCCACCTGCTCTTTAAGTTTCAAAAAGAAAAAGAGTATTTACAACCCTTGCCAGACAAAAGGTTAATAGACAGTTACCTAAATTCCTACAAGTCAGTTAAAGTCCAAAAGGACTCGCTGATTTACTATAAGGGAAGTAAATACTCTGTTCCACCCGAATACATAGGAAAGACAGTCCAAATAAAGGAGGTGGAAAACAAAATTTATATTTATTATAACACAAACCTGTTAAGGATACATGTTATTGATGAAAAAAATATTAATTATCACGATGAAGATTACAAACAGCTAATGCAAATGAGAGTTGGTCAAAGAGAAGAGCTTAACAAGATATGTGAGGAAAACTTAAAGAAATTTGATAATCTGTTGAAAAACTAAAGAAAGGAGAAAATCTAAAAATGAACAACTATGTGAAACTACTTAACAACTTAGAAGAGTTAGGTCTTCACAACATAAAGAATAATCTTGACAAATACTTAGATTTAGTGGCAAGCGGAGAAAAGAGTATGACAGATGCATTGTATGAACTTAGCAATTTAGAGATAAAAGCCAAAGAAGAAAGGACGATATTAGGATGTGTGAGGGTTGCAAATTTCCCATTTATAAAAGGTATAGAAGATTTTGATTTTTCATTTCAGCCAAGTATAAACAAAAAGCAGATAATGGATTTGATGAGTTTAAGATTTTTAGAGGGTAATGAAAATATACTGTTTGTAGGGACACCAGGGGTAGGCAAAACTCATTTAGCCACGGCAATAGGAATAGAGTGCGCAAAACGAAGGTTATTCAACATATTTTATACATTTTCAAGAGTTAATAGCTCAGCTAAAAAAAGCACTGTTAGAGAACAGATTAGAGTACAGACTTAAGCATTTTTCGAAATACAAAGTTTTAATAATAGATGAGATAGGTTATTTGCCAATAGACAATGATGGAGCAAATTTATTTTTCCAGCTGATATCGAGCAGATATGAGAAGAGCAGTACAATAATAACAACTAATGTTGTATTTTCAGAATGGGGAGAGATATTTGGTGGAGCGACAATAGCAAATGCAATTTTAGATAGGCTACTCCATCATTCTTACGTGATTTTCATAAAAGGACCTTCATACAGATTACAGTCAAAAACAGCATATTTTAGCAATATAAAACCAGCAAAACTAAGTTTATTTTTTGTACATTTTTATTTTCGATTTTTTGTTCATTTTGATATTGACATTTACAGGATGCAAAGAACATAGCGTATGCTTATTATTACAAGGGAGATGGGACACTAAAAGATATAAGTCCTGGTCGAGTGAGATGGTTATTGGGGGATGAGAGCTATGAGCCGGGGAAGATATTGGATGATTTGCGACATGGGAGGATAAGTCGAGATGTAGCTGAAGACAAAGTGTATGAGGGTATGAAAGCGATTATAAGGGATGAGGTAAGCCAGTTTATGAATGACGTGGGTAGTGATGCTTCCATAAAGGTTGAATTTCTGTCGCTGCCGGAGTTTAAGAAGTTATCTGACTTAGTAGAGTTGTATATAAAGCCACATTATGAGAGCCTGACTGGGTATGAACTTGATGATATTACAGTTAATGCATGGTCAGGTACGACAAGTGGGTCTCTTCCTGATGGATATACAATTTACATTGATGTATCTAAAAAGAGAGCAGGAACTTCGTCAGTTAAAAAGATAAAGAGAACATTGCGGTTAGATGTTGAAATACTTGCAACCAAGCCTAATGGGCTGGAAATTAGCGTATCGAGTGCAACTACTACTGCATCCTCAATATTTAACTTGTTTGATTATGCATTATACACAAATGGAAGTTTTGTGGCAAATGTTAATTTTACCATATTAGGCGGGAATGTACATACAGGCTGTGACATACAATCACACGGCGGTTTACAAACTGGCATTAATAATTTGGTGGTAATGGGTGAGTTATCACTGGGTGTGAACAGTAATCCACAAGTTTGCGAAGACAATGTAAAAGTGAACAATGTAACTTATATTAGGTCAAATTTGAGAAGAACGGGTGTTGGAGATAGAAATATTAACTTGCAAATGGGTATAACGTACGTGGGGGGGCGGGGGAAATGCGGAATTATATGGTAGAGGTAGATATGAGTTTGATGAGTTATACTGCGATGGGAATGTCATAGTTAAAGGTAGTACAGCAAATGCGGTAGATGTTGTAATAAAGAAAATAGGAGTAATCAGGGGTGCGTTAAGAATACAGGATCAGGGGACAGTTACAATAAAATCTGGTGCAGTAGTATATTGCGATTCGATTTAGTTTTTGAACAATCCAACAACGTTAGTAATAGAAAATGGCGCAACCATTGTGACGAGAATGCCGCCTGACTATAGTCGGATTGTTAATTCCGGTGGGGTTATAAATGTAGTGTCCTCAGTTCCGTATCCGCCCTTGCCACAAATTTTAAATGAGATAAGAAATTTTAGTTTTCCTAATAGTACAAGTATATCATCGATAACACCCCATGATCCAGTTCCACCAGCCTTAATTGACAGTGCTGCAGATATTTCCAAATCACCTTCGCAGGTTGTGGTTATTGGTGAAAATTGTAATGCTGGTGAAATTGAAGTTGAGGTTCAAAACAGATTTATGAGTGTTTCACCAGTTCCAAGTCCACTTCAATTACATGTTTTTGCAAGAAATAACATTACTGTTTCAGTGGGAACGAGAATATTAAATGGTCAATTGATTGCGTTAGGTAATACTCTTAACATAAATAGTTCAGGCGGGAGTCCATTTGATGGTGTAAAATTAATATATGGTTCGCCAAGTTCACTCATTCAGAATCAGGTAACAGATAGTACTGGATATGTTCCGCCTGTAACAATGTCCAGCCGAAGGGATTCAATTCAAAGCGGTACTTTGTATAGGGTAGTAAGAAGAAATATTATTGTTAAATAATACAAAAGGATTAATATAAGATATATCTTATTTTATGAAAATTATCTAAAATCAAAAATTTACTATAATCCAACACAGGTTGTTTTAGTTTTTTATACATGGCTTTATCCAACTTTATAAAGACTATTTTCGAGTGTATTTAAATCAGTTTTTAACCAAGGATTTTCCTTTTGTATTACTTCATATAAAATTACACTTGCCCCTGCCTAATTCATGCAGATTTTTATAATGCCACTTTTTATTTCATTTTAGTGTTTAAATTTTATATCTTTGTGGTATTATTATTATAAGTCATGAACACAATATTTTTTGGCATACTGAATTTTGTTTGTGACAAATAAGTATATCCTTTTTCTTGAGTCTGTTGACACTGTAGCAAAATTTTAAAAAATTTGATTAAGTACATATAGCTAGTCATACAACACAATGTGAAAAAAAATTTAAAAAAATTTTGTTTAGATAGTCAGAACTAAAAAGTAATAAAATATTGAGCTACTCAGACGTGGATTTGACTATTGGGTTGTTAGTGGGAAATTTTTTTGGGAAGAATTATTAATTCTATGTTTTGATTGTAAAAAGATAGTAATACAAGGAAATTGATTATTACCTTTACTCATAGGAGTTTCAAGGAATTGAAGACCTTTAATTGATACTAAATTCAAACTATATTAAAGATTTTACCATACAAACTTTATTTTTGTCACATTAAATTTTACCTATTTCCGCTTATCCAACAATTGCGAGAGTATATTCATATTTTGACGTGTAAGCTTTACTCATGCAGTTGTTCGAGATAAAATTATTCGTAAAATGTGAATTTCAGTTATTAAAAATACATCATGAAGAAAGTTGCAAAATATATTCAAAATAAACCAAGTATAGTACTTATTGTGCAAAGGAAACGCAAAGGATAAGCTCTTATGAGAATTCTTAACGGC
The DNA here is from genome assembly GCF_026914285.1 of Caldicellulosiruptor naganoensis. Taxonomy (NCBI): domain Bacteria; kingdom Bacillati; phylum Bacillota; order Caldicellulosiruptorales; family Caldicellulosiruptoraceae; genus Caldicellulosiruptor; species Caldicellulosiruptor naganoensis. The sequence continues at coordinate 889,240 of NZ_CP113864.1, forward strand.
TATCAGAGCATCTGTAGAAAACTTCGAAAAAAAATTAGAGAATCAGTTTAAGAATGTCAAAAAAGTTGCTGATGTAGCCAAGTAGGGAATGAGGACTGTTTAAATTAATATTTTTAACGAGCTCATAAAGTCTTTAGAAAGAGAGCTTTTTGGTTTGATTTTTGAGTGTTTTATTATACTCATTCTTATAAAGAGTTTATATTTTAACTGCCTGCAAGAAGAAGGGGAAATTTTTTGGATAATTTTAAAAGAGTGTGGAAACGCTCATTTTGAGCGTTTTTGCAAGTGGCTAAATTATATTATATATTGAGAGAGGGGGTATATATAACATGAAGAGACTCATTTTTGTCGCTGTGACTTTATTTGTATGCGTAGCTATTTTGCTAACGACAGTTGTTGTATCTGCAAGTGTATACCAAATTATACCAACTAAGGGTAGAAGTGAGGTTTTGCGTTTGCCAAACAGCGTGGCAGTTGATTCTAAGGGGTTTATAATTGTAGCTGATACAGACAATTGCAGGATAGTGAAATTTGATCCTACTGGTAAAAAAGTTTTTTCAATTGGAATGAAGGGTAATCAAAAGAATCAGTTTTTGTACCCTGCAGCAGTTACCTGCGATAAGAATGGCAATATATACGTAGCGGATACCGGAAATTCAAGATTAGTAAAGTTATCACCAGATGGTAAGTGGCTTGCTTCATGGGAAAAGGTTAAAGTAAAGCGCGGTAAATTACAGACACCTATGGGAATTGCTGTAGATCGTAAAGGTTATATATACGTTAGTGATTATTCACTAAATAAAATTGTTAAATATAACAGTATAGGACAATTTGTGTCTGAAATAACAAAATTAAATACAAAAGGAGATAAATTGAATTTCCCTCGCGGTATTGCTGTGGATCCAGCTGGAAATCTATATGTAGCTGATAGTGGAAACAATAGGATTGTTGTTATAAACCAAAAAGGTAATGTTGTATCTATATATAACAAAATAAGCAATTATTTCAAACTTCATCACCCCTTAGGTATTGCAATAGATCAAAGTGGTGTGAATATCGCTATCACGGATACTGATTACCATCGAGTTATTTTATATTCTACTAAGATAAGAAAAGCTTATACCTGGGGAAAAAATGAGAAAAACAAATTCAATTTGAATTATCCGACTGATGTGTGTTTTGACTTAGAAGGGAATATTATTGTTGCAGATACGTATAACAGCAGAATAGTAAAAATTGTGATTAAAAAATAACGAAAAGCATGTACCGGTTTTCTCTCAAAAATGATTAGGAATAATTATATATTGAAGATTTGTTTACTATGAATACTGAAATAGGAAATTGAATTAAGGGGAGGAGACCAGAGTTTTTAGTTAAAAAACTTTGCATATGGTGTCCTCCCGTTTATTTTTTGCATTTGCTGAAATTACGGCGACAATATTCAAAAAACATAAAAATATAAACATAAACTAAAAGCAGTTAGTGGCATTAAGAAGGTTAACTACAAATATTAACGCTTGTTGCTATATTTGTTCTTTATTCTTTGCAAGCAAAATTATATTTTTATATGTTCGTATACATCATTTGAAGTTATCATTGTTTAATTATTATGCACCAAAGTTTGACTTAAAAAATAGAATAAAGATTAAGATTATTACATAGACCTACTTTTACACAATCATGTTTTTTAGTGAACACCATTTCGTTTGAGAATAGATTTTATTGAATTTTTGGTTATTTTGATACTACATTTTCTTAAAAGATAGACAAAGATAAGCGCCTATATTCTCATGAAAGCTCTTATTGGTTTTTCAATAATGAGATTTTCGAGGTAAGACGAAAGTTTTTTTGGACTTATCCTCAGAAATACAATATATAGCTTTTCTTACAGAGTGTTTTTAATATACCTAATATTTTTAGAGGTTTTAAATATGCTTTTGTTATTTTCTAATCTGTCACCTTTCGAAATACTTCTCTTGCTTTTTCAAAAATTCTTGAGTTCATGGATTTGGTATAACATACACAGGCAACTTTCCTCCCGTCCTGGTAGTTTTTGAATGTTTCTTTTGAATGGGAGATTATACTTTTTAATTATATTCATGACAGGATGGAGGCAGCCTCAATTATTTTTATAACCTTCTCCTTAGTGTTTTCGCACATTCTTTCGCTGTGGTAAGTATCTTTACACCTATTCGAGTCATAAAATGAAAAAGTAGTTGACAAATCATTGGTGTTAGCGTTACAATATTATTGCAATGTGAAATAAAGAAATTAAAAAATTAAATATGAAGTGAGTGGTCGAAAGGGCAAACCTGTCGAAAGGCAGGGGCGCAAAGCCATGGGCCTGTCGGGAGTAAAACTTCCTATGGTTGCCAGGCTGCCGAAACCTACTCGGGCTTAATAGAGGGTTGAGAAAAGGTTAAAACGGCGTCTGGCTTGACGCCGTTTTATTTTTGGAATGAAATTAAAAAATGGTTCATAGGTATATGTTAAAGTATAAAGAAGATAGTAATCTAAAATTTATATAGATTCTTCTGTAACGCTGAAAGAAGCTATCCCCTAACCCCCTCTTTACAATATTATATATACTTATATATTGGCTGCCGTGCAAAGGCAGCCAATATTAACTTTGTTTAGCTACTGAAAAAAGTTTCTACCACATCATAAAGCTATTCAAAAAAATATAACTATCTTTTCTTAACCGATCATATCCATATGAATTCCGTTTAATATCAAATTATTTTGTTGCATTTTTTTGACCTCCATAGAGCAAAATAATGCAAAATATTAGAAACATATGTGTTATAATTTTGTAATAAAAAGAGTATAAGAAATAAAAGTGTGTATATGGAATGAAAAATAGAAATAGCGTATTGCGTTTTTGACAATTAAACAAACAAATTAGACAAAAAAAATCAATTGGCATGCACATATTTTGGGTGTATAATAAAATCGAAAATTACAATAAACTGAATAAAGGAGGTTAGAGGTTTATGAAGCGTTACAGAAGAATTATTGCCATGGTTGTAACTTTTATATTTATTTTAGGAATGGTATATGGGGTTAAACCATGGCAAGAAGCACGGGCTGGTTCGTTTAACTATGGTGAAGCTTTACAAAAAGCTATCATGTTTTACGAATTTCAAATGTCTGGTAAACTTCCTAATTGGGTACGCAACAATTGGCGTGGCGATTCAGCATTAAAGGATGGTCAAGACAATGGGCTTGATTTAACTGGTGGTTGGTTTGACGCAGGTGATCACGTCAAGTTTAACCTTCCAATGTCATACACTGGTACAATGTTGTCATGGGCAGTGTATGAGTACAAAGATGCATTTGTCAAGAGTGGTCAATTGGAACATATCTTAAACCAAATCGAATGGGTTAATGACTATTTTGTAAAATGCCATCCAAGCAAATATGTATATTACTACCAGGTTGGAGATGGCAGCAAGGACCATGCATGGTGGGGTCCTGCTGAGGTTATGCAAATGGAAAGGCCTTCATTTAAAGTTACACAAAGTAGTCCAGGTTCTGCAGTAGTAGCTGAGACAGCAGCGTCTTTAGCAGCAGCATCAATTGTATTAAAGGATAGAAATCCAACAAAAGCAGCAACATACTTGCAGCATGCAAAAGATTTATACGAGTTTGCAGAAGTTACAAAAAGCGATTCGGGTTACACAGCTGCAAATGGATATTATAATTCATGGAGCGGTTTCTATGATGAACTGTCATGGGCAGCGGTATGGTTGTATTTGGCAACAAATGATTCAACGTATTTAACAAAGGCAGAATCATATGTTCAAAACTGGCCCAAAATTTCAGGCAGCAATATAATCGACTACAAGTGGGCTCATTGCTGGGATGACGTTCATATTGGTGCGGCATTGTTGTTAGCGAAAATTACTGGAAAAGATACTTACAAACAAATTATGGAGAGGCACTTAGATTATTGGACAACAGGTTACAATGGGGAAAGAATTAGGTATACTCCAAAAGGATTAGCATGGCTTGATCAATGGGGTTCTTTAAGATATGCAACAACTACAGCGTTTATAGCATTTGTTTATAGCGATTGGTCTGGTTGTCCAAGTGGTAAAAAAGAAACATATAGAAAATTTGGAGAAAGCCAAATTGATTATGCATTAGGCTCAACTGGAAGAAGCTTTGTTGTTGGATTTGGCACAAATCCACCAAAGAGACCTCATCACAGAACTGCTCATAGCTCATGGGCAGACAGTCAGAGTATACCTTCATATCATAGACATACATTATATGGAGCGCTTGTTGGTGGTCCAGGCTCTGATGATAGCTATACAGATGACATTAGCAACTATGTGAATAATGAGGTAGCATGTGATTACAACGCAGGATTTGTTGGTGCATTGGCAAAGATGTACTTATTGTATGGTGGAAATCCAATACCTGACTTCAAAGCCATTGAAACACCAACAAATGACGAGTTCTTTGTTGAAGCTGGTATAAATGCTTCTGGAACAAACTTTATTGAAATTAAGGCGATTGTTAATAACCAGAGTGGTTGGCCCGCAAGAGCAACAGATAAGCTTAAATTTAGATATTTTGTTGACCTGAGCGAATTAATTAAAGCAGGATATTCACCAAATCAATTAACCTTGAGCACCAATTATAATCAAGGTGCAAAAGTAAGTGGACCTTATGTATGGGATGCTAGCAAAAATATATACTACATTTTAGTAGACTTTACTGGCACATTGATTTATCCAGGTGGTCAAGACAAATATAAGAAAGAAGTTCAATTCAGAATTGCAGCACCACAGAATGTACAGTGGGATAATTCTAACGACTATTCATTCCAGGATATAAAAGGAGTTACAAGTGGTTCAGTTGTTAAAACTAAATATATTCCACTTTATGATGGAGATGTAAAAGTATGGGGTGAGGAACCAGGAACTTCTGGAACAACTCCAACTCCAACACCTACAGTAACTGCTACACCAACCCCAACACCAACAGCAACATCAAGACCTACACCTACACCTACACCAACGCCTACACCTACACCTACACCAACACCAACAGTAACAACAACTCCAACACCGACCCCGACACCGACAGTAACAGCAACCCCAACACCGACACCGACACCTGTTAGCACACCTGCGACAAGCGGGCAGATAAAGGTACTGTATGCTAACAAGGAGACAAACAGCACGACAAACACGATAAGGCCATGGTTGAAGGTAGTGAACACGGGAAGCAGTAGCATAGATTTGAGCAGGGTAACGATAAGGTACTGGTACACGGTAGATGGAGACAAGGCACAGAGTGCGATATCAGACTGGGCACAGATAGGAGCAAGCAATGTAACATTCAAGTTTGTGAAGCTGAGCAGTAGCGTAAGTGGAGCGGACTATTACTTGGAGATAGGATTTAAGAGCGGAGCGGGGCAGTTGCAGCCTGGGAAGGACACAGGGGAGATACAGATAAGGTTTAACAAGAGTGACTGGAGCAATTACAATCAGGGGAATGACTGGTCATGGTTGCAGAGCATGACGAGTTATGGAGAGAATATGAAGGTAACGGCGTATATAGATGGAGTGCTGGTATGGGGTCAGGAGCCGAGTGGAGCGACACCTGCACCGACCCCAACACCGACACCGACAGTAACAGCAACCCCAACACCGACACCGACACCTGTTAGCACACCTGCGACAAGCGGGCAGATAAAGGTACTGTATGCTAACAAGGAGACAAACAGCACGACAAACACGATAAGGCCATGGTTGAAGGTAGTGAACACGGGAAGCAGTAGCATAGATTTGAGCAGGGTAACGATAAGGTACTGGTACACGGTAGATGGAGACAAGGCACAGAGTGCGATATCAGATTGGGCACAGATAGGAGCAAGCAATGTAACATTCAAGTTTGTGAAGCTGAGCAGTAGCGTAAGTGGAGCGGACTATTACTTGGAGATAGGATTTAAGAGCGGAGCGGGGCAGTTGCAGCCTGGTAAAGACACAGGGGAGATACAGATAAGGTTTAACAAGAGTGACTGGAGCAATTACAATCAGGGGAATGACTGGTCATGGTTGCAGAGCATGACGAGTTATGGAGAGAATATGAAGGTAACGGCGTATATAGATGGAGTGCTGGTATGGGGTCAGGAGCCGAGTGGAGCGACACCTGCACCGACCCCAACACCGACACCGACAGTAACAGCAACCCCAACACCGACACCGACACCAGCACCGACACCGACACCGACACCGACACCAACACCAACACCAACACCAACACCGACGGTAACACCGACGCCGACCCCGACGCAGACAGTTGCGCCTACACCGACGCCGAGCAGCACACCGAGCGGGCTTGGCGAATATGGGCAGAGGTTTATGTGGTTATGGAACAAGATACATGATCCTGCGAACGGGTATTTTAACCAGGATGGGATACCATATCATTCGGTAGAGACATTGATATGCGAAGCACCTGATTATGGTCATTTGACCACGAGTGAAGCATTTTCGTACTATGTATGGCTTGAGGCAGTGTATGGGAAGTTAACAGGTGATTGGAGCAAGTTTAAGACGGCATGGGACACATTAGAGAAGTATATGATACCGTCAGCGGAAGATCAGCCGATGAGGACATATGATCCTAACAAGCCAGCGACGTATGCAGGTGAGTGGGAGACACCGGACAAGTATCCATCGCCGCTTGAGTTTAATGTACCTGTTGGCAAAGACCCGTTGCATAATGAGCTTGTGAGCACATATGGTAGCACATTGATGTATGGTATGCACTGGTTGATGGACGTAGACAACTGGTATGGATATGGCAAGAGAGGGGACGGAGTGAGCCGTGCATCATTTATCAACACGTTCCAGAGAGGGCCTGAGGAGTCTGTATGGGAGACTGTACCGCATCCGAGCTGGGAGGACTTCAAGTGGGGCGGACCGAATGGATTTTTAGATCTGTTTATTAAGGATCAGAACTATTCGAAGCAGTGGAGATACACGAATGCACCTGATGCGGATGCGAGAGCTATTCAGGCTACTTACTGGGCGAAGGTATGGGCGAAGGAGCAAGGTAAGTTTAATGAGATAAGCAGCTATGTAGCGAAGGCAGCGAAGATGGGTGACTATTTGAGGTATGCGATGTTTGACAAGTATTTCAAGCCATTAGGATGTCAGGACAAGAATGCGGCTGGAGGAACAGGGTATGACAGTGCACATTATCTGTTATCATGGTATTATGCATGGGGCGGAGCATTGGATGGAGCATGGTCATGGAAGATAGGTTGCAGCCATGTGCACTTTGGATATCAGAATCCGATGGCTGCATGGGCATTAGCGAATGATAGTGATATGAAGCCGAAGTCACCGAACGGAGCGAGTGACTGGGCGAAGAGTTTGAAGAGGCAGATAGAATTTTACAGGTGGTTGCAGTCAGCGGAGGGAGCGATAGCAGGAGGCGCGACAAATTCATGGAATGGCAGGTACGAGAAATATCCGGCAGGTACAGCGACATTTTATGGAATGGCGTATGACCCGAACCCGGTATATCGAGATCCTGGCAGCAACACATGGTTTGGATTCCAGGCATGGTCGATGCAGAGGGTAGCGGAGTATTACTATGTGACAGGAGATAAGGAGGCAGGTGCACTGCTTGAGAAGTGGGTAAGCTGGATAAAGAGTGTAGTGAAGTTGAACAGTGATGGTACATTTGCGATACCATCGACGCTTGATTGGAGTGGGCAGCCAGACACATGGAATGGGACATATACAGGTAATCCGAACTTGCATGTGAAGGTAGTAGATTATGGTACGGATTTAGGAATAACGGCATCACTTGCGAATGCACTACTTTATTACAGTGCAGGGACGAAGAAGTATGGGGTATTTGATGAGGAAGCGAAGAATTTAGCGAAGGAATTGCTGGACAGGATGTGGAAGTTGTACAGGGATGACAAGGGATTGTCAGCGCCAGAGAAGAGAGCGGACTACAAGAGATTTTTTGAGCAAGAGGTATACATTCCGGCAGGATGGACAGGGAAGATGCCGAATGGAGATGTAATAAAGAGTGGAGTTAAGTTTATAGACATAAGGAGCAAGTACAAACAAGATCCTGATTGGCCGAAGTTAGAGGCGGCATACAAGTCAGGGCAGGTACCGGAGTTCAGATATCACAGGTTCTGGGCACAGTGCGACATAGCAATTGCTAATGCAACATATGAAATTCTGTTCGGCAATCAATAATAAGTAGGTAAATGAAAATTTAGCGGGGTAGCACATCTATAGGTATAGTGTGCTGCCTCGCTAAAATCCTGTATAGAGGTGTTCAAAAAATAGTACAAAAAATAAAGAAGTATAATGGCATAAATGCATAAAAAAGAGGGAGTTAGGTTTTATGATAAGAGTAAAAACAAAAATAGGAAAGAAATGGTTGAGCATACTATGTACAGTTGTTTTTTTATTGAACATTTTGTTTATAGCAAATGTAACGAATTTACCCAAAGTTAATGCGGCTACATCTAATGATGGAGTAGTGAAGATAGACACAAGCACGTTAATAGGAACCAATCACGCACATTGCTGGTACAGAGATAAACTGGAGACGGCATTGCGAGGAATAAGGTCATGGGGTATGAACTCTGTGAGGGTAGTGCTAAGTAATGGTTACCGATGGACGAAGATACCAGCAAGTGAAGTAGCAAATATTATATCATTATCAAGAAGTCTTGGGTTCAGAGCTATAGTATTAGAAGTTCACGACACGACAGGATATGGTGAGGACGGGGCAGCATGTTCATTGGCGCAAGCAGTGGAATATTGGAAGGAGATAAAGAGTGTATTAGACGGTAACGAAGATTTTGTAATTATAAACATTGGTAATGAGCCGTATGGGAACAATAACTATCAAAACTGGGTTAATGACACAAAGAATGCTATAAAAGCGCTGAGGGATGCGGGATTCAAGCACATGATAATGGTGGATGCGCCGAACTGGGGTCAGGATTGGTCTAATACTATGAGAGACAATGCTCAGAGCATAATGGAAGCAGATCCGCTGCGCAATTTGGTATTTTCGATTCATATGTACGGTGTATACAATACAGCAAGCAAGGTAGAAGAATATATCAAGTCATTTGTGGAGAAAGGGCTGCCATTGGTTATTGGGGAATTTGGGCATCAGCATACAGATGGTGATCCTGACGAGGAAGCTATTGTCAGGTATGCAAAACAATACAAGATAGGACTTTTTAGCTGGTCTTGGTGTGGCAATTCAAGCTATGTAGGGTACTTGGACATGGTAAACAATTGGGACCCCAATAATCCAACTCCATGGGGACAATGGTATAAAACCAATGCAATTGGTACATCTTCTACACCAACACCTACGCCGACAGTAACTCCGACCCCGACCCCGACAGTAACAGTAACAGCAACCCCGACCCCGACACCGACACCTGTTAGCACACCTGCGACAAGCGGACAGATAAAGGTACTGTATGCTAACAAGGAGACAAACAGCACGACAAACACGATAAGGCCATGGTTGAAGGTAGTAAATAGTGGTAGCAGTGCGATAGATTTGAGCAGGGTAACGATAAGGTACTGGTACACGGTGGATGGAGACAAGGCACAGAGTGCGGTATCAGATTGGGCACAGATAGGAGCAAGCAATGTAACATTCAAGTTTGTGAAGCTGAGCAGTAGCGTAAATGGAGCGGACTATTACTTGGAGATAGGATTTAAGAGTGGAGCGGGGCAGTTGCAGCCTGGGAAGGACACAGGGGAGATACAGATAAGGTTTAACAAGAGTGACTGGAGCAATTACAATCAGGGGAATGACTGGTCATGGTTGCAGAGCATGACGAGTTATGGAGAGAATATGAAGGTAACGGCGTATATAGATGGGGTGCTGGTATGGGGTCAGGAGCCGAGTGGAGCGACACCTGCACCGACAGTGACGGTTGCACCGACACCAACACCGACACCGACAGTAACAGCAACCCCGACCCCGACACCGACACCTGTTAGCACACCTGCGACAAGCGGACAGATAAAGGTACTGTATGCTAACAAGGAGACAAACAGCACGACAAACACGATAAGGCCATGGTTGAAGGTAGTGAACACGGGAAGCAGTAGCATAGATTTGAGCAGGGTAACGATAAGGTACTGGTACACGGTAGATGGAGACAAGGCACAGAGTGCGGTATCAGATTGGGCACAGATAGGGGCAAGCAATGTAACATTCAAGTTTGTGAAGCTGAGCAGTAGCGTAAGTGGAGCGGACTATTACTTGGAGATAGGATTTAAGAGTGGAGCGGGGCAGTTGCAGCCTGGGAAGGACACAGGGGAGATACAGATAAGGTTTAACAAGAGTGACTGGAGCAATTACAATCAGGGGAATGACTGGTCATGGTTGCAGAGCATGACGAGTTATGGAGAGAATATGAAGGTAACGGCGTATATAGATGGGGTGCTGGTATGGGGTCAGGAGCCGAGTGGAGCGACACCTGCGCCGACAGTGACGGTTGCACCGACACCAACACCGACAGTGACACCTGCGCCGACAGTAACAGTAACACCAACTCCAACGCCAACACTGACCCCTACACCGACACCAACAGTAACACCATTACCGACAATATCGCCATCTCCATCTGTTGTTGAAATTACAATAAATACAAATGCAGGAAGAACGCAAATTAGCCCGTATATATATGGTGCAAACCAAGATATTGAGGGGGTTGTGCACCCAGCAAGAAGATTAGGTGGAAATAGACTAACAGGATATAATTGGGAAAACAATTTCTCAAATGCAGGGAATGATTGGTATCATTCAAGTGATGACTATTTATGCTGGAGTATGGGAATTTCAGGTGAAGATGCAAAGGTTCCAGCAGCAGTGGTATCTAAATTTCATGAGTATTCCCTTAAAAACAATGCTTATTCTGCTGTAACTTTGCAAATGGCAGGATATGTGTCAAAAGATAATTATGGGACAGTTAGTGAAAATGAAACAGCTCCATCTAATAGGTGGGCAGAAGTGAAATTTAAAAAAGATGCTCCACTATCTTTAAATCCAGACTTGAATGATAACTTTGTTTATATGGATGAGTTCATAAATTATTTGATCAACAAATACGGAACGGCTTCTTCACCTACCGGGATAAAAGGATATATACTTGATAATGAGCCTGATTTGTGGGCATCAACACATCCACGCATACATCCTAATAAAGTATTATGCAAAGAGCTGATTGATAAATCTGTTGAACTTGCAAAAGTTATAAAAACCCTTGATCCTTCAGCTGAAGTTTTTGGATATGCATCATATGGGTTTATGGGTTATTATAGTTTACAGGATGCCCCTGATTGGAATCAGGTTAAAGGAGAACACAGATGGTTTATTAGCTGGTATCTTGAACAGATGAAAAAGGCATCAGACAGTTTTGGCAAAAGACTATTGGATGTGCTTGATTTACATTGGTATCCAGAAGCACGAGGCAATAACATTCGCATATGCTTTGATGGTGAAAATGACACTTCAAAAGAAGTTGCTATAGCTAGGATGCAAGCACCGAGAACACTATGGGACCCGACATATAAAACATCAGTGAAAGGACAAATTACGGCTGGCGAGAACAGCTGGATAAACCAGTGGTTTTCAGATTATCTGCCAATTATACCAAACATAAAAGCGGACATTGAAAAATATTTTCCTGGTACTAAATTGGCTATAAGCGAGTTTGACTATGGCGGGCGAAATCATATTTCTGGTGGCATAGCCTTAGCAGATGTACTTGGTATATTTGGTAAGTATGGGGTGTACTTTGCGGCAAGATGGGGCGATTCTGGTAGTTATGCAGCAGCTGCATATAACATTTATCTTAATTATGATGGAAAAGGTTCAAAATATGGCAATACAAATGTAAGTGCAAATACGAGTGATGTTGAAAATGTGCCAGTTTATGCCTCAATAAATGGACAGGATGATTCTGAGCTTCATATTATACTAATAAACAGAAACTATGATCAAAAATTACAAGTCAAAATAAGCATAACAAGCACAACGAAATATACAAAAGCAGAAATATATGGGTTTGACAGTTACAGCCCTGCTGTAAGGAAGATGGGGAATATAGATAATATTGAGAACAATATATTTACACTTGAAGTTCCAAATTTAACGGTGTATCACATAGTATTACGTTAGATTTCAATGTAAGCATAATAAGGATACGAAATTATGCTAAAAATTCATAGGGAATTTGGTTTTTATGAGGGCTCTGGTGTAATGCCAAAGTGGCAATTGATGTTGTAACTTTGTGTTTAAGAATTGTGTCAAATATGTTGATAGTATTTTTGTACAGAGGTTGAAATATTTTAAATGAGTATTGACATTTTAAATAGACTGAGAGTATAAATGTGAAGCTTTAAAATTTGGGAAAAAGAGTGATAACTTCAAAGTAAGGTTTTTAAAATTAGATACTGTGGAAGAAAAAGCTTTAACTGAGTTTTTAATGATGAACAATTTCTATAAAGTCAATGTACCACATATGGTATATGTAAGATTAACATAAGAAAAGAGGTTTAAATAAAAGTCGGAAAATATTTAGGTTTACGCTGCTCGATGTGATGTAAGACTTTCGGCAGCACCAGAGCCTTTGTTTAAAGTTTTGCTCATATTAAGAATTTCGTAATTACAAATAAGCTTTCAAAAAATGGTAACATAAAGTGTCAAAATTGAACAACTAAATAGTGTCGCCAATTTGTTTTCGACAGAATGTAAAATTAAAAATTTAAAAATAAGAAGAGGAGGTTAGTGGATAAAATGAAAAGAAATCTATTTAGAATTGTTTCTCGAGTTGTATTAATAGCGTTTATTGCTAGTATTTCTCTGGTTGGTGCAATGAGTTATTTTCCAGTGGAAACTCAAGCTGCGCCGGACTGGAGTATTCCAAGTTTATGTGAGAGTTATAAAAACGATTTTATGATAGGCGTGGCAATACCTGCAAGATGTTTGAGCAATGATACTGACAAACGAATGGTATTGAAACATTTTAACAGTATAACGGCAGAGAATGAAATGAAGCCGGAAAGCTTATTAGCTGGTTTGACAAGTAGTGGGTTAAGTTACAGATTTAGTACTGCTGATGCTTTTGTTGACTTTGCGTGGACAAACAAGATAGGTATAAGAGGTCATACATTAGTTTGGCATAATCAGACACCTGATTGGTTCTTTAAAGATAGTAATGGACAAAGATTATCCAAAGATGCATTATTAGCAAGACTAAAGCAATATATTTATGATGTTGTTGGAAGATATAAAGGGAAAGTGTATGCATGGGACGTTGTCAATGAAGCTATCGATGAGAATCAGTCAGATGGTTATAGACGTTCGACATGGTATGAAATTTGTGGTCCTGAGTACATTGAAAAAGCATTTATATGGGCTCATGAAGCAGACCCGAACGCAAAGCTATTCTATAATGACTACAATACCGAGATTTCCAAGAAAAGAGATTTTATATACAACATGGTAAAAAATCTTAAATCCAAAGGTATACCTATTCATGGTATTGGCATGCAATGTCATATAAATGTTAACTGGCCATCTGTTAGCGAAATAGAAAACAGCATTAAGTTATTTAGTTCGATACCAGGTATTGAGATTCACATTACAGAACTTGATATGAGCTTATACAACTACGGCTCCAGTGAAAATTATTCTACACCACCACAGGATTTACTTCAAAAGCAGGCTCAGAAATACAAAGAGATATTTACAATGCTGAAAAAATACAAAAATGTAGTGAAAAGTGTTACTTTTTGGGGATTGAAAGATGATTATTCGTGGTTAAGATCATTCTACGGTAAGAATGATTGGCCGTTGTTGTTTTTTGAAGATTATAGTGCGAAGCCAGCCTACTGGGCAGTAATTGAAGCTTCTGGGGTAACAACATCATCTCCGACAACAACACCTACGCCGACAGTAACTCCAACCCCGACCCCGACCCCGACAGTAACAGTAACAGCAACCCCGACCCCGACACCGACACCTGTTAGCACACCTGCGACAAGCGGACAGATAAAGGTACTGTATGCTAACAAGGAGACAAACAGCACGACAAACACGATAAGGCCATGGTTGAAGGTAGTGAACACGGGAAGCAGTAGCATAGATTTGAGCAGGGTAACGATAAGGTACTGGTACACGGTAGATGGAGACAAGGCACAGAGTGCGATATCAGACTGGGCACAGATAGGAGCAAGCAATGTAACATTCAAGTTTGTGAAGCTGAGCAGTAGCGTAAGTGGAGCGGACTATTACTTGGAGATAGGATTTAAGAGTGGAGCGGGGCAGTTGCAGCCTGGGAAGGACACAGGGGAGATACAGATAAGGTTTAACAAGAGTGACTGGAGCAATTACAATCAGGGGAATGACTGGTCATGGTTGCAGAGCATGACGAGTTATGGAGAGAATATGAAGGTAACGGCGTATATAGATGGGGTGCTGGTATGGGGTCAGGAGCCGAGTGGAGCGACACCTGCACCGACAGTGACGGTTGCACCGACACCAACACCGACAGTGACACCTACACCTACACCAACGCCGACCCCGACACCGACACCTGTTAGCACACCTGCGACAAGCGGACAGATAAAGGTACTGTATGCTAACAAGGAGACAAACAGCACGACAAACACGATAAGGCCATGGTTGAAGGTAGTGAACACGGGAAGCAGTAGCATAGATTTGAGCAGGGTAACGATAAGGTACTGGTACACGGTAGATGGAGACAAGGCACAGAGTGCGATATCAGACTGGGCACAGATAGGAGCAAGCAATGTAACATTCAAGTTTGTGAAGCTGAGCAGTAGCGTAAGTGGAGCGGACTATTACTTGGAGATAGGATTTAAGAGTGGAGCGGGGCAGTTGCAGCCTGGTAAAGACACAGGAGAGATACAGATAAGGTTTAACAAGAGTGACTGGAGCAATTACAATCAGGGGAATGACTGGTCATGGTTGCAGAGCATGACGAGTTATGGAGAGAATATGAAGGTAACGGCGTATATAGATGGGGTGCTGGTATGGGGTCAGGAGCCGAGTGGAGCGACACCTGCACCGACAGTGACGGTTGCACCGACACCAACACCGACAGTGACACCTACACCTACACCAACGCCGACCCCGACAGTGACACCAACACCAACCCCAACACCTTCTCCGACTTCTACACCGGCTAATATTGAATCGTCAGCTGAAAATGCAAAAATATATTTTGCAAACAATAAATACTACTTGTTCAATAATACATGGGGAAAAAACTCTGCTGGAAGTGGTTGGTGGTCTAAAATATATTTTAATTCTTATGATATGAATACTTATCAATCGGATATGGGATGGAGCTTTTATTTCCCGAATGTTAATCCTTATGATGTTAAAGCGTATCAGTCGATAGTATGTGGATGGCATTGGACTGATGGTTGTGGCGTTGGAACAGGGTTGCCTGTTCAGGTTTCATCAAATACAGGTATCTATACAACTGTTAGCTACAGCATAACAGGTGTTGAGAATAGCTGTATGAATTTTGCATATGATATTTGGTTGGCTAATACGAATCAACCGACTTGGAGTACAACTCCAACTGATGAGATAATGATATGGCTAAATAGATGGAATGGTGCAGGACCGTTGGGGAATAAGGTTGCGACAGTTAATATAGCTGGAGCAACGTGGGATGTGTATGAAGGCAATATTGGCTGGAATGTATACTCATTTGTTAGAACAACAGGCACTACAACTGCAAATTTCAATATAATGGATTTTGTAAATTGGCTGGTGAATCAGAGAGGTTTGAATCCATCAAAGTATATAATTAGCGTTGAAGTTGGAACTGAGGTATTTTATGGGCAGGCGACGGTTAAGATCACAAATTATGCTGTAAATGTGGGAACTCCAATTTATTCAACACCGACACCAGCACCGACTCCGACAGCGACGCCGACACCAACACCAACACCGACGGTAACACCGACGCCGACCCCGACGCAGACAGTTGCGCCTACACCGACGCCGAGCAGCACACCGAGCGGGCTTGGCGAGTATGGGCAGAGGTTTATGTGGTTATGGAACAAGATACATGATCCTTCGAACGGGTATTTTAACCAGGATGGGATACCATATCATTCGGTAGAGACATTGATATGCGAAGCACCTGATTATGGTCATTTGACCACGAGTGAAGCATTTTCGTACTATGTATGGCTTGAGGCAGTGTATGGGAAGTTAACAGGTGATTGGAGCAAATTTAAGACGGCATGGGACACATTAGAGAAGTATATGATACCGTCGGCTGAAGATCAGCCGATGAGGACATATGATCCTAACAAGCCAGCGACGTATGCAGGTGAGTGGGAGACACCGGACAAGTATCCATCGCCGCTTGAGTTTAATGTACCTGTTGGCAAAGACCCATTGCATAATGAGCTTGTGAGCACATATGGTAGCACATTGATGTATGGTATGCACTGGTTGATGGACGTAGACAACTGGTATGGATATGGCAAGAGAGGGGACGGAGTGAGCCGTGCATCATTTATCAACACGTTCCAGAGAGGGCCTGAGGAGTCTGTATGGGAGACTGTACCGCATCCGAGCTGGGAGGACTTCAAGTGGGGCGGACCGAATGGATTTTTAGATCTGTTTATTAAGGATCAGAACTATTCGAAGCAGTGGAGATACACGAATGCACCTGATGCGGATGCGAGAGCTATTCAGGCTACTTACTGGGCGAAGGTATGGGCGAAGGAGCAAGGTAAGTTTAATGAGATAAGCAGCTATGTAGCGAAGGCAGCGAAGATGGGTGACTATTTGAGGTATGCGATGTTTGACAAGTATTTCAAGCCATTAGGATGTCAGGACAAGAATGCGGCTGGAGGAACAGGGTATGACAGTGCACATTATCTGTTATCATGGTATTATGCATGGGGCGGAGCATTGGATGGAGCATGGTCATGGAAGATAGGTTGCAGCCATGTGCACTTTGGATATCAGAATCCGATGGCTGCATGGGCATTAGCGAATGATAGTGATATGAAGCCGAAGTCACCGAACGGAGCGAGTGACTGGGCGAAGAGTTTGAAGAGGCAGATAGAATTTTACAGGTGGTTGCAGTCAGCGGAGGGAGCGATAGCAGGAGGCGCGACAAATTCATGGAATGGCAGGTACGAGAAATATCCGGCAGGTACAGCGACATTTTATGGAATGGCGTATGACCCGAACCCGGTATATCGAGATCCTGGCAGCAACACATGGTTTGGATTCCAGGCATGGTCGATGCAGAGGGTAGCGGAGTATTACTATGTGACAGGAGATAAGGAGGCAGGTGCACTGCTTGAGAAGTGGGTAAGCTGGATAAAGAGTGTAGTGAAGTTGAACAGTGATGGTACATTTGCGATACCATCGACGCTTGATTGGAGTGGGCAGCCAGACACATGGAATGGGACATATACAGGTAATCCGAACTTGCATGTGAAGGTAGTAGATTATGGTACGGATTTAGGAATAACGGCATCACTTGCGAATGCACTACTTTATTACAGTGCAGGGACGAAGAAGTATGGGGTATTTGATGAGGAAGCGAAGAATTTAGCGAAGGAATTGCTGGACAGGATGTGGAAGTTGTACAGGGATGACAAGGGATTGTCAGCGCCAGAGAAGAGAGCGGACTACAAGAGATTTTTTGAGCAAGAGGTATACATTCCGGCAGGATGGACAGGGAAGATGCCGAATGGAGATGTAATAAAGAGTGGAGTTAAGTTTATAGACATAAGGAGCAAGTACAAACAAGATCCTGATTGGCCGAAGTTAGAGGCGGCATACAAGTCAGGGCAGGCACCGGAGTTCAGATATCACAGGTTCTGGGCACAGTGCGACATAGCAATAGCTAATGCAACATATGAAATTCTATTCGGCAATCAGTAAGAATCTGTAAAAAGAAGATGAATAAAAAAATTTATGGATATGCTTATGAGGAGGGGTGGTATAGAAAACCACCTCCTCCTCATAGTTATAAACTGACATGGTATTTCAAAGAAGAAAGAATTAGGTAATATTATGTGTCTTATTAGCGTTGAATTTAAGAGAGGGGGTTAGGTTGTTAATGAAAACGAAAAAGGCAACTAATAGAATTACGTCGGTATTAATAATACTAACGTTTTTATTTAATATATTAATAGGTATTAGCCTATTTCAAGAGAATGTAAATGCAGAAACATATGCATTGGACTTTGAAGAAGAAAATGAAACAATTTCATATTTTGCGTACGGTGGTTCAAATATTACGATTGACGAAAACGACGCATATAATGGAAAGAAAAGTATTAAAGTTACAAACAGGAATTCAATATGGAGCGGTGTGGCTGTTGATGTTAAGAACATTATTAAAAATGGAACCACATGGGTGATATCAGGATATGTAAAGCACAACAATCAAAAACCAGTCGCTTTCGGCATTTCTGCAGTTTATGATGATGGAAGTGGAGTAAAAAATGCTCTATTAGGCGAGGTTGTAGCGGTACCAAATTATTGGAAAAAGATTGTTGGCAGGTGGAATCCAAATTTAAATAATGTAAAAAAATTGGTAATTGTGATACACACTATTGTGGAAAGTAGAATAGATTTCAATGTTGACTGTATTCGTATAATGGACGAGAACAGCTATTTGTCAGGTGGAGTAATACATTCCACTGGATTTGAAAGCGGTACAACTGAGGGATGGCAGGCAAGGGGAAGTGGTGTAACAATAAAGGCTGACAGTTCAGTTGCGTATTCTGGTAAGTACAGTCTGTACGTAAGTGGGCGTACATCTAATTGGCATGGAGCACAAATTCCTGTTGACACTATTTTGAAGCAAGGGAAAGTATATAAGATAAGCGTTTGGGTATATCAGAACAGCGGTTCTACACAAAAGATGTCATTGACTATGCAAAGGAGATTTGCAACTGATTCTACAACAAGTTATGAAAACTTGATATATAACAAGGATGTACCAAATAATACTTGGGTTGAACTCAGTGGAAGTTATTCAGTTCCAGAAGGTGTTACTGTAAATGAGTTAATACTGTATGTAGAAGCTCAAAATGCAAGTTTATCATTCTGGGTTGATGAATTAAAAATATATGATTCATCTAAGTTAGCTGAACCTGAATGGGAGATACCTAACTTAGTTGAGAAATACAGAGATGATTTTAGAATTGGAGTTGCTTTTGGAAATACAAGCCTTGCTTCGGAGATGGAAAAGAAGCTTATTTTAAAACATTTCAACAGCATTACACCAGAGAATGAAATGAAACCTTCTGAGTTGTTAATAAATGAAAATACGTACAATTTTAGCAAAGCAGATTCATTTGTGAATTTTGCGATAAGCAATAACATGACAATAAGAGGTCATACACTTGTATGGCATCAGCAGACACCCGATTGGTTTTTTAAAGACTCTAATGGAAATACATTGAGTAAAGACGCATTGCTTAGCAGATTAAAACAGTATATTTACGATGTGGTTGGAAGGTACAAAGGCAAGGTTTATGCTTGGGATGTGGTGAATGAAGCTATAGATGAGGGTCAAAGTGATGGATACAGAAGATCTAATTGGTATAACATATGTGGACCTGAATATATTGAGAAGGCATTTATATGGGCACATGAAGCAGATCCTAATGCAAAATTGTTTTACAACGATTACAATACAGAAAATAGCCAAAAGAGACAGTTTATATACAACCTGATCAAGAGTTTGAAAGAAAAAGGAGTTCCAATTCATGGAGTGGGTTTACAGTGTCACATAAATTTAGATTGGCCGTCAATTAGTGAGATAGAGAATACAATAAAGTTGTTTAGCTCAATACCTGGCATAGAGATTCACATTACAGAGCTTGATATGAGTTTTTATCAGTGGGGGTCAAGCACTAATTATGCTGTCCCTCCAAGAGAGTTGCTTATTAAGCAAGCCCAGAGATATAAAGAATTGTTTGATTTATTCAAAAAATATAAGAATGTAGTCACAAATGTTACGTTTTGGGGATTAAAGGATGATTATTCATGGCTAAGCAAAAACTACGGAAAGAAAGATTATCCGTTGCTATTTGATGAAAACTATATGTCCAAATATGCTTTTTGGAGTTTGATAGATCCATCTATAGTTCCTACAACCACAACTTTACCAACTCCGCCAGAGATTCAACTTCCAACATTAACCCCAACGCCAACTGCAAGCGTGACTCCGACCCCGACAGTGACACCTACGCCGACAGTAACAGTAACACCAACTCCAACGCCAACACCGACACCGACAGTAACAGCAACACCAACACCGACACCGACACCTGTTAGCACACCTGCGACAAGCGGACAGATAAAGGTACTGTATGCTAACAAGGAGACAAACAGCACGACAAACACGATAAGGCCATGGTTGAAGGTAGTGAACACGGGAAGCAGCAGCATAGATTTGAGCAGGGTAACGATAAGGTACTGGTACACGGTAGATGGAGACAAGGCACAGAGTGCGGTATCAGATTGGGCACAGATAGGAGCAAGCAATGTAACATTCAAGTTTGTGAAGCTGAGCAGTAGCGTAAGTGGAGCGGACTATTACTTGGAGATAGGATTTAAGAGTGGAGCGGGGCAGTTGCAGCCTGGGAAGGACACAGGAGAGATACAGATAAGGTTTAACAAGAGTGACTGGAGCAATTACAATCAGGGGAATGACTGGTCATGGATACAGAGCATGACGAGTTATGGAGAGAATATGAAGGTAACGGCGTATATAGATGGGGTGCTGGTATGGGGTCAGGAGCCGAGTGGAGCGACACCTGCACCGACAGTGACGGTTGCACCGACACCAACACCGACAGTGACACCAACACCGACACCGACAGTAACACCAACTCCAACGCCAACACCGACACCGACACCTGTTAGCACACCTGCGACAAGCGGACAGATAAAGGTACTGTATGCTAACAAGGAGACAAACAGCACGACAAACACGATAAGGCCATGGTTGAAGGTAGTGAACACGGGAAGCAGTAGCATAGATTTGAGCAGGGTAACGATAAGGTACTGGTACACGGTGGATGGAGACAAGGCACAGAGTGCGGTATCAGATTGGGCACAGATAGGAGCAAGCAATGTAACATTCAAGTTTGTGAAGCTGAGCAGTAGCGTAAATGGAGCGGACTATTACTTGGAGATAGGATTTAAGAGTGGAGCGGGGCAGTTGCAGCCTGGTAAAGACACGGGAGAGATACAGATAAGGTTTAACAAGAGTGACTGGAGCAATTACAATCAGGGGAATGACTGGTCATGGTTGCAGAGCATGACGAGTTATGGAGAGAATGTGAAGGTAACGGCGTATATAGATGGGGTGCTGGTATGGGGTCAGGAGCCGACGGGAGCGACTGCAGCACCAATAGCGACACCAACACCTACTCCAGCACCTACAGCAACCCCAACCCCAACATCGACACCGACGCCAACACCAACAGCTGCTCCAACAATCACGCCAACTCCAACAATCACAGCTACCCCGGCTCCAACTCCCGCACCAACATCAACACCGGCATATTTGGACGATACGAACGATGACTGGCTCTATGTAAGCGGAAACAAGATTGTTGATAAAGACGGCAGACCTGTTTGGCTAACAGGCGTGAACTGGTTCGGTTACAATACAGGAACGAATGTATTCGATGGTGTTTGGAGTTGTAATCTCAAAAGTACTCTTGCAGAAATAGCAAATAGAGGCTTTAACTTGTTGAGAGTACCAATCTCTGCAGAGTTGATTCTGAACTGGTCACAAGGTATTTATCCAAAGCCCAACATAAACTACTACGTAAATCCAGAGCTTGAAGGCAAAAACAGTCTGGAAGTATTTGACATAGTAGTACAAACATGTAAAGAAGTTGGTTTAAAAATTATGTTGGATATTCACAGCATAAAAACAGACGCAATGGGACATATATATCCAGTATGGTATGATGAAAAATTTACTCCAGAGGATTTTTATAAGGCGTGCGAGTGGATTACAAATAGATATAAAAATGATGACACTATTATAGCTTTTGACTTAAAAAATGAGCCACATGGAAAGCCATGGCAAGATACAACATTTGCGAAATGGGATAATTCAACAGATATAAATAATTGGAAATATGCAGCTGAAACATGTGCAAAACGTATACTGAATATAAATCCAAACCTTCTAATTGTAATTGAAGGAATCGAAGCCTATCCAAAGGACGACGTTACATGGACATCAAAATCCTCCAGCGACTACTATTCAACATGGTGGGGCGGTAACTTGCGAGGTGTTAGAAAATATCCTATTAATCTGGGTAAATATCAAAATAAAGTAGTATATTCACCACATGATTACGGGCCATCTGTTTACCAGCAGCCGTGGTTTTATCCAGGGTTCACAAAAGAGTCTTTACTACAAGATTGTTGGCGTCCGAATTGGGCGTACATTATGGAAGAAAACATTGCGCCTCTTCTGATAGGTGAGTGGGGTGGTCATCTGGATGGAGCCGATAACGAAAAGTGGATGAAGTATCTACGAGATTATATCATAGAAAATCATATTCATCACACATTTTGGTGCTTTAATGCTAACTCAGGTGACACTGGAGGATTGGTTGGATACGATTTTACGACATGGGATGAGAAAAAGTACTCATTTTTGAAACCGGCTCTTTGGCAAGACAGTCAAGGTAGGTTTGTTGGATTAGATCACAAGCGACCCTTAGGTACAAATGGGAAAAACATTAATATTACAACATATTACAACAATAATGAACCAGAGCCAGTTCCAGCTACAAAATGATAATATACATTAAATAGGAATTTATGGATATATGAGAAAAATTTAAGGTCAGTAGGGGACTTGTATAGTTAAAGTCATTAAGCAAGCGAATTAAAGGGAAGAAGGGGGTGATAGAAAACGGCTAAAAACTAAGTAATTATTAAACATTTATTGAAGGAACTAAATATAAGTTTCGAAATTATGCCATCCAATGCGATTAATTAAGATTAATTATCAAATCAATCAAAAAAAGGGGGTTAGGGTTAAAAATGCTTAAACTAAAAAAAGCAATAAAAAGGATAACATTGTGTGTTGCTGTGGTATTTCTATTGCAGATTTTCTTTCTATTTTCAGGATACAATAACAGCGATGTAAAAGCAGCAACAACCTTTAACTATGGTGAAGCTCTTCAAAAAGCGATTATGTTTTATGAATTCCAGATGTCAGGTAAACTGCCATCATGGATCCGTAACAACTGGCGAGGAGATTCTGGTCTAAATGATGGTAAAGATGTAGGTTTAGATCTTACTGGTGGCTGGCATGATGCAGGCGATCATGTAAAGTTTAATCTACCAATGTCATACAGTGCTTCAATGCTTTCGTGGGCAGTTTATGAGTATAAAGCAGCATTTGAGAAAAGTGGCCAGCTTGAACATATACTTAACCAGATAGAATGGGTAAACGACTACTTTGTAAAATGCCATCCATCAAAGTATGTATACTACTATCAAGTTGGTGATCCAATTGAAGATCATAACTTCTGGGGACCAGCTGAAGTTATGCAAATGAAACGACCAGCATACAAGTGTGATTTAAATAATCCAGCAAGTTCAGTTGTTGCAGAAACAGCAGCATCCTTAGCTGCAGCTTCAATCGTTATACGTGAAAGAAACAGTCAAAAGGCAGACACATATTTGCAGCATGCGATAGAACTCTTTGATTTTGCTGATAGAACTCGTAGCGATGCAGGGTATACGGCAGCAACCGGCTTTTACACATCAGGTGGCTTTATTGATGATCTTGGCTGGGCGGCAGTGTGGTTATATCTTGCGACAAATGACAAATCATATTTGGATAAAGCTGAGGCACTTATGGCAGAATATGCTGGTGGTACAAATACATGGACACAGTGCTGGGACGATGTAAGATACGGAGCAATTTTGCTTTTGGCAAAGATTACTAATAAAGACATATATAAAGGTGCTGTTGAAAGAAATCTTGATCATTGGACATATAACATAACATATACACCTAAGGGTCTTGCATGGCTAACAGGGTGGGGCTCACTTAGGTATGCTACAACTGCAGCTTTCTTAGCGTTTGTTTATGCAGATTGGTCGGGATGTCCAGAAAACAAGCGAACAGCTTATCTAAAATTTGGTGAGAGTCAGATTAACTATGCATTAGGTTCAACAGGAAGAAGCTTTTTGGTAGGATTTGGACAAAATTATCCTCAACATCCACATCACAGAAATGCACATAGTTCATGGGCGAACAGTATGCGAATACCCGAATATCATCGACACATACTTTATGGTGCATTAGTAGGCGGACCAGGCCCTGATGATAGTTACAATGATGATATTACTGACTATGTACAAAACGAGGTGGCTTGTGACTACAATGCAGGTATTGTGGGTGCTTTAGCAAAAATGTACCTTATGTATGGGGGAGACCCAATACCTAATTTCAAGGCTATCGAAAAGCCAACTAATGATGAAATTTTTGTTGAATCCAAGTTTGGTAATTCACAGGGTGCAAACTATACTGAAATAATTTCATACATTTATAACAGAACAGGATGGCCACCTCGAGTCACAGATACTCTAAACTTTAAGTATTTTATTGACCTAAGTGAGTTAATCAAGGCTGGGTATGGTCCTGATGTTGTTAAAGTAGAGACATATTATTCAGAAGGTGGAAAAATATCTGGACCATACGTATGGAATGCGTCAAAGAACCTTTACTATATATTAGTTGATTTTACAGGAACAAAAATATATCCAGGTGGGGAAGTAGAACACAAAAAACAAGCTCAATTTAAGATCTCTGTACCACAAGGCGTTCCATGGGATCCAACTAATGACCCATCGTATGCAGGATTAACAAAAGAACTTAGTAAAAATAAATTCATAGCAGCTTATGAAGGTAACGTGCTGGTATGGGGGCAAGAACCAGAGGGATCCTCAAGTTCAACGCCAACACCAACACCTGCACCGACAGTGACGGTTGCACCGACACCAACACCGACAGTGACACCAACACCGACACCGACAGTAACAGCAACCCCGACACCGACACCTGTTAGCACACCTGCGACAAGCGGGCAGATAAAGGTACTGTATGCTAACAAGGAGACAAACAGCACGACAAACACGATAAGGCCATGGTTGAAGGTAGTGAACACGGGAAGCAGTAGCATAGATTTGAGCAGGGTAACGATAAGGTACTGGTACACGGTAGATGGAGACAAGGCACAGAGTGCGGTATCAGATTGGGCACAGATAGGAGCAAGCAATGTAACATTCAAGTTTGTGAAGCTGAGCAGTAGCGTAAGTGGAGCGGACTATTACTTGGAGATAGGATTTAAGAGTGGAGCGGGGCAGTTGCAGCCTGGGAAGGACACAGGGGAGATACAGATAAGGTTTAACAAGAGTGACTGGAGCAATTACAATCAGGGGAATGACTGGTCATGGATACAGAGCATGACGAGTTATGGAGAGAATATGAAGGTAACGGCGTATATAGATGGGGTGCTGGTATGGGGTCAGGAGCCGAGTGGAGCGACACCTGCACCGACAGTGACGGTTGCACCGACACCAACACCGACAGTGACACCAACACCGACACCGACAGTAACAGCAACCCCGACACCGACACCTGTTAGCACACCTGCGACAAGCGGGCAGATAAAGGTACTGTATGCTAACAAGGAGACAAACAGCACGACAAACACGATAAGGCCATGGTTGAAGGTAGTGAACACGGGAAGCAGTAGCATAGATTTGAGCAGGGTAACGATAAGGTACTGGTACACGGTAGATGGAGACAAGGCACAGAGTGCGGTATCAGATTGGGCACAGATAGGAGCAAGCAATGTAACATTCAAGTTTGTGAAGCTGAGCAGTAGCGTAAGTGGAGCGGACTATTACTTGGAGATAGGATTTAAGAGTGGAGCGGGGCAGTTGCAGCCTGGTAAAGACACGGGAGAGATACAGATAAGGTTTAACAAGAGTGACTGGAGCAATTACAATCAGGGGAATGACTGGTCATGGATACAGAGCATGACGAGTTATGGAGAGAATATGAAGGTAACGGCGTATATAGATGGGGTGCTGGTATGGGGTCAGGAGCCGACGGGAGCGACTGCAGCACCAATAGCGACACCAACACCTACTCCAGCACCTACAGCAACCCCAACTCCAACATCGACACCGACGCCAACACCAACAGTGACAACAGTACCAACACCAACGCCAACACCAACTCCGAGCAGTGGGATAGTGAGAATAGATACTAGCACATTAATAGGAACCAATCACGCACATTGCTGGTACAGAGATAAACTGGAGACGGCATTGCGAGGAATAAGGTCATGGGGTATGAACTCTGTGAGGGTAGTGCTAAGTAATGGTTACCGATGGACGAAGATACCAGCAAGTGAAGTAGCAAATATTATATCATTATCAAGAAGTCTTGGGTTCAGAGCTATAGTATTAGAAGTTCACGACACGACAGGATATGGTGAGGACGGGGCAGCATGTTCATTGGCGCAAGCAGTGGAATATTGGAAGGAGATAAAGAGTGTATTAGACGGTAACGAAGATTTTGTAATTATAAACATTGGTAATGAGCCGTATGGGAACAATAACTATCAAAACTGGGTTAATGACACGAAGAATGCTATAAAAGCGCTGAGGGATGCGGGATTCAAGCACATGATAATGGTGGATGCGCCGAACTGGGGTCAGGATTGGTCTAATACTATGAGAGACAATGCTCAGAGCATAATGGAAGCAGATCCGCTGCGCAATTTGGTATTTTCGATTCATATGTACGGTGTATACAATACAGCAAGCAAGGTAGAAGAATATATCAAGTCATTTGTGGAGAAAGGGCTGCCATTAGTTATTGGGGAGTTTGGGCATCAGCATACAGATGGTGATCCTGACGAGGAAGCTATTGTCAGGTATGCAAAACAATACAAGATAGGACTTTTTAGCTGGTCTTGGTGTGGCAATTCAAGCTATGTAGGGTACTTGGACATGGTAAACAATTGGGACCCCAATAATCCAACTCCATGGGGACAATGGTATAAAACTAATGCGATTGGTACTAAATAAAGTGAAGTGCGAAAATTATTTGAAAGGTATGATAGTTCAATAGGCACTAATGTATGAATTATTAGTCAAATGACAGGGTGGGTTTTCTATACGCCTGCCCTGTTGATTTTATGAAACACACATTATGCAAAAAAACATCAAAAATTTGAACCATTAACTTAACCACAACTGAATAGAATGCTTTTATATTCGTATTTGTCCAGAATACCCATCCCATAAAAGTTCTATGCATTATCGATTGTTAAAAATGTTGCATTGCAGAGTGCTAAGTGTATAATTATTAGAAAGTCATCATAAGAACTCTGTGCAACCAATGTTATGCTTTTTTAATTGCTAAAACAATAAAAAAAACAATTAAAAAAATTTCTAAGCAGTGTTTGACTGTCAACATATACAGTAAAAGCAAAGGAGTGAAAAATTAATGAAAAACAAAAATGTATTATTATTACTCTCAATTCTGATTGCCACCGGATACTTTATTCTCCAGGTTATTTCTATTGGCTCAAGAGAAATACCAACGACATATTGGGCATCCAAAGAAGAGGGCAGTACAATTGAAGTGAGAATTTCACCCAAGATGTTTATAAAGGACTTCTTTATCTATTTTGGTTACGGAGATGGGAAAGTTGATATACAATTTTTGAACGATAACTCTGTAATATTCCAACAATCTGTCCAATCAGCCTTTTTTCAAGGTAAGGTAATATCAGTTAATAACGTCGTTGACAAAGTGCTTATCGTGACACATGGAAATGGTCTTGAGATTAGAGAAATTGCAGCAAAAAAAGATGACAAACAGTTTATAGATTTTTCAAACGCAGCAATTGGTATTTTAAAAGGCTTCAACTATTCAGGAAATCCTTATAATTTAGTTGATGAGCAAACCAAAATGAAAAGTATAGTAAGTTACCGTTACAGTTCTTATTTTGATGAGATATATCATGCAAGAACAGCCTACGAACTGTTAAAAGGGCTGCCACCTTATGACTTAGTTCATCCACCCTTAGGTAAATGGTTAATATCAGTTGGAATGGCAATATGGGGAGTGAACCCATTTGGATGGAGAATTGTTAATTTAATTTTTGGTTCAATTGCATTGGTTCTTATACTAATTTTATTCACTAAGCTACACAAACCCTCATTTTGGTGCGGAATAGCAGTTATAATATTGATGGCGAGTGACTTTTTGCATAATAGCTTGTCGAGAACAGCGAACCTCGATACATTCAGTTTATTTTTTATTCTTTTATGTTCAATTTTTGGAATGTCGTACATAAGTAGTATACTAAAAAGGAAAGAAAAATTATCCAAAACGAATTTAGCGTACTTTTTGTCATTTTCAACTGGAGGATTAGCATTTGCATGTAAATGGAATGCTTTGTATTCAATTATACCTATTTTGACAATTTCATTCGCATATAGAGTGTATAATCTTATAAAAAGTAATGACAAAAATTGGGTTATAAAGGCGATCAAGAATGGATTATTATCCATCATAGCTTTTTTAATACCTTATTATCTTACATACCTGCCAATAACAATAAAATACCCATATCATAATTTACCAGGGGCAGTCATAAGTGATTTTGTAATGTTGCAAAACCATATTTGGAAATACCATTCGACGTTAGTGGCAACGCATCCATTTTCTTCTGAGTGGTATCAATGGTTATTGGCAACGAAACCACTATGGGCTTATTATGACAATTCGTTGCCAAGTAATTTACGTTCGACTATTGCATATTTAGGGAATCCAGTTATGTGGGGTCTGGGGTTGTTAGCGCTGGCATATTTATTGATAGTGGCTCTGAAAAATCCCAAAAACAATTTGAGTTCTTTTATAGTAATTGCAAGCTATATGTCTTCAATTGTTCCATGGATGTTCATAGGTAGAATCAAGTTCATATATCATTATTACCTTGCATTACCTTGGCTTTACATAGCGATAGCTATGGCAATTGATAATCTAAGTCTAAAGCAAGGATTAAAAGAAAAAGTCGCAATGACAGTAAGTAGTTTAGCTCTGATTATGCTTATCATATACTATCCTGCTGTGAGCGGTTTGACTGTGTCAGCAAAATACATTAATATGCTAAAGATAATGAAGAGTTGGATATTCTAACAAAGTTGTGTAAATAGAGAAGGGGAGAATGAAAAACAAGATGTCAAATAGAAAGTATGAAGCAGTAATCAAGCTTGACGTTGCAAATAAAAAAGTTGTAGCAATAATAACATACAGTATACTAATTACAATATTGCCGTTAGGCTGGTGGATGGCTAATTTCGGTGAAGTGATGTTTAAAAGCAGGCAGCCGAATAGAATAATAGTGAGTATTATAACAATAATTGGAATTATTTTTTACAGCTACTATTTAAACTTTTGCAACAACAAATCGCAGATTTCAAGAATAGAATTCATATGGATGCTATTCACCGCATTTTTTGTAAGATTGGCTTTAGGTGGTGCAATATCGGGACATCCGATAGATGTAAACTGTTTCAAGGCATGGATGAACATTGCTTCAACAGATATGTTCAACATTTACGAGAAGAACATTTTTATTGACTACCTGCCAGGATATTTAATCATCTTAGCATTATTTAAAAACATTGCTTCGATAGTCCACAGTACCATTTCAGAGGACCTACTTATTAAATTACCGAACATCTTAGCTGACATTGCCATTGGAGTAATGGTGTTAGGCCTTAAGCAAAAGTGTGGAAGTCGACCAACTCGTGAGGAAAGTACAATAATTTTGTTTAATCCCGCACTAATTTTGCTCTCATCACTGTGGGGACAGAGTGACAGCTTTGTATCCATGTTGTTGGTTATGCTATTTGTTAGCTTAGTTTACAATGCCCATATTTTAGCTGGATGTTTAGCAGCCTATTTATTGTTCACAAAACCTCAATTTATCTTATATTTTCCGCTAATAGCACTATACTGGGTATACAATCTTTGGCTTAGAAATAGAACAGTGGACATAATAAAACAAATAATTTCTTTTAGCATTGTAAGCGGCGGATTGTATTTTCTTTTCATGCCTCATAAGGAAATTTTATGGCTTCCAAAGTTCTTTATAAAAATAGCAGGAGAATATCCTTATTACACAGTAAATGCATTTAATATCTATTACGCTGGAGGCTTAAATTGGGTCAAAACAGGAGGTATGTACAATTGCATAAATATGATTGTTTTAGCAATTGCCTACATTTTGGTTTTGGCGCAGATTGGTGTTAGGTTGGAAAAACCAAGTGATCATTTAATCCAACTGAGGTATCTCCTGCAAGGTGGTTTTATAGTTGGATTACTTTCTTATAACCTTATGACAGGTATGCATGAAAGATATTCAATATTTGCATGGTTATTTTGTCTAATGGTATATGTACTGATTAATGACATAAGATGGTTAAGGATATCAATGATTATTTCCTTGCTAACCTTTCTGAATATATCGAAGGTTTTGGATCTATCTCTGTCAAACATTTATTTTGTTCAAAGAGATCTTTCGAACTTTATAGTGGCAATAGCGAATATTGTCATTCTTTTTGCATCACTTTATATTATTACTAACAGCCTATTAAAGCACAAAAATAATGCAAAAGTATGACAGCATGAATATTCGAAAATAAAAGAAGAGACTTTAGGAGGGTGGCAAAAATGAAGAGTAAAAAGAGAAACAAAAGACAAAAAGACAAGCAAAAAAAACAGCAAACGAAAATTCAGTTCAAAGAACTTTTGAGGTTGCCTATTGTAAAAAGTTTTATAATCATATTAATTTTGTCCTTATTGATAACAACAATATATAGCACAACAACAATTGTAATCAGAAAAAATATTGCCAAACATTTTTTCACAATCTCAGATGAAAATTATCAAAATGTAGCATATCTCAATAATAAATTGGTTATGTTTGAAAAGAATGGTAAATGGGGGATAATGGATACAAAGGGAAAAATAATAGTAAAGCCTACATATGAAAGGATACTATTAGAAAGTGAAGGAATGATTCCAGTTAAGCTTAAAAATAAATGGGGCTTTATTGATATCTATGGAAAAGTTAAGATAAAACCCCAATTTGACAATGTAACTGCATTCACAAACCAGCTTGCAGCTGTGTGTGTGAACAACAGGTGGGGAATTATAGATAAGTCAGGCAAATATACTTTAAAACCTCAGTATCAAGACATAATTATACATCCAAGCAAAATGATTCAAACTAAAAAGTATAATAAATGGGGAATTATTGATGAAAAAGGAAATCAAATTATACCGTTTAAATACAAAGAGATACAAATTTTGAATTACAAGGGTGTCATTGTTGCTAAAGAAAAAGATAGTTACAAAGTAATATCGATCAAAAACAAAAAGGAAAGTAAAGAAAACTATAGCAACTTTTCATTAAACATTGGGAAAATGTTACCTGTTATGAGAAACAATAAGTGGGGCATTTTAAATCTTGAAACGTTATCAGAAGTTTTTCCGACGATTTATGATGAAATATGGGTCCACAATGAAGGCTGGCTAGAGCTTAAAAAAGATAAAAAGTTGTACATTATGTTTTCTGACGGTAAAATATTATCTAAAACTTTTCAAAGGGATTCAGTAGTTGTTTCTTCAAACAAAATGATTTCAATAAAACAAAATAATGGAGTCATAACCTTAGTAAATCTTGATTCACGAAAGACAGTAGATATAAAAGCGCATGATATAACAGTATTTAACAATGGTTTCGCGGCAGTCAAGGTTAAAGGCAAGTGGGGGTTGATTGCAGAAAATGGGAAGTTTGTTATTAAGCCAAAGTATGATTCTATCTGGATAGCAGACAAAGACATAATTGTAGTTTATCTCAATGGAAAGTGGGGGTTAGCGAAAATGAACGGGGAAACTTTAACACCACTGAACTATGATTTAATAGGCGAAGTAAAAGATGGGTACGTAGCATTTCTAAAAAATGGCAAATGGGGCGTGATGCTAAAGACAGGCAAAATACTGCTGAAACCGAAATTTGATCAAATTACACTTCATACAAGGAACTATATATTTGCTAGACAAAATGATACTTGGTTTCTCATAGTAATTAAGAATAATAAAAAATATTTCTACAGATTCAAAACGTTCTCTGTGATGAGAGTTAATAACAATATTTGGGCATATACTACAAAGAAAGGCATGAAAGTTATTATTCTAAAAAAATAATTATGAAATAGTTATAATGATTAACCCACAAAAAATGAGTAAGCAAAAATTTTAAATTGAGGAGGTTTATTATGAATAAAAAGAATCTATTTTTGGTAATGGGTATATTGCTTATTTCAATCATCTTGTCGTTGTTTATTTTAAAGGGTAAAATTGCGAGGATAATTGATGATCATAAGGTAGTGTTAGAGGTAAATGGAGAACAAGTTACCAAAAGAGAGTACAAAATAAGGTTTAATACCCTGAAAGAGAATGCAATTCAATTTTCATCACGTACAGACATCTTGGATCAGGTGTTTAACGGAAAAACATATAGAGAGTTATTGAAAGATGAATTGTTCACGATTTTAACAGAAGAATTGTTGTGCCTACAAGAAGCTAGGAGAAGAAATATTAATCTCACAAAGCAAGAAGAAGAAGAAATAAAAAAATATATTCAAGAGCTTAAGGCAAATGAGGAAATGAGAGGTTATTTTAACCAATATCTCCGAAAAATAGGTTCTGATGAAAATCATTTTTATAGAGATCTGTATAAAACTAGAATCATTAATAAGTTATATAGTTCTATTACAAGCAAAACAACTGTTAGTGACTCAGAGATAGTTAATTACTATAATACCAATAAGAATCAGTTTAAAAAGAGAAAAATCATGGACATTTTTCTAAAGGTGGAGAATGAAGAGGAGGATGCTCGAAAAAGAGAAATTGCAAATAAAATAGTGTCTGAATTAAAAAAAGGAGAGAATTTTGAAAAATTGGTCAAAAAGTACTCAGAGGATGATAGTGCAAGTATAACAAAAGGAATAATTGATTACTTTAGAAAAGGCGAAAAAGAAGCAGAGTATGGTAGTGTTTTTGAAGAAGAGGTGTTTAAATTAGCTGTTGGACAAATCAGTAATGTAATAAAGACAGTTAAAGGTTATCATATAGTAAAAGTACTTGATGAAAAATATATGCCTCTTGATGAAGTGAAGGAAGAAATTCAATCAAAGTTGATGAAACAAAAGAAAGACGAAGTTTTTAGGTTATACATTGAAAATTTAAAAAAATCATCTAAAATCAATGTTTATAAGGATAGAATAAAAGATCTTTAAACAAAAATTTAAATTGATTCTACTTGCATAGAAGTTTAGAAAAAATGCAACAATTGTTAATATAAAAAAGAGCAATATTGTAATAATTATTTGCAAAATAATGATAGAATTAATTTGCCTTAAAAATATAAAATAATATATGGTAGGAAGCGTGTAAAAAATTTAATACAATACGAAAGACAGAAGTGAGGGGATAGAAACTAAAGATAAAGTATAATTTTCAATTACCCAACTCAGACTATTAAATCCATAATTGAAAGGAGGGGGATTAAGATGCGAAGGGGTATAGCGTTATTTATTGCAATTATCTTTTTATGTACAGTGATGTATAGCTTAACTTTTCCAGTGAAGGCAGAGAGTATAGTCACCACTCAAAAATACATTTGGAAAAATGTAAAAATTGAAGGTGGCGGCGGTTTTATTACGGGAATAGTTTTTAATCCTAAAGAAAAAAACTTAGTTTATGTAAGAACAGATATTGGCGGTGCTTACAGAAGTACAGATGGTGGCAATACGTGGACACAGCTTATGAATTGGGTTAGTTTTGATGAGTGGAATTTATTAGGCGTAGAAAGTATAGCAACAGATCCTGTTGATCCAAATCGACTCTACATTGCTGCTGGTACTTACACTAATAGTTGGACAAATATGAATGGGGTCCTTTTACGTTCAAAAGATAAAGGTAATACATTTGAACGTACTCCTTTACCATTCAAATTGGGCGGTAATATGCCTGGTCGAAATATGGGAGAGAGATTAGCTATTGATCCGAATAACAATAGTATCTTATATTTAGGTACACGCGAAGGAAATGGACTATGGAAAAGTACAGATTATGGCGTAACATGGAAAAAAGTAGAGAACTTCCCGAACCCAGGAACATATGTTGAAGACCCGAATTGCCCTTATGATTATTTGAATCATATCACAGGTGTAGTATGGGTTGTATTTGATCCAACGAGCGGTAAACCCGGAGAAGGAAGCAAAGTGATTTATGTAGGGGTAGCCGATAAAAATACAAGCATATACTATACAAAAGATGGTGGGCAAACATGGGAGGCACTGCCAGGACAACCTACAGGTTTACTTCCACAACGTGCAAAGTTAAGTTCAGATGGGATGCTGTATATAACATATAGCAATACTCAGGGCCCTTACAACGGTGACTATGGAGAAGTATGGAGATATAATACTAAAACTGGCGAATGGAAAAACATAAGTCCAATGCCAGCAAAAGATACTTATTTTGGATATGGAGGATTAGCTGTTGACGCTCAAAATCCAAAGGTGGTAATGGTAGCAGCTTTGAGTTCATGGTGGCCCGATACTTATATTTGGCGTAGTACAGATGGTGGTGAAACATGGAAGTGTATATGGGAATGGGCTGGATATCCTAACAGAACGCTTCACTACACTATGGATATTTCTGCAGCTCCATGGTTGAATTTTGGTATTACGAATCCAATTCCTCCCGAGACAAGTCCAAAGCTTGGTTGGATGGTTGCAACCCTTGAGATTGATCCATTTAACTCTGATAGAATGTTATATGGGACAGGTGCTACGTTATATGGGTGTGATGATTTAACCAAATGGGATAAAGGTGAAAAGATAACAATTAAAGTAAAAGGAATTGGGATAGAAGAAACATCAGTTGCAGCATTAGTAAGCCCGCCAATCGGACCACATTTATTTAGTGCAATATACGATATCGCAGGGTTTAGACATGATGATTTGGAGAAAGCACCCAACTGGACATATACTCAACCCAATATGGGTTCGACTACTGATATAGATTACGCTGAATTGAATCCAAACTTTATGGTGCGCGTAGGGAACGTTGACAAAACATGGAATCCAAACACAAACAGAATTGGTTTTTCATATGATGGTGGGAAATCATGGTTCCAAGGTAATCAAGAACCTCAAGGAATGACAGAAGGTGGAACAGTTGCTGCAGCTGCTGATGCTAGTGTAGTTGTGTGGGCACCAAAAGGTGCTCCTGTATCCTATTCCACAGACAATGGTAATACATGGTATCAATGTGCTAATGTACCTTCCGGAGCGATTGTATACTCTGATAGAGTAAATCCAAACAAGTTTTATGCTTTTAAAGATGGGAAATTCTACATTAGTAGTGACAAAGGAAAAACCTTTGTTCAATCACCAGCTTCTGGCTTGCCAACAAGCGGGAACTTTAAGGCTGTTCCTGGTCGTGAAGGTGATATATGGTTAGTCGGCAATAATGGAATGTGGCATTCGGTTGATGGTGGTTATACATTTACAAAAATTGCAAATGTAGAGGAAGCAGCAAGTATTGGGTTTGGTAAACCTGCAGAGGGAAAAACATATCCGGCAATCTACACTTATGCAAAGATAAGTGGAATCAGAGGAATATTTAGATCTGATGATGCAGGTGCAAGTTGGGTAAGAATAAATGATGATAATAATCAATTTGGTTGTGCTAATGCAGACATTACTGGAGACCCAAGAGTATATGGAAGAGTATTCGTTGCTACTAATGGTTTAGGAATAAAATGGGGTGAAATTGCTGATAGTGCTACAATTCCAACATCAACGCCGATATCAACAACAACTGCGTCACCTACTCCAACACCGACTCCCACAGTAACATCCACCCCGACACCTACACCGACGCCAACTGCAACCCCAACCCCAACAGTGACCCCGACGCCGGCACCGACAGTGACGGTGGCACCGACACCAACACCGAGCAGCAGTCCGGTTGCAGGTGGGCATATAAAGATATTGTATGCGAACAAGGAGACCAATAGCACAACTAACACGATAAGGCCTTGGTTGAAGGTAGTAAATAGTGGTAGCAGTGCGATAGATTTGAGCAGGGTAACGATAAGGTACTGGTACACGGTGGATGGTGAGAGGGCACAGAGTGCGGTATCAGACTGGGCACAGATAGGAGCAAGCAATGTAACATTCAAGTTTGTGAAGCTGAGCAGTAGCGTAAGTGGAGCGGACTATTACTTGGAGATAGGATTTAAGAGTGGAGCGGGGCAGTTGCAGCCAGGGAAGGACACAGGGGAGATACAGATAAGGTTTAACAAGAGTGACTGGAGCAATTACAATCAGGGAAATGACTGGTCATGGTTACAGAGCATGACGAGTTATGGAGAGAATGTGAAGGTAACGGCGTATATAGATGGAGTGTTGGTATGGGGTCAGGAGCCGAGTGGAGCGACACCTGCACCGACAGTGACGGTTGCACCGACACCAACACCGACAGTGACACCTACACCAACAGTAACACCAACTCCAACGCCAACACCGACACCGACAGTAACAGTGACACCAACACCGACACCGACACCTGTTAGCACACCTGCGACAAGCGGGCAGATAAAGGTACTGTATGCTAACAAGGAGACAAACAGCACGACAAACACGATAAGGCCATGGTTGAAGGTAGTGAACACGGGAAGCAGTAGCATAGATTTGAGCAGGGTAACGATAAGGTACTGGTACACGGTAGATGGAGACAAGGCACAGAGTGCGGTATCAGATTGGGCACAGATAGGAGCAAGCAATGTGACATTCAAGTTTGTGAAGCTGAGCAACAGTGTAGAAGGAGCGGACTATTACTTGGAGATAGGATTTAAGAGCGGAGCGGGGCAGTTGCAGCCTGGTAAAGACACAGGGGAGATACAGATAAGGTTTAACAAGAGTGACTGGAGCAATTACAATCAGGGGAATGACTGGTCATGGTTGCAGAGCATGACGAGTTATGGAGAGAATATGAAGGTAACGGCGTATATAGATGGAGTGCTGGTATGGGGTCAGGAGCCGGGTGGAGCGACACCTGCACCGACCCCAACACCGACACCGACAGTAACAGCAACCCCAACACCGACACCGACACCAGCACCGACTCCGACAGCGACGCCGACACCAACACCAACACCGACGGTAACACCGACGCCGACCCCGACGCAGACAGTTGCGCCTACACCGACGCCGAGCAGCACACCGAGCGGGCTTGGCGAATATGGGCAGAGGTTTATGTGGTTATGGAACAAGATACATGATCCTGCGAACGGGTATTTTAACCAGGATGGGATACCATATCATTCGGTAGAGACATTGATATGCGAAGCACCTGATTATGGTCATTTGACCACGAGTGAAGCATTTTCGTACTATGTATGGCTTGAGGCAGTGTATGGGAAGTTAACAGGTGATTGGAGCAAATTTAAGACGGCATGGGACACATTAGAGAAGTATATGATACCGTCGGCTGAAGATCAGCCGATGAGGACATATGATCCTAACAAGCCAGCGACGTATGCAGGTGAGTGGGAGACACCGGACAAGTATCCATCGCCGCTTGAGTTTAATGTACCTGTTGGCAAAGACCCATTGCATAATGAGCTTGTGAGCACATATGGTAGCACATTGATGTATGGTATGCACTGGTTGATGGACGTAGACAACTGGTATGGATATGGCAAGAGAGGGGACGGAGTGAGCCGTGCATCATTTATCAACACGTTCCAGAGAGGGCCTGAGGAGTCTGTATGGGAGACTGTACCGCATCCGAGCTGGGAGGACTTCAAGTGGGGCGGACCGAATGGATTTTTAGATCTGTTTATTAAGGATCAGAACTATTCGAAGCAGTGGAGATACACGAATGCACCTGATGCGGATGCGAGAGCTATTCAGGCTACTTACTGGGCGAAGGTATGGGCGAAGGAGCAAGGTAAGTTTAATGAGATAAGCAGCTATGTAGCGAAGGCAGCGAAGATGGGTGACTATTTGAGGTATGCGATGTTTGACAAGTATTTCAAGCCATTAGGATGTCAGGACAAGAATGCGGCTGGAGGAACAGGGTATGACAGTGCACATTATCTGTTATCATGGTATTATGCATGGGGCGGAGCATTGGATGGAGCATGGTCATGGAAGATAGGTTGCAGCCATGTGCACTTTGGATATCAGAATCCGATGGCTGCATGGGCATTAGCGAATGATAGTGATATGAAGCCGAAGTCACCGAACGGAGCGAGTGACTGGGCGAAGAGTTTGAAGAGGCAGATAGAATTTTACAGGTGGTTGCAGTCAGCGGAGGGAGCGATAGCAGGAGGCGCGACAAATTCATGGAATGGCAGGTACGAGAAATATCCGGCAGGTACAGCGACATTTTATGGAATGGCGTATGACCCGAACCCGGTATATCGAGATCCTGGCAGCAACACATGGTTTGGATTCCAGGCATGGTCGATGCAGAGGGTAGCGGAGTATTACTATGTGACAGGAGATAAGGAGGCAGGTGCACTGCTTGAGAAGTGGGTAAGCTGGATAAAGAGTGTAGTGAAGTTGAACAGTGATGGTACATTTGCGATACCATCGACGCTTGATTGGAGTGGGCAGCCAGACACATGGAATGGGACATATACAGGTAATCCGAACTTGCATGTGAAGGTAGTAGATTATGGTACGGATTTAGGAATAACGGCATCACTTGCGAATGCACTACTTTATTACAGTGCAGGGACGAAGAAGTATGGGGTATTTGATGAGGAAGCGAAGAATTTAGCGAAGGAATTGCTGGACAGGATGTGGAAGTTGTACAGGGATGACAAGGGATTGTCAGCGCCAGAGAAGAGAGCGGACTACAAGAGATTTTTTGAGCAAGAGGTATACATTCCGGCAGGATGGACAGGGAAGATGCCGAATGGAGATGTAATAAAGAGTGGAGTTAAGTTTATAGACATAAGGAGCAAGTACAAACAAGATCCTGATTGGCCGAAGTTAGAGGCGGCATACAAGTCAGGGCAGGTACCGGAGTTCAGATATCACAGGTTCTGGGCACAGTGCGACATAGCAATTGCTAATGCAACATATGAAATTCTGTTCGGCAATCAATAATAAGTAGGTAAATGAAAATTTAGCGGGGTAGCACATCTATAGGTATAGTGTGCTGCCTCGCTAAAATCCTGTATAGAGGTGTTCAAAAAATAGTACAAAAAATAAAGAAGTATAATGGCATAAATGCATAAAAAAGAGGGAGTTAGGTTTTATGATAAGAGTAAAAACAAAAATAGGAAAGAAATGGTTGAGCATACTATGTACAGTTGTTTTTTTATTGAACATTTTGTTTATAGCAAATGTAACGAATTTACCCAAAGTTAATGCGGCTACATCTAATGATGGAGTAGTGAAGATAGACACAAGCACGTTAATAGGAACCAATCACGCACATTGCTGGTACAGAGATAAACTGGAGACGGCATTGCGAGGAATAAGGTCATGGGGTATGAACTCTGTGAGGGTAGTGCTAAGTAATGGTTACCGATGGACGAAGATACCAGCAAGTGAAGTAGCAAATATTATATCATTATCAAGAAGTCTTGGGTTCAGAGCTATAGTATTAGAAGTTCACGACACGACAGGATATGGTGAGGACGGGGCAGCATGTTCATTGGCGCAAGCAGTGGAATATTGGAAGGAGATAAAGAGTGTATTAGACGGTAACGAAGATTTTGTAATTATAAACATTGGTAATGAGCCGTATGGGAACAATAACTATCAAAACTGGGTTAATGACACGAAGAATGCTATAAAAGCGCTGAGGGATGCGGGATTCAAGCACATGATAATGGTGGATGCGCCGAACTGGGGTCAGGATTGGTCTAATACTATGAGAGACAATGCTCAGAGCATAATGGAAGCAGATCCGCTGCGCAATTTGGTATTTTCGATTCATATGTACGGTGTATACAATACAGCAAGCAAGGTAGAAGAATATATCAAGTCATTTGTGGAGAAAGGGCTGCCATTAGTTATTGGGGAGTTTGGGCATCAGCATACAGATGGTGATCCTGACGAGGAAGCTATTGTCAGGTATGCAAAACAATACAAGATAGGACTTTTTAGCTGGTCTTGGTGTGGCAATTCAAGCTATGTAGGGTACTTGGACATGGTAAACAATTGGGACCCCAATAATCCAACTCCATGGGGACAATGGTATAAAACCAATGCAATTGGTACATCTTCTACACCAACACCTACGCCGACAGTAACTCCAACCCCGACACCGACAGTAACAGTAACAGCAACCCCGACCCCGACACCGACACCTGTTAGCACACCTGCGACAAGCGGACAGATAAAGGTACTGTATGCTAACAAGGAGACAAACAGCACGACAAACACGATAAGGCCATGGTTGAAGGTAGTAAATAGTGGTAGCAGTGCGATAGATTTGAGCAGGGTAACGATAAGGTACTGGTACACGGTGGATGGAGACAAGGCACAGAGTGCGGTATCAGATTGGGCACAGATAGGAGCAAGCAATGTAACATTCAAGTTTGTGAAGCTGAGCAGTAGCGTAAATGGAGCGGACTATTACTTGGAGATAGGATTTAAGAGTGGAGCGGGGCAGTTGCAGCCTGGTAAAGACACAGGGGAGATACAGATAAGGTTTAACAAGAGTGACTGGAGCAATTACAATCAGGGGAATGACTGGTCATGGTTACAGAGCATGACGAGTTATGGAGAGAATATGAAGGTAACGGCGTATATAGATGGAGTGCTGGTATGGGGTCAGGAGCCGAGTGGAGCGACACCTGCGCCGACAGTGACGGTTGCACCGACCCCGACACCGACAGTAACACCCACCCCAACTCTGACGCCAACCCCAACCCCAACTGCAACACCAACGCCAACATCGACATCGACGCCAACACCAACAGTGACAACAGCACCAACACCGACGCCGAGCAGCACACCTGCGACAAGCGGGCAGATAAAGGTACTGTATGCTAACAAGGAGACAAACAGCACGACAAACACGATAAGGCCATGGTTGAAGGTAGTAAATAGTGGTAGCAGTGCGATAGATTTGAGCAGGGTAACGATAAGGTACTGGTACACGGTGGATGGAGACAAGGCACAGAGTGCGGTATCAGATTGGGCACAGATAGGAGCAAGCAATGTAACATTCAAGTTTGTGAAGCTGAGCAGTAGCGTAAATGGAGCGGACTATTACTTGGAGATAGGATTTAAGAGTGGAGCGGGGCAGTTGCAGCCTGGTAAAGACACAGGGGAGATACAGATAAGGTTTAACAAGAGTGACTGGAGCAATTACAATCAGGGGAATGACTGGTCATGGTTACAGAGCATGACGAGTTATGGAGAGAATGTAAAGGTAACGGCGTATATAGATGGAGTGTTAGTATGGGGTCAGGAGCCGAGTGGAGCGACACCTGCACCGACAGTGACGGTTGCACCGACACCGACACCGACAGTAACAGCAACCCCAACACCAACACCGACACCGACACCAGCACCGACTCCGACAGCGACGCCGACACCAACACCAACACCGACGGTAACACCGACGCCGACCCCGACGCCGACGACAGTTCCAACACCTGCCCCGACACCTGTACCTGGGGTGAATGCTATTTATGTGGCACCAAGTGGAAGCCCAGATAATCCTGGTACCATTGATCGACCTACTACATTAGAAAAAGCAATCACGATAGTACAACCTGGGCAGATAATCTACATGAGAGGTGGGACGTATAAGTATTCTGTGCAGATCACAATTGAAAGAAATAATAGTGGTACAAGCAATGCAAGAAAATGTATTTATGCATTTCCAAATGAAAGGCCAATATTGGACTTTTCATCTCAACCATATGGGAGTGTGGACTCAAATCCAAGAGGATTACAGATTAATGGGAACTATTGGCACATAAAAGGATTAGAAGTCATGGGAGCTGCGGACAACGGAATCTTCGTAGGAGGCAGCTACAATATAATTGAACAATGTGAAATTCATCATAACAGAGATTCAGGTTTGCAGATAAGCAGGTATATAAGTTCTGCAACCAGAGATGAGTGGCCAAGTTATAACTTGATATTGAATTGTACATCACATGACAATATGGATCCAGATAACGGTGAAGATGCAGATGGTTTTGCATGCAAACTAACAGCAGGACCAGGAAATGTGTTCCGAGGTTGTGTAGCGTACTACAATGTTGATGATGGTTGGGATTTATACACAAAAAGTGAGACAGGAGCTATTGGTGAAGTATTAATTGAGGATTGTGTGGCATATGGTCACGGGCAAACATCAAACGGAAGTGCCACATCTAGCAGTGATGGAAATGGCTTTAAGCTAGGAGGCAGTAATATAAAGGTCAATCATACAGTGAGAAGATGTATAGCATTTAATAACAACAAACATGGATTTACTTATAATAGTAATCCGGGTAGCATAACAGTGGAAAATTGTACGGGCTATAATAACGGTTTAAAGGTAAGTGGAAGGAACTTTTATTTTGAAGAAGGTACACACGTGTTGAAGAATTGTTTATCATACAAAGAGAGTGCATCGAGTGATTTGGTAAGTGGAACGATAATTAATTGTGTTTTGTGGAGTAATAGGCAAGCAATAAAGCCAAATGGTCAACTGGTAACCGATAATGACTTTTACAGCTTAACACCAACTATAACAAGGAATAGTGATGGGAGTTTAAACTTAGGAGACTTTTTAAAGCCAAAGCCTGGTAGTGGTTTAGAAGGAATAGGAGCAAGGTAATTACCTTACCCTCTCCGCTTGAAAGCAAAAAATAGAAAGGTCAAGCGGAGAGGGGAAGGATGAAATCTAAGAATAAAAAAGAGGAGGTTTGGGTGATGAGTAACAAGAAGATTTTAGCCATTATAGTCAGTTTGATAATGGTTGTATCATTGTTTACAGGGATTGGGTTGCGTAATGAAGTTGCAAAGGCGGCGACACTTTTGACAGATGATTTTGAAGATGGCAACAGGGATGGATGGTCGACCTCGAACGGTAGCTGGAGTGTAGTAGTGGATGGGAGCAAGGTTTTAAAGCAGGCTAGCACAGGATCTGAGGCGAGAGCGTATACTGGTTCATCTGACTGGAGCAATTATACAGTTGAAGCGAAAGTTAAGGTATTGGGTGTGAAGGATTTGAGTTCAGGTGCGGGAGTGATAGTGAGATATAAGAACTCAGGTAACTTTTATGCGTTGGTATTGAGAGATTCAAAGATAGAGATAGTGAAGAAGGTAAACGGGAGTAGGAGTACATTGGCGTTCAAGTCGTTTGCGTTGAAGCAGGATACCTGGTATAATGTGAAATTAGAAGTAAATGGGAACAAGTTAATTGGATATGTTAATGGGAGTCAAGTATTAAGTGCAAGTGATTCATCGATTGCGACAGGGAAAGCAGGTTTAATAGCTGACAGGTGTGTTGCTGAATTTGATGATGTTATTGTAAATTCAAGTGTGAGCGGTCCAGCACCTACTCCGGCACCAACACCGACTTCATCAGTGACACCAACACCAACGTCAACTCCAACGCCAACCAAAACACCTACTCCAACTTCGACACCAGTACCAACACAAACTCCAACAGTAACACCTACTCCAATCCCAAATACTGGTGGTGTTTTAGTTATTACAGATACAATAATTGTTAAATCCGGTCAAACATATGATGGTAAAGGAATAAAAATAATAGCTCAAGGAATGGGTGATGGAAGTCAATCTGAAAATCAAAAGCCCATATTTAAACTTGAAAAAGGGGCA
Organism: Caldicellulosiruptor naganoensis; assembly: GCF_026914285.1. Taxonomy (NCBI): domain Bacteria; kingdom Bacillati; phylum Bacillota; order Caldicellulosiruptorales; family Caldicellulosiruptoraceae; genus Caldicellulosiruptor; species Caldicellulosiruptor naganoensis. The sequence goes on from NZ_CP113864.1 coordinate 933,340, forward strand.
AAGTTGAAAAATGTAATAATTGGAGCGCCAGGTTGTGACGGGGTACATTGTTATGGTGATAATGTGGTTGAAAATGTTGTATGGGAAGATGTTGGAGAGGATGCGTTGACTGTAAGAGGTGAGGGGGTAGTGGAAGTTATTGGTGGTTCAGCAAAAGAAGCTGCTGACAAGGTGTTCCAACTTAATGCACCGTGTACATTCAAAGTAAAAAACTTCACAGCTACAAATATAGGAAAGCTTGTAAGGCAAAATGGTGGTACTACTTTCAAAGTAGTTATTTATCTTGAAGATGTAACATTAAACAATGTAAAAAGCTGTGTTGCAAAATCTGATAGTCCAGTATCAGAACTGTGGTATCATAACTTGAATGTAAATAATTGCAAAACATTATTTGAATTTCCGTCCCAATCGCAGATACATCAATACTAATTGTTCATTTAAGAAAGGAATAATGACGTTTTAGTGAGTAAAATAGAGAAAAAAGTAGATAAGAGTGCGTGTGATGAATTTGATATTTATATGAAGTCCTCAAATTCATCACACGCCACTTTTTTGGATGAGTCTTTTGTAGGTTATTACAATTGAAGATAAAGAGAAAGGTTTTGGAGGGGAGTTCAATGTTAACTAAGAAAAAGCTTAAGGAGTATGTATATTTTGTATCAATTATTTTTTTTATAAGTGTTATATTGTTAAATGGGCAGATAAATGTGAGCAAAAGTAATTTAGCAATGGCTGCAACAGGAAGTCAAATTGAGAAGTTAAATAGAGGATTAATTGCAATAAAAGTGACAAACGGAGTATTTTTAAGTTGGAGAATGTTTGGTTCAGATCCAGCGAATATAGGATTTAATATTTACAGAAATGGAGCAAAGATAACTAAAGCACCAATTCAGAACAGCACAAACTATGTTGATGCTGATGGAACAACCAGTTCGAGATATTATGTAAGAGCAGTGATAAATGGGGCAGAGGTAGAACAATCTGAAGAAGTAAGTGTGCTTAATAGCAATTATATTGAAATAAAATTAAATAAACCAGCGAATTCTCCACTCGGTGCTTCATATTCGCCAAATGATGCAAGTGTCGGCGATTTAGATGGTGATGGGGAATATGAGATTGTTCTGAAATGGGATCCAAGTGATTCAAAGGATAACTCACAAGCTGGATATACAAGCAATGTGTATTTAGACGCTTACAAATTAAATGGCAAGTTCTTATGGAGAATTGATTTGGGTAGGAATATAAGAGCAGGAGCACATTATACACAATTTATAGTATATGATTTAGATGGTGACGGAAAAGCTGAAGTTGCATGTAAAACAGCTGATGGAACGATAGATGGACAAGGCAATGTGATAGGAAATCCAAATGCTGATTGGCGGAATTCGTCTGGCTATGTTTTATCAGGTCCTGAATATTTGACTATATTTGAAGGTGCGACAGGAAGAGCAATAAAGACAGTTAATTATATTCCGCCACGTGGAAATGTTTCATCATGGGGCGATTCATATGGAAACAGGGTTGACAGGTTTTTAGCAGCAGTAGCTTATTTGGATGGGAAGAGGCCTAGCTTAATTATGTGCCGAGGATATTACACAAAAACATATATAGTTGCTTGGAATTGGCAAAATGGCGATTTAACAAAGTTATGGCAATTTGACACAGGAGAGATTAAAGATGGATATAGAGATGATTACGAAGGGCAAGGAAATCACAATTTAAGTGTAGCTGATGTTGACAATGATGGTAAGGATGAAATAATATACGGCGCGATGGCAGTAGATGATAATGGAGCACCGTTATATTCAACCAAATTAGGTCATGGTGATGCAATGCATGTGTCAGATATTAATCCAGACAGGCCTGGATTAGAAGTTTGGCAGTGTCATGAAGGAAGCACAGGAGCGAGTCTAAGAGACGCGAAGACTGGGCAGATATTAGTAAGGGTTTTAACATCTGGAGATTGTGGGCGTGCTTTGGCGGCAGACGTTGATCCGAGATATAAAGGGTTAGAAGTGTGGGCAGCAGGGGTAAGTATTAGAGATTGTAAGGGAAATGTAATCAGTAATGCGACACCACCATGTAACTTTGCAATTTGGTGGGACGGGGATTTAGGCAGAGAATTATTGGATAAAACATATATTTACGAATGGGATTATAACAATAATAGAACAAATACTATATTTACAGCAAGTGGATGTTCATCAAATAACAACACAAAGGCAACGCCCTGCCTGAGTGCAGATATATTTGGAGATTGGCGAGAAGAGGTTATATTTAGGACTAGTGATAACAATGCAATCAGGATATATACAACCACCACATTGACAAATTATAAGATACCTACGCTTATGCATAACAGGCAATATAGAGTGTCTATAGCATGGCAGAACGTTGCATATAATCAACCACCTCACGTAAGTTTTTATTTAGGGTATGAGACTAATGTGAATAACATATATCAATATTTTGAAGGGTATGGGCAACAACCAATTGCTACACCGTCGCTAACCCCGACAAAAACACCAACGCCTACATCAACTCCATCGCCAACATCAACTGCAACATATACGCCAACTCCAACAGCAACACCAACTCTAACCCCGACGCCTGTTAGTACCCCTGTGACAAGCAGGCAGATAAAGGTACTGTATGCTAACAAGGAGACAAACAGCACGACAAACACGATAAGGCCATGGTTGAAGGTAGTAAATAGTGGTAGCAGTGCGATAGATTTGAGCAGGGTAACGATAAGGTACTGGTACACGGTGGATGGTGAGAGAGCACAGAGTGCGGTATCAGACTGGGCACAGATAGGGGCAAGCAATATAACATTCAAGTTTGTGAAGCTGAGCAACAGTGTAGAAGGAGCGGACTATTATTTAGAGATAGGATTTAAGAGTGGAGCAGGGCAGTTGCAGCCTGGGAAGGACACAGGAGAGATACAGATAAGGTTTAACAAGAGTGACTGGAGCAATTACAATCAGGGGAATGACTGGTCATGGATACAGAGCATGACGAGTTATGGAGAGAATGTGAAGGTAACGGCGTATGTAGATGGGGTGCTGGTATGGGGGCAAGAACCAAAATAATAGGTTTATAGAAAATAATTTAATGACAAAAAATTGTTAACTGCAAATTAAAAATGCAACGGATAAAAATTATTAAAGCCATAGCTTCGAACCATGTGTAATATTGGTGATATAAAATTTTACAAAATATGTATACGAAGCTATGGCTTTATTTTTATCTTGTGGTTCTGAATACCTGTAAATACTTCTGATTATAACTCTCTTTTCTTGACTTTGTCAGTTAAGAGGTGTTTTTGAGCTAACAAAAAATAACAAAGTCTTAATTTATGCGGGTTTCAAGAAGAGAAAAATAAAAAATTTTAAAAAATGTAGGGACAAATTTTAGCTTAATATATACTGAATTTGCTTGACTTTTTAAATATTTTGTGGTACAATATAACAAACTATCTTCAAGGAGTTGCCATATGTTTGTCAAAATTACTAATGCTGGCGGTTATCAGTATGTTAGGTTAGTCGAAAATTACCGTGAAAATGGTAAAGTAAAGCAAAGAGTACTATTTAACTTTGGTAGACTTGATATTCTCAAAGATGACCCCGCTTTTAAAAACATTGTAAAAAAACTATCTGATATTGTCGCTGAAACAACTACTGAGAATGCAAAAGCTGTTACTATTGAATCTGAAGAAGATATTTCGGATGCAGTTGTAAAAAACTGGGGATACATTGTATACAGAAAGTTATGGCAGGAGCTTGAAATTGATAAGTTTTTAAAAGGGAAAGCAGCAAAAGAGAGAAAGATAAAATTTGATGTAGACAAAGTAAGTTTTTTAATGACCATACAGAGATTGATAGAGCCAATGAGCAAACTAAGAACTTATCATCAGAGAAGCAAATATTTTGGATTTGAAGAGGATATAGATTTGAATCAATTGTACAGGTGTTTAGATTTTCTTGACAGTGTAAAAGAAGATTTAGAGACATACCTGTATCAGAGAAATAAAGACTTATTTAAGATGGTAGTTGATGTAGTGTTTTATGATGTGACGACAATATACTTTGAGAGTTGTAGAGCGGATGAACTTAAAAATTTTGGGTTTAGCAAAGACAACAAGGTAAATGAAGTGCAAGTTGTATTAGGGCTTTTGGTGGACAAAGAAGGCAGACCGATAGGGTATGAACTTTTTCCTGGTAATACGATAGATAGCAAGACGATGGTAAAGATACTGAGGAAGCTGAAGGAAAAATTTAGTATAGATAAGATAATAATAGTAGCAGACAAAGGGCTTAACAGCAGAATAAATTTAAAGATGATAAAAGAAGCTGGGTACGACTATATAGTAGCAAGCAGATTAAAGAATGCAAGTAAAGAAATTTTAGATGAAGTTTTTAATGAAGAAGGATATAAAAGACTTGATGGCAAAAGATGTTTGAATGCTGAAGAAATTTATGGTGATGAATTCAAATATAAGGTATTGGAAAGAACAAATATTGTCAAGGATGAAGAGGGTAAAGAGTTCAAAATAGAAGAGAATTTGATAATAACGTATTCAAGCAAGAGAGCCAAGAAAGACAAAGAAGACAGAGAGAGATTGGTAAGAAAAGCCAAAGAGCTTTTAGAGAACAAAGGAAGCATAACAGCCTTAGAAAAGAAAGGTGCAAGGAAATATTTGAAGAAGAAATCAAAATCAGAAGAATATGTATTGGATGAGGAAGCGATAAAACGAGATGAGAAATTTGACGGTTATTATGCAATTCAAACGAGCAAAAAGGATATGGATGTAGAAGAGGTTTTAGGAGCATATCACGATTTATGGAAGATAGAACAGTCATTCAGAGTAATGAAAAGCTGTTTAGAAGTGCGACCGATATATCACTTTACAGAAAGCAGAATAAAAGGACATTTTGTGATATGTTTTTTGGCATTTTTACTGCAAAGGACATTGGAATATATTTTGAGGAGAAAAGGTAAAGGAATAAGTAGTGAAAGGATAATGGAAGCAATATATTCAATGAACTTTTTTGAAATAGAGATAAAAGGGAAGAAATATTTGATAAAGCAAAGAATTGAGGGAGGAGCTGGAGATATACTGAATGTAATGAAGATAAAGGGTCCAAAAAACTTCATGACATATGAGGAAGGCTTAGAATTTATTGGTATTAGCAAATGATGTAGTGACAAAATTGAGGTCCATATTTTGTCAATCCCAGTCCTCCCAAGCTTTTTGAGCTTCAAACTGACAAAGTCAAGAAAATTATTAAAGCCATAGCTTCGAACCATGTGTAATATTGGTGATATAAAATTTTACAAAATATGTATACGAAGCTATGGCTTTATTTTTATCTTGTGGTTCTGAATACCTGTAAATACTTCTGATTATAACTCTCTTTTTATGACAAATTTTGATTTAATCTCGTCATAAAATTAGTTTGTGTAGCCTATTTCTTATTTCTATTTTTAGGTTTATCTTATAGTCTTCATAGTGTTTCTTTGTTCTTCCATCTTTCCTACATATTCATACAAGTTCTGATTAGTTAGACTTTATTTTCCTGTTATTTCATGCTTAATTGAGATGTTAATTTTTGCTTTTTAAGGAAATGTTACATTAGTAAAATACATTTTGCTCAAACAATGCAGTTGATTCAACTTATCAAACACTTTTTAAATGAAGCTATTTCAGTCTTGATACTGCACTCATCATCAATTAATTTGCTCCATTTTTCTGACATTTCAAAATAATACTTTGCTTGGTCTTTTTGCAAAGTTTTTAGATAAGTTTTTGCTAAGAGAAAATAGCACTTTGCGAGTTCTAGGGCAGAACCACTTGTTTCACTAAGTTTTACTGCATTTTTGAAGTATTCTATTGCTTCACTGTACTTTTCAGCAGCAGAAAGTATCTCTCCTTTCTTTCTTATGCATTCTATTTGTCTGAATATGTTTTTTTCTGCAAACTTTAATGAAATATCAATTTCTCTCTCTGCATCCCAAAAATTGTTTGACGACAAAAAAACTCTGCCTTAGTTAGGTGATATTCATAAGATATATCTATGTCTTTTAAATTTTCAATAAAACTTGTTGCTTTATTAAGAAATTCGTCAGCAGCTTGCCAATTTTTCATAAGGATCAAAACTTTTGCGAGATTTATAAAACTCAAAGCTTTTTCGACAGTAAACATTTTTGTTTCGCTGATATTTAGTGAGGCTAAAAACAATTCATAGCTATGTATTAATAAACCTTTTTCAATGTAGATTTCGCCTATATTAAGTAGGCAAGCACATTCTTCATACGAGAAATTCCATTTTCCAGCATTTTCATAAGCTTGGTTTAGATATTCGTATGCTTTTTTAAGAAGTCCTTTCTTTGTATAAATTATCCCTAAATTTATCAAAATATAAATTTGTGTATGTTTATCGGGAATTTTTTTGCTTTCTTCTAAGGCTGATGTTAAATTTTGTATTGCGCTATTAATTTGACCAGTTTGAAAATAATGAATACCAAGATTACTGGTAAGTTTGACACGTAAAGCAATATTGTTAGTTTTAATTGCGGCAGACTTAGCTTTTTGTAAGTAATTTATTGCCTTATTAATATCTCCATAGTTTCTATAAAATGTATATGCAACTACATTAAAGATTTTCACAAGATTCTCAATCTTATTATCTTGCATTATTATAGTTTCTGCCTCTTCCAAAATTTGGTTAATGTCTGAAGCCCCAGTATAACATTGAAATAGACTCTTGAGGTAGACTAATTTTGAATATAAGGTACTATTCCTGTCAATATTTTTTTCAAGCCCTATGAGTATTTCCTTCGCTTTAGCATACTCAGCAGTAAGGATGAGACATTCACATATTTCGCATTTTATAAATAGACTTTTTTCGGCATCTGCTACACTATCTAAGATATTTAAGTACTTAAGAGCTTCAACATAGTTACCCATTTGTTTTTCTAAACTTGATAATTCTTCAAGTGCTCTTGTATATAGATTGTTTTTTTGTTGGTTGTAATTTTCTAACATTTCAATTGCAATTTTAAAGTATTTTACTGCGTACTTGTACAAAAGCTGCTTTTTATAATAATTTGCAAGCAATATACAATATTTGGAAGAATTTATTATATCGTTCGCTTCACGGTAATGATAAATCAAAAGCTCGTAATAATAACTAGTATTTTCTCTGAATAGTTTTTCAATAGATTTGGCAATTTTAAGATGAAGACTTATTTTAGTACTTTTTGGTATTGACCTCAGGACTGTATTCAAAAATAATATTATTTGCAAATTCGAAGATTTTGTCTGCTGTTGAAGATTGATAAGTTATGTCAACAAATTTAATGAAATTACTTTTTGAAAGAGTTAAGATGATATCGTTTTCAGATTTTAAAGGTTTTAGAACATTTAATACTATACGTAAATTAAATCTTTGTCCAAAAACAGCAGCTATTTTCAAAAATTGTATTAATTCCTTATCAAATTGAGAAAGTCTGTGTTCAACAATTTTATAAAATATTTCTGAAGCATTTATATTAGTGTTTTGAAGAAACAGTTTATTGTTCAGAATGAGCAACTGATGATTCAAATAAAGCCATCTACAAACCTCTTTAAGATAAGAAATTTTTCCTTCTAATATGTCCACCATTAGCTGAGTAAATTTTTCATCAACAGTATTAACATTAAAGAAAAATTTCAGAAATTCCTTTGTTTCCTGAGATGATAATTTCTGCATATAGATGGTTTTTCGGCATTGAGGTGGATACTTTCATTTTCTGAAGTTATAATAAAGATTACTTTATCACAATACAAATTTGTCTTTAAATATTCCAGGATTTGAATTGATTCAATGTCAGCATAATGGATGTCATCTGTTAAAAAAATAGAAAAATTTGAGCTTAAAAAAGCATCAAAAAATAGAAGTACATTTTGCCGAATTTCAAATTCCAAATCTCCTTGGGTCATGGATGACACAATATTTCTAAAATCATCCTCTATATCTAATTGCAGAATGATAGAAAGAAATTTGAAACAGGTTTCTTTTTTTTCTAAGTCATCTTTAAATAAAAAGTCAAGAAAAGAGATTAATCGATGTTGCTTTATGGTTTGCACATCGTCTACACTTACATTTAATACTTTACATATTATTTGCGAAATTAACAAGTAAGGACGCGAATAATTATTAAAACTGCATCTAATGTAATACGTTTTTATATTGTTTGCAACTAAATGATTAGTTAATTTTTCTAAAAGAGAAGTTTTTCCAACACCGTTTGGCCCCAGTAAAAGAACGCTATTTGTATCTTTTGATGCGATTATATTAAATAGTTTTGATAAATAGCTATCCTGGATACGAGAAATTACATCAAATGTTGTAGCTTCATTGATAATTTCTAAAGGTATATAACACCTTATGGGATTGCTTTTATTTTTAACATAAATTTCTTTTGCCTCTGAATATAGGAATAAATCAAAAATCTCCCTATAAATACTTTCTGATACATAAATAGTATTCTCAGGTGCTGCTGCTTGTAATCTTTGAGCAACATTAACGACGTCACCAATAACAGTATAATCCTTTTCATAATATCCTCCGACTTTGCCAATTGCAACTATACCATAATTTATGCCGATACTCATTGATATTTTTAAATTTTTTTGTACTGAAAACTCGTTACAAAGCTTTAACATTTCAAGAGCACACAACACAGCACGCTTTGGGTCATCCAAGTGAGAACTTTTTGCACCAAATAGTATCATAACACAATCTCCAATGAATTTATCTATGGTACCTTCATAGCAGTAAACAGGCTTTAAAATATATTCAAAAAATTCATTGATTATATTATTAACCTCATCAGGGCTTATTTTTTCGGAAAGCTTAGTAAATCCTGATATATCTGCAAATAGCACGGGTACCTTTTTTAGTTCGTCAGCAGATTGTTGATTAGCTTCACCTTGTCTTACAAATTCCCCACAATTAAGGCAGAAATTAATGTAGGTAGGTAATAATGAATCGCAAGATGGACACACACCCTTAAATTTCATTCCGCAAAAGATACATTTTTCAGCATTAAGGAGATTGAATTTTATTGCCACAGTTAAAACAAATCATAGTTTTTCACAACCCAAAAATTTTTTTAAAAAGCTATTGAAAATTTAAAAATTTATGCGATAATATAATTAGAAAACAACATAAAAATTATACACAAAGAATGCTAATTTGAACAGAGCTTTTAAAAATAAGTGAAGCATATGTCGATAAAGGCAAACCTGTCGAAAGGCAGGGGCGCAAAGCCATGGGTCTGTCGGAAAAGGGTTTTACCTTTTCCTATGATTGCCAGGCTGCCGAAACATATGTCCAAGGGTAAAAGGAGTAAAAAGAGTATTTACCTTTGACAGAGAGGCACCTGGCTGAAGAGTCAGGTGCCTTTTGATATATTAATGAGCAAGGCTTTGCTTGCTCAACTTAAAGGTAGTGTAAAAAGTTATGAAGCTTCATGTTTTGAAGAAATGGTCAATTGCTATACTTTTGGTATTTATTTTATCATTGGGTTTGAGTAGCATTGCTTTTGCACAAGATGCAACTCCTATTCAATTTAGTGGTAGTTTTACTGTAACAAATTAAGGGAGGAAAATTCCAGGTAGGCTTTGTAGAAATTGATTTTAAGAAAGACTCGCTACCTGATGGAATAGATGCAATTACCTTTTATGCACAGATATATGCTGAAAATGGAACTGTGTACATTGAATTTTCACCAGATGCTAAATTCAAAAAAGATGTGCACCTAAGATGTGAAGGATATGAAGGGTACATCTATGATAGGTCTGCGGGGAAGAATATTTATGTCAAACTTAAAAAACAACAGCTAAAAACAGATCATTTTTCAAGGTTTGTATGGTCATTCTAAGATAATCCCTCTATCCTCATAACCCCTCGAACTCCTTTATATATTTTGAACGACCCTCATAATTAATATGAGGGTCAACTTTTTTTCTTTTCTTTCTTGACCTTATACATATTCTCATCAGCTATTTTAATCAAGTCTTCGGAGTTCAAATTGGAAGTTGGGGAATATTCAGCAAATCCATAGCTTATTTGAATCTTATAGGGCTTTTGGACTTTTGCGTTAAACTCGTCGATTTTATTTTGGATTCTTGCAAGAACAATATTAGCTTCTCTTATTGTTGCTTTATAAAGTATCAACACAAACTCATCTCCGCCATATCTGAATGCTATATCATAACTTCTGATACTTTCTTTTAGAATTTGAGCAAAGCTTTTTAAAAGTTCATTTCCTATTTGGTGGCCAAATGTATCGTTTACTTGTTTTAATCCATCGACATCAATAAAGCAAACAACAAAGTGTGTTTCATTCATTTTGGAGAGTTGTATCTGCTTTTCTAAATAAATCATTCCTTCATTTCGCGTAAACAGACCTGTCAGGTCGTCCAAAGATGCATATTTTTTAAACTCTTCTTGTTCAATTAAAATATCTTCACTCAAGTTTGCAATCACTTGTTTCATAGAATTAAATAAACTGATTAGAGCATAACGAGTGTTTGCAATATTTTTTTCTATCCTTTGGTAAAGATGAATTCGTTCAATTAATAAAGACGCTTGAGATGCAAGTGACAAAATAATTTCTTCATCTTCTTTTGTAAAGTCAACAATATTTTGGTAGATGTTGTCTTCTGTTAGCTTAATGGACTTGTCTTTCTTTTTGTTTATTATCTGCAAAACACCAATCACATTGCCTTGATAATCAATCATGGGTATTGCCATAAGATTTAGGGTTTTATAATGTAAAGCTTGGTCGAAAAGTTTAAACTGCTGCAGGTGAGAATTTTGGATATTTTGAATGTTGTTAATTGTAACAGGAATGCCATTTTGGGCAACGTATCCGACAATGCTTTGATTATCTATAGGTATTTTATAACCAATGTAATTGAAATCAACTGAGTAGTTTTTGGCAAGTGTGATGACTAAATATTTTTGTCCTTCGAATTCTTTTACGATATAGAGGGTACCACCATCACTATTTGTGATGTCAATGCTTTCATTTAAGATCATTTCTAAAATGGTATCGACGTTTTTCTCCCGTGAAATTGTAATTCCAATTTTATTGAGTTTTCTGATTAGTCTTTTTAAATCTTGTGGATTATTATATTCGATCATTTTGCATCCCTCTCAGCTACAATTTCTTGAGGTATATTAAAACCTAAATTTTTAGCTAAATTTACATCAAACCTTTCATCAATATGCATACAATAAACCTGTTTTCTTTTTGAGGGTGGTATTTGTTCTGAAAGTTCCTTTATGGAAAGATGGGGATGATGGTTATGATTTTCTGAACAAGTATCTTGGAATAAAAAATCTATTTCGCCTTCCAAAAATTTGGTTAGGATATAAAGAGGAATTGATTTTGAGTCCCCACTGTAATATAATGTTACATTATTCAAGTAAATTAGATATCCAAAACAAGGCAATTCATTTACATGAACTTGTTCTAAGGAAATTACCGTAAGTTTACTGAGATAGTTAACAAAGTCCTGAGGGGTTTTCAAAGTGTATATCTCATTTCTGATACCCATATAGTCAAGTAAATTTGATATTATTTCAGGTTGAGGGAAGATAAGAGTTATTTTCTTGCTTAGTTGATAATAACAATACAAGATTAATTGACCTAAACTTGCAATGTGGTCAGGGTGTGTATGAGTTATTAAAACATTTAAATGTAAATATTTTTCAAGTAGTTTCAAACTCAAAAGGGAGTTAAATATACCTCCACCACAATCAATTAAAAAAAGATTATCTTCCAAATCAAAGTAAGCAGAGATATTGTTATAATTAGGATTAAAAGCACTTCCAATTCCCAGAAATTTTAAAGGGTTTTCCTTTGACATTTTTTCTTCTTCACCACCATTTATTAATTAACAGCTTAAAAGCAATTTAAAGCTCTGCCCCAGTACTTTTTAAACCTTCACATATTTCCTCAAGAGTTTTTTCTTCTGAAGGCTTTATTTCATAGAAACTCCATTTGGTTTTGAATGAAAAGTTATAGTTTTGTGAATTTGCCTTTTCAATCATTTTTCTTTCTATCCTTTTGGCAATCATTTTAGCTTTTATCAAGTCAACGTTGTAAAGTAGAAGGACATACTCATTTTCTTTTACCATTACAGGAATGTCATATATTCTTATTTCTGATGAAAGTACTTCATAGAATATATTTGATACTTTATTATCTGAAGTTTCGATTGATAAATAACATACAGTTATAATTGTCTCAGTAACTTTTGAGAGTTCAATTTGTTTTTTACAAAGTTCAAGTCCATCCTTAAACTCAAGAACTTTTTTTCTTTTCTCAGCTTGAAGATACTCTATGAACTTTTGCTGACCTGTCAGCATTATATCGTTTAAAGTCAAAATTGATTTTTTTACCGAGTCGAAAATATTACTTAGCATCTTTTGAGTATTTGTTATCAGTTGATCATTTTTTTGATAAAGCCAAATTCTGTCTAAAATGATTCCTAAAAGTGCCGAGATTGCTAATATTATTCTTGCATCGTTATCAGTATAGTCAATAGTAAATAGATGAGCATTATTTTCTTCAAGTTTTAATTGAGGTTTTGCCTTCTTATTAACAACTTGCAAAACTCCTATAACACTGTTTGTGTAATCAAAAATTGGTACTGTTATAGTGTTAATTGTAATATAATGCAAACTCCTGTCAAAAAATTTGAAATGCCTATATTCATGATTTTCTAAAGATAAAATGTTATTTATAATCACAGGTTTGCGGTTAGAAGCAACATATCCTGCTAAACTAATAGAATTTATGGGCAGTGAGTATCCCAAGTAGAACTCAAAATTGACTGATTGATTTTTTGTAGCTTTGATTACAAGTTTTTCCTCGTTTTCAATCATTTCTTTAAGATAAATTGTGGCACCATCACTTGTTGTAAGATCTAAACATATATCAATGGTTTGAAGGAAAATATCCTCTATATTTTTTTCAGTTGAGACATATAATATATAAGAGCTCAATTTCTCAAGAATATTTCGTAATTTCGAAATTTGGTCATAAAGTTCTATCATAATGTCAAAGTCACCACTTTTGAGAAAATCGCTATATTAAAATTATCGCAAAATTTAGTTGGTAAATCAATCAAAAATAAGGTTAGAAATGAATTACACAATTTCGTAATCATTTGATAATATAAATTATAAAAATTATGGTTATAATGGAAGTATCATAAGCAAAATTAATTTAAGAAAGGGGTTCAGAGGAGGATGAAAGTATTTAAAAAACGTCTATTGCTGATATGTGTGATGTTGGTTTTTGCTATTCTACAAATTTTTTCTTCAATTGCTTTTGCGCAAGGCGCATCAAGTCCTATTTTTTCAGATTTACCGCAAGATCACTGGGCTTATAATGCTGTAAAGTTTATGGTTGAAAGAGGAATTATTACGGGCTATCCAGACAATACTTTCAGACCAGACAATCCTGTAACACGTGCTGAATTTGCAAGAATAATGGTGGTAGCATTAAACCTTCCAATCAAGGTAACAGATAACCCTTCATTTAAAGATGTTCCAAAAGACCACTGGGCATACCCTTATGTTGAAACTGCTAAATATTATTTGACTGGTTTTAGAAGTTCTAACGGTGACTATTTTAAACCGTCGGATTATGCAGTTAGAGAAGATATGGCGGTTGCGCTTGTTAAGGCAAAGGGGCTTCAAAATGAAAATGTTGACATGAATATTTTGAACAATTACATTGACAAAGACCAGATATCAAAGAACCTTACAAAGTATGTTGCAATTGCCATCGCAAAAGGTATTATGGTGGGAAGTCCTGTTCCAAATTCAAATCAGCTCAAGTTTGACCCGCAAGGAATTCTAACACGCGCACAGGCAGCAGTATTATTATTCAATGTAGTTAATACTCGAACAAGTGAAGAAAAGGTTACTTATGATGACAATTCTTCTACAAGCTCTACACAACCAAACAGCTATACAATACCAAATGTCGGTGCATATACAAAAGGCGATAAGGTTGTACTTGTCTGGAATAGAATAAATGATAAAAGGTTGAAAGGATATGCTGTTGTCATATCAAAAAACAACAGCCAACCTGCATATCCGCAGGATGGTTATCTAAAAAAACTTAGTAATAGAGATGCAACGTATGTTGAAATAGGTGTGAATTCAAAATATAACGGCGGTGACTTTGGGTCATATCTTAAGGGCGGAGAAGACTACTATTTCAGTATAACAGCAATTTACGAAGGTAATGTTTATGTAAAAGGAAATGCTGTAAGAATGAAGATACCCTCAATACCAAATTATTACGAAAAACCATCTGTTAAGTATGAATATAAAGACAATAAATTTGTATTAAGCTGGCAAAAGATAGATGATTCGCGGCTTGTCGGATACTGGGTGGTTATATCAAAAAAGAAAAAGGAACCAAAGTATCCAGACAACGGTTATCTTGTCTTTATAAATGACAAAAATACAACTCAGATTGTTATTAACAACACAATTCCTTACAAAGGTGGAGATTTTGGTGAGTATTTAAAAGATGGTGAGGAATATTATTTTAGTGTGACAGCTCAGTATCAAGATAGACTTATCCCTGGGAATAGCATCAAGGCCATTTATTACTCCAATTTAGAGATTGCAAAGTTAAGACCAAAGTTGCAGGCAAAAACAGTAAGATGGTGGGGACAGTCGTATATCAACTTAAGATGGGACAAAATAGACAACGATAAGCTTCAGGGGTACAGAGTTGTTGTATCTGATACAAACTCATCACCTGACTTCTATAAAGACGGTTTGCTGGCAACAATATCAGATAAGAACATTACTTCAATAAATGTCAAAGCAAAAGATAAGTATTTGATCAATGGGGAATATAAGGAACTCAAGAGAGGACATTACTATTACTTCACAGTTTATGCAATCTACTCAGATAGAATAGTGGGCGGCAATGTAATTAGAATAAAGATACCATAAGAAGCTAAAGGGGCATTCCACAAAAAGTGGTTTGCCCCTCATTTATACTTTTTTCTGGCAACTATTTTATTTTCTCCAGCCTTTCCTTTACACTTTTCAAATCCTTGTAAAAATCCTCTCTCTTGCCCGGGTCTCTTAAAAGTGCTGCTGGATGGTATGTAGCCATAATGTGAAACTCTCCTCTTTGAAACCACTTACCTCTGTCTTGGGTGATTTTAAGATTTCTACCAAGGATATACTTCATCGCAGTTGCGCCAAGACAGACTATTATTCTGGGCTGCACAAGTTTTACTTGCGCCCGTAAAAATGGTAAACAATTTTGTGCCTCATACTCTGTAGGTACACGATTGTTGGGTGGTCGACACTTCAGGATGTTGCATATATAAAAATCATTTTCACGTGAAAGTTCAAGAGCATCCAGCGCAAGATCAAGAAGCTTTCCTGCTCTTCCAACAAACGGCTTACCTTGTTTGTCTTCTTCTTCACCCGGTGCTTCGCCAATAAACATTAGCTTTGCGTTTTTATTGCCATCTCCAATTACAACATTTGTCCTGTCCTTTGAAATTGGGCATTTTGTGCAAGAAAGACAGCTTCTTTCAAGCTCTTCCCATGTTGTCATACCTTTTCACCACTTCTTTGAAGATTTCTATCGCTCTGTCAATATGTTCTTTTTGAACAATCAAAGGCGGGGCAAACCTTACAACATTACCCCCACCGCAACTGCTTGTCAAAAGCCCATTTAATGCAAGCTCTTTTACCATATCTTTAACAGGGAAAGAAAATTCCACTCCAATCAATAGCCCTAAACCACGGACATCTACAATTGATTTGAAAGACTCTTTTAATTCCCAAAGCTTTTGTTTTAAATACTCTCCCATATTCTTTACATTATCGATTATATTTTCTTCTTCAATTATCTTCAATACCTCTAAAGCTGCTCTTGTTGCTAAAAGATTCCCGCCAAATGTAGAACCGTGCTCACCAGGTTCAAAGCTTGCAACCTCTTTTTTGCAAAGCATTGCACCAATTGGAACACCATTTCCCAGTCCCTTTGCAAGTGTTATTATATCTGGCACAATGTCATACTGTTCAAAACAAAATAGAGTTCCACATCGTCCAATTCCGGTTTGTACTTCATCGATTATAAAAAGCATATCATTTTCCTTGCATAGAGTATAAATTTCTTTTACAAATTCTTTTTCAAGAACCTTGATTCCGCCTTCCGCCTGCACAAGCTCAATCATAATAGCTGCTGTCTTGTCATCTATTGCACTTCTTATTTTCTCAATATCAGCTTCAACATTCAAAAATCCTTCTGGCATTGGTTCAAATGGTTTTTGATACTTCTTTTGTCCTGTTGCAGCAGTTGTTGCTAAAGTTCTTCCATGAAATGAGTTTGTAAGTGTTATAATTTTATATCGATTACTTCCTTTTTTATAAAAATAATTTCTTGCAAGCTTTATAGCAGCTTCATTTGCCTCAGCACCTGAATTGCAGAAGAATACCTTGTCAAAAGGTGAAATTTCACAAAGTTTTTTAGCCAAAAGAGTCTGATTTTCTATATAAAAAAGGCTTGATGTGTGTATTAATTTTTCAATTTGGTCTTTCAGGGCTGCAACAAATTTCGGATGACTATGACCTAAATTGCACACAGAAATTCCAGAGATAAAGTCGAGATATTCTCTGTCTTCTGTATCATAAAGTATACAGCCTTCTCCTTTTTCAAAGGCAATTGGAATTCTGTCTCCAAAAACATTTACATAGTACTGTTTATCATAAGAAATAATCTCATCTATCTTCATATTTTCCTACCTCACCAATCAAATTTTTTATAATTATACACCAAATATTAATATTTATTCAACATCAACCCTCTTTTTAGACCGTATTAACTTGATAATTACGTATGCTAAAATAGCAATTATCAAAATGGCCAAAATAAAATAGTCTAAGCCTTTTAGGTGCTCTTCAATTATTCTCCAGTTGTCTCCAAGCTTTTTGCCAAGGTATACAAATACTAAAGACCAGGGAAACGAACCTAAGATTGTATACACAGAAAATTTAACAAAATTCATCCTTGCAATTCCAGCAGGAAGTGAGATAAACGTCCTTATTACTGGCAAAAGACGGCTTATGAATATTGTAATCTCTCCTCTTTTTTGAAAGAATTTTTCTGCTCTTTCAAAGTCGTGTTTTGAGATAAAAAAGTATTTACCATATTTTAGGATAAAGGGTCGACCACCATAATATCCTATTAGGTATACAATTACAGAGCCTGCATAGCCTCCGAGTGTTGCGACTAAACTCATAGAAAATATATTCCCAATACCTTTGTAAACCAAATATCCTCCAAGCGGTAAGATTATCTCAGAAGGAATAGGAATGCATGCAGACTCAAGAGTCATACCAATAAATATTCCTAAATATCCAAATTGTGATAAATATTCAGCAATTGAAACAAAGATTTGTTTTAGAACTTCCATTTCCTTTTTCCTCCAGTAGTTTTGTATTCATATTAATCCAAAGAACATAATACATTATAATTTGAAAATAAGGTAAGAAAATATAACCATGGCACAGATTTTTGCAATTGCATCAACAATCCTTGGCTCTATCATTGGTGCTGGCTTTTCAACGGGTCAGGAAGTTCTGTATTTTTTTCTCAGTACAAATGTATAAGCATTTGGTATATTGGTTTGTCATCGATCCTGATATTTTTGATTTTGCTGTATTTTTCAAATACTACTTTTGAAAATGGTATTGTGAATAAAATATTGAAAGTATATATCCTTCTGTTTTCATTTATAAGTTTGATTGTAATGTTTTCAGCCTTTGGACAGCTTGGGTTAGAGTTTTTAGGAATAAACAAATATCTATTTACAGTTGTGTGCTTTGTTTTGAGCATTGCAATCTACAAACAAGGATTTACTTCAATTATAAAGGTGAATAAGATAGTTGTAAGTATGCTGTTTGGTACAATAATTATAGCTTTCTTAAAAGAAACCTTTTCAAAAAAAAGCAGCAGTAAAGTTTAATATACTCAGAGGCACTTTTAGCAACTCTTTTTATTTGAATATATTGTCTCCCATTTTATATGCTACGTACAATTCACTTTTAGCATTTCCTGTAATATATCAGTTTAAAAGTAGACCCCACAAGAGAAAACTCAAAATTGGAGTTTTAATTGCTTCTATTTTGGTCTTTATTCTCTTGAGCCTTATAAACACGATCATACTTTCCAATTCTTCTTCTCAAAATTCTCAAATGCCCCTTTTAAAAGTTACTGAAAGCCATCTATTAAGGAGAATTCTCATTCTGTGTACATTTTTAGAAATACTTACAACAGTTTTAGCAAACTATATTGGACTTTGTTATTCAATAAAAAATCTAAAAGTTCAGTTGATTACAATTTTTGCTGCTTTGTTGTTTGGTCTTAATGATTTTAAAAACTTATTGAGAAGCCTGTATTCTTTCATGGGCTACATTGGCATTGGAGTAATTGTGATAATGTTTCTGTCTACATTCTCAGAAGAAAGACAACCAAAATGATGCTTGCAAGTACAAATCTATAGTAAGCAAATATCTTAAATCCACTTTTTTTCACAATTTCAAGCAAGAAGTGTATAGCCAGAAAACCAACAACTGCTGATGTAAAAAATCCTATTGCAAAGCTTGAGAGCTGGTTTGCAACGTCATGTATATTTTTCAAAAGCGACACAGCCCCAGCTCCAAAGATGATTGGTGCCGACATCAAAAAGGAAAACTTTGCAGCAGCTTCTTTTTTAAGTCCCAGCAAAAGTCCTGTTGTCATTGTAATGCCTGAACGAGATATTCCCGGAAAAAGAGCAAATGCCTGAGAGATTCCAATCAGTATTGCATGGAGTATATTCATGTTTGAAATGGTTATTCTATTTTTAGCAGTTTTATCGACATAATACAGAATAAAACCAAAGAGAGCAAGTACAATGGCAATTAAAAGGTATTGTTTTCTAAACACATTCTCTACAATGTCTTCCAGAAAATATCCAAAAAGCGCTCCGGGGATTGTAGCGATGACTATAAACCAAAAAAGTTTTCCTTTTTCTGATTTTGGTTCTGTTAAACCTTTTACTATAATCTCAACGTAATCTCTCCAAAAGTACACAAGCACAGCCAAAAGCGTACCTAAGTGCAGTGCTACGTCGAACGCGAGCGGCTGCTCCTTCCATCCAAAAAACCAAGGGAAAATGATAAGGTGAGCAGAGCTTGAAATTGGCAAAAACTCACCAAGGCCTTGTAAAGCTCCCAAAAAGATTGCTTGAAAAGTGCTCAAAAGCCACGCCTCCTTTGAAAGTTTTAATAGACTCTTATATTATACCAAAAGAGTGGCTTGAGTTTATTAAAAAAGTGTTAAAAATTTGATATAATAAAATGGCTAATTTCAAAAGACTATTCAAAAGGAGATGCAAATTAAAAATGCTTGTACTCGGCATTGAAACATCGTGTGATGAGACAGCAGCAGCCATTGTAAAAGATGGCAGAGAGGTTCTCTCAAACATTGTATATTCTCAGGTTGAGATTCACAATCAATTTGGTGGAGTTGTTCCCGAGATAGCATCAAGAAAACATGTTGAGAAGATTTCGTATGTAGCTGACATGGCTTTAAAAGAGGCAAATATAGAGATTGATAAAATAGATGCTATTGCAGCAACATATGGACCTGGGCTTGTTGGTTCTCTTCTTGTTGGACTTTCGTTTGCCAAAGCTCTTTCATATGCCAAAAAGATACCTTTTGTTGCCATAAATCATATAGAAGGACATATATACGCTAATTTCATTACCTATCCTGACCTCAAGCCACCTTTGATAGTTTTGGTTGTCTCAGGCGGGCATACAAATCTAATTATTTTAGAAGACTTTGACAGATATGAGGTTGTTGGAAAGACAAGAGATGATGCAGCAGGTGAGGCATTTGATAAAGTAGCAAGATATTTAGGTTTGGGGTACCCAGGGGGACCGGCGATAGATAAGGCAGCAAAACGGGGAGATGAACAAAAATATAAATATCCTTCAGCTGATGTTGATGAGTACAATTTTAGTTTTAGTGGTTTAAAATCTGCTGTTATAAACCATGTACATGTGCTACAACAGCGGGGTGAGGAGTTTAGGATTGAAGACATAGCAGCATCCTTCCAAAAGGCAGTTGTGGATACCTTGGTAGAAAAAACAGTAAAACTCTCTCTTGAGACAAATATAAAAAAAATCGCCATTGCAGGTGGGGTTGCAGCTAACTCAAAACTCAGAGAAGAACTTTCAAAAAAATGTATGCAGCATCATATACAGCTTTATGTCCCTGATTTTAAATACTGTACAGACAACGCAGCAATGATAGCGTCAGCTGGATATTTTAAATTGATAAAAGGACACACCTCAAGTTACAATACAAATGCGGTACCTTATATCAGTCTTGTGAGCAAAAAAGAGTAAAATTCGCAAGGCTGTTGTATTATTTAATAGTTTATAACATCAATGATTTCTCTCTTTTGGTCCTGAGCAAGGTCAATATAATATGGAGTAAGTACAGGAGGACCCTCTTTTCGAGAAACCACTTTGACAATGGGTCTTGTCTTATTAAATGGATTTTCTTCGTATACAATTGCAATTTCGCCTGTATTCAGAATGACAAAACATCCGACAGGGTATTTTACTACCATCTTTAAAAACCTTTGAACAATTTCTTTGTCAAACTGAACTCCTGCATATTTTAAAAGATAATCAGCAGCCTTTGTAGGTACAATCTTCTTTTTATAAACTCTATCAGCAGTGAGAGCATCATACACATCTGCAACTGCTACAATTCTTGCAAAAATGGGAATCCTATTACCTTTTAGTTTTAGAGGATAGCCCGACCCATCAAGCCTTTCATGATGCAAAAGTGCTACTTCTGCAATCTCTTCTGAAATTCCTTCCATGTTTTTAACTATTTGATATCCATAGATTGTGTGCTTTTTCATCTCTTCAAATTCTTCATCTGTAAGTTTTGCTGGTTTATTTAAAATTTCATGAGGAATTTTCATTTTGCCAAAATCATGAAGAAGTGCTGCCAAAGCTAAGTCTTCTATCTTTTTTCTATCAAATCCCAAAAGCTTTCCTATTATTGCAGAAAAGATACTAACATCTACCGAATGGAAATATGTATAATTATCAATATCCCTGAACCCCACGATCTTCAAAAATACATCCTCTTCTTTGATTATCTCAGCAACGATGTCATTGACAATTTCGCGAGCCACAAAAGGGTCAACAACTTCACCTGCTTTTGCCGAGAGCATTAAATCTTGAATTGCTACAAATGTTTCATGATAGATAACCTCTTCCTTTACATAATCTTTAACTATTTCATCTTCCACATAAACACTGTCAATATTGTATTCTCTTAATTTCTCGATAAATGAGGGTTTTATAATAAAACCTTCAGGCAGTAAAAGTTTGCCATTTTCAGTAAGTACATCCCTTGCAAGTTTCATACCCTCTTGCAATTGGTCGATTTTAACTTTTTTCATTTCAAGCTGCTCCTTTTTTCAGTGATTTTGCTAATGTGAAGCAAGATGTTACTAATTAAAATTCTATAAGGAATACTTTTATTAAATCAACAGTGTTTTTATATAATCTCATGAAGTTTGATTTGTTTAAAAACTCTAAAATTTTTCGAGAATGTCTAAAAAGATGTCAAGTTTTAAAAGGATTTTCATTTTTTGTGTAGAATATTTTTATTAATATTCTTTAGCTTTAAGATACTCCAAATCAAGGAGGAATGTAATATGAAAGAATATGCTCCACAGTATATAAAAAATGTGGTTTTGCTTGGACACGGGGGGGATGGAAAAACAATTTTGACAGATAGTATGCTTTTTAATGCAAAGTGTATTGACAGGATAGGGAAGATAGAGGAGGGTACTACTACTTCTGATTTTGACCCTGAGGAGATAAAAAGACGAATTTCTATCTCAATGACTGTTGAGCCGCTTGAGTGGGGAGATTATAAAATAAACATCCTTGACACCCCTGGTTATTTTGACTTTGTGGGTGAGGTTTGTGAAGCTGTCCATGTGGCAGATGCTGCAATCTTGGTAGTTGGTGCAAAAACAGGTGTTCAAGTTGGAACAGAAAAAGGGTGGGAGTTGGCAGAGACCAAAAAACTGCCAGTTTTGATTTTTGTAAATAAAATGGATGAAGAGAATGCTGACTTTGATAAGGTGTTAAGAAAAATTAATGATGTCCTAACTTCTAAGGCAATTCCAATTCAGTATCCCATCGTAGAAAATGGTAAGTTTGCAGGCTTTGTAGATATCATCTCTAAAAAAGCATATGTGTATGAGAACAACTCCACAAAGGAAGTTCCTATTCCGAGCGGGCTGAGTGATAAAGTTGAAGAGATTAGAAATAGTTTGATAGAAGCTGCTGTAGAGAATGATGAAGAACTTATGGAAAAGTACTTTACTGGCGAGGAGATTTCAATAGATGAAATTTACAGAGGGTTAAAATTAGGAGTAAGTTCAAGGTCGGTATTTCCTGTCATGTGCGGTGCTGCTTCTAAGAATTTGGGCGTTAAAGAGCTTTTGGATGCGATTATAAAGATCCTACCTTCCTCCCAGGAAAAACATTACAAGGTCAAAGATACAAAAAACAGTAGTGAAACTCTATTAAAACCAGATGTTAACTTTCCAGTTTGTGCTTTTGTATTCAAAACAGTTGCTGACCCCTTTGTTGGCAGAATTACATTTCTTAAGGTTATAAGTGGGACCTTAAGACCAGATATGACTCTTTATAACACCACATCTGAAAGACAAGAAAAGGTTTCTCAGCTTTTTATTATAAGAGGCAAAAAACAAATTCCAGTTCCAGAGCTCAAAGCAGGTGACATAGGGGTTGTAACAAAGCTTCAATCTACTCTTACCAATAACACTTTATGTGACCCGTCGCGACCATTACAGGTTGAGACAATTGAATTCCCACGTCCTTGGCTTATGCTTGCAATTGAACCGAAAGCAAAAGGTGATGAAGAGAAAATTTCAAATGGACTTCACAGGTTAATGGAAGAGGATTTGACTTTTAAGATCGAAAAGAACAACGAAACAGGACAGAATATAATATACGGTATTGGTGAGCTTCACATTGATGTTATTGTAAACAAATTAAAAAATAAATTTGGTGTGTCAGTTGTCCTTTCAGACCCTAAGGTACCATATAGAGAAACTATCAAAAAGAAGGTAAAGAGTGAAGGAAAATACAAAAAGCAAACAGGTGGGCATGGTCAGTATGGTCATGTGTTTATTGAATTTGAACCGAGCGACAGTGAAGATTTAGTATTCGAAGAGAAGATCTTTGGCGGGGCTGTGCCAAAACAATATATCCCGGCTGTTGAAAAAGGATTGAGAGAGTGTATTAAGAAAGGTGTTCTGGCAGGCTACCCAGTGATGAATCTCAAGGCAACGCTTGTTGATGGGTCATATCACCCTGTTGACTCCTCAGAGCTTGCCTTCAAGGTTGCGACCTCTCTTGCGTACAAGAAAGGCTTGGCACAGGCAAACCCAGTGCTTCTTGAGCCTATCATGAATGTCAAGGTCATTGTTCCAGAAAGCTACACAGGAGACATAATGGGTGATCTGAACAGGCGAAGAGGCAGGGTTTTGGGCATGGAGCCAGTTGATAAAAACATGGAAATGATAGAGGCAGAGGTGCCGCTTGCTGAGATGTTCAAGTATGCAACAGACCTCAGGTCAATGACCCAGGGAAGAGGGTCATTTACAATGGAATTTGTGAGATATGAAGAAGTGCCGAGCCACATTGCGCAGAAAGTAATTGAGGCAGCAAAGGCTCAAATGACCGAGGAAGAAAAGTAAAAAATTTTTTAATTTGCTATTTACAAATTGAGAAAATGAGGTTATAATTAAAGGGACGTTGGTTGTTCAGAGTGAACAATAGACGTCGGAAAAATCTAAATCCATGAAGTGAGGGGAATTTTAGAATGTATCAAGACAAGGTATTGGTTTGCAAAGATTGCGGAAGAGAGTTTGTGTTCACAGCAGGTGAACAAGAATTCTACGCACAAAAAGGGTTCAAGAACGAACCTACAAGGTGCAAAGAGTGTAGAGACCAGAGAAAGGCTATGCAAAGAAGAGATTCAAGACAGGAAAGAAGACGTGAACTTTACGATGCAGTTTGCAGCGCATGTGGAAAAGAGACGAAGGTTCCGTTCAAGCCAAGAAATGACAGACCCATATACTGCAGTGATTGCTTTGCTAAGGTAAGAGCAACAAGGTAAATGGCTGCAGGTTAAAATAAAATGGGGCTAAATAAGCCGCATCAGTGGGAAGATGCGGCTTTTGTTTTAAATTGCAAAGGTTTTGGCATTTTGTCTACTGTTTCAAATACATATCCTTGGTTTTTAAGTTCCTTGATTATATAAGGTAGAGCTTCAATGACGTTTTTCTTTGTAGGGCTGTCATGCATGAGCAAGACTATCTCATTCTTGTTCTTTGTTGTAGAAAAAGTCATCTTAATTATCTCCTTGTAGGTAAGTTTTTGATGATTTTTTGCTGAATCGCCAGTTATAGCATTCCAATCAATGTAGGTTATCTTGTTTTTGTCAAGAAACTCTTTTATTTGAGACGATACCCTATTTAAGGACCCGCCAGGGAATCTATAATATTTGGGCTTTCTACCTGTGATCTTATAAATCACATCCTGAGCCTTGTTAAAATCCTCAACAAAGTTTTTGAAGCTTTTATAGATAAGCTTATAATTGTGTGAATATGAGTGATTTCCAATCAAATGTCCTTTTTGAGAGATTAGCTTGAGGAAGTTTGTATATTTTGTGCAGTTGTATCCAACCACAAAAAAGGTTGCTTTTATATTTTCCTTTTCTAAAATCTCAAGTATCTTTGGTGTCTCATACGATGGACCGTCGTCTATTGTAAGGTATACAATCTTTTTAGTGTTTGGTCTGTCTTTTTTCTGATTTATCGGATTGGATGATTTGTCATCAGGGTAAACCGCTTTAGGAACAGTTTCTATATTTTTTTGCGAGGGCTTTGTTAAGCTAATCACTCTTTGCGGGTTTTTTGATATAATAATAGAAGAGGATTTGGCTTCTTTGGTAAGACATTGCTGACCGTTTAAAATTATATGTGTAAGTATTTGCTCAGTTTTGATGGCAACAACTTTTACTATTAAAAAAGCAATGAAGAAGAATAAAATTATTGCTAAGAACTTTTTTACTTTCAACTGCCTGATGGTCCCTTCTTTGAGGTATTTTATACAAAACATTATAATATATTTATCACACCTTAACAATATGAGATATCTTGACATTTTATTGAGAAATATATTAGAATATAATTGCAAAGTCAAAGATAGTCAAAGTCAGTATAGTTTTGAGGCGGGGGAGGTTTATATGCCAAGGCTATCTGATATCATTGAGGAATTCATAAAGCAACTAATTGAAAAAAAAGATGGTGAAGTTGAAATTCAGCGAAATGAACTTGCAAACTTTTTCAACTGTGCACCGTCGCAGATAAACTATGTTCTTTCAACACGCTTTACCATTGATAGAGGGTATTATATAGAAAGCAAACGCGGCGGTGGCGGTTCAATTCGCATAGTTAAGATAAAGTTTGAAAATAGTTCAAACCTGCTTGAGAATATTCTCAATAACATAAATTCGCCTGTTACTCAGCACCAAGCAAATGAAATTGTTGAGTGCTTATTAGAAAACGGCGTTATAAACCAAAGAGAGGCAAATTTAATGAAGGCAGCACTGAATGACAAGTCTCTACCTGTAAATCAACCTCTTAAAGATACTTTAAGAATGCTGATCTTGAAGGCTATGATAATTTCTCTTGTGAATGGGTAATATTTATAAAGAAGAGGTTTTTGTAAAGGACGGTGAGTTTTATAATGATGTGTGAAAATTGTGGCAAGCGTCCAGCAACTGTCCACTACACTCAAATTATTAATGGTGTTAAAACTGAGATGCATCTTTGTGAGGTGTGTGCAAAACAAAAAGGGACAATTGAGTTTGACGCGCCGTTTTCTGTTACTAACTTTTTAGCAGGAATTTTAGAGCCAGCTTTTGGACCACAAATGATAAAGCCTTCTTTTGAGATGCAAATTACATGCAGAGGTTGTGGCATGACCTTTGAAGAGTTCAAACGCAGCGGTAGATTTGGCTGTGCAATGTGCTATAACTCTTTTTCAGAAAAGCTCTATCCAATTTTCAGAAGAATCCATGGCAATACAAAGCATGTTGGGAAGATTCCTACTAAGATGGGAGAGAATATTGCAATCAAAAGAGAAATTGACAAGCTTAAGATAGAGTTAAATATAGCCATAAAAAATGAGGAGTTTGAAAGGGCTGCAGAAATTAGAGACAAAATTAGAGAACTTGAAAAGAAACTTTCTCGGGAGTGATTTTTAAAATGGATGATGTTGTTGTTACAAGTAGAATTCGACTTGCTCGGAATCTTTCAGATGTTCCATTTACCATAAAGATGAACGATTATGATGCTGGTCTTGTAATAGAAAGGGTAAGAGATGTAATTTCCAAGAATAAGCAATATAAGTTTGACTTTTATGAGATTAAAAAATTACCTTTTTTAAAAAGGCAGGTTCTAATCGAGAAACATCTAATCTCACCTGCATTGGTTTCGGCAAAAATAAAAAGTGCTGTTGCGATAGACCAGAATGAAAACATAAGTATAATGATAAACGAAGAAGACCATTTGAGAATCCAGGTGTTGTATAGGGGACAAAACATCCAGAGGGCTTGGGAAGATGCAAACAGAATTGATGACTTTTTAGAAGGGCATCTACCTTATGCTTATGACGAAACATGGGGATATCTTACCTCATGCCCTACCAATGTTGGGACGGGACTGAGGGCGTCTTTCATGCTACATCTTCCGGCACTTACTCTTCTTGGCTATATGAAGGAAATTATTGAGACAATCACAAAACTGGGGATTGCCGTAAGAGGTTTTTATGGTGAAGGGAGCGAGGTTGTAGGCAATCTCTATCAAATTTCAAACCAAATTACATTGGGACAGCCTGAAGAAGACATTATAGCGAATGTTGTTTCAATCACAAACCAGATAATTGAGCAAGAACGCCAAGCACGGCTAAAGCTTTTGAGTGAAAATAGGTCATTTATTGAAGACAAAGTATATAGGTCTTACGGTATTTTAAAATATGCAAGAAATATTTCTTCAAATGAGGCACTAAAATTAATTTCAGATGTGAGAATGGGCATCAGTATGGGTATTATAAAAGAGGTTACAATAGATAAGATAGATGTGCTTCTTAACTTGATTCAACCAGCTATGATACAAGACTATTTTGGAAGGGAAATGACACCCGAGGAAAGGGACATAAAAAGAGCAGAGCTTATAAGAAAAATTTTAGACTAAAGGAGGTTTTAAAAAATGTTCCAAGGAAGATTTACAGAAAGAGCAGAAAAGGCGATAATGCTTGCGCAGCAGGCTGCTGCCGAGCTTGGTCATAATTATGTGGGTACTGAACATTTACTTCTTGGTCTTATTCGTGAAGGTGGTGGAATTGCAGCAAGAGTTCTGCAAAGCCAAGGTGTTACAGAAGAGAAAGTGATAGACGAGATAGAAGAGCTAATAGGCAGGGGTGATTATCAGCTTCCACAACCACCGACCGGCTTTACACCAAGGACAAAAAGGGTATTTGAGATAGCGTTTATGGAAGCACGAAGACTTGGCAGCACATATATAAGCACAGAACACCTTTTGCTTGCCATTATGCGCGAGGGTGAAAGTGTTGCTGTAAGAATTTTGATGGATTTGGGTGTGGACCCTCAAAAGCTTTTCGAAGAAATCATGAAGCTTTTGAACGAGGATGCAAAAAACATGGGTGGAGTGTCTCCACAACAGCAGATAAACTTTCAGACTCAAAACACACCTACTTTGAACCAATTTAGCAGAGATTTAACACAACTTGCGCTTGAGGGGAAAATTGATCCTGTTATTGGACGAGAAAAAGAAATTGAAAGGGTCATCCAGATTCTGTCAAGAAGAACAAAGAACAATCCGTGTTTGATTGGAGAGCCTGGTGTTGGTAAAACAGCTATAGTTGAAGGGCTTGCGCAAAAGATTGTTGAGGGGAATGTTCCAGAGCTTTTGAGAAATAAAAGGGTTGTTGCTTTGGACCTTTCTGCAATGGTTGCTGGTTCAAAGTTCAGAGGCGAGTTTGAAGAAAGACTCAAGAAGGCGATGGAAGAGGTCAGGAAAGCAGGGAATGTCATTCTCTTTATAGATGAAATGCACACAATAATTGGTGCTGGTGCAGCGGAGGGTGCAATTGATGCGTCAAACATCTTAAAACCTGCTCTTGCACGCGGTGAAATTCAGGTCATTGGTGCAACAACTCTTGATGAGTACAGAAAACACATAGAAAAGGATGCTGCACTGGAGCGAAGGTTCCAGCCAATTTTAGTTGGTGAGCCAACACCAGAAGAAACAATACAAATTCTAAAAGGCCTTCGAGATAAGTATGAGGCTCATCATGGTGTTAAGATAACAGATGAGGCTATAAAGGCAGCTGTTGAACTTTCTACAAAGTATATTACAGACAGGTACTTGCCAGACAAGGCTATTGACTTGATTGACGAAGCTGCATCAAGGGTACGACTTCAAATGTATACACTTCCACCTCATGTGAAAGAATATGAAGAAAAGATTGAAAAGCTGGAGAAAGAAAAAGAGGAAGCTATCAGACTTCAAGAATATGAGAAAGCAGCCAAAATAAGAGACGAGATTATGAAACTTCGTCAAGAGCTTGAAAAGATTAAAAATTCTTGGACAAACGACCAGCAAAAAGCTCAGCCTATTGTTACAGAAAACGATATTGCATACATTGTTTCAAGCTGGACAGGTATTCCTGTTAATAAACTTACCGAAGATGAATCCCAGCGGCTTTTGAAATTAGAAGAGGTCTTGCACAAACGAGTTGTTGGTCAAGATGAAGCTGTAAGAGCTGTTGCAAGAGCTATAAGACGTGGAAGAGTTGGGCTGAAAGACCCGAAAAGACCAATTGGTTCGTTTATCTTCTTGGGTCCAACTGGTGTTGGTAAGACAGAACTTGCCAGGGCGTTGGCAGAGGCATTGTTTGGAACAGAAGATGCTATGATAAGAATCGACATGTCGGAGTATATGGAAAAGTTCAATGTGTCAAAGCTCATCGGTTCGCCTCCAGGCTATGTCGGGTATGAAGAAGGTGGCCAGCTGACAGAAAAGGTCAGAAGAAGACCATATTCTGTTGTGCTGTTTGATGAAATAGAAAAAGCTCATCCAGATGTTTTTAATCTACTTTTGCAGATACTTGATGATGGAAGACTTACAGACTCCCAGGGAAGAACTGTGAGCTTTAGAAACACTGTGATTATCATGACATCAAACATTGGTGCAAACCTTATTACAAATCCGAAGAAGTTAGGTTTTTCAACATCCGAGGACGAAAAACAAAGAACATATGAGCAGATAAAGGAAAGTGTTATGAATGAGCTCAAAAAGACATTTAGGCCAGAGTTTTTGAACAGAATAGACGAAATTATAGTGTTCCATCCATTAGACGAAGAAGATGTCAAAAAGATAGTTGAAATCTTACTTAACAATTTAAAAGAAAGAATAAAGTCAAGCCAATATTATGCAGAATTTACTTCTGCACTGGTCGAAGCAATTGCTAAAAAAGGATTTGACCCAATATTTGGCGCAAGACCGCTCAAAAGAGCTATCCAGAGCATGGTAGAGGACAAAATCTCAGAAGCTATTTTAGAAGGGCAGATAAAGCAGGGTGATGAGTTCATTGTTGATTATGTCAATGACAAGACTGTAATAATCAAAAAAGAGAAAAGTGGCAGCTCTGAAGCTGCTCAGACTGAGCAGGCTAAATAGTAAGTTAATTAAAAAATGGGTGCACCTCTCAGATATTCTCGAGGTTGCACCCATTTATTTTATGACTACTTTTATTTAAACAACCTTCTTTGGTACCATTATCTTTCTGAGCTTTGCGTAACGTGGCAGTCCTTTTTCAAATTTGATCTCAACTTCACCTTCAATGAGGGGCTGGATGTAATTGAGAATTTCATCTTTTACATAGTTTCCATCATGGGAAATCCATGCAATAGGCACAAGTTTTTCAGCATT
Source organism: Caldicellulosiruptor naganoensis (assembly GCF_026914285.1). Taxonomy (NCBI): domain Bacteria; kingdom Bacillati; phylum Bacillota; order Caldicellulosiruptorales; family Caldicellulosiruptoraceae; genus Caldicellulosiruptor; species Caldicellulosiruptor naganoensis. Next base: position 963,590 of record NZ_CP113864.1, read on the forward strand.
TGCTACCTTGCTCAGTTCAACAAGCTCTGTTGAACTGGAATATGGACTGTCACTGTCGCGCTTTATAGCAACCATGTATCCGCTTGCACCTTCAACTGCGTATTTTACAGCCATTCTTCCAACCATGTACGCTTCTTCAACATCAACCTTTGACATGATATGAGCAGCACTTCGCTGCAGAACATTGAATTGAATAGATTTTACTCTCTTTTCTACCTCTTCACGGATAATGTTCTCAAGGGCAAACGCCGCACCACCAAGCTGTACATGCCCAAATGCATCTATTCCAAACTTGTGACTCATATCAGCAATATACTTTCCTTCTTTGTCTTTAATACCCTCTGACACCACAATAGTAATCTTTCCGGTCTTTTTGTGAATGTTTCTAACATCATCTAAAAACTTATCAACAGAAAATGGCACCTCAGGCAAGTAAATAAGGTCAGGCGCACCGATATCTCTTGAAGCAAGTGCTGATGCTGCGGCAAGCCAGCCTGCATTTCTTCCCATTACCTCAATTATTGTGACAATGTTTGTTGGATATACCACTGCGTCTCTTGCTATCTCCATTACAGATGTTGCAATGTACTTTGCAGCACTCCCAAACCCTGGGCAGTGGTCCGTCATAACTAAGTCATTGTCAATTGTCTTTGGGATTCCTATGATAGATATATCATAACCTATCTTTTTTGCATAACGTGCGAGTTTGTCAGCTGTGTCCATTGAGTCATTGCCACCAATGTAGAAGAAATATCTTATATTGTGTGCTTCAAAAACGTTGAAAATCTTAACATAGTCCTTTTCATCATGTTCAAAAGGCTTTAGCTGATATCGACAAGAACCCAAGGCTGATGAAGGTGTGGTTTTTAAAAGCTTCAGCTCTTCAGGGTCTTCCATTCTAAGATCATACAGTTCTTCGTCAATAAGGCCAATTATTCCATTTTTTGCTCCGTAAATGGCTCTTATTGGATGCTGCTTCATTGCTTCTTCAATAACACCTAAGAGCGAAGCGTTGATAACGGCAGTTGGCCCTCCCGATTGAGCTACCACACAATTTCCCTCTTTTGGGATTTTGAATCCCTCCCGCTTTAGTTAAATTTTTAGTTTATTTTAATGTTAGCCATAGAAGCCATATTCTTATTCCACTTTTTTAAAATTGTCTATAGATGTTGGAGAATCTACGATGATGGTTTTGAAATTATCATATATGACAAATCCAGGTTTTGATTTAGGTGGTTTTTTGACGTACTTAATATATGTGTAGTCGACAGGTACCTTACTTGAATGTTTTGCTTTGCTAAAATATGCGGCTAAGCAGGCTGCTTCGATCAAAGTCTTCTCAGGTATTTCTTTGTTGTTTGTTCTAATGATGACATGTGAGCCTGGGATTTTTTGGGTATGAAGCCAGATGTCATTGTTTGAGGCAAATTTTAATGTCAGATAATCGTTTTGAATGTTATTTCTTCCAACATAGATGTCAAAACCATCTGAACTGACAAAATGGTGAGGATTAGGTTTTTTTGTATCTTTCTTTTTTTCATTTTTCTTTGCCTCTATCTGGGTTTTTATATATCCTTCTTTTTCTAATTCTTCTTCAATGCTCAAAAGGTCCTCCATATCTGTGCTTTTCTCAAGAAGAGCATCTAAGCTGGACAAGAATTCAAGTTCACTCTCAATCTCTGAAATTTCACTTTTAGCATATTCCTCAGCCTTCTTTAACTTGTTGTATAGTTTGTAATACCTTTCTGCGTTCTGCTTAAGGTCTTTGTCCTTTTCAATTGGAATCCTAATTTGTGACAGATCCTCGCTGTAGTAGTCCGTAACTTCGATAAAATCATTAGAAGAGGGTTTTACCTGATACAAGTTTGCCAAGATGAGGTCTGCATATTTTTTGAAAAGATCAGCATTTTTTGCCTCGTCTATTTTTTGCAGGTTTTGTTCATACCTTTGACTAAGCTTTTTCAAATTTTGCTCGATTACCTTTTGGAGATGTTGCTTTTTCTCAATAAAGATTGTATATTCTTCTTTTCTGGAATAATATTCCTCAACGCAGCTGTTGAGGTTTTGGAAAAACCTTTTTGAAAAATTTGCATAGCTTTTCAAATCAATCACGTAAAAGTCTACTACATTTCCTTTATCTGTGTACAATGTGGGTAGAATTTCACCTTTTTCTACTATACAATATAATAATTCTCTTAATGATTCAAAAATCCTTTTGATAAAATTACTTTTTTCAACATTTTCTTCAAAAACTTGTGCATGCAACAAAACTTCATTGGCGAACTGTTTGCTGATTCCTGACAAATTGTCTGTGAGGATATTTTCAAGGCTTTTGTTCGAATTTTCAAAAAAGGAACAAAATTCTTCAAATGTAACCTCGAGAGGATTTTTCTTTGTTAAAACGGGTGGTAAGTTATATTTTGCACCAGGTAGAATTATGCGTGGAGAGTTTTCAAAGGACATCCTCTTTATTGCATCAATTATTTTCTGATTTGAATCTATTAAAAATATATTGCTATGTCTTCCCATCATCTCAAATACAATGTATTTCTTTTCGATATCCCCGAGTTCATTTCTTGTTTCAAATTCTATTCTTATTATTCTCTCTAAACCTTCTTGATAGATATTTGTAATCTTTGATCCAAGAAGGTTTTTGCGAAGAATCATACAAAAGTTTGGAGCAACTTCAGGATTTTTCTTTTGCTTTTCTGTAATATATATTCTTGGAAGTGATGGGTTTGCGGAGATTATTAGTTTTTTTGTCTTGCCAAGCTTGTATACATATAGATTTATTTCAAACTGATTGGGCTGATAAATTCTTTCGACCTTTCCTTCGACAAGCTCATCCATTAACTCTTTCTTTAGCGCACAAAGAACAATTCCGTCAAATGGCATCCTTAGCTTCCCCCATCTCAAGATAAATTATCTTTTCCATCCAATAGGTCATTTTCAGAATCAATATACTCAAAAGCAAACAAAAATCCTAAAAACAGCCAAAAATATGTTGTCATCATTGGAACCTCAAAGATATTTTCGACAATATTGTGTATTAAAGTGGTCGCAAGACCAATTAAAATTCCAGTGCCTATTTTTTTAAGTTCTTTTGAGTTTAAGTGTTTTATTACTCTTGCTGATAGTAGCAAACCCATCACAAACACCAATATCACAACAACAACACCAATAATTCCCATTTCAACCGCACTTTTGAGGTAAAAGTTGTCAACATAAAATGAACCTGCTATGTTTCTTTTTGCTACAGCACCTCCAAATCTTCCAAAACCAACACCAAACAGTAGATTTTCTTTTAAAATCTCAAAAGCTTTTGTCCACCGTGCAATTCTACCAGCTCTTGCACTGCTTTCGGCGTACTTGCTACTTAGCATATAAAGTACTCTCATCATTATTGAAGGAGCAAAAATAGGCACAGCAGCTACTGTTGCAAACAGCAGACCCAATACCCTTTTGTCAACAAAAAATCCATAAAGAAGCATAGAAGCTAAAAACGCAAGCCAAGCGCCTCTTGAAAATGTAAAACCAAGGCAGACAATCATTGAGATTAAAACTGTTGAGTAGTAAACCTTCTTTGGGATGCTTTTTTCATATAATGCAAATGGAAGAACAAAAGGTATAGACATTGCAAGTAGGCTTCCTAAAACATTTGGACTTCCAATAATTGAAAAAACTCTTGTTCTTATATACGTTTCGTAACTGCTATCAATCCAACTTGATGGAATTTCGACGCCGATTATATACTGATAGATGCCGTATAAAGATATTAAAAATATCATAAAAATATAAACTGAAATAAATCTTTTGAATTGAGCGATGTTTTTGAGCAGGTTCAAACCAGCAAAAAACCACAAGGCATATTCAACATATACCCTGAACCCTTCAATTGCAATCCTCATGTTTGGCGAGTTTTTTAACAGCAAAAAAATACATACCATTAAAAAAACAATGATATATACATCTAATGATGATACTCTCAGTTTAGGATTATTAGTCAAGATGGACTTTAGGACAAACGCAAAAACAATTAATATAAAGAGGGCTTCATCCCATATGGATGCAAAAGTGGAAAGTACTCCAGCCTTTCTAAAAACAAAATCTACAAACGCATAAAGGACAACACCATATAAGAGCTTTGATGGGTCTTCAAATATAATTAGTACAAGTAAAAATAAACCTACTGCTAAAATAGCAATTTTTAACGACACCAAGCTACCTATAAGCCCAAATATAAAAATCAAAAATGCCATATAGTACAAACTTTTTCTTTCAACCATTTTTTTCACCTTTCAACAAAGTTTCTTTTTAAGAAAAGATTTCATGGAAAAATCTTAGGATAAAGCTGTTTTTTGTGTATTTGCTGATGTTTTCTTGAAAGCTTAAAAAATTCAAGAATATCAGGATAAATAGAATTAAGACTTTAGCTAAGGAGATTCTATTTTTAATTACTTCACCAATGAAGAAACCTACGTAGAATGCAAATATGTAAAAGATGAAGATGAAAATAGGTCTTTTTTTAAAAAGGATTATTTGACTTTTAAGAAGCTTGACCAAAAAGCTGTTTGTCCAAAACCTTCTGAACTTTTGAAGTATATTGAAAGATTTTGTAATACAGAAACCATAGAGGTTTTTGGCAGCCATCAAGAAAAAAGATGTACTTATGTATTTTTTCTTTGCCTCTTTTCTTACAAATTCGAATACTATAGAGTATCGGGAAAAGTAAAAAAGCTTTGATACAAGCTCGTAAATTCTACCTTCTTTTAAGAATTTATAGAGGGCTACTGCTATTTTGTATGCTACACTTTCCCTTATCATTATTTCACATCCCTATTCTTTTACAATTTCAACACCAGTTACAACTCCAACAAGCTCGGTGGTCCTTGTCTTGACATAAAAAGTTTTGCCAACTCTCACTATTTGCTTGTCTAATTTTATGGTAGCTCCTTCAAGTGTTACATAGCCATAGATTGTAACATAGACATCTTTTTTGTATGGATGTTTTGCAACCACAATTTTTCCGTCTGATGAAGTTCTTTCGTATACTCCATCTTTGATTTGAATATCTTGGATGTACGATTTTGTCAAAGTGTTTCCAGTTACCAGAAAATCATTTTTGTGTAAAGAACCAGCCATGACAGGGTCAACGAGAGGTATCTTTACATTGATAATTGCTTCACCATGCTTGATCTCCACAAATTCATCCTGTGCCGCATTTTCAGAAGTCTTCCCATGTGAAGAAATCTTTGCAAACCCTACCCATGCAATGGTTACAATCAGCACAATTAAGATGAGGTCTACAATGTTGATAATTCCAAATAGCTTTCCTTTTTGGTCCACAATCTTCATTATTTTCCCCTCCACATAAGATTTATCAAAACCATAGTATTACAAATCATTTTGGTTGGTCAAGAGATTTTATAATTTTTTGTTGACTGTACTGTCGAAAATGTTGTATCTTAAAATCTGTAATAAAAATGCTAGAAGTTAAGGATGATAAAGGATGATTGACATAATTTGTTTTTCAACAACACCATGGGATCCAATACCTACACGAAAACAACAGATAATGAAGAGAATGCCTGAAAACTGCAGAATATTTTACTTGGACCCACCAGTTACTTACATTGGACCATTAAAAGACCCAAGCTTGAGGCCATATTTGACAAAGTTTAGAAAGTCTCCAAAAAGAATCAAAGAAAATCTATATGTCTTTGCACTACCTCCAATTATGCCTTTTTACAACAAAAAAAGGTCAATAAACAAATTCAATCAAAAAATGATAGCAAGGTTTGTGCAAGAAGTCATTTATCAAAACTTTGGTTTGAAGTCACCTATTATATGGACGTATATGCCTAACACAGTGGATATTTTGGAATACCTTCCATACGAATTTTTAATATATGACTGTATAGACAAGCATTCAGAGTTTCAAGGTTTCATTAATAAACAGATTGTTGAGGAAATGGAAGATGAGCTTGCAAAAAAAAGCAATGTAGTTTTCACAACAACAGTGGGGCTTTACAATAAACTCAAAAATCTAAATTCAAAAACATACCTTGTACCAAATGGTGCAGAGTTTGAGCATTTTAACAAGGCAGCACAAAGGCTTTCTGTGCCAGATATCATGAAGAATATACCTCATCCTATTTTTGGATTTGTAGGTGTTATTCACACATGGATTGATATACAGCTAATAGAGTATTTAGCATCAAAAAGGAAAGATTGGTCATTTGTCCTGATTGGTCCTGTTGGAGCGGGTGTGAATGTAGATAATCTAAAGAAATACAAGAATGTTTATCTCTTAGGAAGAGTTGACCATCAAATATTGCCTCAATATGTTTCACAATTTGACGTGTGTTTAAATCTCTTTAGAGTTAATAAATTATCAGAAAATGTCAGCCCATTGAAATTTTATGAGTATTTAGCAACTGGAAAGCCAATTGTCTCAACCTCAATGCCTCAGGTTGAAGAGTTTTCAGATGTTGTATATATTGGGAAAGACTATGATGAGATATTGCAAAAGTGTGAAGAAGCAATTTCAGAGGTCAACGAAGGCAAAGATGAAAAGGTATTGAAAAGAATAGAATACGCAAGGCTTACCTCATGGGATAGTAGAGTAAGCCAGATACTTGAGATACTAAAGAGGGAAGGGATATATATTGAATAGCGTATGTGTAATTGGACTTGGATATGTAGGGTTGCCACTTGCCCTTTCTTTTGCAATGAAAGGTTATAAGGTTTACGGGGTTGACAGCAATCCAGAGTTAATTTGTGAGCTACAAAGAGGGAAAACTCATCATTTAGAGAGCTATGAAGGAAAGACAATCCAAGAAATTTTAAAAGATCAGCTACAAAATGGGAATTTTGTACCAATGCTTGATTATAAAGAGGCAATGAAAGCTTGTGATGACATTATAGTTACTGTGCCAATTCCAGTTTACGGTGGGAAACCGTACTATGAGTACTTGATTTCATGTGCAAAAGAAATAAAGGAAAACTTGAGAAAAAATCAACTGATTTTACTCAGATCCACAGTTGTGCCAGGTACAACAAGAAACATTTTCCTGCCAATATTAGAAGAAAGTGGCCTAAAATGTGGCAAAGACTTCTATTTAGCTTATGCATCTGAGAGGATTGCAGAGGGCAGAGCTTTTGAAGAATTTGAGAATATGCCGACAGCACTTGCTGGTTTTTGTGAGGTTAGCACAAAAAGAGCTATTGATTTGATAAAGGTGATTTGCAAGGCAGAAGTTGTGATTGCATCTTCTTTTGAGGTTGTGGAGACTGCAAAGGTAATTGAGAATCTTCAAAGGGATATAAATATTGCTATGGTAAACGAGTTTGAAAGATTTACAAAAGCTATGAACTTAGATATCTTTGAGGTCATAAAAGTTGCAAATACACACAAAAGAGTAAATCTTCTTTATCCTGGACCGGGTGTAGGTGGTTTTTGTATTCCAAATGCATTTTATTATTTAAATGCAAAGGCAGAAGAGATAGGGGTGGAATTGAAACTATCTAAGACAGCAAGAATGTTCAACGAAGGAATTCCTGCCTATATCTCGGACCTTGTGATAAAGACAATTGAAAAGTATGGGGCTAAAAAGAAGGTTGCTGTGCTTGGGATTGCCATGAAAGATTATTCTTCTGACGACAGGCTCAGTCCTGCACTTGAGATCATTGAAATTTTACGACAACGTGGAGTTGAAGTAAAAGCGTTTGATCCTGCAGTAAAAAAGGAATATGAATTTAAGGTAGAGACCATGAGGGAAGCTTTAGAAGAAGTTGAAGTTGTTCTTATTTTAGCACGACAACATGGAATAGATTTTGAAAGGATTTTTGAGTTCATCCCACCAGAAAGAGCTATTGTAATTGACACAAGAGATGTGTTTACCCAGCAACAGGCAAGAGAAAAAGGGTTTACTCTTGAGAAAATATAACCTAAAATAGCTGTCAAGAATGAAAAATGGGGTCTTGGCAAAATTGCCAAGACCCCATTTGGATATAGACTTTCAAAATAAAATTTGGGGGGTTTTGCAAAAAAGATTATAGCAAAAAAATTTGAACATGTTAATATTAATATGCTATAATATTGTCAGTTTTGTGAAAAAGCAGAGCCGGAAATCTTCGGTGGAAGGCGAAATGCCTTTCTCTCCGGCTCGAAGAAAAACCGAATTGAGGGAGGTAAAAAGAAAAATGCCAGTTTTGACAATGAAACAGCTTTTAGAAGCAGGTGTTCACTTTGGTCATCAGACACGCAGATGGAATCCCAAGATGGCAGAGTATATCTTTACAGAGAGAAACGGTATTTACATCATTGACCTTCAGAAGACTGTAAAAAAGATGGACGAAGCATATGAGTTTGTAAAGTCTCAGGTGAGAGAAGGTAAAATTATCCTTTTTGTTGGAACTAAAAAACAAGCTCAGGAGACAATCAAAGAAGAGGCAGAAAGATGTGGTATGTACTACATCAATCAAAGATGGCTTGGTGGACTTTTAACAAACTTCAGAACAATCAAAACAAGAATTGAAAGATTAAAAGAACTTCAGAGGATGGAAGAAGATGGCACATTTGAGGTTCTTCCAAAGAAAGAGGTAAACCTATTGAGGAAAGAAAAGGAAAGACTTTTGAAGTACCTTGGTGGAATACAGAATATGCCAAGGCTTCCTGATATTTTATATATAGTTGACCCAAGAAAAGAGAGAAATGCAGTGCTCGAGGCAAGAAAGCTTGGGATTCCGATAGTTGCTATTGTAGACACAAACTGTGACCCTGATGAAATTGACTATGTAATTCCGGGTAATGATGATGCAATAAGGGCAGTAAAACTAATTACCTCTAAAATTGCAGATGCTGTGATTGAGGGGAGAGAAGGAGAACAGTTTGCACCTGCTTCAAGTCAAAAGGAAAAGGAAGAGGCTAAAGTTCAAGAAACTCAAGAAGTTGAAGATAACAATGATGATGTTATAGATGAATAATAATTTGTTTTTGTGCTCGGCGGTAAAATAAAGTACAGGAGGGATTTTTAACATGATCAGTGCTGAAATGGTAAAAGAACTGCGTGAGAAAACTGGTGCTGGAATGATGGACTGCAAAAAGGCGTTAGAAGATGCCAATGGCGATATGGAAAAGGCAATTGAGCTACTTAGGGAAAGAGGACTTGCAAAGGCAGCAAAGAAGGCATCAAGAGTTGCTGCAGAAGGCATTGTAGAAAGCTATATCCATGGCAATGGTCGAATTGGCGTTTTGGTTGAAATCAACTGCGAGACAGACTTTGTTGCAAGAAATGAAGAGTTTAGACAGTTTGCAAAAGATATTGCTATGCAGATTGCAGCTGCAAATCCAAAGTATGTATCAAGGGAAGAAATTCCTCAGGATGTTATTGAAAAAGAAAAGGCAATATTAAGACAGCAGGCACTTAACGAGGGAAAGCCTGAACATGTGGTTGACAGAATTGTTGAAGGGAGACTTGAAAAATTCTTTGAAGAAGTATGTTTGCTTGAGCAGCCTTGGATTAAAAACCCTGATATGAAGATAAAGGATTTGCTTGCAGAGAAGATTGCAAAGATAGGAGAGAATATTGTCATAAGAAGATTTGCAAGATTTGAAAGAGGAGAAGGAATTGAAAAGGCTACTTCTTGCTAATCTTTAAATATAGTAAGAGAAGGGAACACTATTTTTAAAAGTGGTGTTCCCTTTTTTTGAGCAAAAACTCTTGATAACTCTATGCTTTTGTTTGTAAAATATTATCATGGAGAAGGAGAAGATAAAAAATGGTTGAACCTAAATACAAAAGGGTAATATTAAAATTAAGTGGAGAAGCACTGGGAGGGGAAAAGGGATTTGGTATTGATTGGGAAGTTGTTGAATCTATTGCTGAGGAGATAGCACAGGTAAGGGAACTTGGCGTTGAGGTTGCTGTAGTGGTTGGCGGTGGTAACTTCTTCAGAGGAAGAAGCGCTGATCACATTGACAGGGCAACTGCTGACTACATGGGGATGCTCGCAACTGTTATTAACTCTCTTGCACTTCAGAGCATTCTTGAAAAAAGAGGAGTGCCAACAAGAGTCCAGAGCGCAATTGAGATGAGACAGATTGCAGAGCCTTATATTAGACGTCGTGCAATAAGGCACTTAGAAAAAGGAAGAGTAGTAATATTTGCATGTGGAACAGGCAATCCTTTCTTTTCAACAGACACGGCAGCAGCACTGAGAGCTGCCGAAATTGACGCTGAGGCAATTTTGCTTGCTAAAAGAGTTGACGGTGTTTATGATAGTGACCCAAAAAAGAATCCAAATGCTAAAAAGTATGACTTTATAACTTACTTAGATGTTATCAACCAACGACTTGAGGTAATGGACTCAACAGCCACCTCTATGTGTATGGACAATAAAATTCCAATTGTGGTTTTTGAGCTTGCAAGAGGAAATATCATTAAGGCTGTTATGGGTGAAAACATAGGAACATTAGTAAATGTAAAGGAGGAAAGATAATATGCCAGAGCCTATACAAGTGGCTGAAGAGAAGATGAAAAAAGCAGTGGAAACTTTGAAACGAGAGTTTGCAACAGTCAAAGCAGGAAGAGCAAATCCTCATATCTTAGACAAAGTTATGGTAGACTACTATGGTGTTCCTACTCCAATTCCTCAGCTTGCGAGCATTACTGTTCCAGAGGCGAGAATGATTGTCATCCAGCCTTGGGAAGCAAAAATGCTAAAAGAGATTGAAAAAGCAATTCAAAAGGCAGACCTTGGCGTGAACCCAGCAAACGATGGCAAGGTGATAAGGCTTATATTCCCTGAACTTACTGAGGAGAGACGAAAAGAGCTTGTAAAACAGGTAAAAAAGATGGCAGAAGATGCAAAGGTTGCAATTAGGAACATCAGAAGAGAGGCACTTGATGAATACAGAAAGATGAAAAAGAACAATGAAATTACAGAAGATGACCTGAAAGACGCTGAAGAGGATGTGCAAAAACTGCACGACAAATACATAGAACAGATTGAAAAGCTTTTGAGTGCAAAGGAAAAAGAGATAATGGAGGTATAAAATTTAAAAAAGCATTTGGCGGGGTTTTTAAAATCCCCGTTATTTTTTTAAACTTTGAAGCTTGTTTAGAAAAAGAAAGAGAGGGCTTTTGAAAGATATGTTTGAGTTTTTTAAAAAAAAGAAAATTTCTATTGACAAAGAGAAAATGCCAAAGCACATTGCAATTATTATGGACGGAAATGGTAGGTGGGCAAGAAAAAGAGGTCTGCCACGTTCAGCTGGGCACAGAGTTGGTGCGCAAAAATTAAAAGAAATAGTCTTGTTTGCTGATGAAATTGGTTTAAAATATCTTACAGTGTATGCCTTTTCAACAGAGAATTGGAAAAGACCGAAAGATGAAGTTGAAAATCTTATGAATCTTCTTCGAGAGTTTTTTGATACAGAGATAGAGAATCTCATCAATAAAACACAGATAAAAATCAGAGTCATAGGAGATATTTCAAAACTTGACAAGGATATTCAAGAAAGAATTGCAAGTGCTGAAGAGAGGACAAAGGATAAAACTGGCCTTTGTGTTGTGATAGCACTCAACTATGGCGGCAGAAGTGAAATCATAAATGCGGTAAAAAATTTGGCTTTGGATATTAAGAGTGGTAAAATTGATATCGAAGCCATTGATGAAGAACTTTTTAGAAACTATCTTTACACAAAAGACATTCCTGACCCCGACCTTCTGATTCGTCCAAGTGGCGAGATGAGGGTTTCTAACTTTCTTCTGTGGCAGATATCTTATACTGAATTCTGGTTTTCAAATGTGCTATGGCCAGACTTTAAAAAAGAGCATCTCTTGAAAGCTATCGAAGACTACCAGAAAAGGGAAAGAAGATTTGGTGGCGTGAAATAGCTTTTTGGAGGCAAGGTCATGAAAGAAAGGATAATTACAGCTATTTGGGGAATAGGTTTAGTTGCTGCAGCCAATCTTTTAGGTGGCATTGTGCTTAAACTTTTTGGAATTGCTGTAGCACTGGTTAGCGTTTATGAGTTATTGACGATTTATAAAGTAGAAAAGTACATGATTTATACAACTTGTGCTTTTGCCATTATTTTTTTTATAACTCCATTTGACTTTTTGACAAAACTCTTTATTGTTTTCATTGCTCTATTTTTATTTTCATTTATAGAGAGCTTCAGAAACGAGATTGCAGCGAAAAACATAATGTATTCCATTTTTTCTTTTATATACATCGTCTTGCCTATTTTCTTTTTAGTTTCACTATATGAGCTTGAAAATGGGAAAAAGCTTATTTGGCTTCCTTATCTTGTATGCTGGGCAACTGATACCTTTGCGTACTTTATCGGCATAACAATTGGAAGACGAAGAATATGGAGCAATATAAGTCCTAAAAAGAGCTTAGAAGGATTTTTAGGTGGTATAACTGGTGGCGTGATTGCCGTTTGGTTTTATTTGGTTATTATGAATCACACAAATTTTGATCTCAATGTTTTTCTGGCAGGTATAATTGTAGGTAGTAGTCTTTCAGTTGTTGCTCACACAGGTGATTTGTTTGCTTCTATGCTAAAGAGGGACCAAAACAAAAAAGACTTTGGATTTGTTTTACCAGGGCATGGCGGTGTTCTGGACAGGTTTGACAGTCTGATAATGGTCGCGCCAATAATATACCTTTTTGCCAAGATGGGAATACTTTGATCCTATCTTGCTTTAAAGGAGAGTTAAAGGGATGACAAAGAGAATTTGCATCTTAGGTTCAACAGGATCAATTGGCTGTCAAGCAATAGACGTTGCAAAAATGTTAGGAATAAAGGTGGTTGGGCTTTCTGCATATCAAAATGTTGAGAAACTCATACAACAGGCAAAAGATCTCAATCCCGAGATTATTTGTATAGGTGATGAGAGCTATTATTCAATTTTAAAACAGCAGTTTCCTGATAAAATAGTTGTAGCAGGGCATAAAGGCTTGGTTGAAGTTGCAACTTACCAAGATGCTGACCTGATTGTAAATGCACTTGTTGGTATATCAGGGTTGATTCCTACTATTGAAGCAATAAAGTCAGGTAAAAAGGTTGCGCTTGCCAATAAAGAGACACTTGTTGTTGGTGGAGAAGTTATAAAAAAGATGGTTAAGGAGAAGGTAGGAGGATGGCAAGATCAAATTTTAATTCCTGTTGATTCTGAACACAGTGCAATCTTGCAGTGTCTTGTGGGCGAAGATAAGAAAAATGTGAAAAGAATAATATTGACAGCTTCAGGTGGGCCATTTAGGGGTAAAAAATTAGAAGAACTAAAAAATGTTACAATAGAAGATGTACTTTCACATCCTACCTGGCACATGGGAAAGAAAATAACAGTGGATTCTGCCACTTTGATAAATAAGGGTTTTGAAGTTATAGAAGCGATGTTTTTCTTTGACAAAAAAGTAGATGAGATTGATGTTGTGATTCATCCACAAAGTATTATCCATTCAATGGTTGAATTTGTCGATGGGTCTATTAAAGCGCAAATTTCGAATCCTGATATGCGTCTTGCTATTGAGTACAGTTTGACATATCCACAAAGGGGTATGTGTTTAATAGAACCTCTTGACTTTAGCAAATTAAAACAACTTACATTTGAAGAGCCGGACTTTGATACATTCTTTTTGTTAAAGCTAACATATGAATGTGCAAAAGAAGGTGGAAGTTACCCCGTTGTTTTAAATGCGGCAAATGAAGAAGCTGTAAAGTTCTTTTTGGAAGGGGAGATAACCTTTGTTGATATAATGACCTATGTAAAAAAGGTTGTTGAAAGGCACAAGCCACAACAGATTAATTCGGTTGAGGATATCTTAGAGGTTGATAAAATAGCAAGATTTGAATTAAAGAAATTGGTGGAAGGTGAACTGTAGTGGTAAATCTTTTGATAGCTTTAATGGTACTCACAATTGTAATACTTATTCACGAATTTGGTCATTTTATTGTTTGCAAGTTATCAGGAGTACTTGTTGAAGAGTTTGCAATCGGATTTGGGCCAAAGATTTTCAGCATCAAGGGCAAAGAAACGGAGTACTCTGTAAGAGCATTTTTGATAGGTGGGTATGTAAAACCTCTTGGTGAAGACCAAGAAGTGGACCATCCACGTGCACTTGGGAAAGCAAAGATTCACAAAAGAATTTTAATGGTTTTAATGGGCCCATTGATGAACTTTGTACTTGCGATTGTTATCATGATGGGAATAGGATATTTTGTTGGTTTTGGGACAAATACAATTGGTAGAGTAGAACCTACTATGCCTGCGTATCATGCAGGGATAAAACCGGGAGATAAAATAGTTGAGCTTGATGGCAATCGTGTATTTGTCTGGGACCAGGTGAGCTTCTATTTAGCTGTTCATAACATGTTGTATAAAGACAAGCCTCTTGAAATAAAAATCTTAAGAGATGGCCAAGAGTATAAGTTTTATGTAACGCCCAGATATGATCCTAATACAAAATCAAGGCGTATAGGTATATCGCCTAAGATTTCGCAAAAAAACTTTTTTGACAGTCTCTATTACAGTATATTTGCAACATATGCAGAGATAAAGGAAACCATCTATGGAGTTATTTTGATATTGTCAGGGAAGGTTTCAGGCTCTGAGGTTATGGGTCCTGTTGGAATAGTAAAAACAATTGGACAAGCAGCAAATGCCGGATTTAAACAAGACTTTATAAGCGGTCTTTTGAACATTCTGTGGCTTATGCAGCTTATTTCAGTAAATCTTGGTGTAATAAATCTCATTCCATTTCCAGCTCTTGATGGGAGCAGGCTTGTATTTTACTTATACGAAGCAGTTGCAGGAAAGCCATTTAACAAGGAAAAGGAAGCGCTAATTCATACTATTGGATTTGTGCTTTTGCTTTTGCTGCTTGTAATTGTTACATTCAATGATATTAAAAACATTATAATGTCCGGAAGGTGACCTTTTTGACAAAGAAGATAAAAATAGGAAATATTTATATTGGCGGCGGCGAACCGGTTAAAATTCAATCAATGACAAATACAAAGACAAAGGATGTTGAAAAGACGGTTGATCAAATATTGAAGCTTGAAAGCTTGGGATGTGAAATAATAAGAGTGGCAGTGCCTGACATGGAAAGTGCGAAGGCTATCGGAAAGATAAAAACAAAGATTCATATTCCAATTGTTGCTGACATTCATTTTGACTTCAGACTTGCGCTCGAGGCTATCTACAATGGAGCTGATAAGATAAGGATTAATCCTGGGAACATTGGAGGGCCAGAGAAGGTTAAAAAGATAGTTGATGAGGCAAAAAAGAATGGTATTCCTATCAGGGTTGGCGCAAATTCCGGTTCACTTCCCAAAGAGATATTAAAAAAGTACCACTCACCCACACCTGAGGCAATTGTAGAGGCAGCTTTGAAACAAGTTGAGCTTTTGGAGAGCTTTGATTTTGACAATATTGTGATATCTGTAAAGTCATCTGATATTTTGACAACTATCAAAAGCTATGAAATTTTATCAAAAAAGACAAGCTATCCTCTTCATGTTGGACTTACAGAAGCTGGGACTTTTCTTTCTGGATGTGTTAAGTCAAGTATTGCAATAGGATACCTGCTTCTTCAAGGGATTGGAGATACAATTAGAGTCTCACTTACAGATGACCCTGAAAAAGAAGTGATTGTTGCAAAGAAGATTCTCCAAGGGTTAAAATTAAGAAAGGGTGTGAATATTATCTCGTGTCCAACATGTGCAAGGTGCAATGTGGATTTAATAAAGATAGCAAATGAGGTTGAAAATAGAGTAGGAAATCTGGATTTGGATATTAACGTTGCAATAATGGGTTGTGCGGTAAATGGACCAGGCGAGGCAAGAGAAGCTGACATTGGAATTGCTTGCGGCGTTGGGGAAGGGCTTTTATTTAGAAAAGGAGAGATTGTTAAGAAGGTAAAAGAAGATGAACTTATTGATGAGCTGATACGTGAGATTTACTCTTTTTATAAGACATGAGGTGAAATTTATGAAAGATAAAGTTGTCTGCTTGATACCTGCATACAATGAAGAAGAAAGAGTAGGAGCTGTTATAGACGTTGTAAAAAGTAGTAAGCTTATTGACGAAATTTATGTGATAGACGATGGCTCGTGGGACAAAACATCAGAGGTTGCGGAAAAAAAAGGTGCACATGTCTTAAGACTTTTTCAAAATATGGGAAAAGCTTTTGCAATCTTTTATGGAGTTGAGAATACACAAAGTGACATAGTTTTAATGCTTGATGCTGACCTTATAAATCTTAAGGTTAAAGATGTTGAAAACCTTCTTTTGCCTGTTTTAGAAGATAGAGCTGACATGACGGTAGGCGTATTTTCAGAAGGTAGATTCTCTACAGATTTGGCTCAAAAAATTTCTCCATTTTTATCTGGTCAAAGAGCAATAAAAAGATGGGTGTTCGATAAAATATTGGAATCAAAAAAAGATATCAAAGATTTGGGCTATGCAATTGAGATTATCTTAACAGAATATGCTAAAAAGTTAAAACTTAGAGTTGAAACTGTACCGCTACCACAAGTCTCCCATGTTATGAAAGAAGAAAAACTTGGGTTTTTGAAGGGTGCTCAACACCGGATGAAGATGTACAAAGAAATTCTAAAAGGGTATGTCAATCTCAAGAAAAGTAGGGATGAGGGATGAGTGAGGTTGCTTTTTTGCCACTAAAACCTGTCAAGGTTGAATTTGACAAGGCAAGCAAGCTTCTTAAGATATATATGGACAGTCTTGAAGGGCTGAACGAGATAAATCTCATTGAGCTTGAAAATAGGTTCAAAAATTCCATGGATATTTGTTTAGATGTGGAAGTTAAACTTTTAAATGGAAAAGTTGTGAATATACAGGAGTTTTTGCAAAACTACAGATGGTTTTTGATGTATAAAATTTCAAAAAAATGTAATGGTCTTAAAGCATTCTTGAGAGAGTGTGAGATTTGTTTTGAAGGGGAAAAACTTGTGTTTTTGGTCCCTAATGGAATTAGAGACATAATGCTTGAAAGAAAGTTAGATGTGCTGATTGAGGATATTTTAAATGAAGAATTTGGCATAAAGTGCGATGTTGAGTTTAAAATCAAAGACTTTCATATTCACTTTGAGCTTGATAATGAAATTGAAAACTATTTGAAAGAGTCCGAAGAGAAGAAAAAGGAAAAGGAAGCGAAAGACACAGAGAAAAAGGATTCTGTACAAGATCCAGATGTAATATTTGGTAAGAAAATAAATGAAAAAGAAGAAATTACACCAATTTCTTTAATAAAAGTAGGTACCAAGTGCATAATTGAAGGCGAAGTGTTTAATATTGAAATAAAGGAGACAAAAAATCAAAATGTACTCATCTATAAACTGTATGTTACGGACTACACTACATCTACCTATGTTAAAATTGTTGCCAAGAAAGACAACATTCCTAATTCTATTTCAGTAGGAGACTATATTAAAGTTGAAGGAAACGTTGAGTTTGATGAGTTTGAAAAAGCAACAGTTGTGAATGCAAAAAATATAAACAGAGCTGTTAAGCCTGAAAGGCTTGATACAGCAGAGAAAAAAAGAGTAGAACTTCACGCTCACACAAAGATGTCTACAATGGATGCTGTGTGTTCAGCAGAAGAGCTTATAAAAACTGCTGCAAAGTGGGGACATAGAGCAATTGCAATTACTGACCACGGCGTTGTACAAGCATTTCCAGAGGCACAAGAAGTTAGCAAAAGTGAAGGTGTTAAAATCATCTATGGAATGGAATGCTATTTGATTGACGATGGTGTACCAGTTGTTTACAATCCAAAAGAAGACCAGGACTTAGATGCTACATATGTAGTTGTTGATATTGAGACAACAGGTTTTGACAACCAAAGAGATAGAATAATTGAGATTGGAGCCGTCAAAATAGAAAATGGTGAGATTGTTGATAAATTTTCAACATTTGTAGACCCACAAGGAAAGATTCCTGTCAGAATCTCTGAGCTGACAGGTATTCACCAAGATATGGTAGATAGTGCACCAAAGCTTGCAGATGCTATATTAGAATTTGAAAAGTTCTGCAGTGGCAGTATTTTAGTTGCACACAATGCTCAGTTTGACATTGGATTTTTGAAAAGAGCTTATCAGGAATGTGGTCTTATCTTTGACTATACATACGTTGATACATTAGAGCTTTCAAGAAGAGTACTTACCGAGTTGTCTTCCCATAAGTTAAGCAAAGTAGCAGATTTTTTGAATATCCAGCTCAAATCTCATCATAGGGCAGATTCTGATGCAGAAACCACTGCGAAAATCTTTATAAGTCTTATTGAAAAGTTAAAAAGCAGAGGATACAAATATTTGAAAGAACTCAATACTATTGAGACAAATGCAAAGGCAGATTTAAAATCACATAGTTACCATGCTACAATACTTGTTAAAAATCAGCAGGGGCTCAAGAACCTCTATAAACTTGTTTCATATTCTCACCTTGAATATTTCTATAAACGACCAAGAATACCAAAAAGCTTGCTTATTCAATTAAAAGATGGTCTTATTTTAGGAAGTGCCTGTGAATCAGGAGAGGTTTTCAGGGCTATTGTGGAAGGAAAAAGTGATGAGGATATTGAAAAGATAGCTTCACTTTACGATTTTCTTGAAATTATGCCAGTTGAGAATAACTCTTTTCTAATTAGAGAAGGGTATTTAAAAGATGAAGATCAAATAAGAGAAATCAACAAAAAGATATATCAGCTTGGGAAGAAGTTGAACAAATTGGTTGTTGCAACATCTGATGCACATTATTGCCATCCTCATCAGAGAATCTTGAGGCAGATTCTAAAGCACAACCAGGGATATAATGATGTAGAAAATGATCCTTACTTGTACTTTAGAACAACCGATGAGATGCTAAAAGAGTTTGAATATCTTGGTAAAGAAGCTGCATATGAGGTTGTTGTTGAGAACACCAACAAAATTGCTGATATGATAGAAGATGTAAAACCGATACCTGATGAGACCTTTCCACCAAAGATTGAAGGCGCCGAGGAAGAGATTTATAACATGACAATGAAAAAGGCACATGAAATTTATGGAGATCCACTTCCTGATATTGTAAGGCAAAGGCTTGAAAAAGAGCTAAATTCTATCATAAAAAATGGATTTGCTGTAATGTATTTAATTGCACAAAAGCTTGTGACAAAGTCACTTTCAGATGGTTATTTAGTTGGCTCTCGTGGTTCTGTTGGTTCATCGCTTGTTGCTACAATGTGTGGAATTACAGAGGTAAATCCACTGCCACCGCACTATGTCTGTCCAAACTGTAAGTATTCTGAGTTTGTGACAGATGGAACAGTTGGCTGTGGTTATGACCTTGAGGACAAAGACTGCCCAAGATGTGGTACAAAACTTAGAAAAGACGGGCATGATATACCATTTGAGACTTTTTTAGGTTTTGATGGTGACAAAGAACCTGATATAGATTTGAACTTCTCCGGAGAGTACCAGCCAATTGCGCACAGATATACAGAAGAGCTTTTTGGTCAAGGATATGTTTTCCGAGCAGGGACAATTTCAACGGTTGCTGAAAAGACTGCACACGGGTTTGTTACAAAGTATGCAGAGGAAAAAGGTTTGAACTTGCACCCTGCAGAGATTTTAAGACTTTCACAGGGATGCACAGGTGTTAAACGTACAACAGGTCAACACCCGGGTGGACTTATGATTGTTCCAAAAGACAAAGAGATTTTTGATTTTACACCAATCCAGCATCCTGCAGATAGCGAAGACAAGAATGTGATTACAACCCACTTTGACTATCATGCAATCTCGGGAAGGTTATTGAAACTTGACATACTTGGCCATGACGATCCAACAGTTTTAAGAATGCTTCAGGACCTAACCGGAGTTGACCCGCGATCAATCCCACTTGATGATAAAGAGACATTATCAATTTTTACAAGCACAGAAGCACTGGGAATTTCACCAGAGGATATCGACTGTGAGGTTGGAACTTTTGGCATACCAGAATTTGGCACAAGATTTGTAAGGCAGATGCTAATAGAGACAAAGCCAAAGTCGTTTGCAGAGCTTGTCAGAATATCAGGGCTTTCTCACGGAACAAATGTGTGGACAAACAACGCACAGGACCTTGTTAGAAATGGCATTGCAACGTTAAAAGAGGTAATCTCGACTCGTGATGACATAATGCTATACCTTATTCAAAAAGGTGTTCCACCGAAAGACAGTTTTAGAATAATGGAGGATGTTCGAAAAGGTAAGGGATTAAAGCCAGAAGACGAAGAGCTTTTGAGAAGCTACGGTGTGCCAGAGTGGTATATAGAAAGCTGTAAGAAGATTACGTACATGTTCCCAAAAGCTCACGCAGCAGCATATGTTATGATGGCGTTTAGGATTGCCTACTTTAAAGTTCATTATAAAGAAGCCTTTTATGCCACCTATTTTACAGTCAGGGCAGATGACTTTGACTATGCAACCATAATGAAGGGAAGAGAATTTATAAGACAAAAGATTAGAGATATGGAAAATAGAATAAATACTTTATCTCCAAAGGACAAAAACCTTCTGACAGTGCTTGAGATAGCAAATGAGATGTTAGCAAGAGGTCTTAAGTTTTATCCGGTTGATTTAAACGAGTCAGATGCAGAGAAGTTTATAATAAAAGATGGTGGACTTTTGATTCCATTTAATGCTTTGCCAAACATTGGAGTTGCTGCTGCACGCAATATTGTTGAGGCGAGAAAAGAAGGAAGATTTTTGTCGGTTGATGACCTTCAAAGAAGGGCAAAACTAAACAAACAGGTAATTGAGATACTTACACAGTATAAGGTTTTGAAAGACCTTCCTCAAACAAGCCAGCTGAGTTTCTTTTAAATTTTAGAAAAATTATGGAAAGGAACATTAAGATGAAGGCAGTTGTTATCTCAAATGGCAATGTAGAAGACAAGGCTTTTTATGAAGAGTATTTGAATAAGGCAGATTTTGTTATTTGCTGTGATGGCGGTGCAAATGTCGCATATAAATATGGCTTTTTGCCAAACTTAATAATAGGAGACTTTGACTCTGTTGATAAAAATGTTTTGGAATATTTTAGAAGCAAAAATGTAGAAATTTTGGAATATCCTCGTGAAAAAGACAAAACTGATACTCAGATTGCTGTTGAGTACTTAGCTGGGAAAGATTTTGATGAGGTAATCATGCTTTCTTGTACAGGGAAAAGAATTGACCATGTACTGGCAAACATAACACTTTTATACTACCTTCTTGAACGCAATATAAAAAGTTTTATTGCTGATAGAAATAACATAATTACAATGACAAAAGACAAAATAAAGATTGAAGGTAAAAAGGGATCCATTTTATCTTTGCTACCATATACCAAAACTGTAAGAGGTATTTCAACGAAGGGGTTGTATTATCCACTAAAAGATGGTAGCATGGAGTTTGGCAATCCTTATGGCATATCAAATGTTATTATAGAAGATGAAGCAATTGTTGAGGTAAAAGAAGGGGTATTATTGGTAATATTATCAAGTGATTAAATTCGATAAAAATAATCATACTAAAGAGTAGAGTCGCTTTTTAAAAAGGGGGTCAAACTTATGCTTGGATTTATAATGACCCTGATTGTTGCAGCAATTGCAGGTTATATTGGTGATGCACTGACTAAGTACAAGATGCCAGGTGGTTTTATTGGAGCAATGATTGCAGGACTTGTTGGTTCATGGATTGGTGCATATATTCCTTTTTTCAAAAAGCTTGGACCTGTTATAGCTGGAATTCCGATTATTCCAACTATACTTGGTGCCGCGATATTCATCTTTATATTAGGACTGTTTAGAAAAGGTGCTGAAGAGGTAAGCAAACCACAGCAATAGTAACAATTGGTTGATAAGGTACAACTCCTTATCAGCCTTTGTTTTTGGTAAGATAGTTTAGACATGTTACCTAAAAGGTTTTTAAAAAGTTTGTTTAAAAAATCAATAGTTTTTGGCCGCAAATAATTGTATAGTCTATAGTAGAAGAAAATTTTTGCGAATTAATATACAAATACTGTGTAGGAGGTAAAAGAAAAGTGGCAAGTGTAAGATTAAAAGGTGTTTATAAGAGATATCCGGGTGGTGTTACAGCTGTTGCAGATTTCAACCTTGACATTGAAGACAAGGAATTTATAGTTTTAGTTGGACCATCTGGTTGTGGTAAGACAACAACTCTTAGAATGATTGCAGGGCTTGAAGAGGTCACAGAGGGCGAGATTTATATTGGAGACAGGCTGGTAAATGACGTTCCTCCAAAGGACAGAGATATCGCGATGGTTTTCCAGAACTATGCTTTGTATCCACATATGACTGTTTTTGAGAATATGGCATTTGGTCTTAAACTGAGAAAGTTTCCAAAAGATGAGATAAAGAGACGTGTTTATGAAGCTGCAAAGATCTTAGGTATTGAACACTTACTTGACAGAAAACCAAAGGCTTTATCTGGTGGTCAGAGACAGAGAGTTGCGTTGGGTCGTGCGATTGTAAGAGAGCCAAAGGTGTTCCTGATGGACGAGCCACTTTCAAACTTGGACGCTAAACTCAGAGTCCAGATGAGAGCAGAGCTATCTAAGCTTCACAAGAGACTTGGAACAACATTTATATACGTTACACACGACCAGACAGAAGCTATGACAATGGGTACAAGAATTGTTGTTATGAAAGATGGATACATTCAACAAGTAGACACTCCACAAGTATTGTATGAGCAACCTGCTAACTTGTTCGTTGCGGGCTTTATTGGTTCACCACAGATGAACTTCATTGAGGCAAGAATTGAACAGAAAGATAAGAACCTCTATGTTGTATTTGGTGACAATGCAATTAAACTTCCTGAAGGAAAGGCTAAAAAAGTTGAAGAGCTTGGCTATGTTGGTAAAGAGGTTATAATGGGTATCAGACCTGAGGACTTACACGATGAAGAAATATTCTTGCAGACAGCTCAGGATGCTGTTGTTGATGCTAATGTTGATGTTGTTGAGATGCTTGGTTCTGAGACACTCTTGTATGTAGTTGTTGATGGTCTCAATCTCATTGCAAGAGTTGACCCAAGGTCTAGGGCAAAGAGTGGAGATAAGATTAAGCTTGCATTTGATGTTAATAAGATTCACCTCTTTGATAAAGAAACAGAAAAGGCTATTGTTCACTAATAAAAGTCAAAATAGCCCTTGCCAAAATTTCAAAGTGGCAGGGGTTTTTTGTTTTTAAAAACCTTTTACAATTGCAAAGAAAAAAAGTATAATAGAGTTATAAAATACTATTTGGAAAAGGGTGAGGTATAGCGTTATGATGACACAAAAGGTGATTGATGTATTAGAACAGGCAAAGGATATCATTGAGGATGAATTCGGATATATAGAGGCTGATGGTAGAGTTGTTTACAGTTCTAACCCGCTTTCTCAAAACAGAATCAACACAGTTGCAATTGACATGATAAAAACAGATACTGACCTTGAAATCTTTGAAGGACGCACATATAAAGTTTACAGAAGTCAAACCGACACATATGTGCTGTATATAAATAACACAGAACCACACGCTGAGAAGCTTCTTGACATACTAAACCTTGTTGTGATGAAAGCAAAAGAGCCAGCTTCTGCTTATGATAAGAAGCTGTTCATAAAAAACCTATTGTACGACAATATACTGCCAGGTGAGATTTACACAAAGGCAAGAGAACTTCATATTGCAACAGGTGCTACAAGAGTTGTTTATGCTATATATATTCCAAATGCAAAAGAAATCAAAGATGTCAACATTGCAGAGGTTTTAACAAGCATCTTTCCAAAGAGTACAAAAGATTTCATAATCCAGCTTGACAATAACATACTTGTGTTCATAAAAGAATTAAAACCAGGTTCAACTGACGAAGATGCATACAAGGTGGCAAGGATTATACTTGACACTCTCAACTCTGAGCTTCTTTTGAAAGCGTATATTGGAATTGGTTCCATTGTTGATGATATAAAAGAACTTTCAATGTCCTACAAAGAAGCTGAAGCAGCGCTTAAAATTGGTTATATCTTTGAAAAGGACAAGTATATAGTAAGCTATCACAAGCTTGGCCTTGGAAGGCTTATATATCAAATGCCAACAAAACTGTGTGAGATGTTCTTAGAAGAAGTCTTCAAGGATGTGAAACTTTCTGACTTTGACCCAGAGCTAATACAGACTGTTGAGATGTTCTTTGAGTGCAACTTAAACGTCTCCGAGACAGCAAGGCAACTTTACATCCATAGAAATACATTGGTATACAGGCTTGATAAGATTGAGAGAATGATAGGTCTTGATTTGAGAAAATTTGAAGATGCTGTCATCTTCAAAATGGCTATGCTTGTAAATCAATACCTTGAGTATACAAAAGGAAATATCACATTTTGAAGAATATTGCAGGTGAATTTAAATGGTAAAATTTATAAATGTGAGCAAAAGATACCCAAATGGGGTACTTGCTCTGTGTGATGTAAACCTGACAATAGAAAAAGGTGAGTTTGTATTTTTGGTAGGTTCAAGTGGTGCGGGGAAATCTACATTGATAAAGCTTCTTTTGAAAGAGATTGACCCAACCGAAGGAGAGATAATTGTTGGAGAGTACAATCTAAATAAACTTACCAAGAAAGAAATACCTTATTACAGAAGAAAAATTGGTATTGTATTTCAGGACTTTAGGCTTTTGCCAAACAAGACGGTATATGAAAATGTTGAGTTTGCTATGCAAATAACAGGAGCACCTTCAAAGCTTATCAGAAGGCAAGTTCCTTTTGTACTGTCGCTTGTTGGGCTTGCGCACAAGGCAAAGTGTTACCCGCACGAGCTGTCTGGTGGTGAGCAGCAGCGGGTTGCCTTGGCGCGAGCAATTGTCAACAAGCCAACTTTACTGATTGCTGATGAACCAACTGGAAATCTTGATCCTGATACCTCGTGGGAAATAATGAGACTTTTAGAGGATATAAATAAAAGGGGTACAACAGTATTGGTTGCAACACATGCAAAAGAGATTGTAGATAGTATGAGAAAAAGAGTTGTTGCAATTGAAAACGGCAGAATTGTCAAAGATCAGACTAAAGGAGTTTACAGCTATGAGACTTCAGACAATCAAGTACTTTTGCAAAGATGGATTTAAGAATATATTTTTAAACAAAACTATGGCTGCTGCTTCTATTTCAATTGTAGTAGCAGCCTTAACTGTAGTTGGCATATTCATTGCGATTGGACTTAATTTGGAATATATTGCGCAGCAAATAGAAAAGACTGTTGATATAAGGGTAATTCTCCAAAAAGGGCAAGAAGATAAAGTTCCTATATTAGAAGAATTTTTGAGAAAAAATGCCTATGTTCAAAGCTTTGAATATATAAGTCCAGAGATGGCGCTTGAAGATTTTAAGAAAAAGCTTGGGAAAAATTCTTTTCTTTTAGAAGGGCTTGAAAAAGACAATCCGCTGCGGGGTTATTTTATTGTAAGACCTGTAAAGTTAGAGTACACAAAGGGTCTTGCAAAACAGTTAGAAACTTTAGAAGGGATTGACCAGGTTTACTTTCCTTCTCAGACAGTTGACAAGCTAAAGAGGATAATAAAAATATTGAACATCTTTTGTATAGCGTTGATTTTAGGGCTGTACATAATAGCAATATTTATAATAGCGAATACCATAAAGATTACACTTTTTGCAAGAAGAAGGGAAATTTCAATAATGAGATATATTGGTGCGACAAATAGGTTTATAAGTGGTCCCTTTGTAGTAGAAGGTTTTATAATTGGAATACTGGGGGCAACTTTTGCATATGCTATAGTGCTTTTAATATACCATTACTCGATAAAATATCTCTCACAAACAATTACCTTTGTAGACTTTGTAAATATCTCTACTTATAAGTACAAGATATTAGGGTTGTTTATTCTAACTGGAAGTATGGTTGGTATTTTAGGAAGT
The DNA here is from genome assembly GCF_026914285.1 of Caldicellulosiruptor naganoensis. NCBI lineage: Bacteria > Bacillati > Bacillota > Caldicellulosiruptorales > Caldicellulosiruptoraceae > Caldicellulosiruptor > Caldicellulosiruptor naganoensis. Next base: position 989,572 of record NZ_CP113864.1, read on the forward strand.
CTAATTTCGCTAAGAAGATATCTCAAAGCTTAAAATGGCCTCTTTTTCCTGAGAAGGAGGTTTTTTATGTTGATGAGAAAATTTAAGACTGTGGCCTTAGTTTTGATTTTTGTGTTGCTTTTTGAAAGTGCTATTTCTGATACACTAAAAGATTATCAGAATAAACTCAAGTCTGTTGAAAAAAACAAAAAAAAGACTCAGCAAAAAATTGCTGAAATAGAAAATAAACAGCAACAGATTTTAGATCAGATAGATGATATTGATAGGGAGATTGACAAAACAAAAAGCCAAATTGATTTGTTAAAAAACAATATCCTCATTGTTGAGAACAGGATTAAACATACCCAAGAGCAACTTCAACTTGAGCAGGCAAAAAAGGAGGCATATTACCAAAAGTTCAAAGACAGAATCAGAGCAATATATGAGATGAACAATGTTTCGGTTTCGTATATAGAGATTTTGCTTGACTCGAAAAATTTGTCTGACTTTTTTACGAGAATGTATCTTTTTAACGATATAATTGAGTATGATAAGCAAATACTAAATGAGTATACAAAATCTATTGAGAATATAAAAAAGAAAAAGGCAGAATTAGTTTTGCTAAGACAAGATTTGAATAACAAAAAAGCAGAACTTGAAAAATATCAAAATTCGCTCATTGCTGAGCAACAAGAAAAGAAGAAGCTTTTGTCTGACTTAGAAAAAGAGCAGGACAAGTTAGAAAATATGCTTGATGAACTGGAAAGAGTTTCGAATGAACTTTCCAAAAAAATAAAAGAGATTTTGGCAAGACAAAAGACAAAGCGAATATATTCAGGTGGAAAGCTTTTATGGCCACTTGAGGGTTACTATGATATATCATCATATTTTGGGATGAGATTTCATCCTATTTTGAAAAAGAACAAGATGCATACAGGGATTGACATTGCTGCACCTTATGGTACAAGGGTTTTAGCAGCAGCTGATGGCGATGTGATTTTAGCTGGATGGGTTTCTGGATATGGGAAAACTATTATTTTAGACAATGGAAGTGGCATTAGCACGCTTTATGCTCATCTTTCTTCAATAAATGTCTCTGTCGGGCAAAAGGTAAAAAAAGGTGAGTGTATAGGGAATGTGGGTTCAACAGGGTATTCAACAGGTCCACACCTTCATTTTGAAGTGAGAATCAACGGCGATGTTGTCGACCCATTGAATTATCTGAAATAAGGGGCTGAAGAAAACATGAAAAAAAGACTCAATACTATAGCAATAATTTTGATAACTGCAGTGGCAACATACATTTTTACAACATATCTTTACTTTGGAAGTCCACTTTATGCCAACAATTTAGTGGCAAATCCTAAGCTTTCTAAAGTCATTTGGCTTTTAAAAAAGTATTACTATGAACCAAAAGATTTAAACGACCAAAAGCTAATAGATGGTGCCATTGACGGAATTGCTGCGAGTGTAGATGACCCATACACCGAGTACTTTACAAAAAAAGAATTTGACGAGTTTATGATTCAGAGCAAAGGAACATACTTTGGAATTGGTGTCACAATAGAGCCAGGCGAGCATTATATTGAAGTTGTAACTCCGTTTGAAGGCTCACCTGCATATAAGGCAGGTATTAAACCAGGTGATAAGATTATAAGAGTAAACGGTATTAATCTCACTGCGAAGGATATTGACAAGGCAGAAAGTCTTATGAGAGGGCCAAAAGGCACACCAGTTACTGTCACAATTCTTCGAGATGGGAGTTCAAAACCAATAGATTTTAAGATAATCAGAGATGAAATAAAGATAAAGACAGTGAGTAGCAAAATCTTTAACAATACCATAGGGTATATAAAGATAACAAACTTTGACGAAAACACTCCACAAGATTTTATGAACGCATATGACAAGTTAAAGAGTTCAGGCTGCAAAGGACTTATTATTGACCTTAGATTTAACCCAGGTGGACTTTTGGAGTCTGTTGTTGATGTTGCAAGCAACTTTCTCAAAAAAGGACAGCTTATAGTCTATCTTAAGGATAGATACAATAACAAGCAGTATTTTAAATCATATAAAAATGGAGATACTGTAACACCTCTTGTTGTCTTGACAAATAGATATTCAGCCTCTGCTTCAGAGATTTTAGCCGGATGTTTAAAGGACCAAAAAAGAGCTAAAATTGTAGGTGAGAAGACTTTTGGAAAAGGTGTAGTTCAACAGGTATTTGAACTTGGTGATGGGTCAGCAATAAAGATAACAGTTAGTCAATACTTGCTTCCAAGCGGTGCATATATCAACAAGAAAGGGATAAAACCTGACATTCAGGTTTTACAGCCAAAAGAGTATCAGGACAAAATGAACGTGCCACTGAATAAGGACTTGCAGCTTAAAAAGGCAATTGAAATTCTAAAAAGTAGTATTTGAGAAGATTTGAGGTGCAGTTTATGTTTAAGTTTTTCTGGCAGATATTTGAGCTAACAGGGCTTAACATATTTAGCCTTCTTTTTAGTTGGAATTTCTGGGTAATAATTATTTTAATAGCGTTTTTATACAAAAGAGAGCAAGAATTTGAGCAAAATGTGTTGGGCTATAATCGTAGGACATTAATTTACAAAGTGATTGAGTCGTCTATTGCAGGGCTTGTAGGTGGGTATATAGTGAGCTTAATTGTTCTATTTTTTGGAATAGTGGTTGATGTAGATAGCTTTCTTTATCTTTGGTATATTGCATTGATTCTTGCTCTTATAAATCCAAGGTATCTTTGTTTTTCATATTCAGCAGGAATTATTTCAATAGTATCTTTGATATTTAAAAAACCAGCTGTAGATATTTCTGGGATACTATTAATTGTTGCAATTTTGCATTTTGTTGAGAGTCTTTTAATATTTTTAGACGGTTTCAGAGGGGCAATACCTGTTGTAATAAAACGAAGAAAAAAGGACGAATCTACTGGGTATTTAGATAACCATTCGATTACAGGCGCTTACCTTATGCAAAGGTTTTGGGCTATTCCGATGGTTATTATTGCGCTTAACTTTCAGGTATCTGCACCCACAGTAAAGATTAATTTGTTTGAACCTTCATGGTGGCCTTTGTTCAAACCCCAGCAGGTAACTCCTACTACTTTGCTTCTTTTGACACCTATTGTAGCAGCACTTGGTTATGGCGATTTGGCTGTTTCTGATGAGCCACATGTGATTAGCAAAAAGAGTGCGTTTACCTTAAGTATATTTAGCATTGTACTTTTTGTTTTAAGTGCACTTTCATATAGAATCTATGCTTTTAAATGGATTGCAGCTTTGTTTGCACCTATTGCTCATGAGAGCATAATACTTTTTCAGCAAAAAAAGCAAAAAGAGGGAAAATCAATATTTGAGGCAGAGGAGAATACAATTAAGGTGTTGTATGTTGAAGAAAATAGCGTTGCTGAAAAGATGGGAATTAGACCGGGTGACACATTGATTTCTATAAATGGTGTTTTAATTCAATCAGAAAACGAACTTGAGAGGATATTTTCAGATGCACAGATTTATATGTGGGTGAAGGTAAAGGATAAAAGAGGGAAAATTAAAGAGCTTTACTATCAGGACTATGAAAATGGGATAAGAAACCTTGGTATAATAGTCATTACCAAAAATGTGATGCCAAACTATGAAATTGACACTGAGGGTTATTTTATATTTATTAAAAGTATAGCCAGCAAAATAAAAAGGTTTTTGTTCAATAATAAAGGAACCTAAAAAAGTTACTTTTAAAACGCTTTACAAAGAAAATGAGGGCAAGGCTAAATTCAAAGTAGCTTTGCCCTTTAATTTTTTGTCTTTGCCAAGTAATCAATTATGATAGCAGCTGCTAACCCTTCTTATGAATATGTAAAGTCTTGACTTTGTCAGTTAAGAGGTGTTTTTGAGCTAACAAAAAATAACAAAGTCTTAATTTATGCGGGTTTCAAGAAGAGAAAAATAAAAAATTTTAAAAAATGTAGGGACAAATTTTAGCTTAATATATACTGAATTTGCTTGACTTTTTAAATATTTTGTGGTACAATATAACAAACTATCTTCAAGGAGTTGCCATATGTTTGTCAAAATTACTAATGCTGGCGGTTATCAGTATGTTAGGTTAGTCGAAAATTACCGTGAAAATGGTAAAGTAAAGCAAAGAGTACTATTTAACTTTGGTAGACTTGATATTCTCAAAGATGACCCCGCTTTTAAAAACATTGTAAAAAAACTATCTGATATTGTCGCTGAAACAACTACTGAGAATGCAAAAGCTGTTACTATTGAATCTGAAGAAGATATTTTGGATGCAGTTGTAAAAAACTGGGGATACATTGTATACAGAAAGTTATGGCAGGAGCTTGAAATTGATAAGTTTTTAAAAGGGAAAGCAGCAAAAGAGAGAAAGATAAAATTTGATGTAGACAAAGTAAGTTTTTTAATGACCATACAGAGATTGATAGAGCCAATGAGCAAACTAAGAACTTATCATCAGAGAAGCAAATATTTTGGATTTGAAGAGGATATAGATTTGAATCAATTGTACAGGTGTTTAGATTTTCTTGACAGTGTAAAAGAAGATTTAGAGACATACCTGTATCAGAGAAATAAAGACTTATTTAAGATGGTAGTTGATGTAGTGTTTTATGATGTGACGACAATATACTTTGAGAGTTGTAGAGCGGATGAACTTAAAAATTTTGGGTTTAGCAAAGACAACAAGGTAAATGAAGTGCAAGTTGTATTAGGGCTTTTGGTGGACAAAGAAGGCAGACCGATAGGGTATGAACTTTTTCCTGGTAATACGATAGATAGCAAGACGATGGTAAAGATACTGAGGAAGCTGAAGGAAAAATTTAGTATAGATAAGATAATAATAGTAGCAGACAAAGGGCTTAACAGCAGAATAAATTTAAAGATGATAAAAGAAGCTGGGTACGACTATATAGTAGCAAGCAGATTAAAGAATGCAAGTAAAGAAATTTTAGATGAAGTTTTTAATGAAGAAGGATATAAAAGACTTGATGGCAAAAGATGTTTGAATGCTGAAGAAATTTATGGTGATGAATTCAAATATAAGGTATTGGAAAGAACAAATATTGTCAAGGATGAAGAGGGTAAAGAGTTCAAAATAGAAGAGAATTTGATAATAACGTATTCAAGCAAGAGAGCCAAGAAAGACAAAGAAGACAGAGAGAGATTGGTAAGAAAAGCCAAAGAGCTTTTAGAGAACAAAGGAAGCATAACAGCCTTAGAAAAGAAAGGTGCAAGGAAATATTTGAAGAAGAAATCAAAATCAGAAGAATATGTATTGGATGAGGAAGCGATAAAACGAGATGAGAAATTTGACGGTTATTATGCAATTCAAACGAGCAAAAAGGATATGGATGTAGAAGAGGTTTTAGGAGCATATCACGATTTATGGAAGATAGAACAGTCATTCAGAGTAATGAAAAGCTGTTTAGAAGTGCGACCGATATATCACTTTACAGAAAGCAGAATAAAAGGACATTTTGTGATATGTTTTTTGGCATTTTTACTGCAAAGGACATTGGAATATATTTTGAGGAGAAAAGGTAAAGGAATAAGTAGTGAAAGGATAATGGAAGCAATATATTCAATGAACTTTTTTGAAATAGAGATAAAAGGGAAGAAATATTTGATAAAGCAAAAAATTGAGGGAGAAGCTGGAGATATACTGAATGTAATGAAGATAAAGGGTCCAAAAAACTTCATGACATATGAGGAAGGCTTAGAATTTATTGGTATTAGCAAATGATGTAGTGACAAAATTGAGGTCCATATTTTGTCAATCCCAGTCCTCCCAAGCTTTTTGAGCTTCAAACTGACAAAGTCAAGAATTATGATAGCAGCTGCTAACCCTTCTTATGAATATGTAAAGTGAATTTTGCATAAGTCCCTGGGATAAGATGTTCAAATCAATCTTATCAGAAACATAGCGTAAGGATAAAAAATAGAATTTTATACCGAACAAAAGCATTATAATAGAAATTATACCTATGATTAAAAAAACCTTTTTCGAAACAGGAAAAATGTTTGCAAATATCCTTTTTTTACTTTTCTGCTTTTCCACTGATTTGCACCTCATTTCAGGTTTACATAACTGATTGTCAAAATAAATCATATCAAATTCTATTCTAAAAAGAAAAAATGTGGATATTGAAGTTGCTATGTATGTATAGTTTGAGAAATAGCTGGCAAGAATATGTATATGGAAGGAGGTGCAAAGTCAAGATAAATAAAAAGGATTGGAAAGAAAGATTGATAAACTTTTTTGACACCAAAGGATTTTATATAATTGTGGTTGTTTGTCTTTTTGTAATTGGTTTTTCAATTTATACAATTGCAACTACTGATTTTATGAAGTATGAGGTTGAAGAAAAGCAAGATAATAATGTAAGCCTGAACAACAGCGATACCTCTAATGCAATTCCACAAGTTGGTATGCAAGAAGTGACCAAACAAGATAAATTAAAAAATAGCCCTGCAACAACTGAAAAAAACAGGAAATAAAAATGTATCTCAAAGGAAATCAGAAGACAATACCCAAAGTATTCATAGCTCAAACTCAGCTTACAGTTCAAAAAAGAATGAAAGTTCTTTAACAACTAAGAATGACGCCGCAAGCAATGCTAATAAACAACAGCATGCACAACAAAAGGCTAATACAACTGCAGAGGAAAATCAGGGAAGAAATAGCTTAGGAGACGAAATAGAAGTAATAAATCCTCTTGTGTTCAAGCCTATATATCCTGTTTCTGGTAAGATAATCAGAGAGTTTTCTGACCAGTCACTTGTGTACTCTAAAACCTTAGATGAATGGACAGAACATTCAGGGATTGATATTGAAGCAGAAGAAGGTAGCGATGTGAAAGCTTGCTTTGACGGTACTATAATTGACTTAGGTGAAGATCCTCTCTATGGCAAATATGTTGTTGTTGACCACAGCGATGGATATATTTCAAAATATTTTAACTTGAAAGACTTAAAATATGTCCAAGTTGGAGATATAGTTAGGCAAGGGCAAAAAATTGGTGAGGTGGGGGACAAGCTCTAATATAGAATATATGGACCCACCACATTTACACTTTGAGATTTTATACAACGGTGAGAACCAAAACCCAGCAAAGTTTCTGCCACAACCACAAATAAAAAAAAGAAGTCTTTATAGAGAGGGGAATGGGGCCTTTTAGAGCACCATTCCCTTTATAAATTCTACAATGTCATTTGATGAATTTGGCTTTGCTAAAAATGAACACGCAAGTTTCATATGTTCAAGCCTTTGAAGGTTTTTTATTATTTGGTTAAAGACTATGTCAAAACTTTCAATATTTCTTACATATGCCGCAGCACCATTGTTGATAAGATATAATGTATTCCTTTCCTCTTGGCCAGGGATAGGAGAAATTAAAATCATTGGAAGTTTACGAGAAAGTGCTTCAGCACAAGTAAGTCCTCCTGGTTTTGTAATCAAGATGTCACTTATTGCCATGAGCTTGTCTATAAAATCGATAAAACCAAATACATGTATCTTTTTTCCAAAATCTCTTTCTTCTAATGACTTCTTCAAAGTTTTATTTTTTCCAGCAACAACAATTATTTGATAGATTTCATCGCATATTTTGCAAACCATTTCAACTATATCCTCAATATTTCCAAGACCAAGACTTCCGCCCATAATTAAAATTGTTGGCTTGTCTTCAAGGTTTAACTCAGCAAGAATTTGCTTTTTTTCGTAATTTATTGAGAAAGATGGGTTAATAAGAATGCCCAGAGGTAGGACTTTTTTTTCGACAGCTCCTTTTTTAATAGCTTCATATACCAAGTTTTCGTGGTGGACAATTATATAGTCAACATATTCGTTAATCCAATAAGGGTGTATTGTAAAATCTGTAACTATGCTAATTATAGGGATATTAATTTGTCCACGTTTTTTCAGCTGGCTTACCATATCAACTGGTGATGGATGTGTTTCAATTATCACGTCGGGGTTTAGTTCAGTGATGATATTGTAAAGTTTGTAGAATGCAAAGTAAAACTTTTCGTAAAGTGTCCTGCTAAAGCGTGTGGGCGGGTCTTTGTCTGTTGAATCATACACAAGGCCATATATAAATGGAACTGTTTTTATAGCTTTCAAGTACGTTCCAACTGCAAGTTTGTCAAGTATTGGACTAATAATTTTGAGGGTGTCTACAATTTCTACTTTTGCTTGTGGATCTTTTTGCAAAAATGCAGTTTTTAGTGCAGTTGATGCGGCAAAATGTCCTCACCCAGCGTCAAGACTCAGTATCAAAATATTCATGTTTTTGTTCCCTCATTTTCTTTTTAAAAACTCAATTTTAAATTTATTTTATCACAAACCTGAATAATAAAAACAAGCTTACAAAAAATAATTTTAAGAAGACTTTTTAACTGGGGGTTTTGTAAAAGTGAAAAAGCTTTTGAAAAAATATACCATTTTTATTTTCCTATTGATAATTGGATTTTTCCTAAGTGTTTACTCTGCAAAGTTTATGTATGACCTCAAAAGAGCAAATGATGAAAGAATTGAAAAAAGACTTGAAAAAGCTTTGAAAGAAGTGAAAAAGAAGTCAAAGAAGAGTCTATCACAACACAAGCATCAACAAGTTATCAAAACAAAGACTTGTATTTATTGGCAAGAGTTATAAATGGTGAGGCAAGAGGAGAGCCATATATTGGTCAGGTTGCAATTGGAGCGGTTATAATAAACAGGACAAAACATCCCGGTTTTCCAAAAACAATAAGCGGTGTTATATACCAGCCGGGCGCTTTTACGAGTGTGTCAGATGGACAAATTAATGCAAAGCTTGAACCAACAGCATTAAAGGCTGCAAGAGATGCATTAGATGGCTGGGATCCAACAAATGGATGCATTTACTATTATAATCCTGCAAAAACTACAAATAAGTGGATATGGAGTAGAAAGGTTGTACTCGTGATTGGCAAACATAGATTTGCAAAATAGCTTATCTTAAAAGCTATAAATACAAAATTTTACTACTAAACTTAAAGAGCTGATACTGCTTTAAGTATTTTAGGTGGATATAAAGAGTTAAAAGAGAGGCTCAAGAGCGTAAGGCTTTGGAGTATTATGGCAGCTGTGCTTGGAATTTTAGTGATCTTAGCTCTTTGGGGTGTAAATCGGTATAAGGGCAAAGCAAACTATCACAATTATCTTACCAATATGTGGCACAGAGCATTTTTTGATATGGTTGGGTATGTTCAAAACATACAATCGCTTTTATCAAAAGCTGATGTTTCTGCTGATGATAAACCAAGAGCTATTTTATATACAGAAGTTTGGCGAAATGCTTTTGCAGCTCAGGAAAACCTTGGTCAGCTTCCTATTGAAAATAATGTTGCACTTGAGAAGACAGCAAAGTATCTGACGCAGGTCGGTGATTTGAGTTTTTCGCTTTCTAAGCAACTTATGAACGGTAAAAAGGAAACTTAACAGCAAAAAGCACAACTAAAAAAACTTCGCAGCTATGCAGATAAGCTGAGCAACAGCTTAAATGAACTTGCTATTGAGATAAGCCAAGAAAGACTTAGATGGGGTGAGGTAAGAATAGTTGGGACGTCAAGGTTTAGAAGAATTAGTCAAAATGTCACAAGCAGCCGTATGCTTGCAGTGGAAGCAGGTTTTAAAGATTATCCAACTCTGATATATGATGGACCTTTTTCCGACCATATTGCAAGGCAGGTGCCAAGAGGACTTCCAGATAATATAATCAATAGAGATGAGGCAAAGAAAATTGCACTTGATTTTTTGAATATCAAAAAGGCTGACGTGATTAGCTATTTGGGGCTTTCAGGTGACAGGATTAAAACCTTTAATTTTGAGATAATCCCTGACAGAAGAGCAAGAGATAGAACCATCACAATAGCAATTTCTAAAAAAGGTGGAAAGGTTATCTGGATGATAGATAACAAAGCTACTTCTGTAGCTAAAATTGGTGTTTCAAAGGCAAAAGAAAATGTTTTGAAGTTTTTAAAAAGCAAAGGATTTACCAACATGGTAGATACTTTTTATCTAAAACAAGACAACACAGCTCTTATAAACTATATCTATCAGCAAAATGGTGTAAAGATATATTCTGACATGGTTAAAGTGCGAATAGCACTTGATACAGGGCAGGTGGTTGGCTTTGACGCAACAGCATATTATATGTCTCATACAAACAGAAAAATTCCAAAACCAGCAATAACTGAAGCACAAGCAAGAAGACTTATGAGCAGAAATTTTGATGTTCAAAGTGTTTCACTTAGCATAATTCCACTTGAGTCAGGCAGAGAAGTATTCACGTACGAATTTATGGAAAAATACGATAGAAAATATTTTGCAGAATATATCAATGCAATCACAGGCAGAGAAGAAAACATCTTAGAGATAATAAAAGACCCAAATGGTATCCTCTCGATGTAAAGTATGAAAAATAATAAAAAGAGACTCATTTGGGCATATTAAAAATTGCGGTGATAAAACCGCAAAGGGGGGTTAGCCTTGGCAAGGCAAAAGATTATGTCAGAAGAGCTTAAAATGGAGATAGCAAGAGAACTTGGAGTGTACGACGTTGTCGCAAAGTATGGTTGGGGAGAGGTAAAATCTCGCGACTGTGGAAACATCGTCAGAAAAGCTATCGAGATGGCAGAAAAGGCCTTGAAAGAAAGGCAATAACCCCCTTTTGAAAGAGGGGAGCTGTGGCAACATCTTTTGCTACAGTTCCCTTTTGATATGTTTTTTAAGGTTTAATAATTTCAAACCTGTTGATAATAATATTTCAGAAGAGAGTTTCTATGAAGGAGAGATAGGAATGTTTAAGATTCACACAGACCTTGCCCTTGAAACAAGAGAGATTGTTCAAAAGGGTTTGGGAAGAGAAATTGAGGGTGTTGAAGTTGAAGAAAGAGGAGAATTTGATGAAAAAATAAAGATAACAAAAGTAAAGATAAATTCAGTCAAAGGTGAGGCAATTTTACAAAAGCCTATGGGAAATTACATTACAATTGAGGCTGATGGGTTGCGTGATGAGGACTTTGAAGTACAAGAAAAGGTCTCAAAGATATTAGCTGATGAGTTAGAAAGCTTAATGAAGCTTTCTCAAAAAAGTACAATACTTGTTGTAGGTCTTGGCAACTGGAATGTAACACCTGATTCGCTGGGGCCTAAGGTTGTCTCAAAGGTTTTGATTACCCGCCATTTATTTGAATTTGTTCCTGAAAGGGTACAAGATAGACGCATCCGGTCTGTGTGTGCAATCTCACCTAGTGTTTTGGGTATTACTGGTATTGAAACAAGCGAGATAATTCAGGAAATTGTTCAAAAAGTTTATCCTGATTTGATTATTGCAATCGATGCTTTAGCTTCCCGCAGGCTTGAGAGAATCTCAACAGCAATTTAGATAGCGGAAACAGGAATTTTTCCAGGAGCTGGAATTGGGAATGAAAGAAAAGGTATTACACAGCAAACGATTGGAGTGCCGGTTGTTGCTATAGGTGTACCAATGGTGGTTGATGCTGCAATCATTGCAAATGACGCAATAGACCTTTTACTTGAAAGACTTAAAAGTGAAATAGAGAAATCTTCACCCTTGTACCAGCTTCTTGAGAGTATACCTGATGAAGATAGGTTTAATCTAATCAAAGAAGTTATATTTCCCTATTATGGCAATTTATTTGTCACACCAAAAGACATAGATAGAATTGTTGAGAATCTCTCAACAGTGATTGCTGATGGCATCAATATGGCGATTCATCCCAAGGTCAAAGAAAATGACCAGTTTAGATATGTGAACTGAGTTTTTTACCGAGAGAGAATAAATTCTTTTTTATGTGAATAGAGATTTTACAAGAAAGCTTTTACTGGTCTTGCTTTTGAGGGAGATATGTGTAAATGGTGAAGGTTATTGATTTGAAAAGATTTGGGTGTGTTGTAATGATTGGTGTATTAATAGTTGTAGAGCTTTTGGTAAATAGATTTGTGTTTTCAAACAAGAGTGTGATAAGTCTTTGTTTTCAATATTCAAAAGAACTTATCTCTTTTAACGCACCTTTTTTAGCGAATAAGGGGAACCTCAATAATCTTCTCAAAATAGAAAATTTAATAAGATTTTTTCATCCAATCTTTGCAACATATTGTGTTCAAACACTTGAAGAACAAAACTTGTATGAAGATAATGCAGTTGTAATCATTTATGACCAGAAGAAAGAACATTACGACAGCGAATCTAAACAAGATCAGATTTATGAAAATATTGAATTTCAAAAGTATCTAAACAATATTCAGTCTAATTCTTCTTTTTTCTACAACATTGAGATTATGAATCAAACAGGTTATAAAATAGACATTGCTATGGCACTCAGTACAAAGTTTAAGATTTACAATGGCAAAAGGCCTTCTATTCTCATCTATCACACGCATACAACCGAAAGTTATGAAAATCATTCGAAGAAGTTTGTTTATACCTCAGGTACAAGCGATAGAACCTTAGATTTCAATTACAATGTTGTAAGGGTGGGAGAAGAACTTAAAAGGATTCTTGAAAGGAGTATGGATACAAGGTGTATCACAGCAAAGATATAAACGACTATCCCGATATAAAGGGTCTTATGCAAGGTCATTGAAGGTAATTGAAAAATGTAAAAAAGATTATCCTGATATAAAAGTTTTTATAGATACAAACAGAGACGCAATAGGAGATGGCTCAAAAAAGATAAAAGTTTCAACAGTTGCATTTGGGCAGCAGATTGCAAAGGTTATGCTTGTTGTTGGAACAGACAAGCTGGGGCTTTATCATCCTTTTTGGCGTGAAAATTTAACCTTTGCACTTCACCTACAAAAAAATCTTATAAAGATTTGCCCGCAAATTACAAAACCTATAAATATTTCAGCAGCAAGGTACAACCAGCACATATCACCATATGCATTGATAATTGAGATTGGAACCAATGGCAATACACTTGATGAGGCATTAAAAAGCTGCCATATTGTTGCAAAGGCTTTAGATGATGCTATTATGGGAAGGTGAAAGTTTTTGAGAAAAAGCAGATACAAAAGATATCTTAAGTATAAGTCCTATGTTAGAATAACAAGAGGAGGTATGCTGCTGCTTTTATTAATTTTTCTTATTCTTTTTTTGACAGTGGAATTTCGCAAGCAAATTTTCTTACCAGAAGATAGGTATATGTTCAAGGTTCTCCCAGGTTACGATAAGACCACCTTTAAGTTGTACGATGGTAAGATTGTATTGAGAATTGATAAAGCACTTATAAATAACCTATACAAGAGTGTAAATTATCTCTATTTTAAATCACGAGGTTATATATTCTATTCTCCCTCTGGTTGGTAATAATTGTCTTGTATTTGACATATTATTTTACTATAAATTAAAGACCCAAGCAAAGAATGAGAAAATGAAAAAAAGATTAAACTGTTATTTTTGTTTATTTTAATACTTTATTTGCTAAGTATTACTTTTGGTGTAAATTTTTATTTTTTACTGAGCAAAGAACAAAAAAGCCAACTCAAAGATTTTGTAATCCTTTTAATAAACAATGCAAAAAATGCTAATAATCAATATTGGAATAATGTAGTCTTTTTTTCTATATTTTCTATTTTATCATACCTTACAATATGGGGGCTTTCAAATCTCAACAAGTACTTGCAAGTTTTAAATATTGGAGTTATTGTTTTGAAAGGGTTTGTATTTGGGCTAACAACAGCCATTTTTTTTCGGCGTTTATGGTTTTCGTGCAATGGCATTTTTTTTTGTCTATCTATTATTAAGAGAATTGATTGTTTTATTACTTTTGATTATACTTATTTTGTACTCATTTACCAACTTTGTAGCTAAGGAAAGGTCGTTTAGATTTGAAAGAAAATTAAATCTCATAATAGGATTGGTAGTAACAGTGTTGATGTGCGGAATAGTAATAATTGGCTCTATAGTGTCAAGATTTGCATGTACTTTAATTTGAGGTTTTACAAGAGTAATTTGTGGAATCTATAAGAAGAGGGGATTTGAATATAGATGAATGTAGTAGAAGTTTTTCACCAGCATTTATGTCAAAAGCAGAGGTTTTCACAAAATACAGTAATGTCTTATTTAAGAGATGTAAAGAAATACATAGAGTTTTTAGATAGTATTGGGATAAAAATTGAGAATACTTCTCAGGCTACCATTATCACATATATTATCAATATGCAAAAGAGTGGAAAGTCAAACAGCACGATAGCAAGATCAATTGTTTCGCTAAAAGTGTTCTATGAGTTTCTAAAAGACCAAAACATAGTAGACATAGGGAAGATAGAGATTGACCCACCCAAACTTGAAAAAACACCTCCACAAATCTTAACCAAAGATGAGGTAGAAAAACTTTTAAGTTGTCCTAAAGAAGATGACATAAAAGGCATTAGAGACAAGGCAATGCTTGAGTTGTTGTATGCAACAGGCATCAGGGTAAGTGAGCTAATTAATCTTAATCTTTCAGACATCAATCTTGAGCATGGCTACATTATATGTAGAAATAAAAAAAGAGACAGGGTTATTCCAATCGGCACTTATGCAATTGAGGCGGTGGAGAAATATTTAAAGCATTCAAGACCATATCTTGCAAGAAATAAAGAACAAGAGGCTCTTTTTTTAAATTTCAATGGATCAAGAATGACAAGACAAGGTTTTTGGAAGATTGTAAAATTCTATGCTGCAATTGCTGGGATAAACAAAGAAATAACCCCACACATATTAAGACACTCTTTTGCAACACACCTAATTGAAAATGGAGCAGATGTTAGAGCTGTCCAGCAGATGCTTGGGCATGCTGATATTTCAACTACGCAGCGATACCTTCAGATAGCAAATGTTAAGTTAAAAGAGGTTTATCAAAAAGCGCATCCACGTGCGTAAGGTCTGTAGCTGAGTATAAAAAATGCAATATTGATCATGAAAGTTAGCAAGGTTATGCCTTGCTTTTTATCTTTATAAAGTAGTTTTGGACAAGGAGATGAAAGGGATTGAAAAATTTAAGGTTTTATATTGCTATTTTTGCAGGAAATACAGTGAGATTTTTACTAAAGCTCTTAAGAAAAGATGCCACAAGCGCACCTGGTAAGATTGCCTTGAGAATCTGTCCGGATATCTTAAAAGAGATTGATAGAAGATGTAAATTGAAAATCTTTGTATCTGGTACAAATGGGAAAACTACAACTAATAATTTAATACATTGGCTAATAAATAGTGATAAAGTTGTCCTTTCTAACCTAAAAGGTTCTAATATGGCAAATGGACTTGTGGGAGCTTTTTTAAATAATCTTAAAGAAAGTTATGACATAGGATGCTTTGAGATTGACGAAGGGTCGTTGCCAAGGGTTACTAAGCATTTAAAACCTGACATTTTTGTAACCACAAACATTTTCAGAGATCAGCTTGACAGGTATGGCGAGCTTGACAAAGTAAAAGAGCTTATCTTGGGGCATATAAATGGTGCTTTGGCACTGATAAATGCAGATGACCCGAATTTAGCAAGTTACAATGGAGAAAAGAAGGTTTTTTACAGTGTTGATGAGAATGCGCTCAGCAGGTTGGCAAATGTAACGCTTGATTCACGATTTTGTCCAGTTTGTAATGGTAAGCTTGAGTATACATTTTATAACGTGGGACACTTGGGTAAATACTACTGTTTAAAATGCGGATATAAAAATCCTGAGAGTAGATTTTTTATCACCAACATAAGGGCTAAAAATAACGGTTTTATATTTGACTTTATTGATAGAGAACATGACACAAAAATTCAAGAGATCAGGTTGAAGTTAGGCGGAATTTATAACCTTTACAATGTCTGTGCAGCAATGTCTGTAGCTATGTTACTGGGGATAGAAACGAATAAAATAAAAGAACGTGTTGAGACTTTTACAAACAAACTTGGGCGTATGGAAGAAATAGAGGTATATGGTAAGCAAGTAGTAATATCTCTTGTCAAAAATCCAATTGGTATGAGTGAAACGCTGAAGATAATAGCAGAGGATCCTTGTCCTAAAGCAATTGTTTTTATTCTCAATGACAACGCTGCTGATGGTAAAGATGTATCGTGGATTTGGGATGCTGATTTTGATATTTTGAGCGAAGTGAAGAATATAAAAGCTTTATTCTTTGGTGGCAAAAGAAAAGAGGATATAGCGCTGAGAGTTAAATACAGTAGTTTTGAATTAAAAGACTTTGAGTTTCTTGATTTTGAAAGAGATTTGAAAAAAGTAATTGCGTTAGAAGGAGTTAATAAGATTTACATTCTTCCCACGTACACAGCTTTGTTTAAGACCAAAAAAATAATAGAGAATTTGAAAAGACCGTGAGGTGATTGATTTGGAACTAAACATTGTGAATATGTTTCCAAAAGCTTTAAACTTATATGGTGACAGAGGTAATATTATTACGCTACAAAAAAGATGTGAATGGAGAGGTATAAAAGCAAATATAGTTGAATATAGTTTCAATTCTAACGCAGACATTTTAAAAACTGCAGATATAATCCTGCTAGGAGGGGCATCTGACAGGGAGCAAGGAATTATGTACAGTCATTTGCTAAGCTTAAAAGATTTGCTTAAAAGTTTGATCGAAGATGGAGTTTGCCTGCTTGCAATATGTGGAGGGTATCAGCTCTTGGGAGAGGCTTATATTGATGCAAACCAAAATGTAATAAAAGGACTTGGAGTATTAGATTTTTATACTAAGTCTGAAGGTAAAAGGCTAATTGGGAATATAGTCATTGAAACAACATTAGATGTTTTTCCAAAAACAGTTGTTGGTTACGAAAATCACGGTGGTAGAACATATCATGGTTATCAACCTTTTGGCAAGGTCCTAAAAGGTTTTGGCAATAACGGAAAGGACGGGTTTGAGGGGCTAATTTATAAAAACGTTATAGGCACATATTTGCACGGCCCTCTTCTACCTAAAAATCCACATATTGCAGATTATATGCTCAAAAAAGCTCTTGAAAGAAAATATTCTTTTGATACTTTGCAATTTCAAAAATTGGATGACACTTTAGAGTACATGGTTCACGAGAAGGTAAAAGAATTGTATATGTAAAACAATAATTGTAGCAAGGGGCTGTAACACAATGAAGCAGCCTTTTATATTATAGTTCACAAATTTACAAATTTTCATATTGACTTTTTTGAACAAAAATTATAAAATAATAGTGTCAGATGTCAGATGTTAGATGTCTGACATCTAAAAAATAAAAAATGAGGTTTGCATTTTATGAAGAATATGAAAAAAAGATTATTTGCGGTGTTAAGTCTTGTTGTGATTGCTGCACTCTTGCTAAGCTTGAATGTATCTTGGAACATGGCAAATGGGTCTACATCGCAAAAAGTCTTTAAAGTAGGCCTTGTCGCTGACGTTGGGGGTGTCAATAACAGAAGCTTCAACCAGTCTGCATATGAAGGATTGAAAAGAGCTGAAAAGGAGCTTAAAATCAAAGCAACTCTTATTCAATCAAAGCAGATGACAGACTATATTCCAAACATACAAAAACTTGCAAAAGCTAATTACGATTTAGTTATTGCAGTTGGTTTTCTAATGCACGATTCAGTTGTGACAGTTGCAAAGCAGTTTCCAAAGACAAAATTTTTAATTATTGACTCTGAAATTTCTAATCTTCCTGATGTTGCTTCAGCTATGTTCAGAGAGGAACAAGCAGGGTACTTAGCAGGTGTTGCAGCAGCTTTGCTTGAAAAAGCTAAATTTGGCAAAACAACTGGAAAGAATGTATTTGGAGTTGTCGGTGGTATGAAGATTCCACCTGTTGACAGATACATCGCAGGTTTTAAAGCTGGTGTTTTGAGAGAGATTCCAAAGGCAAAGGTTATAATCAAATACACTGGTAAGTTTGATGACCCAGCATCAGGTAAGCAAGTAGCGCTTTCTATAATAGCACAGGGTGCAGATTTTGTATTCCAGGTAGCTGGACAGACAGGTCTTGGTGTTATCCAAGCTGCAAAAGAAAAGGGAGTTTATGCAATTGGTGTTGACTCAGACCAGAGTTATGTTGCACCAACCACTGTTGTGACCTCTGCGATGAAGAGAGTTGATGTTGCAACATATAGTGTTATAAAAGATACATTAAATGGTAAATTCAAGAGTGGTATTATTTACTTTGATTTAAAGAACAACGGTGTTGGACTTGCACCATTTATGAAAGGTGTTCCAAAGAGTGTGAGCGACAAAATAAACAAGGTAATTGCTGATATAAAAGCTGGTAAGATAAAGATACCAACAGAAGTAAAGTAATACCATGTAAGTTTTAAAGGCCTGCTGGGCAATATCTAATATCACAGCAGGCCTTTCGACAATATACAGGTTTATGATACGAATAGAAAGGGGATTTAATCCATATGATAGGAATAATAGGTGGTTCTGGATTTTACTCTTTTCTGGAAAATTTTGAGGAGATTGAGATTGAAACACCTTATGGCAAACCAAGTGATAAAATAGCAATTTCCATGGTGGAAGGAAAAGAAGTTGCGTTTATTCCGAGACATGGTAAAAAGCATATTTATCCCCCACACAAAGTTCCATACAAAGCAAACATATATGCATTAAAACAACTTGGTGTTGACAGGATTATATCCACAACAGCTTGTGGGAGTCTAAAAAAAGAAATTTCACCAGGTGATTTCGTGATTGTTGACCAATTTGTTAACAGAACATGGGGACGAGAGGACACATTTTCGGATATTGGAAATGTAAAGCACACCTCAATGGCACAGCCTTATGATGAGCAGATGAGAGAAATTGCAATTAATGTTTTAGAAGAACTTGGATATAGATTTCATAAAAAAGGTACATGTGTAGTTATTCAGGGACCGCGATTTTCTACTTTAGCTGAGAGCAGATGGTACTCCAAGATGGGGTTTGACGTTATTGGAATGACTCAGTATCCTGAGGTAGCTTTGGCAAATGAGCTTGGAATAAAGTATTTAAATGTAACTCTTGTGACGGACTATGATGCGGGTTTAGAAGATGACCCGGGTGTAAAACCTGTTTCGCATGAAGAGGTTTTGAGAGTGTTTTCAGAAAATATAGAGAAGCTAAAAAAGGTTGTCATTGAAATAATAAAAAGAATATAAAGACAGGTGGGACAGGGATATGGAGTATATTTTGCAAATCAAAGGTATTTCTAAGAGGTTTGGTAATATTCAAGCAAACGATAATGTGTATTTAGATGTTAAAAAAGGTGAGGTACATGCCATACTTGGAGAAAATGGTGCTGGAAAGTCTACTTTGATGAATATAATCTATGGTCTTTATGAACCTGATTCTGGAGAAATATATTTTGAAGGGCAAAAACTTGAGGTCAAAGGACCTCATGAAGCAATTGTAAAATGAATAGGAATGGTTCATCAGCATTTTATGTTGATACCTGTATTTACGGTAGCTGAAAATATTGTCTTGGGATTTGAACCAAAAGGTTTTAGATTTAATGTTCAGGAAGCTGAGAAGAAAATTCTTGAAATTTCCAAGAAATACAATTTAGAAATTGACCCAAAAGCAAAAGTTGGAGATTTAAGTGTAGGTATGCAGCAAAGAGTAGAGATATTAAAGGCTTTTTATAGAGATGCAAGGCTTTTAATACTTGATGAGCCAACAGCAATGCTCACACCTCAAGAGACAAGAGAGCTTTTTAAAATTATAAATAACCTCAAGGCGCAGGGAATATCCATACTGTTTATAAGCCATAAGCTTGATGAGGTTATGGAAATTTCAGATAGAGTAACTGTTATGAGAAGAGGAAAAACAATAAAGACCTTGAATACAAAAGAAACCAACGAACAGGAACTTGCAAATTTGATGGTTGGAAGAGAGGTTAAACTTGTGGTTGAAAAGAGTGAACCGCGGTTAGGTGAGACTGTTTTAAAGATTGAAAATCTGACAGTTAAATTGAAAAACGATATTGAAAGGTCAAAGATGTAAGTTTTGAAGTAAGAAGAGGAGAGATTTTTGGTATAGCAGGTGTAGATGGGAATGGACAAAATGAACTTGTAGAAGCTATTGTAGGACTTATTCCATCGACAGGAAAGATAATTTTCAATAGCCAGGAGATTCAAAACCTTCCCACACGCAAACGTTATGAAAAAGGAATTGCTTATATTCCAGCAGACAGGCAACAGGATGGACTTGTTTTGAACTTTACAGTTGCAGAAAATATTGTGCTTAAAAGATACTACAAAAAACCATATTCAAATAGAGGATTTTTAAATTATAAGATTATAACTCATAAGGCTGATAAACTCATTCATGAATTTGATGTGCGTCCACCAGATTTTAGACTATTTGCAAAGAACCTTTCAGGTGGCAATCAGCAAAAGGTAATCTTGGCAAGAGAGTTTTCAAGCAGCCCAGAGCTTTTAATTGCTGTTCAGCTGACAAGAGGGATGGACGTAGGTGCGATTGAGTACATCCACAGAAAGCTCATTGAGCTTAGAGACAGTGGTAAGGCAATACTACTTGTTTCTTTGGAGCTTGACGAGATTTTGAACCTGTCTGACAGGATTGCTGTGATGTACTCTGGAAGAATTATGGATATATTAGATAGCAAAACTGCAACAAAAGAAGATATAGGACTTTTGATGACAGGCAAGAAAAAGAAGGAGGCTTAAAATGGTGATGGTAAAAAAAGCTTTACAGAGTATTTTAATGCCACTTATTGCTATTTTTATATCAATGATTGTAGGCGGAATTGTGATATTAATCACAGCAAAACAAAATCCTATTTATGCGTATTTGGCACTTTTTAGCGGCGCTTATGGGAATCTAATGGACTTTGCAACAACGTTGACAAATGCAATACCACTGATAATAACAGGCCTTGGTGTTGCGATAGCATTTCCTCTGGTCTTTTTAATATTGGTGCTGAAGGACAGTTTTGGATAGGTGCAATTGTTGCGACTTATCTTGGGTACCAGATAAAAGGTCTTCCATGGTATCTGCACATTCCTTTAATAATTGTCTGTGCTATGATAGCAGGTGCACTGTGGGGTGGACTTGTTCCGGGGTTGGCAAAGGTTTACACTGGTGCTCATGAGGTTATTACAACTATGATGATGAGCTACATAGCTATCTATTTTAGCCACTATCTATTAGAAGGCGGGCCGATGATAGACAAAGGGACAATACCTCAATCGCCGCTAATTCAAGACAGTGCAAAGCTAAGTATTTTAGTGCCAAATACACAGCTGTCAAGTGGACTTTTTATTGCAATTTTAGCAGTTGTGGTGGTTTATATTCTCATGTACAAAACCACAATAGGTTATGAACTCAGAGCAGTAGGTTTTAATATGAGAGCTGCAAAGTATGCAGGTATAAATGTTGCAAAAAAAACTTGTTTTGGCTATGGGACTTTCGGGTGCATTTGCAGGTCTTGCAGGGGCTGTTCAGATAATGGGAGTGCAGCACAGGCTATATGATAGCTTTACTTCAGGTTATGGTTATACTGCTATAGTTGTTGCACTTCTTGCAAATAACAATCCAATTGGTGTTGTGATAGCAGCACTTTTCTTGGCAGGACTTTCAACAGGGGCGCAGGAAATGCAGATGCAAACAAATATCTCTGGCCAGCTCGCTGATGTTGTAGTGGGGCTTATAATCTTCTTTATTGCAATTGAAGAGCTTTACAGGATTATTATGGAAAAGATAAAAACCAGAAAATCAAAGTTGGAACCGGTAGGAGGTCAAGAGTAAGATGAATATACTCAGTATTTTTACAAATCCATATTTGTGGGCATCAACCATTGCAATGGCAGTGCCGCTTGCACTTCCGGCAATTGGCGGAACTTTTTTGAACGAGCTGGTGTTGTTAATATTTCTATGGAAGGGATAATGCTAATTTCTGCATTTGTTTCTGTTGCATTTTCAGCATATTTTCACAATGCATGGCTTGGGCTTTTAGCTGGAGTAATCTCAGGTATTTTGGTAGCATATGTATTTGCGTGGGCGGCTGCAAAAATGTACGCAAACCAGATAGTCCTTGGTATGGCTTTTAACATATTTGCATCGGGTATCACTGCTTATCTTTTCAATCCAATATATGGTCCTGAAGGGACACCTTTTGACACACCAAAACTCCCTGATGTTAAGATACCTATTATAGATAAGATTCCTATAATTGGCCAGGTTCTAAGTGGTCAAAATGTGATGGTTTATATTATGTTTGTTTTGATAGTACTCAGCCAGTGGTTTTTGTTTAAAACAACTGTTGGGCTGAGACTGAGAGCTGTTGGTGAAAATCCAGAAGCTGCTGAAACAGCTGGTGTAGATGTTGTAAAGATGAAGTATCTTGGTGTAATTATTGGTGGAGCATTTTCAGCCCTTGGTGGGGCATATCTTTCAATTGGTGTTTTGAACAGTTTTTCACCTGAGATGTCGTCAGGAAGAGGTTATATAGCTTTAGCTGCCATGATTTTTGGTAAATGGACACCTGTTGGGGCATTTTTAGCATCACTTTTATTTGGTTTTGCAACGGCCCTGAGCTATACTTTGCAAGAATCATCAATTTCAAAAAACATTATCATGATGTTGCCTTATGTGGTTACAATCTTGGCATTGATTGGAATAGGCGGCAAAAGTGTTGCTCCGGCAGCTGACGGTATACCTTACAGACCTAAAAAATAAGGGAAAGGAGTGGGTGGACTGTGGAGAGTGCAGAGAGCATTGTTTATCCACCCAGGTATGAATTGGTGTTGCGAAAGTTAAAGCACCTTATCGAAGAAAAATTCAAAGAGGGAGATAAGCTTCCGTCTGAGGTAGAACTTGCGAAATTTTTCGGAGTCAGTCGAGCTACTTTAAGAGAGGCAATGAGGATATTAGAAGAGGAAGGATATGTTATTAGAAAACATGGAATAGGCACTTTTGTTGCATCAAGACCCATTTTACAAACAGGTATGGAAGAACTACAAAGCATAACAAAACTTATGAAAAAGCAAGGGTATCAACCACATACAAAAGATGTAATTGTTACACGGACTTACCCGAATGCAAAAGAAGCACATATGTTGAAAATTAATCAAAATGAAGAGATTATAAAAATTGAACGTGTAAGACTTGCCGACAACATACCAGTTGTATACTGCATAGATAGACTTCCTGCTAAGCTTTTTGGTGAGAAATTTGAATTTAAAGGAGAGTCACTTTTTGACTATTTAAATGATAATTTGGGAATATATATTGCATATGCAATTTCTGATATAATTCCAATGCTTGCTGAAAAAAATGAAGTATATAAAAAGTTGAAGCTTGAAAAAAACGATGTCGTACTTTTGTTTGACCAAATACATTTTGACCAAAGTGATACTCCTATATTATATTCTTCAAATTTCTTTTCACCCAAAAAGTTTAGATTCTACATTGTAAGAAAGAGGGTATAAAAAGATGAAATACTTAACCGAGATTGATGATACATTAAAGGGTATTTTGAATTTAGCAAAAGAACAGCAGAATAGAGCCTATGCACCCTATTCAAACTTTAAAGTTGGGGCAGCGGTTTTAACACAAAGTGGAAAAGTGTATTTAGGCTGTAATATTGAGAATGCTTCGTATTCTCTGACAATCTGTGCTGAAAGAGTTGCTCTTTTCAAAGCAATTTCAGAGGGCCACAAGGATATTAAAGCTATTTTTGTAATCGGTCCTCAAAATGAACCTATTTCACCGTGTGGTGCGTGTAGGCAGGTGATACTTGAGCTTGCAAAAGATGCTACAATATATCTTTCAAACTTTGATATGACTAAAATTATCGAAACTAACGCGAAAGAACTTTTACCTTATGGCTTTAATTTATAGAGTGTCAAACAAAATGATTTTCAGGAGGGTACACAAAGGTTGAAGGCAATACTTCTTTCGCTTCTCACAGGTTTTATAGTTGGAGCAATATTTAAGATTCTCAAGCTACCTATTCCTGCACCAAATGCTCTGGCAGGTATTGCGGGTATTTTTGGGATTTTCTTAGGTGCTTTTGCTGTAGAGCAGCTTTTAAAATTGTTTACAAAATAAATCTTTAAAGATGAATAAGAAGGTGAGATTTTTATGTTGATAACTGAAATTATACGCAAAAAGAGAGATGGGTTTGAGCTTAATAAGGATGAATTAGAGTTTCTAATAAATGGGTATATTAATGATGAAATTCCTGATTATCAGATGGCAGCATTTTTGATGGCAGTTTATTTTCGAGGAATGACAAAAGAAGAGCTGACTACTTTTACAATGCTGATGGCTCAGTCAGGTGAGATGGTAGACCTGAGTAAAATAGAGGGGATAAAGGTTGACAAACATTCAAGCGGTGGGATAGCTGACACAACAACTCTTGTACTAATACCTCTTGCAGCATCAGTTGGAGTAAAGGTTGCTAAAATGTCAGGTAGAGGACTTTCACACACAGGTGGCACAATTGACAAGTTAGAGTCAATTCCGGGATTTAGGACAGAGCTTTCTAAAGATGAGTTTATTGAAGCTGTCAACAGGGTTGGAGCGGCAATTGTTGGACAGTCGAAAGACCTTGTTCCTGCTGACAAAAAGATTTATGCTCTGAGAGATGTTACAGCAACAGTTGAGTCAATTCCGCTCATTGCATCCTCTGTTATGAGCAAAAAGATAGCAGCAGGGGCTGATAAGATAATTCTTGATGTCAAATTTGGAAAAGGTGCTTTTATGAAAAGATATGAGGATGCAAAAGAACTTGCCAAGACAATGGTTGAGATTGGCAGTTTGGCTGGCAGGGAAACAGTGGCATATGTGACTGATATGAATCAGCCGCTTGGACTGATGATAGGGAATTCCTTAGAGGTTATTGAAGCGATAGAGGTATTAAAAGGAAGAGGGCATGAGGATTTGAGAAACCTTTGTACTGAATTTGCAACAGAGATGATGATTTTATCGGGTATTGAGAAAGATAGAGAAAGAGCAAAAGAAAGACTTATTGAAAGCATTGAAAAAGGCTGGGCGCTCAAAAAGTTTGAAGAGATAATTCAAAACCAAGGTGGAAATCCTGAGGTTGTTAATGATTATTCACTACTGCCCCAGGCAAAATATGTTTATGAGTTGATATGTGAAGAAGACCTATATATAAAAGATATAGATGCTTTGAAACTTGGAATAACTGCTTTGAAACTTGGTAGCGGTAGACAGAAAAAGGAAGATGTTATTGACTACTCAGTTGGAATACAGCTTTTTGGTAAGATAGGTAGCAGGATTGAGAAAGGGAAACCTTATGCGAAAATTTATGCTAACGATGAAAAGAAGTTAAGTGAAGTTATTTCAGATGTCAAAGAGGCTTTTGAGTTTTCACGTGAATATGTTGAGAAGAAAAAGGTTATATTTGCTAAAATAACAAAAGATGCTATTATTGAAATGTAAAATATTATAAGGAGTGAATAAACAGAATGACAAAAATAGAGATTGCAAAGTTTATTGACCACACTTTATTGAGGTCAAATGCTACACATGCAGAAATAAAAAAGCTTTGTGATGAGGCAATCCAATACTCTTTTGCTTCAGTTTGTGTCAATCCATACTATGTGAAGGTTTGCAAGGAGTATTTAAAAGATACATCTGTGAAGGTTGCAACTGTGATAGGTTTTCCTCTTGGCGCAACTACTATGAAAACTAAAATATTTGAAGCAAGAGAAGCATTTGAAAATGGAGCAGATGAGATAGACATGGTTATAAATATTGGAGCTTTGTTAGAAGGAAATGTAGACTATGTATACGAAGAGATAAAAAACATTGTTGATATTGCAAGGGGGTATAAAAGTAAGATTGTAAAAGTGATTATTGAAACATCTGAGTTAAGTGACCAACAGAAGATAGAAGCATGTAAAATAGTGATGGCTGCAGGAGCTGATTTTGTAAAGACTTCAACAGGCTTTTCCAAAAGTGGTGCCAAGTATGAGGATATACTTTTGATGAGAAAAGTTGTTGGTGACAAAATAAAGATAAAAGCTTCAGGTGGAATAAGAACCTATGAAGATGCACTTAAAATGATAGAAGCAGGTGCAAGCAGAATTGGTACAAGTTCTGGTGTTGCAATTGTTTCAGAGGACTAATCGAATTAATTTTTGGGAAGGAGATTATCCAAAGATGAAAGTGGTTTTGATTGTGCTTGATAGTGTAGGGGTAGGCGAACTTGAAGATGCTAAACTGTATGGTGATGAAGGCAGCAACACTTTGTCAAATACTTCTTATGCTGTTGGTGGCATAGAGCTAAAAAACATGTACAAGCTTGGAATAGGAAATATTACAGATATAAAAGGCACACCCCCAAATCCAAATCCAATTGGGGTATTCGGGAAAAGCAAGGAAAAATCAAAAGGTAAAGATACAATAACAGGACACTGGGAGATAGCAGGGGTTGTGTTGGAAGAACCGTTTAAAACTTTTCCTGAGGGGTTTCCAGAGGAACTTATTAAAGAATTTGAGAGACAAATTGGCAGAAAAGTGCTGGGGAACAAAGTGGCATCTGGTACTGAAATAATAAAAGAGCTTGGAGAGCAGCATATGAAAACTGGCTACCCTATTGTGTATACCTCGGCAGATTCTGTATTTCAGATTGCTGCTCATGAAGAGGTCATTCCTCTTGATGAGCTTTATAAAATATGCGAGATAGCAAGAAGAATGTTGGTTGGTAAATGGCTTGTTGCAAGGGTTATTGCACGACCTTTTGTTGGAAAAGACAGAAGTAGTTTTGTCAGAACATATAACAGAAAAGACTTTGCAGTTGAACCACCTTATGAGACACTGCTTGATAATATAAAAGAGGCAGGACTTGAAGTTGTAGGTATTGGCAAGATTGAAGATATATTTGCAAAAAGAGGATTGAGCATAAGCATTCATACAGAGGGGAACATGGATGGGATTGACAAAACCCTCAAGATGATGGATGAAGTAAAAGACGGGCTTATATTTACTAACCTTGTTGACTATGATATGCTCTATGGTCACAGAAATGACCCTCATGGCTATGCAAAGGCTTTAATAGACTTTGACACAAGGCTTCCCGAAATCATGAAAAAGCTTAAAGAAGATGATATTTTGATAATCACTGCAGACCATGGTTGTGACCCGACAACACCTTCAACAGATCATTCGCGTGAATATGTGCCAATTATTGTATATGGTCAGAATGTTAAAAAAGGACATGACCTTGGAACAAGAAAAAGCTTTGCTGATATTGGTCAGACAATAGCAGAATATTTGAATATAAAACCTTTAAAGTTTGGAGAGAGTTTTTTAAAAGAAATTATGATAAAATAGCTATTGAGGTGATTTTTATGTCGTATTATGAGAAAGTAAAAGAAGCATCAGAGTTTATAAAAGGTAAGATTCCAAGTGTGCCAGAGGTTGCTATTATTCTGGGCAGTGGACTTGGCAACTTTGTTGAGGCAATGGAAGATAGAATTGAGATTAAATATTCAGAGATACCTCATTTTCCTGTGTCTACTGTCAAAGGACACAAGGGCAACTTGGTTTTTGGAATAGTAAAAGGAAGAAAGGTTTTAGCCTTTCAGGGAAGATTTCATCTTTATGAAGGGTATAAGGCTCAAGAGGTTGTAATTGGTGTGAGGGCAGCTGGACTTTTGGGCGTGAAAAACCTAATTGTTACAAACGCGGCAGGGGGAATTTCGCCTCTGCTTTCTCCTGGAGACTTGATGGTGATAAAAGACCATATAAATCTTTCAGGTGAAAATCCGGCAATTGGACCTGAAGCAGAGAGATTTGGTGAAAGATTTTTTGATATGACATATGCATATGACAGAGAAATGATTGAAAAAGCAAAAGATGTCTACAAAAAAAATAGAGTTGATTATAAAGAAGGTATATATGCATTTTTAAAAGGTCCTTCGTATGAAACGCCTTCGGAGATAAAGATGCTAAAAATTATTGGTGCAGATGCTGTTGGTATGTCAACAGTTTTGGAAGTTATTGCAGCACGACAAATGAATATGAGAGTATTTGGAGTTTCATGTATAACAAACATGGCAGCAGGGATTCTTGAAAAAAAACTTTCACATCAAGAGGTCATAGAAGTTACAAAGTTAGTTGAGGAAAAGTTTATAAAAATAATTAGGGATTTGATAGAGATTATTTAAATAAAGAAAGGTAAATACTTAAAAATCCTACACTGCAAAGTTTTTGTGCAGTGTAGGATTTTTGTTTATTATACAAAAAATTCGGGTAAAAATAAATTAGGAATATTATTTTTCCTGCGGGGAGGGAAAATTGCTGTATGAAAAAAGTTTTAATAGTAGACGATGCAGCATTTGTAAGGTATTCTCTAAGACAGACATTAGAAAAATATGGGTTTGAAGTTGTGGGTGAAGCATGTGATGGGAAAAGCTGCATAAAACTTTTTCAGCAACTCCATCCAGATATTGTAACTCTTGATATTACAATGCCTGAGATGAACGGTATAGAAGTTTTGAAAAAGATTATGGAGATTGACAAGAATGCAAAAGTTGTCATGATAACTGCTTTAGGACAAGAAGAAAAAGTAAAAGAGGCAGTATTAAATGGAGCAAAAGGGTTTATAGTAAAGCCATACAAAGAAGAACATTTGGTTAAGGTCTTGGCCTCTTTATAAAAGGATGAGAAGGTGAGACTGTGAATGAAGTACAAAAAGACCCCATGTTTGAGGTATTTATGAGCGAAGCAAAAGAGATAGTAAATTCACTTGAGAGGATTTTTATCGAACTCAAAGAAGGAAACAGAAACTTTGATGTAGCAGTAACAGAAGCTCTAAGATTTTTCCATACATTAAAAGGTTCTTCAGCGATGATGGGGTTTGACAACATATCTAAGGTTTGTCACAGAGTTGAAGACATCTTTGTTTGTATGAGAGATGAAGGTAAACAACCAATAAACCTTGATAATTTTATTTTAGACATGTTGAAGTTAGTTGACTTTTTAACCATTCAGATAAATCGTATAGAAAACTTGCAGCAGCCTCAAGATGCAGAAAATATCGAAGAGGTTTTCGAAAAGATTGAAATGAGTTTAGCAGAAAATGGTAAGGCGCAAACCGAAAGCGAGAAAAGATATCACATAAGGTTGCTTTTTGAAGAAGGCTGGGAAATGGAGAATTTGAGGGCCTTTCTAATTGTCCAAAATTTGAAACAGTATGTCAAAGTATTAGAATACCTGCCTTCTGATATTGAGGTTAATATGGCATCTTCAGAAAAAATCAAAAAAGATGGTTTTTTTATTTCAATTGAAACTTTACTTAAAAAGGAAGATATAGTTAAACTTTTTGAAAACTTTGCATGGGTAAAAGATATTAAAATTGAAGAAGTATCAGAAAAAGCTTCTTTAACAAAAGAGATAAGTTCATGGCAGAATGCTGTACAATCTACTCATAAACTGATAAATGTTAATATTGAAAAAGTTGATAAGCTAATAGACCTCATTGGCGAAGTGGTAATAACTTTTTCAATGATTGTGCAACACCAAGAAATAAAAACTGATGAGAATAGCAGTTTCAAAAATTTAACGCTTCAGATGTCAAAGCTAATAAGAGAACTTCAAGAAGTTGCAATGTCGATGCGTATGCTACCGCTTTCTTCAACATTTCAAAGGCTAAAAAGGACCGTTATTGAGATGTCTGCAAAACTTCAAAAACCAGTTGATGTTCATATCACCGGTGAGGAAACTGAGCTTGACAAAGTTTTGATAGAACACTTAACAGATCCACTGATTCATATAATTAGAAATGCTGTAGATCATGGAATAGAAGACAAAGAAGAAAGATTAAAAAAAGGCAAAAATATAACTGGTAATGTATATATAAGTGCTAAAAATAGCGGGTCTGAAGTGGTTATTAGCATTGAGGATGATGGTAGAGGTCTTGATAAAGAGAAAATATTACAAAGAGCTTTAGAAAGAGGTATTATAAACTCACCTGATGATATTGGAGAAGATGAAATTTTTGAATTAATATTTCAGCCAGGATTTTCTACTAAAGAAGAAGCTACAGAATATTCAGGAAGAGGTGTGGGTCTTGACATTGTTAAAAATAGCATTCAAAAAATTGGGGGAAGAATTTTTGTTGAGTCTGAAAAGGACAGAGGTACAAGATTTACAATTAGAATCCCTCTCACTTTAGCAATAATTGATGGAATGTTAATTGATGTTGACGGCAATGTTTTTGTTGTACCATTGAGCTCAATAGTAGAGACATTTAAACTTGAAAAGCAGCAGATAGTATTGGAAAACGAAGTTCCGTTTGTGTACAGAAGAGGCACATGTTTTAGTGTAATTGATTTGAACAAGATTTTTTATGGAAATGATATACGTAATAAAGAAAAAACATATTATTTAGGAATACTTATTACGAATGGTGAAAAAAATGGTATTTTGCTTGTTGACAATATGATTTCGCAACAACAGATAGTTATAAAAACTCTGCCTGCTATTTTAAAGCAGGTAAGAGGCATTTCAGGATGTACACTCCTTGGAAGTGGGAATATAGCATTTATTTTGGATATTGATGCTTTACTTGAAAGGTAGGTGAGAAAAATGCAAGAAGAATTGTTAAGTAATAAAGTAGCTGAGTTTGAAGAAACTATGAAAGATATGTATCTTATATTCAAAGTAGATGACCAGTTATATGGGATAGAGATTAAGTATGTCATAGAGATTATAGGACTTATACCCATAACCTATGTGCCAAATCAAGAGGAATATGTTAAAGGAATAATTAATTTGAGGGGGAAAATCATTCCTGTGATAGACGCAAGAATGAGACTTTCCAAACCACAAAAAGAATATAACGAAAGGACCTGTGTAATTGTTATAAGTATAGATGATTTTTTAGCTGGTATTATTGTTGACCATGTGAGCGAGGTTGCTGTGATAAATAAGGACCAAATTAGTCCTTTGCCACCCACATATGAGAAAATAGACGAAAGGTTTTTTAGAGGTGTTGCAAACTTAAACGAAAGACTTGTGTTGATAATTGATTGTGAAACTTTTGTTAAGCCGGATAGGATAAATCTTTAAAAATCTAATATGAAAGGGGATAAATGGTTTATGAGGTTATTTAGAAATCTTAAGATTTCTACAAAGATTTTAGCGGGGTTTGGAATAGTTTTAATTTTGATACTTTTAATGGGTACAATTGCTGTTACAAATATCAACAGAATAAACAATGCATATAAAGAGGTTTATCAAGCTAATGTGAAGGCATTTATTGCAATTGGCAATGTGCTTGGAGGTTTTGAACGACAGCGTATAAACTATAGAAATATTTTACTTGCGAGAAATTCTGCAGAGATGAATACGTATCTTCAAAAAACTAATGAGATAAAAAATTTTTATAAAACAAATCTTGAAGAATTTTCAAGATTGATAAATGAAGAGGACATAAAAAAAGAATATCAAAAGTTGATTTCTTTATTTGGTGAATACGAGAGTCTAACAAATCAGATAGTTGAACTTGCAAAAAGTGATAAAAAAGCAGCAATTGACCTTATGTTCAAGCCAAGTTCAGCCCAGCTTGTGACTGAAGTTCAAAACTCAATTAATACCCTCTATGATCTTGAAAAAAAATACATCGAAGAGTCAAACCTTCAAAATGATGCCCTTGCAAGAAGTACAGTAACATCAATGATAATAATAATTATTCTGTGCATAGCAATATCTCTCTTTTTAGGACTGATTATTTCTTCAGCTATCAGCAGACCACTTTCTAAAATGGTTTTTGCTGCCCAGAAAATTGCAGATGGAGATTTAACAGTTGATATAAGTGTTGATTCAAAAGATGAGGTTGGGATTTTGTCAGAAGCTTTTTCTAAGATGGTAGAATCATTATCTCAGCTTATCTTTTCAGTAAAATCATCTGCAGAACAGGTTGCACTTGGTGCAAAACAGCTTGCGGATGCAAGTCAAAGTCTTGCTCAGGGTGCAACTGACCAGGCAAGCTCTATCGAGGTGCTAAATGCTTCAATAGAAGAGGTATCTGCTCAAACAAAACAGAATAGCAAAAACGTAGAAGAAGCAACTAATTTTGCTAACCAGATTAGGGATGATGCAAAAATAGGTATGCAGCAAATGGAAGAAATGATGAAGGCTATGGAAGAAATTAATACTGCTTCGTCCAATATATCAAAAATAATTAAGACAATAGATGAAATTGCTTTTCAGACAAATATATTAGCGCTCAACGCTGCAGTTGAAGCAGCCAGGGCAGGAAGCTATGGGAAAGGATTTGCGGTTGTGGCTGAAGAGGTGCGAAATTTGGCCACCAGAAGTGCAAATGCAGCAAAAGAAACAAGCAGCCTTATTGAATCTACAATCAAAAAGATTGAGGTGGGAAACAGTATTGCGAAACAAACATACACCTCGTTAGATAGGATTACAAAGAACATCGATAAAATGGCCATGATCATGAATGATATAATGTATTCTTCAAAAGAACAATCTGAAGCAATAGCTCAGATTACAGAGGGAATAAACCAAGTTGCCAATGTTGTGCAGAGTAATTCAGCCAACTCTCAAGAGACAGCTGCTGCTTCAGAAGAACTTTACAGTCAAGCAGACACTCTTAAAAACCTTGTTGAAAGATTTAAAACAAGAAGCTGAAAAAAATCATAAAAAGCTAGTTGGGGCTGGGGGAAACCAGCTCCTTTTATTTTTGTATCGATACAGTTTTAGCTTAAAAATTTGATTTTTCTTGACTTTGTCAGTTAGGAGGAGTTTTTGAGCTAACAAAAAATAACAAAGTCTTAATTTATGCGGGTTTTGAGAATAGAAAAATAAAAAATTTTAAAAATTGTAGTGGCAAATTATAGTCTGAAATATGCTATAAATACTTGACATTTTGAATATTTTGTGGTACAATTACTCAAAATACCTTTGAGGAGTTACCATATGTTTGTCAAAATAACTAATGCTGGCGGTTACCAGTATGTTAGATTAGTCGAAAACTATCGTGAAAATGGCAAGGTAAAACAAAGAGTGTTATTTAATTTTGGTAGACTTGATCTTCTCAAAAGTGATCCTGCTTTTAAAAACATTGTAAAAAAACTATCCGACATTGTTGAAAAAACAACTACTGGAAATACAAAAGCTGTTACTATTGAATCTGAAGAGGATGTATCGGATGCAGTTATAAAAAATTGGGGATACATTGTATTCAGAAAGTTATGGGAAGAACTTGAAATAGATAAGTTTTCAAAAGAGAAAGCAACAAAAGGGAGAAAGATAAAATTTGATGTAGACAAAGTAAGTTTTTTAATGACCATACAGAGATTGATAGAACCTATGAGCAAACTAAGAACTTATCATCAGAGAAATAAATATTTTGGATTTGAAGAGGATATAGATTTAAATCAGTTGTACAGGTGTTTAGATTTTCTTGACAGTATAAAAGAAGATTTAGAGACGTATCTGTATCAGAAAAATAGGGATTTATTTAAGATGGTAGTTGATGTAGTTTTTTATGACGTGACGACAATATACTTTGAGAGTTGTAGAGCCGATGAACTTAAAAATTTTGGTTTTAGCAAAGACAACAAGATAAATGAAGTACAGGTTGTGTTAGGGCTTTTGGTAGACAAAGAAGGCAGGCCGATAGGTTATGAACTTTTTCCTGGCAATACAATAGATAGCAAAACAATGGTAAAGATACTGAGGAAACTGAAAGAAAAATTTAGTATAGATAAGATAGTGATAGTAGCAGACAAAGGGCTCAACAGCAGATTAAATTTAAAGATGATAAAAGAAGCGGGATACGATTATATAGTAGCAAGCAGATTAAAGAATGCAAGTAAAGAAATTTTAGATGAAGTATTTGAGCAAGAAGGATATAAAAGGCTTGATGGAAAAAGTTGTTTGAATGCTGAAGAAATTT
Source organism: Caldicellulosiruptor naganoensis (assembly GCF_026914285.1). Classification (NCBI taxonomy): domain Bacteria; kingdom Bacillati; phylum Bacillota; order Caldicellulosiruptorales; family Caldicellulosiruptoraceae; genus Caldicellulosiruptor; species Caldicellulosiruptor naganoensis. The sequence goes on from NZ_CP113864.1 coordinate 1,023,489, forward strand.
ATGGAGATGAATTCAAATATAAGGTATTGGAAAGAACAAATGTTATCAAGGATGAAGAGTGTAAAGAGTTTAAAATAGAAGAGAGACTGATAATAACCTATTCAAGCAAGAGAGCTAAGAAAGACAAAGAAGACAGAGAGAGATTGGTATCAAAAGCCAAAGAGCTTTTAGAGAACAAAGGAAGTATAACAGCCTTAGAGAAAAAAGGTGCGAGGAAATATTTGAAGAAGAAATCAAAGTCAGAAGAATATGTATTGGATGAGGAAGCGATAAAACGAGATGAGAAGTTTGACGGTTACTATGCAATACAAACGAGCAAAAAGGATATGGATGTAGAAGAAGTTTTAGGAGCATATCACGATTTATGGAAGATAGAACAGTCTTTCAGAGTAATGAAAAGCTGTTTAGAAGTACGACCGATATATCACTTTACAGAAAGCAGAATAAAAGGACATTTTGTGATATGTTTTTTGGCATTTTTATTACAGAGGACATTGGAATATATTTTGAGGAAAAAAGGTAAAGGAATAAGTAGTGAAGGGATAATGGAAGCAATAGATTCAATGAATTTTATTGAAATAGAGATAAAAGGGAAGAAATATTTGATAAAGCAAAGGACAGAAGGAGGAGCTGGAGATATACTGAATGTGATGAAGATAAAGGGGCCAAAAAATTTCATCACATATGAGGAAGGCTTAGAATTTATTGGTATTAGCAAATGATGTAGTGACAAAATTGAGGTCCATATTTTGTCAATCCCAGTCCCCCCAAGCTTTTTGAGTTTCAAACTGACAAAGTCAAGAGTATTTTATTTATTGCATCGATACAGTCAATAGTCAATGTTTTGCTTTTTATTTTTTTTAAATGTAAAATTGTTGTGAAAAAAATTTTTAAATGCTGAGGTGAAAGTATGGGCAGAAATACTAAGTTTTGGATATTTGCAGGGTTACTTGCTGCAGCTGTTTTTGTTTTGACATTTGCAATTAAAATACCACTTTTAACAGGATACTTTAATATTGGTGATGTTATCATTATGATCGCATCCATTTTATTTGGTAAAGGCATTGGATTTTTGGCTGGTTCTTTTGGATCTGCTTTGGCAGATTTAGCAGCTGGGTATCTTATCTATGCTCCTTTTACATTTATTATTAAAGGTTTGGAAGGCTATTTTTGTGGTCTTATATTTGAAAAATTAGGAAAAGATAAAAAACAAAATCTTGGTTTTATTATTTCAAGCGTGGTTAGTGGCATTTGGATGGCAGTGGGATATTTTTTAGCAGAAGGTTTTGTGTTAAAATATCTTTCATCAGCATTAAATGTTAATAGAGACCTTCAGTTTGGTTTCAAAACTGCCCTTGTAAATTTTCCGTTTAATTTGCTTCAGGGAATTTTGTCTGCTGTAGTTGCTGTAATATTGATTGTTCCGCTTTATAAGAATAAATTTATTGGGAAGATGAGAGTTTGAGATATTTAAAATTTCCTCATCTGCCAAGCAGTAAAGTAACCCATGTTTTGCTTGATAAAAGAGCATATAATAAGACAGTCTACTTATTAGAAGACTCTAAGATAAATATAATCTTTTGCGAGAAGTCAGATGATGTATATGATGCTATATCTTCTCATCCGGATATATTTTATTTTCATTATGAAAATAATTTGATTTTTGCCGCTCCCAACTCACCAGAAAAAACCACTCGAGAACTTTGTAAGCTGGGGTTCAATATAATATTTGGTGAGAAAAATGTATCTGAGAAGTATCCTGAGGACATTGGATATAATTTGGCAAGAATTGGGGAGTATGTCTTTCACAATTTTGAATTTACTGATAGAATTATCTTGAGACACATTGAAAAGGATAATCTCAAAAAAATACAAATAAATCAGGGGTATGCAAAATGCTCAATATTAATTGTAAATCAAAGCGCTATTATTACCTCAGACAAGAAAATTTATAGAAAAGCACTTGGGCAAGGCATTGATGCACTTTTGATAGTACCCGGGTTTATAAAGTTAGAAGGTTTAAACTACGGTTTTATTGGTGGTTGTGGTGGGCTGATTGACAGAGATGTCTTAGTTTTTAACGGCGATATAGCAAAGCACCCAGATTATGAAAAAATAAAAGAGTTTCTAAAAAAGCATAAAGTTGAGTATTTGTGTGCAGAAGGTTTTGAGCTTTCAGATATAGGTTCAATCATTCCTTTGTGTCAGCAGTAAAAAAAGAGCATACTTAAAAAAGTGTTTTGGGGGTATATTTATTATAGTTCCTTTTCTCAGAGAATATTTTTAGCTGGGATGTGACAGATATGCAAATATTGAGTTTGGGAGTGGCAGAAGAACCCTTCTTTGTATATAGCAGCTTGAAAAAGCAATTTGATGAACTTGAAAATTTAAAAGGACTTTCAATAGAGCAAAAACAAAGTGGGGAAATAACTTTTTATGGAATATTTTTGAGTGATGAGGAGATAAAGAAAAACCTTGATTTGCACAAATATGAAAGAATAAAATATTTTATTGCAGCAGCAATATGCAATGTGATAGTTGAGTATACTCAGGAAAAACTTATTGGTAAACTGATAGAAGAAAATTACTATTTTTTAGATAATATAGAAAAAGAAAAAATCTTATATGAAAGCAAGAAAAAAGTGAATGAAGTAATTGAAAGTAATGGCTTTTCAAATGTGAAATATGAGATAATTAAAAAAATTTTAGACTTTCTTGATTCTAACTTTGAATTCAATTTTGAGGGATTTTTGACTTTCAGACTGAAGGAATATCTCAAAATTATCGAAAATATTATTGAAGATGTAGCTAATAAATACTTTTTTGAAAGAGAATATATCCAATTTGTAAACCTGTTGAGATATTTTGTAGGTATTCAAAATGCAAAAATAGATTTGGTTCACGTCCTGCCAGATGAAAAAGCGTATATCTTATATGATAAAGAATTTAAAGAGATAAAAGATGAATTTTTTGAGATGTTATCTAAAAATTTAAGGTTAAATCTGAGTAAGGAAGATATTTTACTCAGCAGACTTATTTCTCTTTCACCGCGGCAAGTTATCTTTCACAAACATGGTGATGTAGGCTTTTCTCAGGACATTTTAGAGATGCTTTCTCTTCTATTTGAAGATAGAATTCATTTTTGTGACGAATGTGAGATTAAAAACTCAAAGACTGTACCCAAAAGTGAGGAATAAATCCTCACTTTTTTGTTTTTAAAACAAAACAAGTTTACTTCAATTATTTAAAGTGATATAATTTTGAAGGAATATCCTCAAAAGAGGTGTAAAAAGGGATGAATCAAAAGCTTAAAAATGAAATGACAGACCATCTTTTTGAGGCAATACTTGAGCTAAAGTCCATAGAAGAGTGTTATAACTTTTTTGAGGATTTATGTACTGTAAGGGAGATACAAGAACTTTCACAAAGATTTGAAGTGGCAAAGCTGTTGTTTGAAGGTGCAAAATATAGTGAGATAACCAAAAAAACAGGAGCTTCACCTGCAACTATAAGTAGAGTGAATAGATGTTTGAATTATGGAGCAGATGGATATAAAACTGTATTAGAGAGGATAAAACAAAAAACGAGATTGGATGAGAAAAAGTGATAGAACTTTTTATTGCAATGCCTTTAGGAGTTGAAAGTGTTACAAAAGAAGAACTAATAAGATTAGGATATAAAAACTTGAAAGTTGAGAATGGAAAGATATTTGTGGAGGCAGAGTTAGAAGATATTCCAAAGCTTAACATAAATTTGAGGTCTGCAAACAGGATTTTTGCTGTTCTTAGAAAGTTTAGAGCAGAGAGTTTTGATGACCTTTTTGAAGGCGTTTATAGCTTTGAATGGCAGGATATTCTTCCTAACGATGCAAAGATTTTAGTTACTGGCAGGTCAGAGAACTCAAAGCTTTTTAGTATAAGAAGTTGCCAGTCAGTAACAAAGAAAGCCATAGTTGAAAAATTAAAGAAAAGCTACAATGTATCGTGGCTTGAGGAAACAGGAAATCTTTATAAGATTGAAATTGCTCTTTTAAGTGATATTGCATATGTACTTTTTGACACAACTGGAGAGTCTTTGCATAAAAGAGGATATAGAAAGCTTCAATCAGTTGCACCTTTAAAAGAAAACATAGCGGCCACAATGGTTATTTTAAGTAGATGGAGACCTCAGCAAGAGGTTTTATGGGATCCCTTTTGTGGTTCTGGGACAATTCCTATTGAGGCAGCTATGATTGCTAAAAATATTGCACCAGGTTTGAATAGGACATTCTTAGCTGAGCAAAATAGTTTTGTTTCTCAAGATTTATGGAACAAGGCAAGACTTGTTGCCATTGAAAAAATTGATTATAACAGTAAATTTAATATTTTAGCTTCTGACATAGATGAAAAAATGATTTATATTGCAAAGACCAATGCAAAAGCTGCGGGGCTTGAAAAGGATATAAAATTCTTTAGAGCAGATGGCAGAAAAATCAAAAAATCTTCGGACAAAGGCATAATTATTACAAATCCACCTTATGGAGAGAGGATAGATAGTATTGACATTTTTAATCTTTATAGGGATTTTGGAAAATGTCTAAGAGATTTTAGGGGTTGGAGATTTTTTATTTTATCTGGCTATGATAAGTTTGAAAAAGCGTTTGGCAGAAAGGCAGACAAAAATAGAAAACTTTACAATGGAAAGATTAAAACTTACCTTTATTTTTATATTCAAGTATGATAAAATGAAAAACCTCCATAATTTATTTCTGATGAGCGCAAAGCAAAAATGAGTGACAAGTAATGTTAAAGGGCTAAGAGGTTGAAATAAGGATTTTAAAACTTGCTCAGAATCAGTAAGAAACCAGAGTGTACATAGTGATAAGAACCTAAAAGGGCTGCAGCTTCTTTTAAATTGATATGCAGCCCTTTTTGACTTTTATTCATTATCTTTTTTCTTAAACTTTTCTAAATCTTCATTGACAAATTTCATATTCAGTTTAGAGAAGTTTACTTTGTCAATTTTGATTGTATTTATTGACTTTGTAAAATCGTCTAATGTAACACTATTCCAATAAAGAACAGGCACAGATAAATCAATAGTGTAGTAGTACTGCTTATACTTTATCATGTATATTACCCTGTTTTGGAGGTTTAAGAAATTAAAGTCTCGGTTAAGATTTCCTTTTGCTAAGTCAGATAATTTGCTTAGGTTGTATACATAAGTGAATTTGTAAATTGTAAGTTCACCAGTTGAGTACTTTTGAAGGCTCATATCAGCTGTTTTACTTTTATATTCATTGCTTTCAATCCAAGGTTGCATAGTATTTTTTATGATTTTCTCAGCTGGATCAAGATTGATACCCCCGTTTATTGTTAAAGTTGAATATGGTGTATTGTAAAGCATAATTGTTTCAACATCGGATATTCCTTGAGAAATTGGAAAAGTAGATGCATTTATTACTTGAGTGTAATAACTGTAGTAATAGTATGGAATATTTGTTTTATAGTCTTTGGATATATTCATTTCAAATGGTGCTTTGTTGAGCTTTACAGTTTTAAAAGTACTTTGTGGTTTTAAGTCACCTGTCCAAAGTATAGAATCGAGGTATTTACTCTTTGTCGGTATTGGCCTAAATGAATTTATAATCCTGTCATACTTTTGTTTATCTTTCTTATATTTATCCTCTCTAACATAAAGCTTCACGAAATATTTGTTGTTATTGAAGTCCACATACATTCTTTTTTCAATAAAACTTTTTTGAAGGCTTTTTCTAACATTGAGCTTAAAGAGTTTGGCTTTTGCACCGTTTATATTTAAAGCCTTAGAAGAAGTTATCTTGCAAAGAGATTTATTATAAAGCTTCACATTTTTCATCTCAAGTTCAACCCATTTGTCAAAACTTGCATTTGAATTAGCAACAAAACTGACAGAGAGGTATTCGTCATACTCTTGCTGCTCGACTTGTGATGGTGTTGTAACCACATCTTGCTGTTTTTGAGTATTTAACCCCATTTCTTCGTCTGTATAAAGTGGTGCAAAAGACTGAGTTGATGAGTTATATTCAAAATTGTAAATATCGGTTGACTTCCAGTAAGGTGGCAGGTCAATCTGCCAGCCGTAACTTGTATTTTTATGAACTCTCCAGCTTGTTACGTTGTCTGCTAAATCCTTTATATTAGGATTTTTTGAATCAAACCGAAGTTCAAATGAATCAGCTATTTTGTACAGAAGGTTTTTGTGTTCGGTATAGAAATTTAGGTCCATGCTGATAGTGAGTCTGTAAATATAGTTATATTTTTTATTCTTGCTAAGGTAAATTCGCGTAAGATTAAAATTACCAGAACTTTCTTCTTCATCTACAAAAACGTAAAAAGAATCTGTATAGACACTTGTGATTTCGATGTACTCTTGCCCATTTTTATCTTTACCTTTTTTCAACGAATATATTTTAGAAACCGAGCCATAATTATTTATAATGTCTGAGCCGTACAACAAAATTTCATCTAAGGAAGAAAAGCCTTCTTTGTTTGGAATTGCTTCAACGCTTATATTTGCTTTATAACTGCTGCTTGACATTGAAAAATAACTTCCTTTTGGGTCTTTGTTAATATAAGCATCTTGGGGCATGTATATTGACCAGTTGTAGATACTATTTCCAACTCTATTTTTGTTGACATCATCTTTTGAAAAAACTGTGTAAAAGTCGATAACTCCATCGTCATCTTGAGCATAACTCAAAAAAGTAGTTGAAGATATGATAAAAGTAACAATAAGTAAAGCTGTAAAAAACCTTTTTAATTTCGCCACCATTAAATACCATCCTCTCTATATTTTATTTATTTTCTGGATATTCTTTTAAAACTACTTCTTTTTCAATTATCTTTCCATTCCTCTTTATTTTAAGCTTTACCTTATCTCCGGGAAGGTACCTCATCAGAAGCTGATTGTATTCTGCAATTGAATTAACAGAATAATTGTCAATTGAGACAAGTATATCGTTTTCTTGAACAAATCCTTTTAAAGGGCTATCTTCTTTTACATCAATTATTTTCAGTCCAAGTGTAGAGGGCAAGCCAACAATAGAAAGCCAGCTGTCTTCAAATTCAAGTCCTAGGTAACATCTTCTTATTTTCCCAAATTTTTTATAATGATCCAGAAAATAAAGAATATTTTCAGCAGGAATTGCAAAATTAATTCCCTGAAAATATTCAATACCTAAGGTATTTATGCCAACCAGCTTTCCTTGCATGTTTACAAGAGGACCTCCACTATTTCCGGGATTTATAGCTGCATCTGTTTGCAAGAATGTATAGGATTCATCCACTGGTCTGTTGAGGCCACTGATTATTCCTTTTGTTACGCTGTTTTGCCAACCTAAGAAAAGTGGAGTTCCAATTGCTAATACCTCTTGCCCAACTTTTATGTTTTTAGGATTTTCAATTTCAATTGGGTTTAAATTTGTACGGTTAACTTTCAAAATAGCCAAATCTATGTCTTTGTTTCTATACAATACTGTTGCTTTATATGCTTTAGCATCATAAAAAATCACATAAGGTTGTTTCATGTCTTCTACAACATGGTTGTTTGTGAGAATTAAACCGTTTTTGTCAATGACAACACCAGACCCGTGCGTAAGCCCTGCAGGTATCTTGCTGTAATAGAAGTCCTCTGCTTTTATTTTTTTGCTGTCACCAATTATCGCTACAACAGATTTGTTAACTTTATCAATTACTTCGCTTACAGATAAGTCCTTTTTTTGAATGATCACTCCATCTTGGAATTTTACATAATCAAAACCGAAAAAATCTTTCAAAGAGTCCAAATCCACATACAGTTTGCCATCAATTACTTTTGGAGTTACTTTAATTGACTGAGCAAATACCACGTTGGAAATGAGCGAAAAGACAATAAAAACAACAATATACATCTTACATAGCTTCTTCATTATAAAACCTCCCGTGCATAGATTTGTTACTATCTAATTATAACGTATTTTACCCAAAAATGTTGTACCCTAAGAAGGGGTTTTTCAAACTTTCATTTTTGTAGTTGATTATTTTCCCTTTTTGAGTTATAATAAACTTGTAAATTGAAATACACCCCCATGGTATAGGGATTACAAATAAAAGTTACAAAATATTTTTAGAGAGGAGCAAAGTGTAAGAAATGAAAAAGGCAGTACTTAACAAAGATCTATGTGATAGGTCACCGTTTTGTCCAGCTTCACGTTCGTGCAAGTTTGGAGTAATAAAGAGAAAAGTGCATGGGTTTTTTGATGTTGAGATTGAGATAGACAAAGAAAAGTGTACAGGATGTGGGGTTTGTACAAGGTATTGTCCTCAAGATGCAATTGAAATTATTGAAGAGTAGGTGTTTGAAATGTCTGATAAAGAAAAAAAAGATGAAATTCTTAGCAGACTAAAAAATATAAGAGGCCACATTGATGGTATCATTAAAATGGTAGAAGAGGAAAAAGAGTGTGAAGAGATTATGCTTCAAATAGCCGCAGTAAAAAAAGCAATAGAAAAGGTTGGCTACTTTATAATTGAAAGCCATGCTGCAGAGTGTTTGTCAAGCGTAGAAAACAAAGAGGTTATTCAAAGGATTTTAAATATAATGATGAAGTTTTTGAGCTAAAAGTGCATTAAAAAATAACGAGAGTATTTTTTTCTTTCTTAAACTTACTTGAAACATTGTATTTTGTCCAAGAGTGTTATTATTTTGACAAACTTTTTTGCAAAAAATTTTGTTTTTGGCTTTTGTTAAAAAGATTCTATTGCTAAAAGATAACAAATATGGAAAACTAAGAAACAAAATCTGTGGAGGTGTACAATTATGGCAGAATATTTTATTGATGCAAAAGGTCTTCAATGTCCAGGGCCTATTACTCAGCTTTTCAAACAGATGAAAGAGGCTCAAAGTGGTGACATAGTTACAATTGAGGTAACAGACCCTGCTTTTAAAAAGGATGTTGAAAGCTGGTGCAAGAAGACAAAAAATGAGCTCCTGTCTTTAGAAGAGGCAAATGGTGTTATAAAAGCAAGAATAAAAAAAGCATAAAGGGTGATTTTAAGGATGAGAGAGGATAAAAAGACAATTATTGTCTTTAGTAACGACATGGACAAGGTGATGGCGGCGTTTGTAATTGCAACTGGTGCTGCTGCGATGGGCGATGAGGTTACAATGTTCTTTACATTCTAGGGTTTGAATGTTCTAAGAGATGCTAAAAAGAAAGCACAGGGAAAATCTTTCTTGGAAAAAATGTTTGGTGCTATGATGCCAAAAGGGGTTGAAAAGCTTCCACTTTCCAAGATGAACTTTTTGGGGATTGGTCCAAAGCTTATGAAATATATGATGAAAAAGAAAAATGTGATGATGTTACCTGAAATGATAAAACAGGCGCAAGAGCTTGGTATAAAGATGGTTGCATGTTCAATGTCTATGGATGTTATGGGAATAAAAAAAGAAGAGTTAATTGATGGTGTTGAGATTGGCGGTGTTGCCACATACCTTGGTGAGGCAAGCGAAGCAGGTGTGAATCTATTTATCTAAGTTAGGGGAATCTTAACTAATAGAGGCAGGAGAAAACCTGCCTTTTTATTTTTTTTGCTCTTTTGAAATATAAACTGTGATATAATAATGGAACGATAATTATTATTATCAGAAAGGAAAATCGCTATGATCCTGCTTGTTGCAATAAACTCAAAGTATGTTCATACAAACTTAGCAGTCAGATACCTTTATCAGCTCTGTAAAGAAAACTATCCATGCGAATATGTTGAGTTTAATATCAATCAGTCTTTGCATGATGTGATCTATGAGATTCTGAGTAAAAAACCTGAATATGTTGCAATATCAACATATATCTGGAACAGAAGCTATGTCGAAAAGCTTGTTGAAGGATTAAAAAAGGCACAAAAAAGCATAAAAATAATTCTTGGCGGGCCAGAGGTGTATTTTGACAGCCTTGATGAGTGGAAGTTTGTTGACATAATAATCAGAGGAGAGGGAGAGTACCCTTTTTTAGATTTATGTGATCATATTGCAGCTGGCAGGCAATATACTCAAAAAGAGTATCCGCCGTTTGATTTGAACAAGCTTCCTTTTGCATACAAGGACGAGAAGTTAGACCAAAGCAGAATCTATTATTATGAAAGCAGCAGAGGCTGCCCTTTTAGATGTTCGTATTGTCTTTCTTCCATTGAAAAAGGTGTTCGATTTGTGCCTCTTGAAAAGGTGTTTGAAGAGCTTGACTATCTTTTTAAAAAACAAGTAAGACTTATAAAGTTTGTTGACAGGACATTTAATGCAAACAAAGAAAGAGCAATAAAAATAATAGAGTTTTGTAAACAAAAGTCGCAAGCTACCCAAATTCACTTTGAAATAGACCCAACACTTTTAGATAGTGACATTATCACTGCAATAAATACTTCGAAAGATAACCTTTTCAGACTTGAAATAGGTCTTCAGAGTTTCAATCCACAAACTCTTGATGCAATAGATAGATTTTATGACATAGATAGAATTGATAAAAACTTGAAAAAGCTTATGGAAAACAAAAAGGCCATTGTTCATCTTGACTTAATAGCGGGCCTGCCATATGAAGATTTTTTGAGTTTTAAAAGAAGTCTTGATAAAACTATATTGTATTTTGCTGATGAAGTTCAGCTTGGATTTTTGAAAATGTTAAAGGGAACGAAGATAAGAGAAGAAGCAGCTAAATACAATTATGAGTTTTTCAAAGACCCGCCGTATGAGGTTATCTCAAATAGCTTCATTAGCTTTGAAGAGATTTATGAGCTTAAAAAAATAGAAGATTTAATAGACAAAATTTACAACAGGCAGTACCTCTATTTTACTTTAAGATACATCTTTCAGAAAATCTCTCCCTCAGAATTTTTTGAAAAGCTCTCAAGCAAAGTGAATAGCAATTTAAACACAAGGGAGTTTATAAAAGAGCTTTACAGAGTCATAAAAGAGAATTTTGATTTTGACAAGGATGTATTTGATAGCTTGTTCAGATTTGACATTTTAAGAAGGTTTCCAGAAGAATTTTTACCGGAAGAGTTGGCAATATCCGGGGAGGAAAGGGAGAAAATTAGACAAGCAATATATCAAGCAACAAGCTACCAAGACCTCAGAGAACCAAAAGAGATTATTAGAAGATCAAGGGCTTGCATATTCGGATTTGACATTGAAACGTTTATAGAAGATAATAAAATTGAAAATGGAGATTTTTTATACATCTTTTTCGAAGAGAAAGTAAAGAAAATAAAACTTCAGTAAAAAGGGGGAAAAGGGTAATATGGAGTGTACACTTTCCAAAAATCTTTCTATCTGCACATGTACTTATGAGCCGTGTTCAAGAAAGGGAAGATGCTGCGAGTGTTTGCACTATCACAGGAAAAATGGACAGCTTCCTGCTTGCTATTTTTCAAAAGAAGCAGAAAGGACATATGACCGTTCAATAGAAAACTTCATTCGTGACTATTCTTCAAGGAAGTAAAAAAAAAAAGAAGTGGGCAGACAAAGTGTTTTTCTTTTCATCTGCCCACTTTTATTTTTATAAAGTAGTTATGAGTAGAAAAACATCAAGTCCTATTACTAAAGCTGCCACAATTCCAAGAATTATCTTATCTGCTAAGGAGTTGCGAACTTACCCATGACTTTTTTGGATGACGTCAGATAAATTTGAAGAATGATTGTGATTGGCAGCTGAACACTCAATAGCATCTGTGAGATTATCAGAGCTTTGAATGGGTTGGAAATAAAAAGTATGATAATGGATGCTAAAACTAAGGGAATGGTAATTCCAATCTTAGTTGGCAACTCTTCTATGTTGTAAGGTCTTCTATAAAAGCCTGCCATGATTGTTCCACCTGTATATGCAGCTGTGATGCTTGAGGATATGCCAGAAAGCAATAGAGCGAATGCAAAAATTGTTGCAGATAAACTTCCCAAAATGGGTTTTAACATCTGCTGAGCCTGTGGTAGCGATTCAACAATGATACCTTTTGTGTAAAAGGTTGCGTGAGCTATTATAATCATGCTGCTGTTGATTAAAAATCCTATAAACATTGAAAAAAGTGTATCAACAAACTCAAATTTGAGCTGATGTTTTATTACCTTTTCATCTTGAGTGTTCCATTGCCTGCTCTGAATTATTTCAGAATGCAAAAACAAATTGTGTGGCATGACAACCGCACCAAGTATTGAAAGAACAACAACCAGTGAACCAGAAGGTATGCTTGGAGTTATCCAGCCAAAGACCACATCTTTTACAGGGACCTTCACAAGAAAAAGCTCTATCAAAAAGGAAAGACCTATCAGCGACACAAACGCAATTATCCACCTTTCAACCTTTTTATATGAGTTAGAAAATAAGAAAAATATAGTAAAAGGCAAAATGATTAAACACCCAAGCTTAATAGGAATTTTAAAAAGCATCTCAAGAGCAATTGCCGCGCCTAAGATTTCTGCCATAGCAGTTGAGACTGTTGCGAGCATGGCAGATGAAAGCACCAGTGTGGCAAGAGATTTATTAAGATAGATTGAAGTTGCTTCAGCCAAGCAAAGACCTGTTGCAATGCCAAGATGAGCTGCGTTGTGCTGAAGTACTATCAAAATTGTGGTTGATAGTAAAACTACCCACAAAAGCTTTAAACCAAACTGGCTCCCAGCAGCCACGTTTGATGCCCAGTTTCCAGGGTCGATAAATCCCACTGTGACAAGAAGGCCCGGTCCTATGTATTTGAGTATTTCCCTTGCGTTTTTCATTTTGTGCTGCCTTTCACACCTTTCTTCTCAAGTAATTTTATGGAATATCTTCTAAAGTGGTGAATAGATAAATAGTAAATCTTATCTCAAGCTCTTATATTAGAATTAATACCCAAAAAAAGAGGATTGTGATATCATAGTTTATATGAAGCTAAAAAAATATTTAAATAGGAACTTGGCATTTTCGACACTAAAATATTGGAGGTAGGGACAATGAGCGAGAAGTCTTACGGCCAAGAGCTTTATGAAAAATTATCCTACACTTCAAAAAATGCATGGGAAGTTTTAAAAGAAGAAGAAAAGCCTTTTGTTTTTGATTTGGCAGAAAAGTATAAGCACTTTTTGAACTGTGCAAAGACAGAAAGAGAAGCAGTTGAATATTTCATAGAAAGAGCTAAAGAAAAAGGGTATATAGAATTTAACAATAATATCCAAAAGTTAAAGCCGGGTGATAAGGTATATTTTGTCAACAATTACAAAAGCATTTTGCTTGCTCATATAGGGAAAAAACCATTGAAAGAAGGATTTAATCTGATAGGTAGCCATATAGATTCTCCACGACTTGATTTAAAACCAAAGCCACTATATGAGTCAAGTGAGCTTGCTCTTTTGAAGACACACTACTATGGTGGTATTAAAAAATATCACTGGGTAAATGTACCACTTAGCATCCACGGAGTTGTTGTGAAAAGTGATGGTTCAAAAGTAAAGATTACAATTGGTGAAGATGAAAATGACCCTGTTTTTTATATAACAGACCTTCTTGTTCACTTGTCTTCTGATCAGCTTCAGAAAAAGGCAAGCGAAGCAATTCCAGCTGAAAACTTGAATGTGCTTATAGGAAGTATGCCGTTTAATGATGAGAAGGTAAAAGAAAAGGTAAAACTCAATATTTTGAAAATCCTGAATGAAAAATATGGCATCACAGAAGAAGATCTTATTTCAGCTGACATTGAAGTTGTGCCGGCTGCAAAAGCGCGTGATGTGGGACTTGACAGAAGCCTAATTGGTGCATATGGTCAGGATGACAGAGCATGCAGTTTTTTGGCAGCAGAAGCTATATTCTCAATTGATGAAATTCCAGAAAAGACTGCAATAGTCTATTTGGTTGACAAAGAGGAAATAGGAAGTGTAGGAATATCAAGCGCTGAGGCAAGCTTTTTTGATATATCAGTTGCAAAGCTTTTGAAGGCTTTAGGTGAGTATGAAAGTAGCCTTGATTTGGCTATTTGCTTTGAAAACTCAGCAGCAATTTCGGGTGATGTTGCAGCAGCCTTTGACCCCACATATGAAAGTGCTTATGATAAGCTCAATTCTACGTTAATTGGCCATGGTGTCACCATTGAAAAGTATACAGGGGTTAGAGGCAAATATAGTGGTTCTGAAGCAACAGCAGAGTATGTAGGCAAAATCAGAAACTTTTTGAATTCAAATAACATTTGCTGGCAGACAGGTCTTTTAGGTAAAGTTGATCAAGGCGGTGGAGGTACAATAGCTCTGTTTATCGCAAGAAAAATGATAAATGTAATAGACTCAGGCGTTCCAGTTTTATCTATGCACTCAACATTTGAAATAACAAGCAAGGTTGATGTGTATATGACATATAAGTTTTATAGCCAGTTTTTGAGAAAGTTTTAATAAAATAAAAGGGCTCTTGGCATTTTGCGCCAAAGGAGCCCTTTTTATTTCATCTCCTCTATCAACTTCACAGCCTCATCTAAAAGTCTTTTGACCTCATCTTTGGTAAACTGTTCTGTGTAAACTCTCAAAACTGGTTCTGTGCCAGACGCTCTGAACAGTATCCATGAGCCATCTTCAAAGATATATTTATAGCCGTCTAATGTTTGAATCTCTTTAATCTTTCTGCCTGCAAACTCTGTGTTTTGGGAAATCATCTTCAACGTCTTTTCTTTGATTTCGTTTGGCAAATGCAGGTCAACCCTGTCATAGTAGTGATAACCTATTTCCTTAAAAAGCTCGTCAAGTATTTGACTGATTGGTTTTTGATGGTATGCCATAATTTCAAGGAGCAGCAAGCTACACAATATTCCATCTCTTTCAGGTATGTGATTTTTGATTCCAATGCCGCCACTTTCTTCTCCACCGATGAGAATATCTTCTTTTAAGAAAAGCTCACATATATACTTAAAACCAATCGGTGTTTCGTAGATTTTGAGCCCGTACTTGTTTGCCAAAATAGGAACCATATTGGTTGTTGAAAATGTTTTTACAACCCCGCCTCTTAAACCTTTTACTTCAACTAAATGTCTCAGAAGCAGTGCATATATTCTGTGTGAATCAATAAACTCTCCTTTTTCATCAACAGCGCCAACTCTATCTGCATCTCCATCTGTTGCAAGACCAATGTCTGCTTTGTTTTGGACAACAGTATCAATCAATTTTCCAAGGTTTTTATAAATAGGTTCTGGGTTGACTCCTCCAAAGTATGGGTTTCGCTCATCTCTTATCTGGATGTGTTTGATTCCATATTTTTCTAACAAGGTTTTAACATATCCAACTCCTGCGCCGTGCATTGGGTCGATTATAGCAAAAGGCTTGGATTTTGCAATAAGATTTAAATCCACAAGCTTTTCAATGTGTTCAAAATACTCTTTGTCAGGGTCTATATAAGAAAAGAGATTACTACTTTCTGGCTCAGCAAATTTTACTTCATTTTTATATAAATGCTTCTCTATTTCTGCAATGATAGAAGGAAGAGCAGAACCTCCATAATCGCCTTTAAACTTTATACCATTCCACTGTGGTGGATTGTGGCTTGCTGTAATCATTATAGCTCCTGCTAAATTCATGTTCTTGACAGTAAATGATACAACAGGTGTTGGTGTTGGCTTTTTTGTAAGATATGTCTTTATGCCGTTTGCAACAAGAACCCCTGCGCAAAGACGAGCGTACTCTTCTGACATAAACCTTGTGTCATATCCTACCAAAACAGGTCTTTTGTCGTCAATCTCTTTGATATAATCAGCAATTGCCTGAGCAACAATTTTTACATTGTCAAAGGTATAATCCTTGCTAATGACAGCTCTCCAACCGTCTGTTCCAAATTTTATCATCTTTTTTCACCTCCTGCAATGTGAATTGAAAATATGCTATAATGAATCTTGAAAGGTGGTCTTGCTGTGAATGCTTGACCACTATATAGTATACAAGAGTTTCAAAAAATTTTCAAATAGCAGAAGGTATTTTTCGAAATATTTTAAAAAGAGAGGAAATAGTCAATGTCAAGGTATCTTATATATGTTGTGGATGATGAAAAAGATATTTTGAATATTATTTCTGAGTATCTTTCAAGCAAAGGTTATTTGGTTAAAACCTTTGAAGATGCAGTAAGTTTTTTAAAAGAGTTTGAGAAAAATGAGCCTGATATAGTTGTATTAGATATTATGCTGCCTGATATAGATGGATATGAGGTTTGTAAAGAAATAAGGAAAAGGAGCAACGTACCAATTATAATGCTGTCTGCTAAAGGAGAAGAATTAGACAAGGTTTTGGGACTTGAGCTTGGAAGTGATGATTACATATCAAAGCCGTTTTCACTTCTTGAACTTGAGGCAAGAATAAAAAAATTTTGCGAAGAGTAGACAAAGATACTCTTATTAGACCTGACAATATTATTGAGTTTTGCGGAATAAAGGTTAATTTAAATCAGAAGAGTGTATTTTACAATGATTTGAAAGTAGAACTGTCTCCAAAAGAATTTGAAACTTTCACACTCCTTTTTAAAGAACACTCCAAGGTACTTAAAAGAAGCTATATATTAGAACAGGTGTGGGGAGACCCTGCTTTATATGATGAAAGAATGGTGGATGACGTGATAAAGAGACTGAGAAAGAAAATTTTGCAATACAATCTTCCAATTGAAATAAAGACAATGTGGGGACTTGGATATAAACTCGAGGAGAAGAAAGATGAAAATCAGGACTAAAATCTATCTTTCATATTTAGGGATTATAGTGTTCATATTTGTTATCTTTTCCATTGTATTCTATATTTCTTTTAGAAACAACTTAATAGAACAGGTGAAAACTGATAATTTAAGATTTGCAAAACTTGTTGAGTACTTTTTCATAAACCAAAGCAAAGACGTTAAAGAACTGAGAAATTTTGAAGCTTATTTTGAACCGTTTAGTTATAAATTTCTTCAGGACTATATCGTAATAATTAGCAGCGATGGTGCTATTGAGTATTCAAATAAAAATCTGAGTGTTGAGGCACGGGTTAAAATAATGAGTTTATTTGATGAAAATAAAGAATCTTCTTATAGTTTCGAAATTGGGTGGTTACATGAAAAACCTTTTTTGTTTACATTTTACAGAAGTAAATTAAATACAGAGTTTATTGTCCTTCTTATCAGTGATTTAGAGAGAATTTCGATATTTCAAAAAAGATTCTTTAGCCTTATTTTGCAAATTGCAATCTTTACAGCAATTTTAGCAGCTGCAGTTAGCATATTTGTTTCTAAACAGATAACTCAGGGGCTTTTAAAACTAAAAGAAGGGATAATAGAAGCTTCAAAGATGAGATTCAATAAAAAGGTCGAAGTAACTTCTAAAGATGAAATTGGAATGATTGCACGTGAATTCAATAAGCTCATAGAAAAGATTTCAGAGTACAATCAGGCACAGATTAGATTTCTGCAAAACATTTCTCATGAATTGAAAACGCCGCTTACTTCTATTCGGGGGTATGCCGAAGTGCTGAAAATGGGACTTTTAGATACAAAAAAGGCAGAATATGCAGCCGACAAAGTAATAGAGCATGTGGATAGATTAAAGCTATTAATAAACCAGATTATAGACCTTACAAAAATAGAATTGGTTGAGAACTATTTTATGTTTGAAAAAGCAATTATTGAAGATGTAGTCTTTGACGCAATCTTAAACAATGAAGGTTATGCTCTTTCTAAAAAGATTGAAATAATATTTGAACCTACTACCCAAATTCCAGTTCTGTGTGACAGAGAAAAACTAAAAGAAGCTTTTTCTAATATAATTTCTAATTGTGTAAGGTATGCCAAGAACAAAGTGATGATTAAAATAGAGACCCAAAAAGATGAGTTTGAAGTTATAATAGAAGACGATGGAGAAGGTTTTAAAAGTGATGAAGTTGACAAAATCTTTGAAAGATTTTACAAGGGGAAAAGAGGAGAAAGCGGTTTAGGGCTTTCGATTGCCAAAGCAATCTTCGAAAAGCATGGGTTTTCAGTAGAAGCTAAGAGTGGGACGCCAACTGGTGCAAAATTCATAATTAAAGGGAAACTTTACAAAGAGCAGTAGTTAGATATTTGTTTCATACTACTGCTCTTTTGAGAAGTTCAAATTCTTCTTTTAAAAACAAGCCGTTTTTTACCATATCAGAAATAATATTTAATGCTTCTTTTTGTCCCAATCCTTTTCGATATGGTCTATCTTCAATGAGGGATTGATATACATCGCATATTCCCACTACTCTATCTAAAAGAGAAAGTTCATCCTTTCCAAGTTTTTCTGGATATCCGCTTCTATCAACTCTTTCATGGTGATTTCCTGCCCAGTTTGAGATTTCGCCTTTGAATACCGGAATTTGGTCCAAAATTAGCTTTGTGTAGTACGGATGAGACTTTATTATATAAAATTCCTCTTTTGTAAGCTTTCCCTCTTTATTTAGTATTTCATTTGGTACCACCATCTTTCCTAAATCATGTAAATAACCAGCAATTTTTAATTTATTAGAAGTTTCATCATCTAATCCCATTATTTTGGCAATTTCAAATACTATTTCTGACAAACCTTGCGAGTGAAGATGTGTAAATTTACTTTTATTATCAATCAAAAGAGCGATTGCTTCAGAGAATTTAAGCATAGTTTGTATGGCAAAGTAAACCTCTTCATCTGGTAAAAGATCTAAGATGATCTGCCTCAGTTGAGGGTTTTAAAGGTCTAACCAAAATTTATCCTTATCAGCAATATCTAAAAATGCATCAACTATAGATGGATTAAACAAAATACCTTTATTTTTCCAAACCCACTCTTTTAAATCATCAACCTGTAGATAGTAAGGCTTTGACCAGTTCATGTTTATGTCTATCTGGTCAGCCAGATTTATAATCTGAGATGCCAATGGCAAAACTGTATGGTCGTATCCGAATGCACCTAAGCCATTGTAAAAGTCATGATGGTATTTAATTATTTCTGAAATTTCTTCATCTAGTGGGAGTTTTCTAACAAACTCATATCCTAACAGACAATGGTTTTTTGCAAGTTGAATGTTCACATGTGAAGCATAAAAATTATTATCAGAAACAGTGATACCAATATCATGCAGAAATGATGCGTAATAAATCTTTTTTATCTCACCTTTTTCGACTTGTAGTTGTTTTGCAATTTGCAAAGATATATATGTAACCTTTGGTGCATGTTCTTTTCTGCCTTGTGAAATATCTATCAAGTGTGAGATTGCCGAAAGAAGATTTCCTACTCCAATTTTCATGGGCGAGGTTAACCACCTTAGAACATTTTGAAAATAATTATCCACCACAATGCAGATAAATTTTTACCAAAAATTCTGACAAGTTGTTGTTTTATTTTTGGAAATGTTTTCAGAGCTAAGTTTGAAAAGTAGCAAAAATTGCTTTCGAAAATATAATGTATTAAAGGTCTAATAAAACTTTTGTGAGGTAATAGGTTAAAAATGGATTGGACTAAATTTGCATATGATGCACCATACCCAGAGCCAAAAGTAGAAGAGCCAAACAGACACTATGCAGAGATTTTACTTGATGACTATGCTGGATACGCAAGTGAGTTTACAGCGATTGCGCTCTATTCTTACCAACATTTTATAAGCGATGTAAAGCATAAAGATTTTGCAGAACTGATTATTGGAATTGCTCAAGTTGAAATGAAACACTTGGACCTTCTTGGTACTACAATTTACTTACTTGGTGCACTACCAAAATACAGAGGTTCATACACCACATATGGCCAGTATTGGAACGGGTATTTTGTCATCTATGACAGGGACTTAAAGGACATGATAAAAATTGATATACAGTCTGAAAAGGAAGCAATCAAAAATTACAAGAGACATATTGAAATGATAGATGATAGGTACATCAAAAAGCTTCTTGAGAAGATAATACTTGATGAGGAAAAACACATCAAATTGTTAAAAGATTATCTTGATAGAAAATTTTAATTTGTGGGTATTAAATAAGTAACAAAGGAAGTAAAATATACTGAGGAGGTAAATCAAATATGCAAGAAAAATATGTATGCGGAATTTGCGGTTATGAAATTATCGATTTAAATTCCCCGTGTCCCTATTGTGGTGCTGAACCAAATCACTTTGTTAGGGCGGATGAGATTGACGTTGAGCTAATTAAAAAGATCTATCAAGAAGGCGGAGCAACTTATTAAAATTTCTCTTGCAAACCGCCTTTTTTTATTATAAAATTATAAAGTCGTTGTGTGGGTGAAAAATAATGTTCATATGCTGCGATGAGGCAAAAGGTTGCTGCAAAGGTAGGAGCCTTTGCAGGGAATTTTTGCTGAGTATGTCTTGTCCTTTGAGACGGGCGACACGGGGAAGGTATGAGAGAATATTTCATACCCGGTGTTTTTATGCCCGAAAGAAAAAGTAAAAACTCCGGGTATTTTTATATAAAAGGCTTCGACACACACGGCTAAGTTGCCAAGTTCCCCTGTCGCAAGGAGAATAAAATAATACTATTTTTGAGGAGGGGAATATATGTCAAAAGCACAGAGAATGCGAATCAAGCTAAAATCATTTGATTACAAGCTTTTAGAACAATCAGCAAAGAAGATTGTAGAGACAGCTAAAAACACAGGGGCAGAGGTGTCAGGACCAGTACCACTGCCAACAGACAGAGAGGTAATTACAATCATCAGGGCTCCGCACAAATACAAGGATTCACGAGAACAGTTTGAGATCAAAACTCACAAGAGACTAATTGACATTATCAGACCCACACAAAAAACAGTAGATGCACTCATGAGAGTTGAACTCCCTGCAGGTGTTGACATTGAAATTAAGCTAAAGGAGGTGTAGGTGCATGACAAAGGGTATACTTGGCAAAAAAATAGGTATGACACAGGTTTTCGATGAGACAGGAAAGGTAATACCTGTTACAGTAATTGAAGCAGGGCCATGTGTGGTTGTTCAGAAAAAGACCGTTGAAAAAGACGGCTACTCTGCTATTCAAGTAGGTTTTGAGGATATAAAGGGAAGCAAACTGAACAAGCCTCTTAGAGGTCACTTTGCAAAACATGGAGTAAAACCAAAAAGATATTTAAGAGAATTAAGACTCAAAGATGCAGATAAATATGAAGTTGGACAAGAGATAAGAGTTGATATCTTTTCACCTGGCGAAAGAGTAGATGTAACTGGTATTTCAAAAGCAAAAGGATTCCAAGGTGTTATCAAAAGACATGGTCAGCAAAGAGGTCCTATGAGCCATGGTTCTATGTATCACAGGAGAGTTGGTTCAATGGGTTCTAACACATTCCCTGCAAGAACATTCCCAGGGAAAAAGATGCCTGGTAGAATGGGCGGTAAAAGAGTGACAGTTTTGAACTTGCAGGTTGTAAAGGTTGATCCGGAGAGAAACTTGCTTCTTGTTAAAGGAAGTGTTCCAGGAAACAAGAATTCACTTTTAATAATCAGAGACTCAGTAAAAAGCAAATAAGCTTTAAAGTTTTAGGAAGGAGGAAAAAGAATGCCAAAGGTTCCGGTTTATAATATAGAGGGACAGCAGATTGGTGAGATTGAGCTGAGTGACTCAGTTTTTAATGTTCCAATAAACACCCATGTATTGCACCAAGCTGTTGTTGCACACCTTGCAAACAGACGTCAAGGAACATTTGCTGCAAAAACAAGAGGAGAGGTACGTGGTGGTGGCAGAAAACCATGGAGACAAAAAGGAACAGGTAGAGCAAGACAGGGTTCTATAAGAGCTCCAACATGGAGAAAAGGTGGCGTTGTATTTGCGAAAAAACCAAGAGATTTTTCAATAGACCTTCCAAAGAAAGTAAGAAGACTTGCTTTAAAATGCGCATTGTCTTCCAAGGTAAAAGAGAACAATCTCATTGTACTTGACAAGTGGGATATGAATCAGTACAGGACAAAAGAAGTGATAAGAGTTTTGAAAAATTTAGGACTTGAGAATCAGAAAGCATTGATAGTCATTCCTGAAAAGAATGAGTATTTACAAAAGTCAACAAAGAATATTCCAGAAGTCAAAACACTGCAAGTAGGAAACTTGAACGTGTTTGATATACTAAAATATGACAAGTTCATAATCCTCCAAGACGCCGTAAAGAAAGTAGAGGAGGTGTACGCATAATATGCTACCAGAAGAAATAATCAAAAGGCCAATCATTACCGAAAAGAGCATAAAGATGATTCCACAGAAAAAATACACATTTGAAGTTGACAGAAGAGCAAATAAAATTGAGATAAAGAAAGCTGTGGAACAACTATTTGGTGTTGAGGTAGAAAAGGTGTGGACAATGAACGTAAAACCAAAGAGAAAGAGAGTAGGAAGATTTGAAGGAAGGACAAAGGCTTGGAAAAAAGCCATTGTAAAGCTTAAAGAGAATAGCAAGACAATAGAGTTCTTTGATAGCTTGATATAACAGAAGCATGAAAGCTAATAAGGAGGGGAAAAAGGTGGGTATAATAGTCTACAAGCCTACATCACCAGGCCGCAGAAATGCATCGGTTTTGAATTACAAAGAAGTTATTACAAAAACTGAACCTGAAAAGTCGTTGGTGTTCACAGAAAAGAAATGGGCAGGTAGAAACAATCAAGGAAAAATCACTGTTCGACATAGAGGTGGCGGACATAAAAAGAAAATAAGAATTGTGGACTTTAAGAGAGACAAGGATGGAATCCCTGCAAAGGTTGAGGCTATCGAGTACGACCCGAACAGAACAGCATTTTTGGCACTTTTGTGCTATGCAGATGGTGAAAGAAGATATATCTTAGCACCAGAGGGTTTAAAAGTAGGAGATACTGTAATGTCAGGTCCTAATGCTGATATCAAGGTTGGTAATGCATTGCCGCTCAAATATATCCCTGTTGGTACAATGATACACAATATTGAGCTATATCCAGGAAGAGGCGGTCAGCTTGCAAAAAGTGCTGGAGCAGTTGCTCAACTCATGGCAAAGGAAGGGAAATATGCTCTTATTAGACTTCCATCTGGTGAGCTGAGGTATGTAAGCCAAGAGTGTAGAGCTACCATAGGTCAGGTTGGAAACTTAGACCATGAGAATGTCAGATTAGGAAAAGCTGGACGTAAAAGATGGATGGGTATCAGACCGACAGTTAGAGGTTCTGCAATGAACCCTGTTGACCATCCACATGGTGGTGGTGAAGGTAAAGCACCAATTGGACGTCCAGGACCGCTAACACCATGGGGCAAGCCTACACTTGGTTACAAGACAAGAAAGAAAAACAAACCATCAGACAAGTTTATTGTCAAGAGAAGAAAGTAGTTTTAATATAAAGCATCATTTTGAAACTTAGGGGAGGGATAAAGCGTGGGTAGATCTTTAAAGAAAGGTCCTTATTGTGACCCCAAACTATTAAAGAAGATCGAGAAACTGAATCAGAACAATGAGAAGAAGGTTATCAAGACATGGTCTCGAAGGTCAACAATTTTGCCTCAGATGGTAGGTCATACAATTGCTGTGTACGACGGTAGAAAGCATGTACCAGTGTATATAACAGAAGAGATGGTTGGGCATAAACTTGGTGAGTTTGCTCCTACAAGAACCTTCAGAGGGCACGGTCATCACACGGAAAGATCAACTGCATTGAAGTAAACATGTAAAATGCGGAAAATTGGGTTCAATTGTTAGAAGGGAGGAGAAGTGTGTGGAGAAGGCAGTAAACACAAATACTGAAGTAAAGAAGGCAACTGCTACCTTGCGCTATGCAAGGATATCTCCAAGGAAAGTTAGAATAGTAATTGACCTTATCAGAAATAAACCCGTTCAAGAGGCTTTGAATATATTAAAATTCATACCAAAAAGAGGTGCAAGATTTGTAGAAAAGCTCTTGAAATCGGCAATTGCCAATGCAGAAAACAATCACAATATGAATGTTGAGAAACTTTATATAGCAGAGATTTACGCAAATGGCGGACCAATGCTCAAGAGAATAAGACCAAGAGCGCAAGGAAGAGCATTCTTAATTAGAAAGAGAACAAGCCATATTACAGTTGTACTCAAAGAAAGAGAGTAACTTTTAATAAGGAGGGAAATAAATGGGTCAAAAGGTTCATCCAAAGGGGTTTAGGCTTGGGATTATCAAGGATTGGGATTCAAGATGGTTTGCTACTGATAAAGATTTTGACAAATATGTAATCGAAGACTATAAAATCAGACGTCATATTAAAGAAAAGCTTTATAGTGCCGGGATTTCAAGAATTGAGATAGAAAGAGCTGCGAAGAGAGTAAAGGTTATAATTCACACAGCAAAACCAGGTATTGTAATAGGAAGAGCAGGTTCTGGTGTTGAGGCTTTGAGAAAAGAGCTTGAAAAGATTACAGGTGGGAAAACAATCTCACTTGATATAAAAGAGATAAAGGTACCAGAGCTTGATGCACAGCTTGTTGCAGAAAATATTGCTGCTCAGCTTGAAAAGAGAGTTTCATTTAGAAAAGCTATGAAACAGGCAATAGCAAGAGCACTGAAAAGCGGTGCAAAAGGCATCAAAACAATGGTATCTGGACGACTTGGCGGCGCTGAGATTGCAAGGACTGAGTGGTACAAAGAAGGAAGAATTCCTCTTCAGACCATAAGAGCAGACATTGACTATGGATTTGCAGAAGCTCACACCACTTATGGAAGAATTGGTGTGAAGACTTGGATATACAAAGGCGATGTATTGCCACAAAAAGGAGCAGGTGTTGAAAAAGGAGGAGATAAATAATGCTTATGCCAAAACGAGTTAAATGGAGAAAACACCAAAGAGGTAGAATGAAAGGAAAAGCAACAAGAGGTAACTTTGTTGCATATGGCGATTACGGTATTATGGCACTTGAGCCAGGTTGGATTACAAGCAACCAAATTGAAGCAGCCAGAGTGGCTATTGCAAGGCATATAAAAAGAGGCGGCAAGGTTTGGATAAAGATATTCCCTGACAAGCCTGTTACGAGAAAACCTGCTGAGACACGTATGGGTTCTGGTAAAGGTTCACCTGAATACTGGGTTGCAGTAGTAAAACCAGGAAGAGTTATGTTTGAAGTTGGCGGTGTTGATGAAGAGGTTGCAAAAGAGGCTTTGAGGCTTGCTATTCACAAGCTACCAATAAAGTGTAAGATAGTTTCAAGACAAGATGTAGAAATGGGTGGTGAGGCAAATGAAGGCGTCTAAACTTCGTGAAATGACAACTCCAGAGCTTCATAATGAATTGAAGAAGTTAAAAAGTGAACTTTTTAACTTGAGATTTCAGCTGGCAACAAACCAACTTGAAAATCCAATGAGAATTAGAGAGGTTAAGAGAACCATCGCAAGAATAAAAACTATCTTAAGAGAAAGAGAGCTTGAACAAGAAAGAGCAAATAAAAATGCAAAATAAAGCAGATTTTAAGGAGGGAATTTAAGTGGAGCAAAAAAGAGGTACAAGAAAAACAAGAATTGGTGTTGTTGTAAGCGATAAAATGGATAAAACTGTTGTAGTTGCAGTAGAAACCTTAGTTCAGCACCCTCTTTACAAAAAGACCATAAAGAGGACAACCAAATTTAAAGCTCATGATGAGAACAATGAGTGCAGAGTTGGTGATAAAGTTTTGATAATGGAAACAAGGCCACTTTCTAAAGAAAAGAGATGGAGAGTTGTACAGATATTAGAAAGAGCAAAATAATGAAAAAACCTAAGGTTTTAAAAGGAGGGGGACGGAAAAGATGATTCAACCGCAATCAAGGTTAAAAGTTGCAGATAACACTGGAGCAAAAGAGGTTATGTGTATAAGAGTCCTTGGTGGTTCAAATAAGAAATTTGCTAACATTGGCGATATAATAGTTTGTTCTGTTAAAGATGCAACACCAGGTGGCGTTGTTAAAAAAGGTGATGTTGTAAAAGCAGTAATTGTCAGAACAAGAAAAGGAATCAGAAGAGAAGATGGGACATATATCAGATTTGATGATAACGCAGCAGTTTTGATAAGAGAAGACAAAACACCAAGAGGTACACGTATATTTGGACCTGTTGCAAGAGAACTCAGAGACAAAGATTTTATGAAAATTGTGTCTCTTGCACCCGAAGTTCTATAAGCTTTTGATTGAAGGAGGGGAAACTATGCCAAATAAAGTTCATGTAAAAAAAGGAGATACAGTAGTGGTAATCTCTGGTAAGTACAAAGGGAAGCAAGGCAAGGTCTTAACTGTCTTGCCAAAAGATAGGAAAGTAGTTGTTGAAGGTGTTAATATTGTAAAGAAACACGTAAAGCCAAATTCTAAGATGCCGCAAGGAGGTATAATCACTAAAGAAGCACCAATTTGGGCATGTAAGGTAATGCTTGTATGTCCAAAGTGTAACAGGCCAACACGAATAGGTCACAGGTTTATCCAAGAGGGAGATGAGGAGAAGAAAGTAAGGACCTGCAAAAAATGCGGTGAGATTATAGATTAATTGCCAAAGTGAGGGGAGGTAAAATTTTATGGCACCAAGGCTGAAAGAGAAGTACTTCAAGGAAGTTATTCCTGCAATGATGCAGAAGTTTGGTTATAAAAACGTTATGCAAGTACCAAGGCTTGGCAAGATTGTAATAAACATTGGACTTGGCGAAGCTAAAGACAATCCAAAGGCATTAGAAGCAGCAATGAACGACTTGATGGCGATTACAGGTCAAAAACCAGTTGTCACAAAAGCAAAGAAGTCCATTGCAAACTTTAAACTCAGAAAAGGAATGCCAATAGGTTGCATGGTGACATTGCGAGGAGATAGAATGTATGAGTTTTTGGATAAAATGATAAACCTTGCGCTGCCAAGGGTAAGAGACTTCAGGGGTGTTTCTGACAAATCTTTTGATGGAAGAGGAAATTATACAATTGGTTTCAAAGAACAGGTTGTATTTCCAGAGATTGATTATGACAAAGTAGATAAGATTAGAGGTCTTGAAGTTACGATTGTCACTTCTGCAAAGACTGATGAAGAAGCAAAAGAGCTCTTGAGACTTTTAGGTATGCCATTTGCAAGCTAATTTAAAAAGTAAGGAGGGTAATTGATGGCAAGGAAAGCTTTGATTGTAAAGCAGCAGAAACCGCAAAAATTTTCAACAAGATACTACAATAGATGCAAAATTTGCGGAAGACCGAGAGCGTATTTAAGAAAGTTTGGGGTTTGCAGACTTTGTTTTAGAAAGCTTGCGCATAATGGAGAGATACCGGGTGTTAAGAAAGCGAGCTGGTAATTTTTAATTCGAAAGGAGGTAATAAAATGTATGTAATAGATCCGATTGCAGATATGCTCACACGTATCAGAAATGCAAATAATGCTCGCCACGAATATGTAGACATTCCAGCTTCAAAGATGAAGAAGGCTATTGCACAAATCTTACTGGAAGAAGGTTTTATAAAAGAATACGAGATTATTGATGATGGCAAGAATGGGATTATAAGAATAAAACTAAAATATGGTCCAAATAAAGAAAGAGCAATTACAGGTCTTAAGAGAATTTCAAAACCAGGACGAAGAGTTTATGCAGGTAAAGATGAACTTCCAAGAGTTTTAGGTGGACTTGGAATAGCTATTATCTCAACATCTAAGGGTATAATGACAGATAAGAAAGCAAGAAAAGAAGGAGTTGGCGGAGAAGTACTCTGCTATGTCTGGTAAATAAGATTTATTTTTGTTGGAGGTGAAATGATGTCAAGAATAGGCAAAAAACCTATTGATATACCAAACGGTGTAGAAGTTAAAATAGATGGCAATGTCATCACAGTAAAAGGACCAAAAGGTAGCTTGACAAAAGAGATTCATCCTGAGATGATAGTTAAGATAGAAAATAATCAGATTTTGGTACAAAGGCCTTCTGATGAAAGATTTCATAAGGCACTTCATGGTCTTACAAGGACACTTATCGCGAACATGGTTGAAGGCGTTACAAAAGGGTATGAAAAGGAATTAGAAATTGTCGGAATAGGATATAGGGCACAAAAACAAGGCAAGAAACTTATTTTAAACGTAGGATATTCTCATCCTGTAGAAATCGAAGAGCCGCCAGGAATTACTATTGAAGTACCCGATCAAAACAGAATAATTGTAAAAGGAATTGATAAACAACAGGTAGGCAACTTCGCTGCAACCATAAGAAAAGTTCGCGAACCTGATCCATACCTTGGTAAAGGTATCAAATACGCAGATGAAGTTTTGAGACTCAAAGAAGGAAAAGCCGGTAAAGGCGGTAAGAAATAGAGGGGAGTGATTGGGCTTGTATAAAAAAGTGAATCGTAATGAAAAAAGATTGATACGTCACAAGAGAATTAGAAAAAAAGTGTTTGGCACGGCTGAAAGACCACGTCTTTGTGTCTACAAAAGTTTGAAATATATATATGCCCAGATAATTGATGACGAAAAAGGTCATACATTGGTTGCAGCTTCATCACTTGAGCCCGAAATTAAGTCAAGACTTTCCTCTACAAAATCTATTGAGGCTGCTCAGTATGTGGGAAAAGTTATTGCTGAAAGGGCAAAAGAGAAGGGAATAACAAAAGTTGTATTTGACAGAGGCGGATATCCATATCATGGCAGAGTAAAAGCATTGGCTGACGCTGCAAGAGAAGCCGGTCTTGAGTTTTAATTTTAAAGGAGGGGTAGAGCTTGGCGCAAAAAAGAATTGATCCAACAGGGTTAAACTTAAAAGAAAGAGTTGTTAATATAAACAGGGTTGCGAAGGTTGTAAAGGGAGGAAAGAGACTTAAATTTTCTGCTATTGTTGTTGTTGGAGACGAGAACGGTCATGTTGGTGCAGGACATGGCAAGGCAGCTGAAATACCTGATGCCATAAGAAAGGCTATTGAAGATGCGAAAAAACATCTTATTGAAGTGCCAATTGTTGGCACAACAATACCACATGAGGCAATTGGCGATTTTGGTGCATCGAAAGTATTGATTAAACCTGCTCCGGAAGGTACTGGAGTTATTGCAGGTGGCGCTGTGAGAGCTGTTTGTGAGCTTGCAGGTATTAAAGATATAAGAACAAAAAGCCTTGGTTCTAACAATCCAGTAAATGTTGTACATGCTACAATAGAGGCTTTAAAGCAGCTCAAAAGACCTGAAGAGGTTGCAAGACTTAGAGGAAAGACCCTGGAAGAGATACTCAAATAAAAAGGAGGGCAAGTATGAATGAAACTTTATGAGTTAAGACCTGCTCCAGGTTCTAAGAAAAAGCCAAAGAGAGTTGGAAGAGGCGAAAGTTCTGGTCATGGTAAGACATCGACAAGAGGTCATAAAGGTCAATGGGCTCGTTCTGGTGGTGGTGTAAGACCAGGGTTTGAAGGCGGTCAGATGCCACTTACCAGAAGAATTCCGAAAAGGGGCTTTAAAAATAGAAATAAAAAAGTGTATACTGAAGTTAATGTAGAAAAACTTGAAAGATTTGATAACGACACAGTGATTACTCCTGAGCTTCTACTCAAAGAAGGAGTTATTAGCAAGATAGAGAAGGACGGAGTGAAGGTACTGGGTAGAGGAGAGCTTACAAAGAGGTTGATTGTAAGGGTGCAGAAGGTATCAGAGGGTGCGAGGAAGAAGATAGAAGCAGCTGGAGGAAAGGTTGAGGTGATTTAAAGTGTTTGAAACAGTAAAGAACGCATGGAGATTACCTGACCTGAGAAGGAAAATCTTCTTTACACTCTTTATGATACTCATTTTCAGACTGGGGGCTTTCATCCCAGTCCCCTATATAGATAGGGATGCTTTGGCAAAAGTTATAAACGACCTTACAATGCTTGGATTTTTTGACGTTGTTGCTGGTGGAACATTTAAAAATATGAGTATATTTGCAATGAGCGTAACACCATATATTAACTCTTCAATTATAATGCAGCTTTTGACAATTGCTATACCGGCTTTAGAAGAGCTTGCAAAACAAGGCGAAGAGGGTAGGAAAAAACTTGCTGAATGGACCAGATATGGTACAGCGATTTTGGCATTTTTACAAGCAGTTGGTATCTATTTTGGACTAAAGAATGCAACAGGTTTAACAGGTGGTGTGCCTGTTATAACAACACAAGGTCAAGGATTTTTAGGATTTATAACAATCACCTTTGCCTTGACAGCAGGTACAGTGTTTTTGATGTGGATCGGTGAGCAGATAACAGAAAATGGTATTGGTAATGGTATTTCACTTTTGATTTTTGCTGGAATTATTTCAAGAATTCCAGACGGTGCAGTTTCTCTGTGGAACTATGTAGCAAAATTAAACGAATTTTCATTAACAAGTATTGTGGGTGTAATTTTATTCTTGATAATGGCGTTGGCAATAATAGTTTTCATAATTGTCATCCAAGAAGGCGAGAGAAGAATTCCTGTTCAATATGCAAAGAGAATAGTTGGAAGAAGAGTATATGGCGGTCAGAGTACACATATTCCTATTAAAGTAAACATTGCAGGAGTTATTCCTATTATCTTTGCGATATCACTTGTTATGTTACCAACCACAATAGCTCAGTTTTTCCCGAACTCTGGATTTTACAAGTTTGTAAAAACGTATTTTTCTTCTGGGTCGTTTTGGTATACGTTTTTCTATGCTTTGTTCATAATAGGTTTTACTTACTTCTATACAGCAATAGTTTTTAACCCTGTTGAGATAGCAAATAACTTGAAAAATTACGGAGGATTTATTCCTGGTATTAGACCAGGAAAGCCCACAGTTGATTTTATTACACGTGTGCTTTCTAAAGTCACTTTTGCAGGAGCACTGTTCTTAGCATTCATAGCTATCTTGCCAACCTTAGTTGGACTTATGTTTAGACATCAGCTTAACATCTACTTTGGTGGAACAAGCTTGCTGATTGTTGTAGGGGTTGCGCTGGAGACAATAAGGCAAATGGAAGCTCAAATGCTTATGAGACATTACAAAGGTTTTTTGAGCTAAGAGATGATCAAATTGAAACGTGGAGGTATAAAGATGAGACTCATTATTTTGGGAGCGCCAGGTGCTGGGAAGGGCACACAAGCAGAATATCTTAGTAACAGATTTGGTATTCCTCATATATCGACAGGGGATATTTTAAGAGAGAATGTAAAAAACCAAACAGAACTTGGTAAGAAAGCAAAAGAATACATGGACAAAGGACTTTTAGTGCCAGATGAAATAGTAATTGAAATTGTCAAAGATAGACTTATGCAGGATGATTGCAAAAATGGGTTTTTGCTTGATGGATTTCCGAGGACAATTGCTCAAGCTGAAGCCTTAGAAAAGGTTTTAGCTGAACTTGGGCAAAAGATTGACAAGGTTTTAAATATTGAGGTACCTGATGAAAAGATCTTAGAGAGAATGTCAGGAAGAAGAATCTGTAAAAGTTGTAGTGCAAGCTTCCATATAATCTACAGACCGCCTCAGAAAGAAGGCATTTGTGATGTATGTGGTGGTGAACTCTATCAGAGAGAGGACGACAAAGAGGAGACTGTAAGAAAGCGTTTAGAGGTTTACCATGCACAAACTCAGCCTTTAATAGAATACTATAAAAATAAGGGTCTGCTTGTAACAGCTGTAGGTCAAGAAGAAATTGCTGATACTACCAAAGAAGTGCTAAAAGCCCTTGGGATTGAATAAGGAGCAGGGAATAGGAAATGATTACCATTAAATCTGAAGCTGAACTTGATAGCATGAGATGTGCAGGTAAAATTGTTGCAAATGTTTTAAAAGAGTTAGAGAAGATAATAAGGCCTGGTATTACCACAAAGGAACTTGATGAATTTGCTGAAGAATATATAATTAAAAATGGCGGGATACCATCATTTAAAGGATTATATGGGTATCCTGCCTCCATATGTACTTCAGTCAATGACGAGGTAGTTCATGGGATTCCGAGTATGAGAAGACTGGAAAGTGGAGATATTATCAGTATAGATGTAGGAGTCTGTGTAGACGGGCTCCATGCTGATGCAGCAAGGACCTTTGCTGTTGGAGAAATTTCCGAAACAGCAAAGCTACTTATAAAAACTACTGAAGAAAGTTTTTTTGAAGGTATCAAAAACGCGGTTGCTGGCAAAAGAGTTGGCGATATCTCAAATAGTATTCAAAGATATGTAGAAAGCCGTGGCTTCAGTGTAGTGAGGGATTTGGTGGGACATGGGATTGGAAGAAAATTTCATGAATCACCTCAAGTCCCTAACTTTGGGAAAGCTGGAGTTGGGATAAGGCTTATCAAGAACATGACATTGGCTATTGAACCAATGGTAAATGAGGGAACTTTTAGGGTTTACACAGCAGAGGATGGTTGGACAGTCAAGACTCTTGATGGCAAGCTCTCTGCTCATTATGAAAATACTATTGTAATTACGGAGGGTTTGCCAGAGATAATTACATTATGAGGTGTTTTTCAAATGGATCTTCAGATAGGGCAGATAGTTCTGTCCAAAATGGGTAGGGATAAAAATAGGTTCTTTATCATATTTGACATAACCGAGGATGGTTATGTATATCTTGTAGATGGAAAGTTGAGGAAGATTAAAAAACCCAAGAAGAAAAAGATCAAACACATTGCGCCTACAAAGTTTGTTTCTGAAGAGATAAAAGAGAAGATACTTAAGAAAAAACTTACTGATGCAGAGGTTGCAAAAGTAATAGAGGAATTTGAGAATAGAAAGGAATAGGGGGTTGATAAGCCTTGCCCAAGGAGGATGTCATTGAAGTAGAGGGGACTGTTATTGAAGCGTTGCCAAATGCTATGTTTCATGTTCAGCTTGACAATGGACATAAAGTTCTTGCACATGTGTCTGGTAAATTGAGAATGAATTTTATTAGAATACTACCTGGTGATAGAGTTGTCGTACAACTCTCACCTTATGACTTGACACGTGGCAGGATAGTCTGGAGGTCAAAATAAACTCTTTTTAAAAAAGGAGGAAGAATAGAATGAAGGTACGACCATCTGTAAAACCTATTTGCGAAAAGTGCAAGGTTATAAGAAGAAAAGGAAAGATAAGAATAATTTGCGAAAATCCTAAGCACAAACAAAGACAAGGTTAATTTTTTGGAGGTGAATTTTTAGAATGGCAAGAATTGCAGGTGTTGACTTACCAAGAGAAAAAAGAGTTGAAATTGCGCTGACATATATATTTGGTATAGGGCTTTCGAGATCAAAACAGATCTTAAGAGATACTGGTATTGACCCAAACAAGAGAGTAAAAGATTTGACTGATGATGAGGTTGCAAAGATAAGAGAGTATATTGATAAAAATTTCAAGGTCGAGGGCGAGCTTCGTGCAGAGATTGCAAGGAATATAAAAAGACTAATTGACATCAGATGCTACAGGGGCTTGAGACACTTAAGAGGCCTTCCTGTTCGTGGTCAGCGAACAAGGACAAATGCAAGAACCAGAAAAGGTCCAAGAAAAACTGTTGGTGTCATGAGAAAGAAATCATAAGAAGGAGGAGTAAATAAGAATGGCAAAACCAGCAAGAAAAACAGTAAGACGTTCTGAGAGAAAAAATGTAGAAAAAGGTATCGCTCATATACATTCAACATTTAATAACACTATTGTGACAATTACTGACCCGTCTGGGAATGCAATAGCATGGGCAAGCGGTGGAACATGCGGTTTTACAGGGACTAAAAAAGGAACACCTTTTGCTGCTCAGCTTGCAGCAGAAAAAGCTGCGAAGATGGCAATGGAACATGGTATGAGAACAGTTGAAGTATATGTAAAAGGGCCAGGAGCAGGAAGAGAGGCTGCAATAAGAGCACTTCAGGCGGCAGGGCTTGAAGTAACACTTATAAAGGATGTTACTCCAATTCCACACAATGGTTGCAGACCACCAAAAAGAAGAAGAGTATAAAAAATTTTGTTAGGAGGTGCTTTGACTTGTCAAAGTATATCGGACCTGACTGCAGATTGTGCAGAAGAGAGGGAATGAAACTATTTTTGAAAGGTGATAGATGTTACACTGAAAAGTGTTCTTTTGCAAAAAGACCATATCCACCTGGTCAACATGGGCAAGAGAGGAAAAAACTTTCTGAGTATGGTATGCAGCTTAGAGAAAAGCAAAAGGTAAAGAGAATTTATGGAGTTTTAGAAACTCAATTTAGAAGATACTTTGAAATGGCTGAGAAAATGAAAGGTATTGTAGGTGAAAACCTTTTGTCTTTGCTGGAAAGAAGACTTGACAATGTTGTATACAGACTTGGCTTTGCATCATCACGTGGTGAGGCACGACTACTTGTTTCACATGCGCACTTTAAGGTAAATGGGAAGACTGTAAATATTCCATCTTATCTTGTTGAAGTTGGAGATGTGATTGAAGTAAAAGAAAAAAGCAAGTCAAAACCAAGATTTATTGAGATAAAAGAAAAATATGCAAAGAAACCATCACCAAAATGGCTTGCAAAAGATGCTGAGAATCTTGTAGGTAAAGTAATTGCTCTACCAGCAAGAGAAGATATTGATATGCCAATCAAAGAGCACTTGATAGTAGAGCTCTACTCCAAGTAATAATGCCCTCACAAAAATGGTTTTTGTGTATTATTTTTAAGGAGGGTATATTAAGTTGATTGAAATTCAAAAACCAACAATTAGGTGTGAAGAATTAAGCCCTAATCAAAAATATGGGCGATATGTGATTGAACCCCTGGAAAGGGGATATGGAATTACAATTGGAAATGCTCTGAGGAGGGTTCTTTTGTCATCAATACCAGGTGCTGCTGTTACGGCAGTTAAGATAGATGGAGTTTTGCATGAGTTTTCCACTATTCCTGGGGTATTAGAAGATGTCCCTGAGATTATTCTTAACCTAAAAGGCTTAGCAATCAAAATGTCCTCTCCTGGACCAAAGGTAATGTATATTGAAGCACAGGGTGAGTGTGAGGTAAAGGCAAAGGATATAAAAGCAGATGCCGATATAGAGATTTGTAACCCTGAGCATCACATTGCGACACTTAACTCTGACGCGAGACTTTTTATGGAAATAACAGTAAATCAAGGGAAAGGCTATGTTCCTGCAGAGAAAAACAAACAACCAAACCAGCCAATAGGTGTGATTCCTGTTGATTCTATTTACACACCTGTTACCAAGGTAAATTACAGAGTTGAAAATACAAGAGTTGGTCAAGTAACAGATTATGACAAGCTTACGATGGAAATTTGGACAAATGGCACTATCAGGCCAGACGAAGCCTTAACAGTGGCTGCAAAGATTTTAATCGAGCACTTTAACTTGTTTACTGACCTTTCAAATATTCCAACTAAAATTGAGACAGTTGTAAAACAAGAGCCGCCAAAGAGAAATAAACTTTTGGATATGACTATAGAAGAGCTTGAGCTTTCTGTCAGGTCATACAACTGTCTCAAGAGGGCAGGTATTAACACTGTTGAGGATTTAGTCAACAAGACAGAAGAAGAGATGATGAAGGTAAGAAACCTTGGTAAGAAATCCTTAGAAGAAGTCATTCAAAAGCTTCACAGCTTAGGTCTGAGCCTCAAAAAGAGCGATAGCACGCCGAAGGAGGAGGAAGAAGAAAAATGAATAAACTGAGAAAACTCAAAAGAGATACTGACCACAGACAGGCGCTTATGAGAAACTTAGCAACATCGCTGTTCAAACACGGGAGAATTATGACAACAGAGGCAAAAGCAAAGGATTTGAGAAGAATAGCAGAAAAGCTCATCACCATAGCTAAAAAAGGCGACCTTGCATCATATAGAAGAGTGCTGAGTTACCTTTACGAAGAAGACGTTGCATATGACCTTTTCCAGAAAATTGCGCCAAGGTATCAAGGAAGAAATGGTGGTTATACAAGGATAATTAAGGTTGGTCCAAGAAAAGGCGACGGTGCTATGATGGTTTATATAGAGCTTGTGTAAGGTCAAAGGGGGCTTTACCTCTTTGACCTTTTGGTTTTTAAATTCATAATTTAATTAGCAAACAAAGTTTTGTTATTTACAAAATCAAAAGAGTATGCTAATATAATAAACGCTTTTTGATTTTTGCAAAATCGCTGCGGGATGGTGTAATGGTAGCACAGGTGACTCTGGATCACCTTGTCTAGGTTCGAGTCCTAGTCCCGCAGCCAAAAGTGGCCCTATCGTCTAGAGGCCTAGGACACCGCCCTCTCACGGCGGAGACAGGGGTTCGAATCCCCTTAGGGCTACCATTAATACTCACAAAAGAAGATGTTTAGTCTGTCCTATAATTCGAAAAAGGACAGACTATTTTGTTATGGCTCTTTGTCAAGAGATGGGGTGGGTATTCTGAATGCCCACCTTTTTTAGTTTTATCAACCAAGCATTAATTGTAATATATGCCTATTACAGGTAAGCAATTTTAAAAACTCAATCCTACCTTTACCCGCTACTTTTGCGAGTTTTAATTATTCTCTTTACTTTATCCTAACTACCACAACTATATAATATCCTCTTTCTAAATCTCTCAAAATTTCTATACCCATATGCATTTCTCTTTAAAACTTTTATCTTGTTGTTAAAACCTTCTGTTACACTATTTGTATATGGAACATCAAAAGAATTTACTATCTCTGAAAACCAGTTCCTAAAAACCTTTATGCATCTGCAAAATTCACAAAGACCACTTCTCTCTGCCGCCTCTATCCACTTTTTTAATTCAACTTTTGCTTCTGCTGAATTACTGCTTTCTAAAACTTTCCTGAATTCTTCCTTCAGTCTATGCGCTTTCCTTAAATCTCTACTGTACCAAAACATCACTTCTAACTCTTCTCTTTGCTCTGCTGTAAGTTCTTCATAAGACTTTAACAATAATTTCCTGCTCCTCTTAAAATACTTCCTTAAATTATCTTCTAATTCCTTTTGTACTCTTTTCCTTACATTTTCTAATGCCCAATAAACATATCTTGTAAAATGAAATTTGTCTATTACTATTTTCGCGTTTTTAAAATATATTTTTGCTGTCTCCACAAATTGTCTCCACATATCACATACAAAATACTTTACTTTATCCCTATCCTTCAATCTCTTAAAATATTCAATCAATACATCTTGTCTTCTGTCTCTTAAAATTTCTACTATCTGTTTTTTCACGGGGTCTACAATTATACACTGATATTTAGCTCCACCTGCATTTCCTTTGAATTCATCTATGCATATCGCCTCAGAAGAAAAATCCTCTATCTTCCTGGTAGGATTTACATTGTCAAATAACCTCATAACTGTTGTTACTGATACATTTGTCTTTCTTGCTATTTCTTTCATACTGCTCAAGCTACTTAAGCTGACTTATAATGTATGCTGCTAATCTATTTGTCATTCTTTGACGCTTGCCCAAAAAATTTATGTGTTCAAAAAATTTCTTTCCACATTCTTTGCAAACATATCTTCGCTTCCTTAAAACTAAATATGTTCTCTTACCCATTATTGGTATGTCCTTTACTCTTTGGACACGATAATCATGTATCTTGCTTGTGATACTGCCACATTTAGGACACTTGTGAGGTTTTTGCGCCTGACTTATATGGAGTTCTACTTCATTTTCGCTTTCTACTACTTGGTTGGTGGAGAATGATATCTTTTGATTTCAAAAGTTCTGTGATATAATTATGATTAAGCACATATTCTGGATGCCTTCTTTCTTTTGTGTTTTTTTTATACCTAAAAACAATTTTAATTATAGCAGGCATTCAGAATAAGTGCTATATTTTTTCTTTTCTTACCACCCCAATTTTATTATAGAGCCGAAAAAATCTTTAATTGCTGAGTTTTGGAAGCAATTAGAAAAGAAGAGTGTGTCTCGAAATCAAGTATTGGAGAAACTTAAGAAGGTATTCGGAGATGACAAAGTAGGGCGTGCAATAGTTTCTGCTATAACAAAGCCTTCCTCGCAGCCGCGAAAAGGTGAACCTTTTTACAATGCAAAGTCATCAATTGACGTCTTCTATGGGGACAAAGCAAGACCTGCCAGTGAGGTAGGAAAACTTGCACTGGACAGCATAGACAAATATGGCAAAGGACGTTTCTTCGCCTTTTTCCATTTCGGTGATCCTGATACAGCAGGTCACAAGTACGGAGAAAATTCTCAGGAGTACTCAAACGCTATAATAGAAGTAGATAAGTGGCTGGGTCGCATAGTAGAAAAGCTTAAAGCGTTAGGTATATATAATGAGACACGTATTTACGTGACTTCAGACCATGGCTTTGATGAAGGCAAGACTACTCATTCTATGGCTTCCGATGTATTTTTTGCTACCAACGATGCTGAGATTAAGCGTAGAGGCGACCAGAGAGATATAGTGCCCACAATTCTTGTACGAATGGAAGTTGATGTTTCCAGATTTAACCCTCCACTTCCAGGCAGGCTTCTAACAGAACCAGAAAGATCTTGGTAAGTTTGAAGTTCTTTTACTCATTATTGTTCTAACAAAATTTTTGTTACCTGAGCATTGGTTTACGGGGGCATGCAAGATGTAGCCCCCGGCCAGTGTGCAGGAAAGCAAAAAATTAATACCCACGTAAGTAGTCAGTTAATATAAGAGGTAGTAAAAGAATGTATAGTTCTACAGAAAGTATTTTTTTCAATATAATTAACCTCATTTTGAAATTTTACTTTAAGTTTCTTTCAATTCTTCAATAAACAACAACATTATTCTTACCATTCTTTTTAGCCTCATACAGCTTACTATCAACAAGTTTTATAAATGTTTCGATGTTAAGCTTTTTTGGGTCAGTTTCAGTGTTTTTTACACAATATACTCCAAAGCTTGCTGTTATC
This sequence comes from Caldicellulosiruptor naganoensis, assembly GCF_026914285.1. NCBI lineage: Bacteria > Bacillati > Bacillota > Caldicellulosiruptorales > Caldicellulosiruptoraceae > Caldicellulosiruptor > Caldicellulosiruptor naganoensis. Next base: position 1,062,186 of record NZ_CP113864.1, read on the forward strand.
TTTATGTTGATATCATCGTATTTGAAAACTTTTTTCTCAATTAATTGTCCAGTTTTTCAGCTAATTTGTATCCGCCTTCTTCATTAGTATTATTAGCTACAATTAGAGACTCATCTTCACTGTATCTTGCAACCCAATCACTTCCTTTTCTTACGGAGCCCTTCAGAATACTTGCAAAGTCTTTTAGGACTTTATCTCCTATCAAGTGACCATACGTGTTATTTATTTCTTTAAAACCATCAATGTCAGTCATGATAATGCAAATTGGATAGCCAAACATTATACTTCGAGTTATATCAGAGAACAACATCTTTGCAATGTACCTTCTATTGTACAAACCTGTGAGTTCATCAACAATTACTTGAGTGCTTATTTCGTCGAGATATGCTTTGATGGTTGGTGAGGTATTGCTTCCTTCGTTGAGTATGTATCCTTTCTGAGTAATGTCTTTTATTATCTCAACGATGATAGTATCTGAATTCACTTCTTTAAAGGGAGATGCGATAACAAGATATAGCTTGCCTTTCCAATTTACTATTTCAAATAAGCTATCGTTTTGAGTATATGCTTTTATTGCAATACATCGTGTACATGGCTTAGGCTGTTTACAAAAAACATAGCACATTTCTTCTTTCAGATCGAAATTTTCATTATGTAGAGTTGCAAGAGAAACTTTTCTTACTGAGTCAACTACTCTTATGATATCGTATAAGTTTTTGAATTTTGGCAGGCTGTTAACTATTTTCAATAACTCTTCCTCAAGCATTTTAGTCACCCTTTTAAGGGACGAGTTTAGTATTTGATCCAAAGGTTCTAATGCATTCCTTTTAGAAAAGCCACAATTTCTTCTATTTTCATAGGTTTTGCAAATAAATATCCCTGCACTTCGTCACAACCCAAGTCTTTTAATATCTCATACTGTTCTTTTCTTTCCACTCCTTCTGCAACTGTTTTTAGGTTGAGTTCTTTCGCCATGTGTATAATGTTTTTGACAATTACATACTCACTCCCCCAAAAATCAATCCTGTCAATAAATTTTTTATCAATCTTTAAAGCATTTATTGGAAGACTAAGCAGGAGTTCAAGGAATGAAAAACCTGTTCCGAAATCATCGATAGAAATCTTTATACCTAAATCATTTAATTTTCTAAATATTGACTTAGAAAGTTCAATATCATTAAGAATTATCTTTTCAGTTATCTCAATTTCAATATCACTTGGGCTTAAATTATATTTTTAAAGAGCCTCTTTTAAATTTGCAACCATATTATAGAACGCAAATTCTTTCCCAGAAAGATTTATTGCAATAGGTTTTGTATCCAATCCTTCTTCTTTAAGAAAGCGTAGGTCATTGCATAGTGTGTCTATAATAAGCTTATTGAGTTCGTAAATCAAACCACTTTCTTCAGCAACACTTAAAAATTTATCGGGAGTCAAAATACCTCTGTTAGAATTCCATCTAAGGAGGACTTCCAAACCCATAACCTTATGAGTATCTGTAGAAAACTTTGGCTGATAAACTAAAAAGAATTGCCTTTTTTGAATACCTTTTAAAATCTCAGTTTCTAATTCAACTCTCTGTAAAATACTTTCAGTAATTTCAGTACTGTAAAATTCATACTGTTCTTTTCCAGATTCTCTTGCATTTCTCTTAGCTTGGGTCAAAGCAGCTTCAGCATTTTTCAAAAGTTCTGAAGAATTTTGTCTATCTTCAGGATAACCTGCTATTCCTATATTGATAGTTGCAAAAAATGTTTTACCCATTACATTCCAAGCTTTTGTAAACCTATCTATCAGCTCTAAAGACTTGTTTACTATAAACTCTGTTTTAGCACATGTTGTAACAATTACAAACTCGTCACCACCAAATCGTCCTAATATCCATTCATGAGGAATTTTCTTTTTTATTTCCAATGAAACTGCTTCTAAAAATTTGTCTCCAACTGTGTGACCAAATAGTTCGTTTATTATTCCTAATTCGCTTATCTCAATAAACATTATCCAGAAATTTGAGTTGACCGTTTTGGCCCTGCTAATTCTCTCTTCTATTATTTCGCTTATATGATATTTATTTGGCAGCTTTGTGACATCAACGTAATAAGCCAAAAATTCAATATACCTATTAGCGTCTATATTCCTCACCACTGTAGTAGTCACATCTTCAAAAAATCCTATGATCTTGTTTGGTATATCATTGTCGTAAATTACCACAGTTGATATCAAAATCCATTTGCCATTTCTTAGGTTTACCTTTAGCGAGAATCCTTTATCTTTAGCTTTAATAGTTTTTTTAATTGTCTCAACCAAATAATCATAATCTTCTTGATTTAAAACTTTTTTACTTTGCTTAGAAATATTACGGCTATCTCTTATGACAAAAGCTTCTTCGCCATTTGAAATGTAAAGCTGAGAATTCTTTAAATCGTATATCCAAAAACCTCTTTTTGAAGTCAGAACAATTTTGTTAAAAATATTTTGTGAATGGTCTAAAATTCTAAAATCACCTATATGTAATGGTACAAGGTAGTTACAACGATCTTGCATAGATCACATTCTCCTTTCGAAAAAATATATGTATAAGAACTAAACAGGATTAGGTTTTACATTTCCTAGGTGTCTGGCAATAAGAACAAATACACCTTCTATTCAAGGTTAGAAACATCCCATCGTTGTCTACCAGTTTCATCAACCAACGTTAACGCTTTTCTATCTACTTTCAGTATTCCTTTTAACGAATTCCTTATTTTGTATTGTCATCTTTCGCTAAATTTTTCTTTTTTGTTATATCTCAAGCTTGCTTCTTTTGCTATATTCCTGTAATTTCCTCCCTTTTTTCTTTTTTCATTACATAACATATTATCCCATTTTTTAAGATCCTTTTCAATAGAGAAGTCTGATAGTATATGAGAATCTAAAAAGACCTTTTTATATTTTCTTTGGTTTTTAGCTTGCTGAAATACAGTGATGTAAAGAACATATGTGAAAAAGGTTTAAGCGATGGACCTGGGTATAAAGACGAAAGTTATATACCTATGTTTATTTGTGCACTCAGCAATAAGCACTATTTTCTTGACTTTGTCAGTTTGAAGCTCAAAAAGCTTGGGAGGACTGGGATTGACAAAATATGGACCTCAATTTTGTCACTACATCATTTGCTAATACCAATAAATTCTAAGCCTTCCTCATATGTCATGAAGTTTTTTGGACCCTTTATCTTCATTACATTCAGTATATCTCCAGCTCCTCCCTCAATTCTTTGCTTTATCAAATATTTCTTCCCTTTTATCTCTATTTCAAAAAAGTTCATTGAATATATTGCTTCCATTATCCTTTCACTACTTATTCCTTTACCTTTTCTCCTCAAAATATATTCCAATGTCCTTTGCAGTAAAAATGCCAAAAAACATATCACAAAATGTCCTTTTATTCTGCTTTCTGTAAAGTGATATATCGGTCGCACTTCTAAACAGCTTTTCATTACTCTGAATGACTGTTCTATCTTCCATAAATCGTGATATGCTCCTAAAACCTCTTCTACATCCATATCCTTTTTGCTCGTTTGAATTGCATAATAACCGTCAAATTTCTCATCTCGTTTTATCGTTTCCTCATCCAATACATATTCTTCTGATTTTGATTTCTTCTTCAAATATTTCCTTGCACCTTTCTTTTCTAAGGCTGTTATGCTTCCTTTGTTCTCTAAAAGCTCTTTGGCTTTTCTTACCAATCTCTCTCTGTCTTCTTTGTCTTTCTTGGCTCTCTTGCTTGAATACGTTATTATCAAATTCTCTTCTATTTTGAACTCTTTACCCTCTTCATCCTTGACAATATTTGTTCTTTCCAATACCTTATATTTGAATTCATCACCATAAATTTCTTCAGCATTCAAACATCTTTTGCCATCAAGTCTTTTATATCCTTCTTCATTAAAAACTTCATCTAAAATTTCTTTACTTGCATTCTTTAATCTGCTTGCTACTATATAGTCGTACCCAGCTTCTTTTATCATCTTTAAATTTATTCTGCTGTTAAGCCCTTTGTCTGCTACTATTATTATCTTATCTATACTAAATTTTTCCTTCAGCTTCCTCAGTATCTTTACCATCGTCTTGCTATCTATCGTATTACCAGGAAAAAGTTCATACCCTATCGGTCTGCCTTCTTTGTCCACCAAAAGCCCTAATACAACTTGCACTTCATTTACCTTGTTGTCTTTGCTAAACCCAAAATTTTTAAGTTCATCCGCTCTACAACTCTCAAAGTATATTGTCGTCACATCATAAAACACTACATCAACTACCATCTTAAATAAGTCTTTATTTCTCTGATACAGGTATGTCTCTAAATCTTCTTTTACACTGTCAAGAAAATCTAAACACCTGTACAATTGATTCAAATCTATATCCTCTTCAAATCCAAAATATTTGCTTCTCTGATGATAAGTTCTTAGTTTGCTCATTGGCTCTATCAATCTCTGTATGGTCATTAAAAAACTTACTTTGTCTACATCAAATTTTATCTTTCTCTCTTTTGCTGCTTTCCCTTTTAAAAACTTATCAATTTCAAGCTCCTGCCATAACTTTCTGTATACAATGTATCCCCAGTTTTTTACAACTGCATCCGAAATATCTTCTTCAGATTCAATAGTAACAGCTTTTGCATTCTCAGTAGTTGTTTCAGCGACAATATCAGATAGTTTTTTTACAATGTTTTTAAAAGCGGGGTCATCTTTGAGAATATCAAGTCTACCAAAGTTAAATAGTACTCTTTGCTTTACTTTACCATTTTCACGGTAATTTTCGACTAACCTAACATACTGATAACCGCCAGCATTAGTAATTTTGACAAACATATGGCAACTCCTTGAAGATAGTTTGTTATATTGTACCACAAAATATTTAAAAAGTCAAGCAAATTCAGTATATATTAAGCTAAAATTTGTCCCTACATTTTTTAAAATTTTTTATTTTTCTCTTCTTGAAACCCGCATAAATTAAGACTTTGTTATTTTTTGTTAGCTCAAAAACACCTCTTAACTGACAAAGTCAAGAGAAGTCTGATAGTATATGAGAATCTAAAAAGACCTTTTTATATTTTCTTTGGTTTTTAGCTTGCTGAAATACAGTGATGTAAAGAACATATGTGAAAAAGGTTTAAGCGATGGACCTGGGTATAAAGACGAAAGTTATATACCTATGTTTATTTGTGCACTCAGCAATAAGCACTATTTTAAAGTTCTGTCAATTAGAATACCTTTATCACGTGACAAATTGGCTTTTTACTAACATCTTTGTGGAATGGCTCAATATTTTATCATAAAGCCTTTCAGTTATCTTTGTTTGATAAGTTCTTTTATAAAGTTCGAGCGATATTATGAAAACGGAAATTACCATTTCTTTGTTGTTAAAATAAAAATTTTTGAAATTCCCTCATGGTGCTACAACTTATCCCATATAAAAACTATTAACTTTATCATTGGGATTTTTATCGTGATAAACTTTTCACACCCTGATAAGCATATCTCGACGCTATCAAAATTACAGATATTCTTGCATATGGGTATAAGGATGATGTGACTCATGCAAGCGAGAGGCAAGATATCGAAAGTAGAGGATTAACACTCCAAAATTATGTCTTAATAGATAAAAGCGTTTTAAAATATTTTCTGGAGAACCCAAGAGACTAAAATAAGACAAACATATTAGCGTATTTTCTCAAATAAAGAGGTGTGACTCCAGTGGAGGATAAAAAAAAATCATTATATAATTATCTATTGAAAACACCATATATGAAATGCAATTGTTTTTACCCAGATTGATAAGCAAAACTTGTAGAATCTGGTAGTATATTAAATACTGTCGAACTTCGATTAAACAATTAAGTGCAAAAGAGATATTAACTTGGGAAAGTTATGTTTCTTGGTGATATGAAATGCGGAAAGTTCTTCGGCTGGTTTATAATTTGTTACCTCATCCCAAACAATTAACTCCTGTTAAAAAGGTTTTATTAACTATTTATTACCTTCTTTGTTTCTTCTTCTTGTTTGGATACTTACCCTTTGGAATATTCCTTCTTGCTTTAGGTTATGTTATTCAATCGTTGTCTGAGTTTTCAGAATATGCACGTATAAACAAGTATCTTGCTAAGACAATAAAGACATTTGTTGTCTCTTTTCTTGCTCTATTCGTTAGTTTGTCGGTGTTAATTAATTCTCAGCCTCAAACTGTAAATAGTCCAAATACAAACGTAAAAACAAGCGCCTTATTTTCTAGCCTTCAATCTCCAGTTACAAAAGCAGTCTATAATGAAAATACCTTCTCAGAATCTCATCGAACCAAGCAACTGGCCAATACTACTGTTCCAACGGCTACATATAAAAAAGAAAGTGGTAAACCCGTTCAACCTTTTCCTATAAACTTTACAAAAGTTTTTGTAACAAAAGTGATAGACGGAGATACAATAGTGGTTAGGTTACCAAGCGGCAAAGAAGAAAAAGTAAGATTTATAGGTGTCAATGCTCCTGAAAGTACTGATAGGCTTGAACCCTACGGTGTTCAAGCTTCACTCTTTACTGAAGAAAGTCTGTCTAATAAGTACGTTTATCTTGAAAAAGATATAAGCGAAAGAGATAAGTACGGTAGATTATTGCGATACATTTGGTTAAGTCCTCCCGCACAAATAAATGAAAGTGAAATCCGGCAAAAACTTTTTAATGCCATTCTTGTACTTGAGGGGTATGCTCAGGTTGCTACTTATCCACCTGATGTGAAATATACTGAGTACTTCCTGAAATTTCAACGTGAGGCACAACAAAAAGGTAAGGGACTTTGGTATTATCAAGAGTTATTTCAAACAACCACTACTAAATCACAACAGTATGTAGGCAACACAAATTCAAAGAAATTTCATTACCCATGGTGTAAATGGGCTCAGAAGATCTCACCTTACAATCGGGTGTACTTCCAATCACGTAAAGAAGCTATAAAAGCTGGTTATATACCATGTAAAGTATGTAAGCCTTAAAGAACGGTAACAAAGGTTATCAAAACTTTATACTGCCGAGGCAAATTAGTTACAAATGGCAGTTGATTGGTACTTTTAGAAAAGCAAAAGATAGCAAACTTCATACCCACTTAGATATTTTACAACGGTAACATAACATTCCATTCTTTCAGTTTTCTTGAACTGCTGCTGTAAAACTTTTTACTATTTTCCATTATGTTAAAAAATAAGCAGACGGTTTCTTTTCCTTTCTATAACTTATTCTTTTGCGTTGTCTTCAAATATATTTTAACTGTGGAAAATATCTTTATGTCTATTCGAGTTAAATTTTTGCATTGTCATTTACAAAGCAGCAAGTTTGTGTTAAAATCATAATCAAAAAATTAATTCCACCACGAAGGTGGAAGGAAAAATTTAGAAGTAGGCATAATCAAAAATATAGCTAAATAAAGCAACAAACCCACGAAGGGAAGTATTCCCTTCGTGGGTTTTTATTTTTATTGTAAACTTAAAAACTCAGTTTAGTAAGGAATATAAAAATGGCAACTAAAACAAGGCAAGTTGCTTTAAGTGGATTTTTTATCGCATTAGGGATTATAATTCCAATGATATTCCAGAAAGCTTAAACTAAACATATATGTAACTTTGATTTTAAGTATGATTTTCGGGCGGGTTGTAGCAGGAATAGTTGTATGGTTTTTGGTAACATTCTTTGCCGCAAAACTGCCAGGTCCTATTATATTTATTGCTGGGAGTATTACGAAAGGTCTGCCAGGGATTGCAATTCAGTTGATTGTGATTCCACTTTTAATGTTGGCACTTGAGCGTTATGGAATAGCTAAAAGGGCTGAAAAATAAAAAAGCAGGATAAGATCTTAAAAAGGAGTGCACTTTTTATGGACACAAGAGAGTATTTCAACTTGTTGGCAGACAAATGGGATGAAATTGTGTGGCATGACCCTCAAAAGATTAACCAGATTATGCAATTAATCTCACTTAAAAAAGGTGAGAAGGTTTTGGATGTTGGTACTGGCACAGGTGTCTTCTTGACTTTGTCAGTTAGGAGGAGTTTTTGAGCTAACAAAAAATAACAAAGTCTTAATTTATGCGGGTTTTGAGAATAGAAAAATAAAAAATTTTAAAAATTGTAGTGGCAAATTATAGTCTGAAATATGCTATAAATACTTGACATTTTGAATATTTTGTGGTACAATTACTCAAAATACCTTTGAGGAGTTACCATATGTTTGTCAAAATAACTAATGCTGGCGGTTACCAGTATGTTAGATTAGTCGAAAACTATCGTGAAAATGGCAAGGTAAAACAAAGAGTGTTATTTAATTTTGGTAGACTTGATCTTCTCAAAAGTGATCCTGCTTTTAAAAACATTGTAAGAAAACTATCCGACATTGTTGAAAAAACAACTACTGGAAATACAAAAGCTGTTACTATTGAATCTGAAGAGGATGTATCGGATGCAGTTATAAAAAATTGGGGATACATTGTATTCAGAAAGTTATGGGAAGAACTTGAAATAGATAAGTTTTTAAAAGAGAGAGCAACAAAAGGGAGAAAGATAAAATTTGATGTAGACAAAGTAAGTTTTTTAATGACCATACAGAGATTGATAGAACCTATGAGCAAACTAAGAACTTATCATCAGAGAAATAAATATTTTGGATTTGAAGAGGATATAGATTTAAATCAGTTGTACAGGTGTTTAGATTTTCTTGACAGTATAAAAGAAGATTTAGAGACGTATCTGTATCAGAAAAATAGGGATTTATTTAAGATGGTAGTTGATGTAGTTTTTTATGACGTGACGACAATATACTTTGAGAGTTGTAGAGCCGATGAACTTAAAAATTTTGGTTTTAGCAAAGACAACAAGATAAATGAAGTACAGGTTGTGTTAGGGCTTTTGGTAGACAAAGAAGGCAGGCCGATAGGTTATGAACTTTTTCCTGGCAATACAATAGATAGCAAAACAATGGTAAAGATACTGAGGAAACTGAAAGAAAAATTTAGTATAGATAAGATAGTGATAGTAGCAGACAAAGGGCTCAACAGCAGATTAAATTTAAAGATGATAAAAGAAGCGGGATACGATTATATAGTAGCAAGCAGATTAAAGAATGCAAGTAAAGAAATTTTAGATGAAGTATTTAAGCAAGAAGGATATAAAAGGCTTGATGGAAAAAGTTGTTTGAATGCTGAAGAAATTTATGGAGATGAATTCAAATATAAGGTATTGGAAAGAACAAATGTTATCAAGGATGAAGAGTGTAAAGAGTTTAAAATAGAAGAGAGACTGATAATAACCTATTCAAGCAAGAGAGCTAAGAAAGACAAAGAAGACAGAGAGAGATTGGTATCAAAAGCCAAAGAGCTTTTAGAGAACAAAGGAAGTATAACAGCCTCAGAGAAAAAAGGTGCGAGGAAATATTTGAAGAAGAAATCAAAGTCAGAAGAATATGTATTGGATGAGGAAGCGATAAAACGAGATGAGAAGTTTGACGGTTACTATGCAATACAAACGAGCAAAAAGGATATGGATGTAGAAGAAGTTTTAGGAGCATATCACGATTTATGGAAGATAGAACAGTCTTTCAGAGTAATGAAAAGCTGTTTAGAAGTACGACCGATATATCACTTTACAGAAAGCAGAATAAAAGGACATTTTGTGATATGTTTTTTGGCATTTTTATTACAGAGGACATTGGAATATATTTTGAGGAAAAAAGGTAAAGGAATAAGTAGTGAAGGGATAATGAAAGCAATAGATTCAATGAATTTTATTGAAATAGAGATAAAAGGGAAGAGATATTTGATAAAGCAAAGGACAGAAGGAGGAGCTGGAGATATACTGAATGTGATGAAGATAAAGGGGCCAAAAAATTTCATTACATATGAGGAAGGCTTAGAATTTATTGGTATAAGGAAATGATGTAGTGACAAAATTGAGGTCCATATTTTGTCAATCCCAGTCCCCCCAAGCTTTTTGAGTTTCAAACTGACAAAGTCAAGAAAAAGGTGAGAAGGTTTTGGATGTTGGTACTGGCACAGGTGTCTTGGTTGAGTATATCTTGAACTTTGTGGGAGAGGAAGGAGAAGTTATTGGAGTTGATATTTCTGAAAGGATGATTGAAAAAGCAAGGGAAAAGTACAAAGGCAAAAAGAACGTTAGATTTCTACACTGTGATGTTATGGATCTTGAGTTTGAAGAATACTTCGACGCTATAATATGCTACTCGGTCTTTCCTCATTTTGAGGATAAAAAGAAAACTGTGCAAAAACTTTCTACAATGTTGAAGGAAAACGGTAAACTTGTCATATGCCACTCACAATCACGACAAGAAATTAACAATCTCCACAAAAACCTACCTGAACCAGTAAAGAGACACTTTCTTCCCGAGTTGTTTGTTATCATCAAATGGATAGAAGAAGCAAGCTTAAAGCCTAAATATTGGATTGACAATGAGGTTATGTTTTTAGTAATAGCACAAAAAAGCAAATAGGCATATGAATGAAATACTTGTTTGTACGTCATTTTGGTATGACAAACGTCTTTGCAACTATACAAGGGACAACTTTTTATATTCTTGACAAAACTAACTTGAGAGTGTTATTATAATATAAAACCGAGTATACAAGTCGGAATTGGAGAGATAAAAATGTTTAGGTTGTCGACAAAAGGAAGATATGGAGTAAGGGCAATGTTTGATTTAGCACTACATTATGATGAAGGACTTGTTTCACTCAAGAGCATTGCCGAACGTCAAGAAATCTCGGAACATTATTTAGAGCAGCTAATTGCAACTTTAAAAAAAGCCGGGCTTGTGAAAAGTATAAGAGGTGCTCAATGTTATCTCAGGAGCCTTCTAAAATCACAATTGGAGATATTTTAAGGGCATTGGAAGGTTCACTCGCTCCTTCTGAATGCATTGATGATACTCAGAAGGTTGATTGTCCACGAAAAGACTTTTGTGTTACTAAAAAGGTTTGGGAGAAGGTAAAAGAAGCAATTGAAAATGTTGTAGACTCAATAACGTTGCAAGACTTGGTTGATGATTATAAAAAGATGACAGCAAATGAGTCTTATATGTTTTATATTTAAAAAAGAGGGTATAATAGACATAGAAAACCCACTATAAAGATAAAAATAATAGGAGATGATATAAATGCAGGAAAAAATTATCTATTTTGACCATGCGGCAACAACCCCGCTAAAAAAAGAAGTCTTAGAGGAGATGATGCCATATCTCACAGAACAATATGGCAATCCATCAACCATCTACAAACTTGGCAGAGAAGCAAAGAAGGTAATTGAGCTTGCAAGAGAAAGGGTTGCTAAGGCTTTAAATGCAGAGGTGCAAGAGATATTTTTCACCTCTGGAGGAACAGAGTCAGATAACTGGGCATTAAAGGGTGTAGCCTTTGCAAATAGAGATAAAGGTAAGCATATTATAACAACAACCATTGAGCACCATGCAGTTTTGCACCCACTAAAATATCTTGAGGGTTTAGGGTTTGAAGTGACATATGTTCCTGTTGAGCCAAATGGTATTGTGGATCCTCAAAAAGTCAAAGAAGCAATAAGAGATGATACTATATTGATTTCTGTAATGCTCGCAAACAATGAAATTGGTACAATTCAGCCAGTTAAAGAGATAGCAAGAATAGCAAAAGAAAGAGGAATAATTGTTCATACAGATGCTGTTCAAGCAATTGGTCAAATTCCTGTTGATGTTAAAGATTTAGATGTTGATTTACTATCACTTTCTGCTCACAAATTCTATGGACCAAAAGGAGTTGGAGCTCTTTATATCAAAAAAGGGACAAAAATTCACCCATTTTCGCATGGAGGAGCACAGGAAAGAAACAGACGTGCAGGAACAGAGAATGTTGCTGGAATTGTTGGGCTTGGCAAGGCGATTGAGCTTGCAACTGCAAATCTTACAGAGTATGCAAGCAGGCTTCAAAAGCTGAGGGATAAGCTCATTGACGGGGTTCTGAGCAAGATTGATTATGTTCGTTTAAATGGTGATAGATATAACAGGCTTCCGAGCAATGCTAATTTCTCATTTGAGTTTATTGAAGGAGAGAGTTTGCTTTTGATGCTTGACATGAAAGGGATTGCAGCATCAAGCGGTTCTGCTTGCACATCAGGGTCTTTAGACCCATCACATGTGCTGTTGGCAATAGGGCTTGAGCATGAGGTAGCGCATGGTTCGTTGAGAATAACCTTAGGTGAGGATAATACAGAAGAAGATATAGATTATCTTTTAGAAGTCCTGCCAGAAATTGTGTCGAGGCTCAGAGAAATGAGTCCACTTTATGAAAAGGTAAAAAAGGGGGTAATTAAAGATGTATAGTGAGAAGGTTTTGGATCATTTTATGAATCCTCGAAATGTTGGTGAGATTGAGGATGCGAATGGTGTTGCTCAAGTAGGTAATCCAAAATGTGGGGATATAATGAAGATGTATCTTAAGATAGAAAATGGTATTATAGTTGATGCAAAGTTTAAAACATTTGGGTGTGGTGCTGCTGTTGCAACAAGTTCAATGGCAACAGAAATGGTAAAAGGAAAGACTATTGAAGAAGCATTGCAAATTACAAACAAGGCTGTAGCAGAAGCGTTAGATGGTCTTCCGCCAAATAAACTTCACTGTTCTGTTTTGGCTGAAGAGGCAATAAAGGCTGCAATAGAGGATTATTTGAGCAAGCAGAAGCAGCAAACACAAAACTAAATTGAAATAAAAGGGTGAGATTTTTTGAAGAAAAAAGTCCTTGTTGCAATGAGTGGAGGTGTTGACTCTTCTGTTGCTGCCGCAATCTTAAAGGAAGAAGGATATGAGGTATACGGTGCTACTATGCAGATTTGGCAAAACGAGTGTGGAGAGGAACTAATTACAGGAAAGAGTTGTTGTTCGCTCTATGCAGTGGAGGATGCTCGCAGAGTCGCTAATATACTTGATATTCCATACTATGTGTTCAATATGAAAGATGATTTTAAGAAAACAGTAATTGATTATTTCATTGATGAATATATAAAAGGTAGAACTCCAAACCCTTGTATAATGTGTAATAGAAAGATTAAATTTGAACTTTTTTTAAAAAAAGCGATTGCTATTGGTATGGACTATATTGCCACTGGTCATTATGCAGTTATAGAATATGACGGCAGTTTAAACAGATACCTTTTGAAGAGGTCTAAAGCAAAAGAAAAAGACCAGACATATGTGTTATATAACATGACGCAAGAGATATTATCTAAAACTCTTTTCCCTTTGGGAAAATTTTCAAAGGATGAGGTTCGCAAACTTGCAGAAAAATTTAAGCTCCCTGTTGCAAAAAAACCTGACTCCCAGGAAATTTGCTTTATTCCTGACAATAACTATGGCAAGTTTATTGAAAAAGAAACAGGGATTAAAGAAGAGGGTGTGTACGTAGACACAGAAGGAAACATCCTTGGAAAAAGCAAGGCTTATTACAATTACACTATTGGACAAAGAAAGGGACTTGGTATTTCAACTGGCAAGAGAATGTATGTAGTTGCTATAAAGCCAGAAGAAAACAAGGTTGTTTTGGGGGATGAAGATAAGATATTTGCAGATGCACTTATTGCAACTGATTTGAATTTTATCCCATTTGACAAATTAGAATCTGAAATAGAAGTTACAGCAAAGATAAGATATACTGCTAAAGAGGCAAAAGCAAGAATTATACCTATAGAAGATGATAAAGTACTTGTTAAGTTTTATGAAAAACAGCGTGCAATAACACCTGGCCAGTCTGTTGTGTTCTATAATAATGATATTGTGGTTGGCGGTGGTATAATAGAAAAAGCCCTCATATGAGGGCCTATATTTTTATAAATACTGGTTCTAAGTTTTCAAATTTTGCCAAATATTTGAAGCCAATGTCTTTTAGCATTTCAATGGTTGGTTTAAACATGTAAGCGATAAAATCTGGAGAATGAGCATCAGACCCAATTGTGACAATTTCTCCACCCAGCTCATAATACCTTTTCAAGATCTTGGGTTCAGGATGAGGCGTCTGAAGGCCATATCTATAACCTGAAGTGTTTACTTCAATTCCTTTTCCCTTTTGTATGAGTAATTTTAAAATCTCGTCTATAAGATCCCAATATTCTTTTCTGTCCAATTCTTTATTTTCATAATTTCCATATCGCTTTACAATGTCAAGATGACCATAGACACAAAACTTATCGAACATTTTTATGAGGTTTAATGTTTCTTCAAAATATCTCAAAAAAGCCTGTTCTTTGGTTTTGCCTATATAAAAAACGCTATCTGCCAAGTCTTGAAAATCTACAACATGGGTTGATGCAATAATGAAATCAAACTGATAGCTATTTAAGATCTCCAAACTTTTTTCTATAGAATGTGGTTGCAAACCAACTTCAGCACCTAATTTGATCTTAATTTTTCCTTTGTATTTTTCCTTAACAGAATAAAATTCTCTCATGTATTCTTCGTAATCTATATCCCAAATAGGATATGAAACTGGTGGATATAAAAGGTCCATGTGGTCAGTAAAAGCTATCTCATCGAGGCCAAGCTCTAAAGCTTTATTGATAGCAACTTCCATGCTCATATTTGAGTCGGATGAGAAGTTTGAATGAATATGATAGTCAAACATTTTATGTCATCTCCTTTTTGATAGAGTTTTTGGCTTTCAATTAAATTTGGAAACAGGCTATAGTTTTTGCATATAATCAAATTGTATGATATTTTATTGACAATGACAATAACGAAAAAAAAGGGTGATTTTATGATAAAGCTAAAGGATGAACCAATGCAAGTGATAAAAAGGCTAAATCAGCACAATTTCAAAGCATACTTAGTGGGAGGATGCCTAAGAGACTATTTGCTTGGTATCACTCCACAGGATTTTGATATTGCAACAGATGCAAAGCCAGAAGATGTGATGAGACTTTTTGAAAAGACAATTCCAACTGGGATAAAACATGGAACAGTAACAGTCATAATAAACAATGTGAAGATTGAGGTTACAACTTTTAGAATAGAAAAAGAATATCAAAATCACAGATGGCCTACAGTGGAGTTTACAAACAGTCTTTATGAGGATCTAAAGAGAAGGGATTTTACGATAAACGCCCTGGCATATCACCCAGATGAGGGCCTTATTGATTATTTCAACGGACTTGATGATTTGAAAAATAAAATTGTTCGCTGTGTTGGAAATCCTCACGAGAGATTTTTTGAAGATGCTCTTCGAATTCTGAGGTGTATAAGGTTTGCAACTCAGCTTAATTTTAGCGTAGATAAGAAGACATTTGAGGGTGTTGTGCTCTTAAAAGACCTTTTGAAAAAGATCTCTAAGGAGAGAATAAATGCTGAACTTTCTAAGATTCTCAGCAGCAAAAACTCTTTATATGGTATAAAACTGCTTTATGAAAGTGGTGTTGGAGAGACTGTGATTCCAGAATATATAAAAATATACAGCTTTCTGCATTCAACAGAGTTTGATTTGATTCCTTCTGAGTTCAAAATTCCAGCATTTTTTGCTTGTTTCCGAGATTCAAAAAAGGTGGAAGATATAATGAGAGATCTCAGATTTGATAAAAAAAATATCACTCTTGCAACAAAGCTATGTAACTATCTAAATTTTGAATATGCAACAGAGTACCTCGTAAAAAAAGTATATTTTGAGGAAGAGAAGATGCCAGAAGGAATAATTTCTACACTTTCAATTTTAAAGAAAGATAAAGCAATGATGGAACTGTTTAGTACTTTAAAGGCTCAAAATAAGCTTGTTAGCAAAAAAGATGTTAAGATAAAAGGCGATGATTTATTGAAGCTCGGGTTAAAAGGCAAAGAATTAGGAAACGTATTACAGATAATATATGAATATATTCTTCGCAATCCTGAGAAAAATAATAGAGATGAAATTTTAAAACATGTTAATTCATATTTTAAACAGAGTAAAAATTAATAAACAAATATTTAATTGAGGAGATGAACAATGCTACCAACCACAAACGAACTTGGATACTACGAAATTCGACTTGAAAGTATCGGCGGACTTGGGGCTAATGTTGCGGGTAAAATCTTAGCTGAGGCAGGAGTTGTTGGAAGTGGTCTTAATGCTCTAAATTTTGCGAGCTATGGTTCTGAGAAAAAAGGCACACCTGTAAAATCATATATTAGATTTGCGCCAAAGGAAAAGCAAATAAGAATCAATTCGCCAGTTGTAAAACCTCATTTGGTGGCTATATTTCATGAAAATATGGTAAATACAAATCCTGTCACTCAAGGGCTTCAAAAAGACGGTATAGTCATTCTGAATACAAGTAAAGATGTGTATGCAGCTCGTGACTTTTTAAAACTTGCAAGCGGCACTGTTGCAGTTATTGATGCCATTAAAATAGCTCTTGAACAAAAGACAAGAATTAATATGGTAATGCTGGGTGCAATAGTAAAAATGCTTGGATTTATAAGTTTAGACAGCGTAAAGGAGTTGGTCAAAGAGGCTTTTGAGAAAAAATATCCTCAAACAATACCATCAAATCTTGCTGGACTTGAAGCAGGTTATAATGAAGTAAAATCTAAATATTTTGAATATGATGGAAAATATCCTTATGTGGAATATCAAGAAGAGAGACGTCCAATAGGCTATAAAAACGCTCCAATTGGTGGAACTATTATTGAATATGCAAATACCATTACAAAAAACAACATTACAAGTAGAGTAGGCAAAATTCCTATCTTTATAAAAGAAAAGTGTATCCATTGTGGTCTTTGTGAAACAACATGTCCTGATTATGTCTTTGTGTGGGATAGATTTCCAGAAAACGGTAAAACTAAAATGTTCAACTTAGGACCAGACTATAGATATTGCAAAGGATGTTTGAGATGTGTGGATGTCTGTCCAAGTGGAGCACTTGTTGAGGGAATTGAAAGAGAACATGACATTGAGAAAATCTCTGCCAAACATGATTTTGATATATATGAGAGATGGTATAAGGATGGTGAAAATTCATGATAAAACCTCAAGAAACAATTTTTGAAAGCAGAAATGAAATGGCGGCTTTGGCCGCATCGCAAATAAATTATCATATCATGGGATATTACCCTATAACGCCATCAACCCAAATTGCAGAAGAACTTGACCAGATGAGAGCAGATGGTCAGCATGATATCTTGCTTATTGCAGCAGATGGCGAGCATGGGGCAGCAGGAATTTGCTACGGTGCAAGTTTAGGTGGTGGAAGAGTTTTTAATGCAACAAGTGCCAATGGTCTTATGTATGCATTAGAGCAGCTGCCTGTTCAATCTGGTACAAGATTTCCAATGGTTTTGAATTTAGTCACAAGGTCAATTTCCGGACCTTTAGATATAAAAGGTGATCATAGCGACTTGATGTTTACATTAAATACCGGGTGGATAATCTTGCTGGCAAAAGACCCTCAAAGAGTTTATGACATGAATATCATGGCAGTAAAGATTAGCGAACACCCTGAGGTTAATTTGCCTGTGATTGTTGCGTATGATGGATTTTTCACAAATCATCAAAAAAGAGTTGTAAGTTATTTTAAGAACAAAGAAGATGTTCAAGAGTTTGTAGGGAAAACTCCACCACCCAGGATTGTTGCAACAGACCCTGAAAATCCTGTGACAATTGGTCCATACATGAATGAACCTGACCTTATAAATAACAAATATCAACTTAGCAAGGCGATGGACAAAGCTTATGAGGTCATCCCTAAAGTATTTGATGAATTTTATGAAATAAGTGGTAGAAAATATACTTTGGTTGAAGGTT